>CAWAHC010000001.1:0-22096 GCA_963781765.1 uncultured Gemmatimonadaceae bacterium
GCGCGCCGCGGGCACCGCCGCCGCGAGCGTGCGCTCACGCACGACCGAGTACCTGCGCGATGGCCAACGACACGCGGTCGTAACCCGACAGCGCCTCACCGAGCTGCTTGCGGCCCGAGGCGGTGATGGTGTAGTAGCGGGCGCGGCGCTTGGTGGGACTCAACTGCCACCTGGCGGTGACGAGTCCCCTGTTCAGCAGGCGCTCGAGCGCTGGATAGAGCGACCCCTGCTCCACCTGCAGCACGCCGTCGGACGACCTGGCAATGTGCTGGGCGATGGCGTAGCCGTGCAGCGGGCCGAGCGTGAGCGTCTTGAGCACCAGCATGTCGAGGGTGCCCTGCAGGAGGTCGGAGCGGCGGGTGTCGGCCGGGGCCATAGTCAGATCGTCCACAGTTAGACGGTCTACATATAGGGGTTCCGGTGGCCGGCGTCAATCCTCCGCGGGCGTCAGCGGGTGAACGCGCGCAAACCGACCAGAGTCAGACCCGGCACGCGACGGAATTCGCGCGCGTTCAGCGTGGCGAGCCGGTGCCCGTTGGCCACGGCGGTCGCCCCGATCATCAGGTCGTGCGGCCCGATCATCCGTCCGCGTCGCGAGAGATGCTCCCAGACATCGGCGTGGCGACGTGCCTCGTTGAGTCCGAACGGAATGGCCGGGATCAGCTCGAGGACGGCCTCGACGAACGCGAATCGTCGTGCGCGAACGGCCGGCGTGGTCGCGCGAAGGCACCCGTACAACAATTCCGACGCGGAGATGGCCGCCATGGCCACCGGTTCGTCTCCCACCGACCGCAGGAGTGCCTCCATGTCGAAAGCGCCCCGCTCCGCGGCGATGATGACGGAACTGTCGAGGATCACTTCCAGGCGTCCTCGGGGGCGGGCAGCGCCCGGCGCGCCGCGACGATGTCGTCTCCGAGCGCCGCGGCCTCGTCGTGACCGAGGCGCGGAAGTGCGGCCCAGCGTTCGGCCAGCTCCCGCCCCGACCGCATGATGTGGGCGCTGGAAGTCGCTGCCGCCCCCGCGAGGTACGCCCTCACGGCTTCCCGCACGAGTTGCGACCGGCCGAGATCGCGCTCGCCGGCGCGGCGGTCGAGCGCGGCCGCAAGATCCGCCGGCAGTCGGAGCGTCAGGTGGGAGTCCTTCATGTGTTACAATGTAGCGCACTCGTACGACAACCGCCACGTCGCAACGCCACCACGGAGCGGACGCCCCCGCCCTCCCCGCCTACCCCCACAACTTCACCCCACCCGTGAGCCCGTCCGCGTTCGACACCAGCTTCACGTCGGCGGGCAGGTCCAGCTTCACGTGCCGCGCGTTGCCGCCGCCGATGTAGAGCACGTCGAAGTTGAGCAGCACGCGGAAGGCGTCGATGACCCTGGCCACGTGCTTGTTCCACTTCTTCTTGCTGTGCGTCTTCAGCACGGCGTCGCCCACGTATTCATTGAACGTCTTGTGCTTGCGGAAGGGGAACTGCGCGAACTCCATATGCGGCATCAACTGGCCGTCGCGGAAGAGCGCCGAGCCCATGCCGGTGCCGAGCGTGATCACGAACTCGAGCCCCTTCCCCTTCACGGCGCCGTACCCCTGCACGTCGGCATCGTTGAGCACGCGCGCCGGCTTGCCGAGTTTGCGGCGCAGCGTGTCGGCCAGCGGAAAGCCCTTCCAGATGTCGTTGCCCCAGTGCGGGGCCGTGAGCACGCGCCCGTTGCGCACCACCCCGGGAAATCCCGCCGAGATCCGGTCGTACGCCGGCAGCGGCTTCACCAGTTCCACGAGCGCCTCCACCATCACGTCGGGCGGGGCGGGATCGGGCGTCTTCACCCGCACGCGATCCACCAGCATCCGCCCCCGGGCGTCGAGGACGGTGGCCTTGAGCCCGGTGCCCCCGATGTCGAGGGCGAGCGTACGGGGCGACTTGCGAGCGGAGGCGGACGAACGACGGGATCTGGCCATATACGGCACCGGGTGAGAGTCATTTGTATTATAGACCATCGGGCTCGGCCTGCACGCGCGCGACGTGGCGTGCCGCCACCCCATGTCTTCACCAACGGACGTCGATCGCATGACTGCATCTTCCAGCGGACGGCCCACCGGCGTGCCCTCGGGCCGGCGGCCCACCAGCCGCGGCCCGCGCGAGTGGGCGCGCGCCTTCACGGGCTTCTATCCGCCCCTGGCCGAGGACCTGGTACACCTCGATCCGATCGCGCGCTTTCTCTACTCGGCGCGCAGTGTCATTCTCGTGATCTCCTTCCAGGCGGCGCTGCTGGCCGGCCTGCTCGCGCTCACCGACCGCGAGTTCGCGCTGGTGCCGTTCGCGCTGGTGCTGGTGGGCTACGTGGTGCTGCACGCCATCAGCAATCTGTCCAACGATTACTTCGGCGCGCGTCGTGGACACGACACCGACGACTCGCCACGCCGGCGGTACACGGTACATCCGCTGCTCAGTGGCGCGGTGAGTTCGCGGCTGCTCGTGACCGGGCTGCTGATCCTGACCGCCGTCGCGATCGCCATCGGCATCTACTTCATCGCACTGCGCGGCCGGACCGCCGTGATGCTCGTCGCAGCCGGCGCGCTGCTGCTCTGGGCCTACGATGCCGCCCCGCTCGCGCTCAAGGAACTGGGGCTCGGCGAGTTGGCGGCGTTCGTGGTGTGGGGGCCGCTGATGGTGGCGGGCGGCTACTACGTGATCACCGGTCATGGTTCCAGCACGGCGCTGCTGGCGTCGGTACCGTACGGGCTCGGCGTGATGTCGATCCTCGTGGGCAAGCACATCGACCAGCGGGTGTTCGACGCCGGCAAGCACCAGCGGACGCTGCCCGTGGTGCTCGGCGAGCGGTGGGCGCGCGTGCTCAATCGCGCGTCGGTGGTGCTCATGTACCTGTTCATCGTGGCGGGGGTCGCGCTTCGCATGCTGACTCCGTTCGCGCTGCTGGTGCTGCTGGCGTGGCCGCGTGCCTGGCGCGCCGTGCGCGTGATGTCGGCGCCGGCGCCGAGCGAACCGCCGGCCGGCTACGTGGGCTGGCCGCTCTGGTACCACCGGGTGTGTCTGGTGCACAACCGGTTGTTCGGCTGGCTGTACGTGGCGGGGCTGGCGGCGGGGGCGCTGCTGCCGGCGGTGAGGATCTAGCGGCGGCGCAATGGCCGCCATCGCGGTGAAACGATGCGGCGGTCGTGCCGACGAGCCGTAGCTTCGCCGAGCATTGCACGCTCCGCCGAGTAGGGTAATAGTATGGGTATGCCTGCCACCGAATCGACAGCCGGGCTGATGACCGCCGAGGAACTGGAACGGATCTCCATCCCGGGCAAGGTCACGGAGTTGATTCGTGGACGACTCGTAGTCCACGAGCCGCCGAGCACGCTACACGGGCGGGTGTCGGGTCGCTTGGTGTACTACCTCGTTGCCTTCGTATTGCCGCACAACCTGGGCGACGTGCTGGACGGCAGCGGCTTCAAGATCGAGTCGAATCCGGACACCGTGCGTGCGCCCGACGTGGCCTTTCTGGCGTGCGACCGGACCGACCAGATCCCGGCACGTGGCTACGCGCCGCTTGCGCCGGATCTCGCCGTCGAGGTGGTCTCGCCGAACGACCGTGCCGGCGAATTGCTGGCCAAGGTCGGGGCATGGCTCGACGCCGGAACACGACTCGTTTGGGTCATCGATCCGGCCAAGCGGGAAGGCCGCGTGTATCGCCCGGACGGCAGCCTGGCGATCGTCGGGGCCGAGCAGGCGCTCGACGGCGAGGACGTGCTCCCCGGCTTCCGCTGCGCGCTCGCCAACGTGATTGGCTGACGAACGCACGACGGGCCGGCGGCGCTTGCGCACCACCGGCCCGTCGAACGTCTGACGGTCCGACTATCGAACCGGCCTAGTCTCCTCCCCGCCCCGGGTGCGCGCGGTCCGGACCCGGCGGCACCGGCTTCAGGTTCACGGGGTGCTCCTTGAGCAGCTTCATCGCCTCGGTCACGGCGCGCTCGAGCTGCGGATCGTGGCCGGCGATCTGCTGCGCCGGCGTCTGCTCCACCTCGATATCCGGCGGCACGCCCTTGTTCTCCACGTCCCACTGCCCGTCGGGGTTGTAGAAGCCCGTGCTCGGTGCGCTGATGAAGCCGCCGTCCACGAAGCGCGGCTCCCCGCCCCACCCCACGAGTCCGCCCCAGGTCTTGGTGCCGATGAGCGGACCGACCTTCATCTGGTGGAACATGAAGGGGAACATGTCACCGCCCGAGCCGCTCATCTCGTTGATGATGAGCACCTTCGGCCCCCAGATGGCGGCGGCCGGCGCGGTGACCGCGTCGTAGCGATCGCCCAGCCGCTGGCTGAAGTAGCCATGGAGCTGCCGGGTCATGACGTCGATCATGTAGTCGGCGATGCTGCCGCCGTGGTTGAACCGCTCGTCGATGACGGCGCCCTTCTTGTTCTGCTGCGCAAAATAGTAGCGGTTGAAGCTCGTGTAACCGCCCTCACCGGTGTCGGGGATGTAGACGTAGGCGAGCTGTCCGTTGGAGAGCGAATCGACCGTGCGACGGTTCGACTCGATCCAGTCGCGCTCACGCAGCCCCATATCGTTGCCGGTGGGCACGACGGTGATGAGGTGCGATCCAGCGTCGGTGGGCCGGCTGTTCACGCGGAGCTGCACCTGCTTGCCCACGGTGCCGATGAACAGCGCATACGGATTGTCCGTCGGGGCGAGGTTTCGTCCGTTCACCGCCAGGATGTAGTCGCCGGTGTGCACGTCCACGCCGGGCGCCGAGAGCGGCGCGCGGAGATTCGGGTTCCAGTTCTCGCCGTTGTAGATCTTGGTGATGCGGTAGCGTCCGTTCTCCACGGCGAGATCGGCGCCGAGCAATCCGGCGGGGAGCGCGTCGGCGGTGGGAATGTCGCCGCCGCCCGTGAAGCTGTGGCCCACGGTGAGTTCGCCCTGCATCTGGGCGAGCAGGGTGGTGAGATCGGCGCGGTGGCGGATGTACGGCAGGAACTTGGCGTACTTCTGTTTGACGGCCGGCCAGTTCTGGCCGTTCATGTTGGCCACGTACAGGTAGTCGCGCTCGATGCGCCATGCCTCGTCGAAGATCTGGCGCCACTCGGCGGGCGGGTCGATGTCGATTTTGAGGTCGGCCGTCTTCAGCGCGCCGGTGCCGGCCTCGGGCGGCTTGGCGGCGGTGGCGTCGACCACGGCCCAATTGCCGTTTGGCTGGCCGCTGGGCATGGCGCCCTGGTACAGCAGCTTCTTGCCGTCGAAGCTGAGCGCGTAGTCGTCGGCGGCGGCGCCCACGAACTCGATGGCCTTGCGCTCCTTGAGGTCGTAGCGGTGGAGCACGTCGGCATGGTTGGGCACGTGCTCGATGTAGAAGAACTCGCCGGCGCGGCCGGCCCGCAGGTTGGCGTAGTCGCGGCTGGGCACATTGAGCGCGACGATGCGCTGCATGAACCCGTCGAAGTCGATGTGCACCGACACGGGCTCGGGCGCGATCTTCTTCGCGGCGCTGTCGGGCTTCGCCTTCGTCCCGGTGTCGGGGGGCTCGTCGCCGGCCTGCGGGAGCAGGGGCGACTGATCGGCCTTGGAGAGCACGGCAAGGTAGACGGCGCGCTCGATGGGCTGGTCGTACGAACTCATGTCGAGCCAGCCGGTGTGCAGCGCGAAGTCGGTGGAGCCCAGGAAGAGCAGATACTTGCCGCTCCTGCCCCACGTGGGATCGATGACGTCGGAGAGCCCGTCGGTCAGCTGGTGCGTGGCGTTGTCGGCCACGTTGTACACGAACACGGCGTGGAACTGCGACCCGAGGAGCCGCTTCTGGTAGGCGATCCACTTGGAGTCGGGCGACCAGGAGGGCGCGAGTTCGCGGTTGGGCCAGGTGTAGTTGCCCTGGTCCACGTGCGTCTCCTTGCCGGTGGCGAGGTCGAGCACCCACAGATTCATCTCGGCGTCGGAGAAGAGAATTTTCTTGCCGTCGGGCGACCACTGCGGCGCGTAGAAGTACGTGGGGTGCTCGAGTTTGTACGCCTTGGGCGGGGTGAGCCCGTCCTGTCCGCCCACCATCAGTTGGTACTCGCCCGTGCTGTCGCTGAACCAGGCGATCCGGGTGCCGTCGGGCGACCAGATGGGCGTGCGGTCGGCGACCCCGGACGAATTGCTGGTGAGGTCGCGCCAGGTGCCCTTGTCGGTGGGCACCGTGATCACGTCGCCGCGGGCCTCGAACAGGGCGCGCACGCCGGTGGGCGAGAGCTGCGGGGCGATGAGGTCCTTGGAGACGTCGGCGGCGTGGGGCATGGCCCAGGGGAAGTCGCCGGTGACGTTGATATCGAGTTTGCGGTCGCGGCCGGTGGCCGGGTCGTACAGGTGGACGTCGCCCGCCTGTTCGTAGGCCACGAGGCCGGCGCCGGTGTTCACGCTCTCCACCTCGTAGTCGGCGTAGTGCGTGATCTGCTTGAGCGCCTTGGTCTTCGTGTCGTACGACCAGAGGTTGTTGGTCCAGTCGCGGTCGGAGATGAAGTAGATGGTGCTCCCGAGCCACACCGGCTGCTGGTCGCGGCTGTCGGTCCAGGGGAGCTTGGTCATGGCGTGCGTGCTGACGTTGAACACGCGGATGGGCTGGTTCTGGCCGCCGCGATAGCGCTGCATCTCGCTCTCCCACGGGCGCACGAGCTGGTAGGCGATCTCCTGTCCGTCGGGGGAGATGGCGCCGTCCTGCGCGCGCGGCAGTGGGAGCCGCTGCGCGGCGCCGCCGTCCACGGACACGGTCCAGAGCTGCGGCTCGCCGTCGGGCATGCCGGTGCGCGTGGATTCGAACACCACGCGCTTGCCGTCGGGCGTCCATCCGCGCACGAGGTCGGCGCCGGGATGGTAGGTGAGGCGCTTGGGCGTGCCGCCGTCGACGCCCACGATGTAGACGTCGGGATTGCCGCCGTACTGGCCGGTGAAGGCGAGCCACTTGCCGTCGGGACTGAAGTGCGGGTCGGCTTCGACAGTGGGCGACGAGGTCACGCGCCGGGCGTCGCCACCGTCCTTCGGGGCGAGCCAGATGTCGCCGGCATAGGCGAACGCCACGTAGCGGGCACTGACATCGGGCTGGTGCAGCAGGCGGGTGGATTGAGCCAGGAGCGCTGCGGGGAACAGGCCGAGGACGAGAGTGAGTGCGAGCGTACGGACGCGAAGCGACATGTAGAACTCCGGCGGGTGTGGTGCGGGCCGGCCGTCGCGCGAAGGGGGACGCACTCGTCAGCCGATCCCTCAAAGTGTACCGACCCAGTAAAATGCACCAAAGGGAACGCGGGCGCGAGTCCGCTGGCGGGCGCCGGACGCGGGGAACATGTTTGCACAGGTTCCTGCCGTGGTTGCCTGGGCAACCGGGATCGCCCCGTCCCGCGCGAGGCGAAACGCCGGCAAGGCAAGTGAGGATATCAGATGAAGAGATGGCTCCTGCTCTCCGCCGCCGGCGCGCTCTTGGCGCGCGGCACCATGGCGCAGACCCCCGCCCCGCTGAGCGGATTCGACGCCTACGTCCAGCGCGTCATGACCCAGTGGCAGGTACCGGGACTGGCCATCGCGATCGTGAAGGACGGCAGGGTGGTCATGGCCCGCGGCTACGGTGTACGCGAGCTTGGCAAGCCCGGCGCGGTGGACGGCCACACGCTGTTCGACATCGGCTCGAACACCAAGGCGTTCACCGCCGCCGCGCTCGGCACGCTCGTGGCCGAGAAGAAGTTGACCTGGGACGCGCGCGCCGTGGACTACGTGAAGCCCTTCCGGCTCAGCAGTCCGTACGTGACGGAATCCATCACGCTCCGCGACCTGCTCACCCACCGCAGCGGATACTGCGATCCGCCGATGTGGTACATGTCGGACGACTCGAATGTGATCGCGCGCCTGCGCTACCAGCAGCCGGACCACGCGTTCCGGGCGCAGTTCTGCTACAACAACATGTTGTACCTCACCGCCGCCCGGTTCATTCCCGCCGCCACCGGCAAGACGTGGAACCGGTACGTCGCCGACCATCTCTTCACTCCGCTCGGCATGACGCGCACCGTCACCACCGAGGCGCAGCTCGCCGCGTCGAGCAACGTCGCAATGCCGCACGGAATGGTGGACGGCAAGGTCGCCGAGATCCACCGCTACTGGCCGCACAACATGGACATCGCGTCGCCGGTGGGCGGCATCAACTCCAGCGCCGACGACATGAGCCACTGGCTGCTGATGCTCCTGGCCGATGGGCGCTACGACGGCCGGACGGTGCTCGACTCGTCGATCGTTCGCGAAATGGAAACCCCGCAGATGCTGGTGTCGGCCAGCTCCGGCGTGGGCCGGGAGATTCGCGCCTGGATTCCGAACGGCACCTTCTACACCTACGGACTCGGCCTGTTCGTGCAGGACTATGCGGGACACGCGCTCGTCTGGCACGCGGGCGACATCGACGGAATGGCATCGGCCGTGGCGTTGGTCCCGGACGCGCAGCTCGGCGTGGCGGTGATGTCCAACATGAACGGGAACGACGCGCGCTTCGGCATCATCCTGCAGGTGCTGAACGCCTACCTCGGCCTGCCGCCGGGGCACGTCAGCGACACGTTGCTCGCTTCGATGCAGCGCGCCCTTAAGGCCGGGCAGACGGCCGACGACAAGTTGGCCGCGACCCGCGATTCGGCCGGCCATGCACCGCTTCCGATGAGCGACTACGCCGCGCGCTACCACGATGACTTCGACGGCGACGCGCGCGTGGCCGTGGAAGACGGACATCTCGTGCTGCGCCTGGGGAATCCGGATTTCACGGGCGACCTGGAGTACTGGCACGACGAAACGTTCCGGGTCACCTGGAGATACCACCTGTACGGCGCCGACTACGTGAACTTCGAAGTCGACGCCCTCGGTCGGGTCAACCAGGTCTCGATCGCCGGGTCGCCGCTGCACTACGAGCGCGTGCCCGCGGCACGCGGAAACGCCGGCGGGAGTTGACCCGCCGGCTCAGTACACGTCCAGATCCGCCCCCGCCGCGACCTTACCCGAGAAGTGCGACTTCACCTCGGCGACGATCTCGTCCGTGGTCTGCCCGAAGAAGAGCCAGTGCGTGAGCACCAGCAGCTTGGGCTGGGCCTTGGCGGCCATCTCGCCCAGCTCGACGCCGGACGTATGGAAGTGCGTGTGGTACTCGCGGTCCCCCGGGCCGGTGCGCGCGAGGCCCTTGGCCGAGTACACCTCGTGCACCATGACGTCGCACCCGTTGCAGTAGTGCGCGATGGTGTCCAGCGGCGGGGCCTCGTCGCCGGAGATCACGATGTTGCGGCCGCGGGCGTCGAAGCGGTAGCCGAGCGCCTCGGGCCAACTGCCGTGGTGCACGGGGAACGCCGTGACCGTCACGTTGGAGTCGCGGTACACCACGCCCGGCTTGATCTCGTGCACGATCACGTGATACGCCGCCCAGTTGCCGTGCTCCAGTCCGTAGACGCGAAGCCGGATGTCTTCCCGATACGCCTTCAGGATGTGGTCCACCATCGCCTGCGTGCCTTCGGGTCCCCACACCTCGAGCGGTGCGTTCCGGTGCAGCACCGCGGGGGTGAGGATGATGTCGGGCAGCCCAATGGTGTGATCGGAATGGAGGTGGGTGAGAAAGAGCCGCTTGAGGTTTCTCACCTGCAAGGCGGGCAGGTGATCCTTGCGCGCGGCGGCAACGGCGCGCCGCACCACGCCGGCGCCGGCATCCACGATGTAGGAGTCGTTCCCGACGACGACGGCCGTGGACGGTCCCGACCGGTCGGGGTCGGCAATGGGCGTTCCGGTGCCGAGGAGGACGACCTTTGCGGAACCGGCGGCCGCGTTCTCGGCAGGCCCTCCTCGTCCGGCCCGCTGTGATTGTGCGAGTGCGGGAAGAACGACCAGGGCGGCGAGCGCGAGGAAGATACGTTTCATGTGGCGGTTGCCATCCGTTGGCGGAACTCGGTGCGCCTGGTGGGAATCGCGAAGATGGTGCGAGTGGGCGTAGAGTGCCAGTCGGCAGTATTAGGCGCGGTCCGCGAAGGCGACGTACATCTCGCCGCTGAACGCCGAGGGGCGCGTCGCGGCTACCGTGAACGGGCCGAGTCCTGCCGCGTCAGCGAGTTCGGCGAGCCGGGAGACGGTGATCGGATAGGGAACCCACCGATTGGCGTTCGGGCGGTCGTACTCGACGAGGACGACGCGGCCATGCGGGCGAAGCCACGCGACCAGCTCGGTGAGCACCGCCGCGGGCGCTGCCGAATAGTGCAGCGCATTGGCGACGAGCAGTCCGTCGAGGCGTCCCTTCTCGACGCCCGGCAGGGCGAAGGAACCGGTGAAATCCGCGGCCACCGCGGTGAGCGATGCGTGGCCCTCGCGCGCCCATGCCTCCAGGGACGCGAGGGCGCCGCGGTCGCGGTCCACGGCATAGACGCGACTGCCCGGACCGAGCAGTTCGACGAGCGCGCGGGTGAAGGTGCCGTCGCCGGCGCCGAGATCTGCCCAGGTGCCGGCGCCAGGGTGGACCGCCGTCCCGAGAAAGGCTACGGCGTCGCGGTGGTCCATGGCGTTGGACGCGTCAGCGCTTCACCACGTTGTACATCCAGGCGTCGGCGTTGTAGCCGCGCTGCACCGCGGTGGCACGCTTGACGTCGCCCGAGACGCTGACGTCAAAGAGCGGCAGCGCGGGCGCGCCGAGGCGCTGCATCTTGCCCGGCCCCGTGAGCCGGTACAGATCGTACGCATCCTCGGTCCGGTGCGCCGCCAGGAACAGGTCGCCCCCGTCGAGCAGCGACATCTGCGCATCCTCCGCGAACATCGACGTCCACTGCGCGAACGTGCCGTCGGCCACGTTCACCGCCGCCACGCCGATCGTGTCGCCGGTGGCGCGATTATAACCGGCCACGAACAGCCGGCCGTGCGCCGGGTCGGCGATCATCGTATAGATGGATGAATACCACTCGGGCAACGTCAGGCTGCGCCGCGTGCCGTTCTGCTCGATGAGCAGGCGGTCGCGGGTGATGGGAATCCACGCCCACCCGTTCGGCACGGGCGCTGCGGACGTGATCGAGGAATCGGGAAGGTCGAACGCGTCGCGTTCGGCGCCGGTGCGCACGTCCACCACGGCGAGGTGAATGTGGCCGTCCGGCATCGTCGAGCCGACGGACACCGATGTGGAGTCCACCCAATCCGCGCCCTCGATCTTGCCCGTGCCCGGCAGGGGCGTCTCGGTGGTGCCGTCGTACGGACGAATGCTGAACCGCGCTTCGGTGTGGTCGCCGGTAGTCGGCACGATGCGACGCACCATCAGCCGGTTGCCGTCGGGCGAGACCCAGGCGAGGACGCTGTTGGACGCGTGCGCAATCCGGTGATCGTCGGCCAGCCGGCCCTTCAGCAGCTCGGGGATTCCCGTCGTCCAGACGCCGTAGTCGAGCGTGCCCTGATCCATCACCATTTTGTCGCCGTCGGCCGTAACCGAGACGTTGGTGAAGATGCCGGTGACCATCGTGTCCTGCTTCGCCGAGAGATGCCCGGTGGCCGGGTCGATGGCGATGCGCACCAGGGATTCGCCCGCCGCATCGCCGGCGCGATCGAGCCAGACGGCGTCGACGGTGCCGATGCCGCCGCAGGTGCATTGGTTCACCACGTGATCGGCCACCTTGCCGTCGCGCCCGATCACCTGCCAGAGCCCGTGCGGGGCCTGGATGATGAGTGTGAGGATCCAGCGGGTGCCGGGAATCGCCGAGAGTCCGGCCAGGGCCTGCCCCTTGCCATGCACGGCGACGCTGTCGTGGACCACGCCGTCGAGCGCGGCGACGCCCACCCAATACACGGAATCCTGCGTGTTCGACGATCCGATGAGCAGGGAATCGCCGCCGGAGTAGAACGCGGCGCTGCCAGAGGTCAGGAAGCGCGGCGTGCCGCCGAGCGCCGACAGCAGATAGGTGCCGTACCGTCCGTTCAGCGTGCCATTGAAGAGGAGGTTCCGCCGGTCGGGGCTCCATCCGAGATAGTAGACGGCGGTGGCGCCGTCGAGGATGGAACGCGTGACCGTTCCGCCGACGTCCTGCTCGACGATGGAGTAGGTGCACTCGGCGCCGCGGCAGTGGCGCGACGCGAAGGCGAGCTGCTTGCCGTCGGGCGAGATGGCCGGGTAGTAGATGCCGCCCGACACGGTGAGTTGCGTCTTGCTGCCGAGCGAGGCCTGGGTGCTGACGTTCTTTGCCCCGCCCCGCATGCTGAACGCGGCCACCGCGACGGCCACGGCGGCCAACGCCACGGGGACGCCGATGAGCAGGCCCCACCGGCGCCGGGGCGCCGCGACGGCGGCGGCCCCGGTTCCCGTGACGCGCATCATCCCCGCGTCGAGCGCGCGCGCGAATTCCTCGGCAGTGTTGAACCGGTCGGCGGGCGTCTTGGCCAGCGCCTTGGTGAGTGCCTCGTCCACGCCCTCAGGCACGGTGTCGCGCAGGATGCGCACGTGCGTGGGCTTCTCGGTCATCAGCTTGGCGATCATCGCCTGCGCGCTGGCGCCGGTTACCGGCGGCTCGCCGGCGAGCATCTCGTACAACACGGCGGCCAGCGAGTACACGTCGCTGCGCGCGTCGATGCCGCGGTCGCCCGTGGCCTGCTCGGGGCTCATGTACTGCGGCGTGCCGAGCGAGAGGCCGGTCTGCGTGAGCCGGTTGCCGCCCGCTTCCTTGACCGCGAGCGCGATGCCGAAGTCGGTCAGCATCGCCTCGCCCTCCTGGATCAGGATGTTCTCGGGCTTGATGTCGCGGTGCACGAGGCCCTGGCGGTGCGCATAGTCGAGCGCGCTGGCCACCTGCTTGGTGATGGCGATGGCCTCGTCGATGCCGAGCTGCTGTTCGCGGTTCAGCTTGTCGCGCAGCGTCTCCCCGCGCACGTACGGCAGCACGTAGTACAGCATGCCGTCGGCGTCGCCGGAGTCGATGAGCGTGAGGATGTGCGGGTGGTCGAGCCGCGCCGAGATCTTGATCTCGGTGAGAAAGCGCTCGGCACCGAGCACCGCGCCCAGTTCGGGGCGCAGGACCTTGAGCGCGACTTCACGCTCGAGCTTGCGATCGTGGGCGAGGTACACCACGGCCATGCCGCCCGAGCCGATTTCCCGCTCGATGACGTAGCGGTCGCTGAGGGCGGTCGTGAGATGGGGGGTTTCGGGCACCGCGTAAGCTGCCCTCGCCGAGTGAGGCGCGCCAGTGGGGACCGGCGCGCAAACGGGGCGCAAACGTTTCCGGTCGCCGGCAGCCTCACGCCGACGGCGACCCGACCAGCAGGTCGCCTACGGGAAGGACAGATTCACCACCACGCTGTCGCCGGTGGTGAAGTTGAGATTCGGCTTGGTGAGCGTCACCGGATTCGGGTTACCGGAAACGGTGCCGGTGACCACCACGCACCCGGCCGACGTCGAGGAGCTGGACACCTCGATGCGGTAGATGCCCGTGGACGACGAGGCACCGGTGGCGCTGCCGTACGAGGTGCCGGAGCAGGAGCTGTCTTCGGCGGTCACCGTCAGGTTCGCGACCACGGCGCCGGTGGTCGCGGACGTGGTCGAGCCGTAGACGATCATCGAGGACGACCCGCCGCCACCGCCGCCCCCCGCACCCGGCTGCCCAGTCAGCGCGGTCGCATCGCACGACGCGATGACCGCGGCGCCGATGAAGAGTCCGAGCACTGAAATCGCGGGATGCAGACGTAGACGCATAGGCATGGATTCCCCCAGTCGGCCGGCCATGGCGGTCGACGATGTTGCCGCACTCACGAACCGGGAGACCGCGGACGTTCCGCGGCGAGTTCCCGGACCGACAGACTCCGCGGCGGCGCGGAGCCCGTTCCTTCCTTTCCACTAACGCAGGAACGGGGCTCCACGCAACGGAAATCAGGGAAATCGACCTGTTTTGGCCCCCCCGAGGGTGACCGCGGTCACCCTCGGAGCCCCTCATTTCGACAGGGCCACGTAGACGTGGGCCTGGCTGGACGGATTGGTCCAGACCACGTCCGCCTTGCCGTCGCCATTGAGATCGCCCACGAAGACGACGTCGTAGGGCGCCCACCCCTCGGGCGGGGTATTCAGCGCCGTCTGGATGCCCGCCGGGAAGGTGAAGTTGCCGCTCGACGTGCCGAACCCCACGAGCACCTGATTCGTCGACGCGTCCCGGTGGTTCAACAGGATGTCGTCCTTCCCGTCGTTATTGAAGTCGGCCAGAAACGGAACCACCGGATTGGTGCCCAGGCCCGCGTGCTGCGCCGGTTGGATGGTGAACGTGCCATCGCCGTTGTTCAGCGCGCGATGAATCCACCCGTTGGTATTCGCGGGATCGGTGCTGCGCACGAAGACGAGATCGGCGCCGTTCCGCCCGTCGATGTCGCCGAGGCGCGTGGTGTAGTACGCCCACCCGGTAATGCCGTAGGAGAGTCCCACCTTGAGCGCCAGCGTGCCGGTGCTGTCCGACGTGGGCGTGAACAGGTCGGCGTGTGAGATGTTGTTGGACGCATTCAGGGTGTTGAAGAGAAGATCTTCCCCGCCCACGCCGTCCAACTGCGCCGCAACGGCGGTTTGATACCCCGCGTAGTTGGCGGACTGGTCGACGTAGTTGGCGATCATCGCAAACGTCGAATCGGGACGTGCGAGACCGAAGTACGTGCGGAGGGTGATGGTGTTCTGCCCGACGTTGGTCCACACGAGATCGCCCCGGCCATCGTTGTTCATGTCGCCCGTGATCAGGCGGTAGGTGTCCCAGCCGGTGGCAGGGAGTTCCTGCCGCGGGCGCCAGGTGAACGTGCCGTCGCCGTTGGAGAGCGCCGCGTACACCACGTTGTCGGTGTGCGTGAGCGCATTCCAGACGAGGTCGGCCTTCCCGTCGCCATTCATGTCCACCGCCGAGACGGTGAAGTTCTCCCACCCTTCGGCCGGCGCGTCCGCACTGGCATCGGGCGACTGGACGGTGAAGGTGCCGTCGCCATTGGCCAGGGCCACATGCACGATGTTCTGCGACGGCGAACTCTGCAGCTCGTCGAAGATGAGATCCATCTTCCCGTCGCCGTTGACGTCGGCCTGCAGGGTGCGACGCTGCGTGCCCGCGGAGAACGGGATGCTCAGCGTCTGTTCCGGCAGGAAGTTGAACGACCCCGGCAGCTTGGGCACGCACGTGGTCTGGGTGTATGTGCCGGGCTCCGAGACCTGCGCCACCTGACCGGTGAGCGACTTGAGTTCGAACCAGAGAGGCGCCGCGCTCGTGAGCGGGGCGGTGCTGGTGAAGTAGTCGGCGAGATTGCCGGAATGGATGGCCGCCAGCGCGTTGGTATCGGCCCCGCCGATCTGCGAAATGCGAAGCTCCGAGCTGCTGAGCACCGCGCGGTCCTGGGCGCTGAGACTGACCGCCACTCCGCCCGCGACGCCCTTGTAGGCGGCGTTGAGGGCGTGCTCGATCTCGGAGGCCTTCGCCTCGGCACTCATCTCGAAGACCATCATGCGGCCGTAGCCGATGCGCGACACGTAGAGCGGCGGGTTGTCGGGGCCGATCCGGCCGAGATTCGCCTGCGCCTGGTACTGGTCGGGCGTGAACGCGCTGCTGAAGAAATCGGCGGGCGTGGACGGCTGGGTCACGCCGGCGATGTACATCTGCTGTTTGAACTGCGCCATCACGACGTGCCGGCTCACCGACTTGGAGACGGCGCCCTTGGCGGTGGCCTCGAAGCCCAGGTAGCGTCCCGAGACGCCGAACGCGTCGGCCGCCTGCTGTTCCGAGCTGAAGGTCTTCTCGTCGAAGGTGATGTTGCTCGCCGTGACCAGCGAATCGGCCTGGGCCTGCCCGATCATCGTCTGCACGGCCTGGTTCACCGAGCCCTGATCGGGGTTGGTGATCGTGGCCGTGTTGTTGGCGCTGTTGAAGCTCAGGGTCACCGTCACCGGCGTTCGATCGCGGATGGGCAGTTCGAGCAGATCGTTCATCTTGTGCGCGTCCCGGTGGCTCTTGCCCTGAATCAACGCGCCCGGCCAGACCACGGTCTGGTCGATGTTGAAGGAGAGCGCCCGGTCCGGATTGTCGACGAAGTTGAACGTCGAGTCGGTGCACTGGAAGGTGACGTTGCCGAGCGACACCAGGTTGCCGGTGCTGTCGATCTGCTGCAGCGTGTCGTTCTTCTCGGTGGTCGTCGGCGTTCCGGTGGGGGTCGGACTCACGGCCGCCTGTGTGGGCGCGAAGGTGCTCCAGCTGGGGAGGCACGAGTCCAGGTCCTTGGCACTGCTGCACCCGCTGGTGTTGCCGGGCGGGTTCGTTTTCGCCGGGGCGGTGGAGCTACTGCAACGGGTCATCACGAACACCAGCAGCGTCGCGAATGCCCAGCTTCCCAGGTGCCGCACGGAGGATGCACGCATCGTCAATCTCCTGTCCAGGTCGTTCCGCACGGACGCCGGCCGCCGATGGGGGGCGCGGGCCGTGCGGGGTCCTCACCGAGGTAGGCGGAAGTCGGGGGCGAATTCCCTCATGGCGGCTGGACGCCCCCCGGAAACCCGAGCTACGTTGGGTTCCTGCCTCTCGACCGGACGTGCCATGGCTCCCGCCGCCGATCGGCCCCCTTCGGAAATCACCACCCTGCTGCTCTCCTGGCGCGCCGGCGATCTGGGAGCGCGCGATCGGGCCATCGCGACGCTCTATCCCACGCTCGAGGAGATCGCCCGGCGCCAGCTCCGGAGTGAGCGCCCGGGCCACACGCTGCAGACCGCCGGGCTGATCAACGAGGCCTACCTGCGCCTGGTGGGGGCGGACGTCACCTGGCAGGGCCGGGGCCACTTCCTGGCCGCGGCCGCCACGACCATGCGCCGCGTGCTCGTGGACTACGCGCGGGCCCGGCTGGGTTCCCGGCGGGGGGGCGGCGCCCCGGCGGTGACGCTCGACGAGGGACTGGCCGAGGCGCCCACGCGCGCCGACGACATTCTGGCCCTCGATGAGGCGATCGAGCGGCTCTCAACGCTGAACAAGAGGCAGGCGGAGATCGTCGAGCTCGCCTATTTCGGCGGCTATACCTATGACGAGATGGCCGAGATTCTGGGGATCTCGCCGGCCACCGTGGACCGCGAGCTGCGCGTGGCCAAGCGCCTGCTCGGGCGGCTGCTGGAGGAGACGGACTAGCACAAACGGGGGCGGGGGTCGACGCGAATGGATATGGAGCGCATGCGCCGGATCGCGGCGCTGGTGGAGGAGCTGATCGACGCCGGGCCCGACGAGCGCGAACGCCGGCTCGCCGAGGCGTGCGGGGAAGACGCGGAGCTGCGCGCGGAGATCGTCGCCCTGCTCGACGCCGACTATGCATCCGCCGCCGACGCCCGAGCGGTACCGGCCATCGCGGCCGCGACCGCCGCCTTCGCGGACCTCACCTTTCCGTCGCGCGCCGGCCAGCGGGCCGGCGCCTGGGTGCTGGAGACCGAGATCGGCCACGGGGGAATGGGGGCCGTGTACCGCGCCCATCGATCCGATGGCCTCTACCAGGCCACGGCCGCCATCAAGTTCCTCCGCCGCGGGCTCGCCCACCCCGACAACACCAGGCGCTTCCTGGCCGAGCGCCAGATTCTGGCGAGCCTCACGCACCCGGGCATCGCACGGCTGCTGGACGGCGGCACCGCCGACGACGGCTCTCCCTTCATTGTGATGGAGTTGATCGAGGGGCGGCCGATCGACGTGTATTGCGATGAGGAGGGGTTGGGCCTTGCCGATCGACTCCGGCTCTTTCTGGAAGTCACGGACGCCGTGCAGCACGCCCACCATGCGCTGATCATCCACCGGGACCTCAAGCCCTCGAACATCCAGGTGCCGGCCTCGGGGCACCCCAAGCTGCTCGACTTCGGCGTGGCCAAGCTGCTGGGCGAAGCGCAGGACATGGAGACCACGGGGCCCGGGCCGCTGACGCCGGCGTTCGCCAGCCCGGAGCAGCTCAAGGGGCTGCGTCCCACCGTGGCGACGGACGTCTATGCGCTGGGGCTCGTGCTCTACCGGCTGCTCACCGGCCGTCTGGCCTTCGACGTCGAAGGCTCCACGCCCGCCGAGATCGAGCGCCGGATCACCACCGAGGAGCCGCCGCGCCCCAGCAACGCGGCGCGCGCGGCGCGTCCCGCCTTCAGCACCGAGCTCGAAGGGGACCTCGACAACATCCTGCTCATGGCGCTGCGCAAGGAGCCGGATCGCCGCTACCCGTCGGTGGAGGCGTTCGCGGCCGATCTCCAACGGTACCTCGGCGGACGTCCGGTGTCGGCGCGTCCGGCCACGGTGCGCTATCGTCTGGGCAAGTTCGTCCGCCGGCACCGCACAGCGGTGGCCGCCGGCACCATCGCGCTGCTGGCGATCGTCGGGGTGTCGCTCTTCTATGCGCGGCGGCTTGCCAGCGAGCGCGACACCGCCCGCCTGGAGGCGCAGCGTGCCGAGGCGGTCACGGCATTCCTCCAGAATCTCTTCACCGGCGCCGATCCGACGCGCACGCACGGCGACTCGCTCACCATCGGCCAGGTGGTGGACGAGGGGCGCGCCCGGCTCGACACCGCGCTCGCCGATCAGCCGCGCGTGAAGAGCCGCCTGCTCGTCACACTGGGTGCCGTGTACGGGAACATCGGCCGCCTCGACGCGGCGGATTCCGCGTATGCCGCGGCCCTCGCGCTGAGCGATTCGCTGGACGGCCCCGACGCGCCGCTCCGGGCCACCATTCTCGCCGATCTCGCGATCAGCACCAACAATCGCGGCAGCCCCGAGCGCGCCGGGGCCCAGCTTGCCGAGGCCCTTCGCATCCGGGAGCACACGGGCGATTCGCTCGGCATCGCCCACGTCCTTGGCGAGATGTTCGGCCTGTTCGTCAACGAGAAGCACCTGGACTCGGCCCGCGTGGTGCTGGACCGCATGTTCGTGATCTATGACGCCCAGCCGTCGGTCGACTCCGTGGTGTATGCCGATCTCCTCGATCGGCGCGCCTACCTGGAGGTAGTCACCGGGAAGTTCGTCCCGGGCATCCAGGATGCACGCACCGCCCTCGCGATCAGGCAGCGGTTCCTCCGCCCCGACGATCCGCGACTGGCGGCCGGGCTGCAAGATCTCGCGAGCTACTACGACCGGACCGGGGAAACCGACTCCGCCGTCGCGGTGGGCCGCCGCGCGGTTGCCGTCACCCTGCACATCTTCGGCCCCGATCATCCGCGTACGGCGCGCGTCCTGATGCACACCGGCACGGACCTGGCCGCGCTCGGCGACGGCGCCGAGGGGCTTGCGATGTTCAAACGCGGCCTCGCCGTCGAGACGCGGGTGTCGGGCCCGGACAGCCTCGGGGTGGCCCATGCGAACCAGGAGCTGGGGAACATCTATCAGACCATGGACTCGGTGGAAGCGTCGCTGGCCTACTACCGGCGTTCCCTGGCCCTGTACAGCAGAACGAAGGCCGCGCAACCGACCAATCGGTACTTCGTCATGTACAACCTCGGCGTCGCGCTGACTTCGCTGAATCGATACGCGGAGGGTGCCGGTTACCACCGGCAGGCACTCGGCATCGCCACGAGAGCCAGGCTCCCGATGCAGATGGCGATCTCGCACGAAGCGTTGGGGGAGAGCCTGGTCGGGCTGGATTCGACAGCGAGCGCGGAGCGCCACTTCCGGCGTTCCCTCGCGATCATCGATTCCGTGTCGGGGCCGCAGAACGTCTACGCGACGTATGCACTCCAGGGACTCGCCGATCTTTACAGCAAGGCGCATCGCTACACCGAGGCGGTGCCCGTGTACCGGCGGCTCATGCCGCTGCTCAAGGCAACGCGGTTCAGAAACGACTCCGCCAAGCTGGTGCCCGAGCTCGAGGCGTACGCCGCGGCGCTGCGCAAGGTACACGAGACGGCGGAGGCGGATTCGGTGGCCGCCCGCGCCCGCGCGCTGCGGTAGGCGGCGGCGCGCTCGCGGCGCCGCCTTGCCCTCCCCTTCCTCGCTCTCTAACGTGAGGCTCGACGGCGGGAGGGCGCGCGCTCAGCACGCCCGCGACCCCGGCCCCAGCCCGCCCTGACTCGCGACCACTCCGTTCATTGCGCAATCCGGATGATGACTGACGCCGGCGACCTCACCCCCGAGCCCGTGATCACGCTGGATCACGTGGCCAAACGGTTCGGGACCTTCGTCGCCGTGCACGACGCCGACTTCACCATCCACCGGGCGGAGTTTTTCTCCCTGCTGGGGCCGAGCGGCTGCGGGAAGACGACCACGCTGCGCATGATCGCCGGCTTCGAGCAGCCGTCGGCGGGACGCGTGCTGCTGGACGGCGCCGACGTGTCGCGGGTGCCGCCCTACCGCCGGAACGTGAACACCGTGTTCCAGCAGTACGCGCTCTTTCCGCACATGACCGTATACGACAACGTGGCGTTCGGGCCGCGCAGTCGAGGTCTCGACGCGGCGGAGGTGGACTACCGCGTACTGGAGATGCTCGAAGTGGTGCGGCTGGGCGAGCTGGCGCGCCGCAAGCCGGCCCAACTCTCGGGCGGCCAACAGCAGCGCGTGGCGCTGGCACGCGCCCTGGTCAACTACCCCGCCGCCCTGCTGCTCGACGAGCCGCTGGGCGCGCTCGATCTCAAGCTGCGCCAGGCGATGCAGCTCGAACTCAAGCGGATCCAGCGCGAGGTGCAGATCGCCTTCGTCTACGTGACGCACGACCAGGAAGAGGCGCTCACGATGTCGGATCGCATCGCGGTGATGAACGACGGGCGCGTGGAGCAGATCGGCACGCCGCAGGAGATCTACCGCGAGCCGGCCACGGTGTTCGTGGCCAACTTCATCGGCGTGGCCAACCTGATTCCGGCGCGCGTGGGGCCGCGCGACGACGCCGGGCTCACGGCCACCGTCATCGGCGACATCACCCTTCCGGTGGCCGGCAATTCGCCGGACGTGCAGCCGGGCGACGCCGCCACGTTGATGGTGCGTCCCGAACGGGTGCGCGTTGCGATGCAGCCGTTCGCGGGCGTGACGTCGATTCCCGTCACCGTGGAGAGCGCGATCTTCCAGGGACCGGTGCTGCGCCTTGGCGTGCGGGCGGCCGACGGGACGGAACTGGTGGCGCACGTGGGGGCCGATCAGGCGATCGACGGACTCCAGGCTGGCGCCACGGCGTACGCGGCGTGGCAGCCGGCGGCGGGCCGCCTGCTGGCGGCTGGGGCGCGCCGGGATTCCGTCGCGCACCCATGACGCACGACTCGGCGCCGCAGGGGCCGCGGGGGCCGCGGGGGCCGCAGGGGCCGCCGGGGCCGCGCGCGATTTCCCGCCGCCAGTTCGTGGGGCGCACCGCGCGCGCCGCCGGTGGGCTGGCCGTGGGGGGATCGTTCCTCGCCGCCTGCGCCGGCGACGGAGCGCCGGCGCGCGCCGACCGCGCATCCGCGAATACCGTGCGGATCTCGAACTGGCCGCTCTATGTGGACTCGGCCTCGGTGCCGCTGTTCGAGAAGACCACGGGCATCCACGTGGACTACACCGAGGACGTCAGCGACAACAACGCCTACTTCGCCAAGGTGGCGCCGGCGCTCGCCCAGCGGCACAGCATCGACCGCGACATCGTGGTGCTCACCGACTGGATGGTGACCCGCCTCATCCGGCTGGGCTACTGCGCGCCGCTCGACGACCGCGCCTTTCCGCACAAGAACCGGCTGGTGGACGATCTGCGGAACGTGGCCTTCGACCCCGGCCGCCGCTACTCCATACCGTGGATGTCTGGCATGACCGGGCTGGCCTACAATCGGAGCAAGACCGGCCGCGACCTCACGAGCCTGCGCGATCTGTTCGACCCGGCGTTCAAGGGCCAGGTGACGATGCAGACCGAAGTGCGCGACACGCTCGGGCTCGTGATGCTGTACCAGGGCGTGGCGCCGGAACGGGCCACCGACGCCGACGTGGCCGCCGCCTGTGCCCTCGTGACGCGATACCGGAAGAACGGACAGATCCGGGCATTCACGGGCACCGAGTACGCGGAGGATCTGGCCTCGGGGAACATCGCCATCGCCATCGGCTGGTCGGGCGACGTCGCGGGATTGGCGGGGGACAACCTCGACCTGAAGTTCGCGGTACCCCAGGAGGGCGGACTGCTCTTCTCCGACTGCATGTTCGTTCCCGTCA
>CAWAHC010000002.1:0-634574 GCA_963781765.1 uncultured Gemmatimonadaceae bacterium
CATGCGCCACGCCGAACTCGAGGAGCCGGCCCATCAGCGAGTCGGGCATCGGCAGCTGCCGCGCCCGCGGGTCGAGCTGCGCCGCCTGGCTGAAGTACCAGTACTGCATGAGCTCGATCAGGTTGTGAAAGATGCGCGGTGACCCGTTGAGAATTTCGCCGGTGCGCGGATCGCTCACGTGCGGGCCTACCGAGTTCTCGACGGTGGACGGGAGCCAGCGGATCACCGTGTGCCGGATGTCCTCCATCGACCAGTTGGGGTCGTTGGTCGGCGCTTCCTTGGCGATGATGCCGTCCTTGAAGCCGGCGGCCTCGAAGGCGGGCTGCCAACTCTCGATCGCCTTCTCGATCCACGGCTTCCACTGGTCGGGCGTGCCGGGGTCCACGTAGTACACGATCGGCTGCTTGGGATAGCAGAGGTTGCCGTCCATGCGCGTAGAGCACTCGAGCCGCCACCGCGTGATGTACTGCCGCGGCACGGCCACCTGCTGGTTGCTGCCGAAGTCCACCGTGCGGACGGTGAAGAACCCCGTGCGCTGGTCGGCGTAGCGAATCGGCATGGGATTCTCGGGCAGCTTGATCATGCTCCAGTGGGCGAGCACGCTCTGTGCCATCTGCGCGCCGCCACGGCCGCCGCCAGGGGCGCCCCCGCGGCCGCCGGCGGCTGCCGGCGTGCCGGTCTGCGCCGCCTGAATCTCCAGGTTCTCCGGGAACGCCGCCACGTGCTCGATGTACGAGCGGCTGGCATCGATGTTCCCGTTGATGGCCGCGATCTCCGGCACATGCGTGGTGAACAACTTCGTCACGTCGATCACCGGCGCGCTGTCGGGTCCGTACGACTCGATGGGGAACATCATGACGATCGGCGCGAAGTTCGACGACTCCACCGACCGATAGACCGACTGGGTGCTGTCGGCGGTGATGTTGAACGACGGCGTGCGCAGCACGATATGGTCGCCCACGCGATCCCACCGCAGGGTGCGCTCCACGAACTCGTCGCCGCCGTAATCGCCGAATCCGCCGCCGCTGCTGCCCCGGCCCTGCGGTTCGGGCGCCGCGGCGCGGTCGTAGCGGCCGACGATGAGGAGGTCCTTGTCGAGCTCGTGGGTCGGGATCTCGAAGTACAACTTGTCGCCGACGCGGTGCGTGATGAACAGCCCGCGGGCCGTGGTGGCGCTGGCGGGAATCACCTGACGGTAGGGGCGGGGAGCGGCGGCTTCGGCGGGGCCGGCGCCACGTCCGCCGCGACCGGCGGCGGAGGGCATGCCGGTGGGTGCCGCGCCGCGGGTCGGCGGGGCAGCGGGGGTGGGGGCGGGCGTTGGCGAGGAGGCCGGTGTGGTGGAACCGGCGCAACCCGCCACGCATGCCACCGCGAGGAGGCGAGCGATGCGGAAGGACATGGCCATGGTCGGTTGAGTGGAAGCGACGGCGGTGGGCGACGTGGGGGCGCCGAGGCCGGAGGAACAGGGCTAAGATGAAGGGCGGACCGGGAAGGCGACAGGGGCGGCTCCCGGTGGCCCGCGCCGTCCCCGCCCTCTAGTTTCCCGCCGGGCACGCCTCCCCGCTCCGCACCCCGCACCCCGCACCCGCGATAACCGGCGCCGAACGCCGAGGACCGCCATGCCGACTCCCATCCGTACCGCCGCCATGCCCGCTCGACCGGACGTGTGGCGCCTGACCGCGCTCGTTGTCGCCGTCGCGCTCGCCGCGCCTGCGGCGGCGCAGATTCCCGCCCCGGTCGACTCCGCGCTGCACACCCTCTTCGCCTCGCGGACCTACGCCAGCGAGCGGTTCGGACCGGCGCGATGGACCGACAGCGGCGACTCGTATCTGACGCTCGAGCCGTCGCCCACGGCCCGCGGGTACGACTTCGTGGAGTACGATGCCGCCACCGGGAAGCGCTCGGTGAAGGTGCCCGCCGGGGAACTCACGCCGGCCGGCCGCGACGAGGCGCTGATTCCGCAGGACTACGCGTTCTCGAAGGACGGGCGTCGGCTGTTGATCTTCACGAACACGCGCAAGGTGTGGCGGCGGAACACGCGCGGCGACTACTGGATGCTCGACCTGACGACGAAGCGGTTGCACCAGGTGGGCGGCGCCCATGTGCCGGAGTCGAGGCTGATGTTCGCCAAGTTCAGTCCCGACGGGTCGCGCGTGGCATACGTGCTCAACGGCGACCTGTACGTCGAGGCGGCCGGCGGCGGACCGGCCACGCGCCTCACGCACGACGCCTCGCACACGCTGGTCAACGGGATGAGCGACTGGGTGTACGAGGAGGAGTTCGGATTGCGCGACGGCTTCCGCTGGAGCCCCGACGGCCGGAACATCGCCTTCTGGCAGTTCGACATGCGGGGCATCCGCGATTTCCTGATGCTCGACGTCACCGACTCGCTCTACCCGTTCACGGTGCCGGTGCAGTATCCCAAGGCGGGCACCACCAACTCCGCAGTGCGCGTGGGGGTGGTGCCGGCGGCGGGCGGGACGGTGACCTGGGTGAAGCTCCCCGGCGACCCGCGCAACAACTACGTGCCGTGGATGGAATGGGCGGGCGCCCGCGAGCTGCTCATCCAGCACATGAACCGCGCCCAGAACCGCGACGCGGTGATCCTGGCCGACGCACGTACCGGCACACCGCACACGGTGTTCACCGAGACCGACAGCGCCTGGGTGGACCTTGTGGCCAACGTCCCCTGGCTCGACGGCGGCAAGTCGTTCCTCTGGTCGAGCGAACGTGACGGCTGGCGGCACATCTACGACATCTCGCGCGACGGGAAGACGGTGCAACTGCTCACGCCCGGCGACTACGACGTGGAGGGCGTGGCGGCGGTGGACGCGCCGGGCGGGTGGCTGTACCTGATCGCCAGCCCCGACAATGCCACCCAGCGCTACCTGTACCGCGTATCGCTGACGCATCCGGGACCGCCGGAGCGGCTGTCGCCGGCCGACGAGGCGGGGGTGCACTCGTACGACTTCTCCCCCAATGCGCACTGGGCATTCCATACCTACTCGGCGTTCGACACGCCGCCGGTGATCGATCTCGTGCACTTTCCCGCCGGAACGGCGACGCGGACGCTGGTGGCCAACACACCGCTCCGAGCCGCCGCGAAGGACGCGATCCGCACGCCGGCGCAATTCTTCAAGGTGACGGTGAGCGACGGCGCGACGCTGGACGGATACATGATCCGCCCCAACGATTTCGATCCCTCCAAACACTACCCGATACTGGTCAACGTGTATGGCGAGCCGGCGGCGCAGACGGTGATGGACCGCTGGGGCGGCACCGGGATGCTCTGGCACCAGATGCTCGCCGACCAGGGATATCTGGTGGTGAGCTTCGACAATCGCGGCACGCCGGCGCCCAAGGGACGCGCCTGGCGCAAGGTCATCTACGGCTCCATCGGTCCGCTGTCGAGCAAGGAGCAGGCCGACGCGGTGCTGGCCTTCGCCCGCTCGCACTCCTACGCCGACAGCACGCACATCGCCATCTGGGGGTGGAGCGGCGGCGGCTCGAGCACGCTCAACGCGATGTTCCGGTATCCCAACGTGTACACGCTGGGAATGGCCGTGGCCCCGGTGGCCGACCAGCGGCTGTACGACACCATCTACCAGGAACGGTACATGGGCACCCCCGAGGGGAACCCCGAGGGCTACCGGCGAGGCTCGCCTATCAATTTTGCTGACGGATTGAAGGGGAAACTCCTGATTGTCCACGGGACGGGTGACGACAACGTGAACTACCAGGGAACGGCCCGGCTGATCAACAAGCTCGTTTCGCTGGACAAGCAGTTCGACCTGATGATCTACCCGAACCGGACCCACTGCATCTGTGAGGGGGAGGGCACGACGCTGCAGTTGTACTCGACGCTCACGCGTTATCTACTGACCAACATGCCGCCGGCGCGGTAGCCGGCGTGACCCGCCGTTCCCGATGACCGATCCGTTTTCCCCGTTCCGCCGTTCCTCGCCGCGTGAGTTGCGCACGCGGCTCGTCGGGCTGTACGCGGTGCTGATCGCCGCGAACCTCGGCGCGTGGGCGTGGGCGCTCGTGGCTTTCCGCCACTATCCGCTCCTGATCGGCACGGCGCTGCTTGCCTATGGACTGGGGTTGCGGCACGCCATCGACGCCGACCACATCGCCGCCATCGACAATGTGACGCGCAAGCTGATGCAGGATGGGCGGCGCCCCCTCGGCATCGGCTTCTTCTTCTCGCTCGGGCACTCCACCGTGGTCGTGCTGGCATCGGTGGCGATTGCCGCGACGGCGATGGCGCTGAGCACGCGCCTCGAGTCGTTCCGCAATCTCGGCAGCATGATCGGCACCATCGTCTCGGCGCTGTTCCTGCTCGTGATCGCGATCATGAACCTGTTCATCCTCGTCGCGGTGTACCGCACCTTTCACCGCGTGCGACGCGGCGGCGAGTACGTCGAGGAGGACCTGAACGCGCTGATGGCGGGGAGCGGGTTCCTGGCGCGCATCTTCCGGCCGCTGTTCGGGATGGTCCGCGAAAGCTGGCACATGTATCCGCTGGGTCTGCTGTTCGGACTCGGCTTCGACACGGCCACGGAGATCGGACTGCTCGGCATCTCGGCCGCCGGCGCCGCCAAAGGCATGTCCATCTGGACCATCCTCGTCTTCCCGGCGCTGTTCACCGTGGGGATGTCGATTGTGGACACCACCGACAGCGTGCTGATGCTGGGCGCCTACGGATGGGCGTTCGCGCGTCCCATCCGCAAGCTCTACTACAACATGACCATCACCTTCGTGTCGGTGCTCGTGGCATTGCTGGTGGGTGGCATCGAGGCGCTCGGCCTGGTCGGCGCCAAGTGGGACCTCCACGGTTGGCTGTGGAGCGTCGTGGCCCGTCTCAATGGCGATTTCGGCACGCTGGGATATCTGATCATCGGGGTGTTCATCGCCAGTTGGATGGTCTCGGTGGCCGTGTACCGCCTCAAGGGATACGACCAGCACGAGGTGCCGAAGCTCGTCGAGTAGGCGCTGACTCCGGGCTCCGCGGGGCGGGGCTACGTGTCGTCGTCGGCGACGCGCAGCACCCGGGCGCCGCGGATGGCCTCGCCCGAGCGCAGCCAGGCGAGCGCCGAGTTCGCCTCCAACAGCGGCACTTCCGACGCCGTCGGGCGCAGATCCATCTCCGCGGCGGCCCGGAGAAACTCACGCACGTCGGCGCGGGTGACGTTCGCCACGCTCTTGATCTCGCGCTCGCGCCAGAGGTGCGTGGGATAGTCCAGCCGCAGCAGTTCGCGCTGGTCGCCGCGCTCCTTGCGAATCGCGTTGATCACCAGGCGTCCCCCGGGCGCCAGCCGCGCGAGTGCCTCGACCACCGGCTTCCACGCCGGCGTGGTGTCGACGATCGCGGCGAGCGGCTCGGGGGGCTCGTCGGCGGTGTCGCCAGTCCAGGCGGCGCCGAGCTGTCGCGCGAAGTCGCGCTCGCCCTCGCTGCGCGCGAACACGAACACCGGCGAGTTGGGGAAGCGGTGCCGTGCCGTCTGCAGCATCAGATGCGCCGAGGCGCCGAAGCCGGTGAGTCCCAGCGGCTCGCCGTCGGTGAGGTTGGTGAGGCGCAGTGACCGCCACCCAATGGCGCCGGCGCAGAGCAGCGGGGCGACGCTCGCGTCGGGCAGCCCGTTGGGAATCGGATACGCGAACGCGGCCGGCACCACGAGGTACTCGGCGTAGCCGCCGTTGGCGTCGCAGCCGGTGGCCTGGAACTGCGGACACAGATTCTCGGCGCCTGACGTGCACCACCGGCAGCGGCCGCACGCCGAGTGGATCCAGGCGACGCCCACGCGGTCGCCCTCGTGGAAGTCCGTGGTCCCGGCGCCGATGCCGGCCACGCGACCCACCACCTGATGGCCCGGGATCAGCGGGTAGGTGGAGGCGGCAAGCCGCCCTTCGGCGAGATCGAGGTCGGTGCGGCACACGCCGCACACCGAGACGCGCACCAGCAACTCGCGCGCCGCCGGCGTGGGGGCGGCGACGTCGGCGGCCTCCAGGGGCAACGGATGTTCGGCGAGCGGCGCGGGCCGCCACAACAGCATGGCGCGCATGTCTATAACGAATACCACGATGCACGCGCGGGGGAACCCCGTGCGGCGAGTGGGGCGAGGGCGCATGGGGAGGATGGGCGGGTTATCTTCGGAGGGAGCTTCGCCATCCCGTACGTGGAGGAACTGCTGTGACCCCATGGGTCAAACGCCTCATTGCCGCCAACATCATCGTCTTCTTTCTGCAGATGACGGTGCCTGGGCTGACATACCAATTCGCGTTTCAGCCGGCGCTGGCGTTGTCGCGTCCATGGACGGCCGTGACCTACATGTTCCTCCACGGCGGATGGATGCACATCGGCTTCAATATGATCGTGCTGTTCTTCTTCGGACCGCGGGTGGAAGCGCGGCTCGGGTCGAACCGGTTCATCACGCTGTATTTTCTGGCGGGAATCTCGGGCGCCGCGCTGTCGTTCTTCCTGGCCCCGGACGCAGCCATCATTGGCGCGTCGGCGGCGGTGTTCGGCGTCGAGACGGCGTTTGCCAAGTACTGGCCCCGCGAGCTGATCTACATCTGGGGCGTGCTTCCCATCCCGGCGTTTCTGCTGATTGCGCTGACCGTCGGCTATTCCATCTGGAGCGGCATGAACGGCTCCACAGGCGGGGTGGCCGACTTCGCGCATCTGGGCGGGATCGCCGGCGGATTCCTTTACCTCGTGTGGCTCGACCGGCACTACGGCACCAAGAGTTTCGCGCCAAGGCCACGGCGCCGACGAGACCCGTGAAGGTGCTCAACTGGCGGCAGGTGGATCCGACCAGCATCCACGAGTTGAACCGCGAGGAAGTGAACCGCATCCTCGACAAGATCAGCGCCGAGGGCATCGATAGTCTGACCGCGGACGAGCGCGTGTTCCTGTCGAACTTCGTGCCGCCCGACGACCGGGTGCCGCCCGTCTCCTGACCGTGACCGGCGCGCTTGCGCCGGTCCAGGGGAACGCGCAGACTGGGGCCATGAACTTCGCGTCCATCTCGGGGCGGATCGCCCGCGTTCTGCAAGCCGAGCTGTTCGACATTCACGGCACGTCGGTGAAGCTCTCAGGGATGATCATCTTCTTCCTGATGTTCGTGGGAGCGATCTGGGTGTCGCGGCTCGCCAAGATGGCCACGCAGCGCGCCCTGGCCAAACGCCCCAAGGTGGACCGCGGCACGGCGCGGGTGATCGCGCGGCTGGTGCAGTACATCGTGCTGGTGGTCGGGCTGGCCATTGCCATCGAGAACCTGGGATTCGACCTGGCCGCCCTGTTTGCCGCCGGCGCGTTCCTGGCCGTGGGCGTCGGCATCGCCATGCAGGGCGTCACGCAGAACTTCGTGGCCGGCGTGAGCCTGTTGCTGGAGCGCACCATCAAACCCGACGACATCCTGATGGTGGACGGCCGTGTGGTGCGCATCACGGCGCTCGGCGTGCGTGCCGCCGTGGCGCGCACGCGCGACGAGGAAGACCTGATCATCCCCAACTCGCTCCTCGCCCAGCAGATCGTCACCAACTACACCCTGCACGACTCGCTCTACCGACTGCGCACCACGGTGGGCGTGGCGTACGAATCCGATGTCGATCTCGTATTCCAGGTGCTGCACAATGTCGGGGTGCAGTCGCCGGACCGCGACGAGACCCACGACCCGCGCGTGCTGCTCACCGGATTCGGGGACTCGAGCATCAACTTCGACCTCTCCATCTGGATCCCCGATTCATGGACGGCGCCGCCGGCGAGGTCGCGGCTCAACCACGCCATCTGGCGGGCGTTCAAGGACAACGCGATCACGATCGCGTTCCCGCAGATGGACGTGCACCTGGATCGACCCGACTCCAAGCCCGATACCGAATGAACAACGTGCACCGGATGCTCGCCCTCGCCGCGGCCCTTCCCGTCGCGGCGGGCGCCCAGGCGGCGTCGCGCCTGCCCTCCATCGAGCTCCGCCCGGGTCTCGTGATCACGCACTCGGCGCGCATCGTGCCGCGCGCGTACCGGCTGCCGGCGCCGGCGTCGCTCGACTCCGCCGTGGTCACCATCCGCGGGAACAACATCACGGTGGATTTCGCCGGCGCCCGCCTGGAGGGTATGGACTCGCACGCCGATCCCGATCTGGCGGCCGGCGTGGCCGTGCGCGTCGAGGGCGGAACGAATGTCCGGATTCTCCACGCGCACATCCGTGGGTACAAGGTGGGGATCAGGGTGCGCGGCACGCACGGGTTCACGCTCGCCGGCAGCGACATCAGCTACAACTGGAAGCCGAGGCTCTACAGCCTGGTGGAGCACGAGAGCCTGGTGGACTGGTTGTCGTATCACCACAACGAGAAGGATGAATGGCTGCGCTACGGCGCGGCCGTGTACCTGACCGACGTGAGCGGCGGGGAGCTGCGCGACAACACGGCGGAGCAGGGGATGAACGGCGTCATGCTCGTCCGCAGCGACCACCTGCGCATCCGCGACAACACGCTGTCGTACAACTCGGGGCTCGGCGTCGGCCTCTACCGCTCGTCGCACAATACGATCCTGCACAACCGCATCGACTTCGACGTGCGCGGCTACAGCGAGGGGTTCTACCGCCGCGGCCAGGATTCGGCGGGCCTGCTGGTGTACGAGCAGAGCGACAGCAACGTGGTGGCGTACAACTCGGTGACCCACAGCGGCGACGGGCTCTTCCTCTGGGCCGGCCAGACCACCATGGACACCGGCCTCGGCGGCGCCAACGACAATCTGTTCTTCGGCAACGATTTCAGCTTCGCGCCCACCAATGCGATGGAAGCGACCTTCAGCCGCAATGCATTCATCGCGAACCGCGCCGCGGGAAGCGACTACGGCCTGTGGGGCGGTTACAGCTACGACTCGAAAGTCGTGGCCAACTGCCTGCTCGGCAATCGCAACGGCATCGCCATCGAGCACGGACAGAACAACGCCATCGTCGACAATCGCATCACGGGCGGCACGAACGGGCTCTGGCTCTGGGCCAACTATCCCGAGGCCGCCGACTGGGGATATCCGAAACACCGCGACACGCACAGCCGCGACTATCGGGTTGCGGGCAATGCCTTTGCCGGAACGAGGGTGGCGCTCCGTGTGTCGAACACCGCGGGCTTCACCGCGAGCGACAACCGGTTCTTCGGCGTCGACACCCTCGCCGTGATGAAGGACACGACCGGGGTGACGCTGGCCGGTAGCCGGGAGGCTCCCACGGGCGGTCCGCCGCCAGCCGCCACCGCGGCCTGCGACCCGCAATCGCTGCTCCCCGCCGAGTATGCCCGGCTTGCCCCCGCGGCGCCGGCCGCCGAACGCACGATCCCGTCGTCACCGCTCACCCGCCGCGATCGCTCGACGATCGTCGTCGATCAGTGGGGCCCGTACGACTGGCGCTCGCCCAAGCTCTGGCCGGTGGACAGCACGCACGCGCTGCCGCTCCGGCTGGCGGTGCTGGGGCCGGCCGGCCGTTGGACCCTGGTGTCGCAGCGCGGCGTGACGAAGCTGTCGCGCACGAGCGGCCGCACCGGCGACACCCTCACGGTGAGCCCGGCGCCGGATTCCGCCGGCGACTGGGAGGTGACGCTCGAGTACCGCGGCGGCGCTACCCGGTCACCGCGCGGCTTCCGGCGCGATGCCGGTGTGCCGGTTCAGTTCTCGTATGGCCGGTTCGAGCCGGCCGTGGACTGGGACGCCCGCTTCTTCACATGGACCGACAGCACCGACCCGCGCACGAAGCCGGCGGCGTTCGACGCGCTGCTCCACGGCGCGCCTCTGCTCACGCGCCGCGAGTCGCGGCTGGACTACGAGTGGTACGGGCCCACCATCAAGGCGCTGCCCATCGAGCGCTGGGCACTCGCGGCCACCGGTACGGTGACACTGGGCCCCGGGCTGTACACCCTGCGCACGATCAGCGACGACGCGGTGCGCGTGTGGGTGGATGGAAAGCTTGTCATCGACCACTGGACGCCGCACGAGTCGGCCATCGACGCTGCGCCCATTGCCGCGGGGCATCACGAGATCCGCGTCGAGTACTACCAGGTGGACGGGTGGACCGAATTCCGCCTCGACATCCTGCGGGGCGCGCAGACCTTCCAGCCGCCGCCGGGCGGCGACTGACCGTCGGCGGCGCGGACGCTTACGGAAACGCGCCCAGCGCCGCCCGGAGCTGCCCGACTTCCGCCGGCCGGCCGGTGAATAGCCCGGTTGGGAACCGGCGGTAGCGCAGCAGGTCGGTGTAGATGGGACCGCCCTTGTACCAGTCGGGCGTCATCCCGGCCAGATACTGCAGCCGCAGGTTCCGGTCGAGGTTGATCTGCGCATCGGCGAGCCAGGGCTCGAGATCGGCGGCACTGCCGGCGTAGGTGCTCAACAGGTCGACGGAGGAATAGAACCCGACCGTGGTCAGCGACGCCTGCACCAGTCCCATGTCGGGCCGCGCCAACCGTGCGTCCAGCGAATCGAGGTCGATGGTCAGCGGCTCCACCTGGCCCAGCAGCACGAGGTCGTAGCCCTGTCCCTGATTGGTGTTGCCCCAGACGGTGCCGTTGGGAAACACCGAGAAGAAGGTCGCGATCTCGCTCTTCACCGCGGCTTCGTTGCTCTCGTACAGCGGCACCCACTGCGTCACCAGCCCGCCGGGATTCAGGTGGGCCTTCACCAGTTCGAAGTACTCCCTGGTGTACAGCGTCGCCGCGCCCTTCACCCATGGATGGATGGGGTCGGAGGTGATGATATCGTACTTGGCGTCGGTGGTGAGAATGAAGTGCCGCGCGTCGTCGTAGGTGATCTTCACGCGGGGGTCGTTGAGCACGTTGAAGTTCTGCTGCGCGAAGTACGGCCCGATGTGCGCGGGAATGAGCGGTTCGATCTCGCAGATGCGTTCGCTGGTGACCGTGGGGAAGGGGAGCATCGAGCCGGCGGTGACACCGGCGCCGAACCCCACCACGAGCACCGATTTCGGGTCGGGGTGCAGCAGCGCCGGAAGGCTGCCCAGCATGCGCTGCAGCCGCATGTCCTGCGGTTCGCTCGACGCCTCCACCTTGCCGCTCACGTGGAAGTTGCGTACACCGTTCGGCTCTTCCGACACGCCGATGGACGAATTGCGCCCCTCGCCGCGGTACAGCTCCTTCACCTCGTTCAGCCGCCAGGGCATCTGCCGCCCGTACGCAATGAGTTCGAAGGGAATCGGCGCCACGGTCCACACGAGCACCAGCGCCAGCGCCGTGGCGGCCGAGAGCGCAGCGGCGCGCCCCACGCCGGCAGCGCGGTCTCGCGCGAAGGGCACGAGCATCAGGAGCGCGGCGACGGCCGACAGCACCATCAACGCGCGCTGCGAATTCTGCGTGCCGATGGCCGGCACCAGGAAGATGCTGAACAGCAGCGCGCCCACGATGGCGCCCACGGTGTTGGCGGCGTACACGCCGCCCACCAGGCGGCCCGGGTCCTGCCCCGGTTCGGCGACGGCGGCCAGCGCCAGCGGGAAGCTCGCGCCCCACAGCAACGCCGCCGGCAGTACGGTCCACAGTGCGCGCGCGAAGTCGATTTCCAGCGTGAACCGCGGACTCGGCGCCAGCCCGGGATCGATGGGCCAGTACGGGAGGGCCTTCGCGATCATGTACGCCGACCACGCTACCGACACCACGAGCAGCAGCTGGCAGATGCCCAACGCCGCCTTGGCCGACAGCTTGCCGCGCGACAGCGCCGCGCCGGCGCTGCTTCCCACGCCGATGCCGATGAGGAACACGGCGAGAATGATGGAGAAGGTGTACGTGGTGCCGCCGAGCAGCAGCGACAGCAGCCGCGTCCACACCACCTCGGCGCCCAGCGCCGTGAGTCCGCTGAGCGCGATCACCACGTACACCGGCCAGGCGCTGCGCACGAACATCGTCGCCGCCCGCCGTCGCCTCCTCGGCGCCCTGCGCGTCGTGCACGGTGAGCGCGGCCAGGCCGAAGGCCAGCAGCGCCACCGCGACGTTGATGCCGAACGCCACGTACGTGGTGGTGGGCATGTCGTGCACGCGCAGCAGGTAGAATCCGGCCAGCAGCGAGCCCACCACCGCGCCGGCGGTGTTGCCGCCGTAGAAGAAGCCGAGCCACGACACGCCCTCGGGCGTGGTCTCGATCCAGCGCGCGATGGCCGGCAGCGACGCGCCCATCAGGATCGTGGGCGGCAGCAGCAGGATCGTGCACAGCAGCGCCCGCGTGATCACGCCGAGCACGCCCTGGCCCGCGATCGCCGTGTAGGCGCCGCCCGCGTACGGCATCACGAGCAGCACGATGAGCGCAACGACGCCGATGCCCAGTTCCAGTGCCGCGTACACGCGCAGCGGATGCCGCCGCGCCGAGACGTACTTTGGGAGCGCCAGGCTGCCGATGCACATGCCGCCCATGAACGTGCCGAGCAGTACGCCCATGGAGACGGCGGTGGAGCCGATGACCAGCTGCAGCAGTTGGAACCAGACGATCTCGTAGATCAGGGCCGCACAGCCGCTCCCGACGAACAGGACCAGCAGCAGGGGCAGGAAGCGGCGGGACTTCACGGCTGAAAGCCTCCGGAAATGGCGGCGTGCAGAAGCTGCAGCGTTCGCGGAGAGCCCGCGAACAGATTCGGCGGATAGGCGCGGTACCTGAGCATGCCGGCGTAGATGGCCTGCTGGTTGTACTGGTTGTTGCTCATGCCGGCCAGATACTGCAGCCGCAGGTTGCGGTCATGGTTGATCTGCGCGTCGGCCATCCAGGGCGCAAGCTGCGGGCCCTGGGCGGCGAAGGTCGAGAAGAGGTCGATGGCCGAGTAGAAGCCGATCTCGCTGAGCGAGCGCGCCACCGGCGCGTAGGCTGGCGACTCGAGTCGCTGCTCGATGGAATCGACGTTGATGGTCATCGGCTCCACCGAACCCACGAGCACCATGTCGTAGCCGCCCCCGTTGTACTCGTTGCCGAACACCATGCCGTTGGGGAACGCCTTCATGAACGTCGCCACCTCGCTCTTCACCGCCGCCTCGTTGCTCTCGTAGAGCTGTACGAACAGCGTCACCACGCCGCCGGGGTTCAGGTGCTGCTTGACGACGTTGAAGAACTCCTCCGTATAGAGCGTCGCCGCGCCCTTCACCCACGGGTCGAGCGGATCCGACGTCACCGCGTCGAACTTCTGGTCGGTGGTGAGGATGAAGTGCCGCGCGTCGTCGATCACGATCTTCACCTTCGGGTTGTTCACGACGTCGAAGTTCGGCCCGGCGAAGTACTGCGACACGACCTTCGGCACCAACGGTTCGATCTCGGCGATCGTCTCGTGCTGCACGCGCGGGTCGATGGACACGGCGCCCGCCGTGACGCCGGCGCCGCACCCGATGACGAGCACGGAACTCGGATTGGCCGGCAGCAGCGTGGTGAGATGACCGAGCATGCGCTGCAGCCGCATGTCCTGCGGCTCGCTCGACGCCTGCACCTTGCCTGCGTTGTGGTAGTTGCGCACGCCGTTGGGCATCTCGGACACCGCCACCGACGAGTTCATCCCCTCGCCCACGTAGATCACCTTGCCGTCGAAGGGCAGGTAGGTGACCATCCAGCGGCCGTACGCCACCAGCAAGTCGGGTTCCGGCTTCGTGGTCGCGGCGAGCCAGCCCGCGACGATCACAGTGCCGACGCCGAGCGCGACTCCCCTCCGGCGGAGCCCGAGCGTCGCGGACGTGGCGGAGAGCGCCGGCAGGAACATGAGCAGCGCGCCCACCGCCGCGAAGGCGATCATCACGCGCTCCGCGTTGTTCGTGCCGATCCAGGCGATGAGCCAGAGACTCGACGCCAGGGCGCCGACGATGGCCCCCACGGTATTCGCCGCGTACACGCGTCCCACGAGCCGGCCGCCGTCGCGCTCGCCCGACCCGATGCCGGCCAGCGCCAGCGGGAAGCTCGCACCCCAGAGCAGCGCCGCCGGGAGCACCACCCAGAGGCAGCGCAGCAGATCGATCTCGAACTGGAAGCGCGGTGTGGACGCGAGGCTCGGGTTCACCGGCCAGTAGGGAAGCATCTGCGTGAGCGCGTAGGCCGCCCAGGCGATGCCGAGCACCAGCAGCGCTTGGCACCAGCCGAGCGCGGTGCGCGCGTTGGCAGTGGAGCGGGCGATCACCGACCCGATGCTGCTGCCCAGGCCGATGCCCACGAGGAATCCGGCGAGAATCAGCGAGAAGGTGTACGTCGTGGCGCCGAGCAGCAGTGACAGAATGCGCGTCCACACCACCTCGGCGGCCAGCGCGGTGGCGCCGGAGATGCCGATGGTGAGATAGACGAGCCAGGCGCCGGGCGCCGGCACCGCGGGCTCTGCGGCGCCGGGTTCGGCGGGCGGCGTATGCGGCGTCACCCGCGAGAGCGCGTAGCCCGAGATGGCGACGAAGGCATTGATGGTCACCGCCACGTAGGTGGCGGTGGCGATGTCGTGCACGCGAAGCAGGTAGAAGCCCGCGAGCAGGCAGCCGAACACCGCGCCCGCGGTGTTTCCGCCGTAGAAGAAGCCGAGCCAGGCCACGCCGGCGGGTGTGGTCTCCACCCAGCGCGCGATGGCGGGAAGCGTGGCGCCCATGAGCAGCGTGGGCGGCAGCAGGCAGATGGCGCTCACGACGCCGCGCAGGAAGAGTCCGGACATGCCATGCACGGCGATCGACGTGTAGATGCCGCCAGCGTAGGGCAACACGAACAGGACGACGATGCCGAGTACGCCGATGGCGCCTTCGAGCGCGGCGTACACGCGCAGCGGATGGTGGCGCGGCGAGATCACGCGCGACAGCCCCAGGCTGCCGATGCACATGCCGCCCATGAAGGTGCCCAGCAGCACGCCCAGCGAGACGGCGGACGATCCGATGTTGAGGGAGAGGAGCTGGAACCAGACGATCTCGTAGATCAGGGCCGCGCAGCCGCTGCCGACGAACAGCAGGAGCAGCAGGGGCAGATAGCGCGGGGACGCAACCTGGGACGCGCGGCCATCGGACGACTGGGTGCGCGGGGACGACATGGAGGCCTCTGAGCGGGGGGCGAAGGACCTTTCGCGATGTGGGAAAAGCTGCTGGACATACGCGGGGAGGGCCAGGGGTGTTGCCCTACCGCTTGCGCCCGACCACGCGAAACGGGGGCATCAGACTGATGCCCCCGTTTCGGATCGCCGACAATCCCCGCTCCCGGCCCCGTCGGGGCCGTGGCGCCGACCTACTGGTGCCGCAGGAAGGCCAGGAGCTGAATGTCTCCTTGATTGACCGAGGAGAGGTTGAACCTTCCCGCCAGGTACGGACTGCCGGAAGGCGGGGTGACGTCGACGATCAACCCGCCCGGGGGCACGGTTCCGACGGCGAAGTGCCCGGCCGCATCACTCGTGGCCGACCCCACCGTGGTCGGATTCCCCTCGATGTCGTATCCCGTGACTACGATCTGGGCGTTCGACACGGGGCCCTCGACCGTGGTCGTGTCGTTCGCGGCCCAGCCGAGCACGGTACCGCTCAGCGTCCGGGCCACCGAACCGGAATCCGACCCCTGGCTGCCGGTGTCCGGCGGGGTCCAGGTCGTATCGGTCGTGTCGCGCCCGGTGTCGGGATGGGTCGTGGTGTCGACGGGTACCGCCGTCCCGGAATCCGACTTCGCGACGCCGTTCGCGGTTCGCGGCTGGTCCAGGTTCGGGGCTACCGGGCCGGCGGCGGCGCAAGCGTAGACGGCCGCGACCAGCGCGCCGAACGCGAGAATTCTCACGAGAGGTTTCGTCATGGCTGTCGGTCTCCGATGATTTGAATGTGCACGGCAACGGCGCCGCTGTCTGTCAGGAATACTGCGCACCCCGCCGGCGCGTCACAGGACGCCACGGATTGTGACCGCGAGCATGGGTGTGCGGTTCTCTCTTTTGGAATGACCGACGCGGCCCTCCTCGCGCGGGCGGCTGCCGGAGACCAGGAGTCGTACGCCGCGCTCGTATCGCAGCACTACCCGGCGTGCCTGCGCGTCGCACGGGGGATGTTGCGCGACCCCACCGATGCCGAGGACGCGGTTCAGGATACGTTCCTGCGCGCCCTCAAGTCGCTCGGCCGTCGTGATGAACGCATTCCGTTTCGGGCGTGGCTGTTTCGCATTCTGATTAATCGGTGTCGGTCGGTGGCCCTCGAACGGAGCCGCCGCGTCCGGCGATTCGTCCAGGACGCGTCGGCACTCGACCGGGCGGCGTCACCCGACGCCGTCGACGCCGGGAACTCGGCGGCGATCATGGATGCGCTGCAGGCCATCGATCCGTCATTGCGAGAAGCGTTCATCCTGAAGTACGTGGAAGAGTTGGAGTACAAGGAAATGGCGACCATGACCGGCGTCGGGATCTCGGCGCTCAAGATGCGAGTCAAGCGGGCGTGCGAGGCGTTACGTCCGCATCTGGAGGAGATCTACCGTGAGCGATAGCGTGAACGACCAGCTCGACGCGCTCGCCCGGCGCGCCGCCGCGGAACTCCGTCGGTCGTTGCCAGATGCCGTCCCGCCTGCGGCGCTGCTCGATGGCGTCCGCGCGGTATCCTCCGTCCGTTCCACGGCACGTCACGGCACGGCGGCGCGGATCGGGCTGGCGGCGGCGCTAGCCGCCACCTTCCTCGCCGGCATCGGAATCGGCCGGTGGGCCCCGAGGCCCGTCCACGCCACGGCCCCGCTCGTGGTCGCCCGCCCGGTGGGAGATCGCGCGCAGTTCGTGCGCTTCATCTTCGTGGCGCCGCGGGCGCGGCAAGTGGCGCTGGTCGGCCAGTTCAACGGGTGGAATGCCGCCGCCACGCCAATGCATCGGAGTCCCGCGGGGGGGCTCTGGACCGCCTCGGTGTCGCTGGCGCCGGGCCGACACCTGTACGCGTACGTCGTCGACGACTCCGCGTGGGTGCCCGACCCCGACGCGCCACTGGCGCCGGACAGTTGGTTCGGCGTGCGAAATTCGGTGATGGTGGTGTCCGATGGGAGCGGCCTCTAATGCGAGGGCTCCGGCTGGTCGCGGCCTGGGTCTTCGCCCTCGCCGGCGTTGCGGCCACCGCCGGCGCGCAGGATGCGCGGCTCGTGCAGGCGCTCGGAGATCCGGCGGCCCGCGCCGTGCAGGCGTATACCGATTCCGCACGCGCACTCGGCCTCCCCAGCGACGGACTCACCGGCGTGGCGCTCGAAGGCGCGAGCCGCCACGTGTCGGGCCAGCGCGTGGTGGCGGCGGTGCGCTCGTACTTCGGGGCGCTTCGGGCCGCGCAGCAGGCCCTTGGCCCGCAGGTCACCGCCGCCGAGTTATCTGCCGGCGCCGGCGCCGTGCTCTCCGGCATGACCCACGCCGAGCTGGCGCGTTTCAAGAGCGCGCGCACGCGTCGCCCGATCACCATCCCCCTGGTGGTGGTGGCCGATCTCATCGCTCGCGGCGTTCCCCGCGACACCGCGATGCGGTCGGTGTACCTCGCGGTCACTTCGGGTGCCGGCGACGCCGATCTGTCCATCCTGCGCGAGCGCGTGGAGTCCGACATCCGCGCCGGCGCGCCGGCAGGGGCGGCAATCCTTTCCCGGTTGGCCGGTGTCCCAGGGGTGGCCCCCTTGGTGAACGGACGTCTGCCCTCCATCGTTCCGCCCATGTCCCCTGATCGCCGATGACCGGTCGCCCCGGACCCCTCGCCGCCGCAGTGCTTTCCGTTGCCGCATTGTGGATCGCCGCGCCGCTCGAGGGGCAGGGAATGCTGCGGTCGGCGGTCTCGCTGGGCACGCTCTCGGACCAGGGCGGCGGCGCGGGCGCGGCATCGCTTTACGTGCGGCCGGCGTTGGGATTCCAGGCGCCATACGGGCGGGGCGTCTTTCACCTGCAGGCCACCCCGCTCGCCCGTCTGCACGGTCCACAGCTGTTCGACGGGGCGCTCCGTACCGGCGAACTGACCTTCGGTGGCGTTCATCTCTCCCTGGGCGGGCGCGTGGAGACCACGCAGCCCGCGTTCGAACGGAACACGTACGGACGCGCAGACGTCGATCTTCGCGTTGCCACGACGTCCTCGTCGCAGGGGGTCTCACTCGGCGTCGGACTGCTCCGGGCCACCGCGCCCGCCGCTGCATTGAACACGCCCACGGCTCGAATCGGCGGGTGGATTCGCCGCCTGGGAATCTCCTTCTCCGGCGAGGTGACGGCCACGCAGGTTGCCACATCGGGATCGTCCACCGGCTCGGGCTCGTCGGGTGGATCGATCGACAGCCTGCCCTTCGACCGCTTCCGCGCAGATATCTCGCGGGCGATCGTCGATACTCCGATCGTGCTCCTGCCGCCGGTGACGACCAGCGTCGCCGCGGCGCGCGCGCTGATGGCCACCCAGGCGCGGTTCACCCTGGCGACGCGAGTCGCGGGCATGGACATCGACGCCGTGGGCGGCGCGTTCCTGTTCAGCACGGTGCGGAACGCGCCGTACGGTGCCCTCACGCTCACGCGCTGGCTCACCTCCGACGCCGCGATCACGGGCGGGCTCGTGCAACGCGTACTCGATCCCGTGCGCGGGACCTCGGTGCGGATGGCGATGCTCGGCATCCGGATGGCCGTGCGCGGGTCGCCGCAGCTGCCGGAAGTCGACGCGTTTCCCGCCGACGCCGCCGAAGCCTTCCGTGCCGTCCGGTCTGGGGAGATGGTTCGTTTCTCGATCCGGGCGCCGGGAGCGCGCACCGTGGCGCTGGAGGGCGATGCCACCGGATGGGCGGTCGTTCAGATGGAGCGCGCTTCGCACGGACGGTGGACTGTCGCCGTCAGAGTCCCGCCCGGCGTGTATCATGTGCTCGTCCGACTCGACAACGGCGCGTGGACGCCCCCGCCCGGAATTCCGCGGGGCGTCGATCCATACGGCGGCGCGGTGGGGGTCGTGGTCGTGAATTGACGCGTGACCCCGCCCGTCAACTGACGCGAGTTCGAGCGTCTCCCCCAGCGCGTGTACAACTTCGGCGCCTGGAGGGTGGGGCCAACGGCGAGATCACCAACGACGCAACGCCGATCGCGTCCTGAGGGCACCGGGCTGCAACCGGATCCGGTGGACTCACGTATGGAAGACAAACCCCAGGGCGGAGCGATTCGTGGATTTCAGAGACCTTCTCTACGCGGTTTTCGTATTCTCGTTCTCGGTGGTCTGCGTGGGCTCGCTCACGAAGATCATCCTGGCCGTCATCAACCGGAAAGCGCTGCAACCGAAGCTGCCGGACGGACGTTGACGGAGCGCATCGCGCGCATCGAGCAGATCGTCGAGACGACCGCGGTGGAGGTGGAGCGGGTGTCGGAGGCGCAGCGGTTCACGGCCCGGGTGCTTGCCGAGCGGAGTGCGCCGGGCGGGCTGCCGCCGTCGCATGCGCACGGGCGGGTCAATACGCCGCATTGACGGGGCAGACCGGCAGGCTGACAGGACAGTGAGGCGGTGACGGAGTATTCCACGGGCTGGCGGTTGATGGCATTACCGCCTCACGGTCCATTCCAACCTTTCCGAAACCCCCGCTGTCCATATATTCGGCATTGTCGAAGAAACATGGAGCGGATGTGCCGGTTCACCTCGGAGAACTCGAACAACTCGTACTGCTCGCCCTCGTGCGTCTGGGCGACGACGCCTACGGCGTGGGCGTCCAGCGTGAGATCGCGTCGCGCGCCGGGCGGCACCCGAGCTTCGCCACGATCTACACCACGCTGGCGCGACTCGAAGACAAGGGACTGATCGACTCCCGGTTGGGCGAGTCGTCGCCGGAACGCGGCGGGCGTCGCAAGAAGTATTTCGTCATGCGCGCCGCCGGCCGGCGTGCACTCAAGTCCAGTCTCGAGGCCGTGCGCGGCATGACCCGCGGACTCGACGCCTCGTTCGAGGCCCCGTGACCGACATTCGCGGCGTTCCTCCTCGCGCGGCGGCGTGGCTGCTGGCCCGGCTGCTGCCCGACGATCTCCGCGAGCCCTTCCTGGGCGATCTGGACGAGTGCTATCGCGCGTCCCTCGCCGGCGGCATGGGCCGCTGGCGCGCCCGACTCTGGTACTGGCGCGAGACGCTTCGCGCCCCACTGACCCTGGCCGCCATGCATCGGGAGCGGCAGGCCGTTCCGGCCGCCGCCGCCCACCAACGTCCCGCGGGAGACACCCTCATGTCGCTCATCCTCGCCGACCTCCGCTACGCCCTGCGCCGCCTTCGCCACGCGCCGGCATTCACGTTCGTGGTGGTCGCCACGCTGGCGCTCGGCATCGGCGCCAACTCGGCGATCTTCAGCGTGGTCAATACGGTACTGCTCAAGCCGTTGGCGTACCGGGCGCCGGAGCGGCTGGTGACGATCTTCCATCACTACACGAAGATCGATCTCGAAGCGTCGGTGTCGGTGCCCGGGTTCATCGCCTATCGCGACCGGACGCACGACTTTGCGGAGCTGGCCGTGGAAACCGGGTGGCAGGTGAACCTCACGGGGCAGGGCGATCCGCAGCGGCTCACCGGCCAGCGGGCGAGTGCGCAGTTCTTCCCGGCGCTCGGCGTGGCGCCGATGCTCGGGCGGGTACCGCGCCCCGATGAGGACTCCATCGGTCACGATCACGTGGTGGTGCTGTCGTACGGACTGTGGCGCCGGACGTTCGGGGCCGACTCCGGGATCGTCGGCCGGCAGATCTCGCTCAACGGCGAGTCGTACGACGTCATCGGCGTGATGCCGCCGTCGTTCGTCGATCCGTGGAACCGCGGCGCCGACATCTGGACGCCGATCGCGCTCGACCCGAAGCTCAACGTCCCCGACCGGTTTACCAACGAGTTCCTGAACCTCACGGCGCTGCTGAAGCCGGGTGTGACCGTGGATCAGGCCAAGCGCGACATGACCGCGTTCGCGACGCAACTGAAGAAGGAGTACCCGAACAACCTGCCCGACCAGTGGACGCTGGACCTCAAGCCGATGGCGGAGCTCCGTACCGGCAGCATCAGGCCGATGCTGCTCGTGCTGCTCGGCGCCGTTGGGTTCGTGCTGCTCATCGCCTGTGCCAACGTGGCCAATCTGATGCTGGCCCGCGCGGCGTCGCGCCAGCGCGAGGTGGCCATTCGCACCGCGCTCGGGGCCACGCGATGGGCCCTGGCGCGCCAACTGCTCATCGAGAGCCTGGTGCTCTCGATCACGGGCGGCGCGTTGGGCCTGGCCATTGCCTACGGGGCCGTGCATGCGCTCGTGGCGATCAATCCCGGCAATGTGCCGCGCATCAGCGAGCTGGCCATCGACGGGCGCGTCATCGGCTTCACGGCAGCGGTGGCCGTGCTCACCGGCTTGTTGTTCGGGTTGGTGCCGGCGCTGCAGATGGCCGGGGGACGGCTGCATCTGATCATCAAGGAAGGCGGGAGGGGCGGCACGACCGACCGCGGCGGGCAGCGACTCCGGTGGGCGCTGGTGATCGGAGAAGTCGCGCTGGCCCTGACGCTGCTCGTGGGCGGTGGCCTGCTGCTCAAGAGCTTTGCGGCTATCGAGGGTGTCGATCCGGGTTTCGATCCGCACAACGTACTGACCCTCAGCCTGTCGCTGCCGAAAACGCAGTACGCGACGGCGGACGCGCAGTCTGCGTTCTTCGCGCGCGTTATGCCGGCCATCGCGGCAGTGCCCGGAGTGCGCGCGGTCGGCGGCACCAGCGTCATGCCCTTCGGAGGCTCGTGGTCCACCGGCAGTTTCAACGTCGAGGGGTACGTGCCACCCAAGGGCAACGGCCCGTGGGGAGACATCCGCATCGTGACGCCGGGGTTCTTCAGCGCGCTGAAGGTTCCGCTCAAGCAGGGGCGCCTGCTCGGCCCGGGCGACGACGCCAGGGCGCCGCTCGTGGCCGTGGTGGACGAGGAGTTCGTGAAGCGGTTCTTCACGCCAGGGCAGGACCCGATCGGGCGCCACATCTATTTCGAGGATGGGCCGATCACTCCCAAGACCAAGCTCATCGCTATCGTCGGCGTGGTCGGACACGCCGCGCACGAAGGACTGACCGCCGACAAGCGCGTGCAGGTGTATTTCGACGTATCGCAGGCCGCGGCGGGTTTCGGCGGCATCAACAACCTCCAGGTGGCGGTGCGCACCACCGCCGACCCGCGGTCGTACGTCGGCTCGGTGCGGCGCGCCGTGCAGAGCGTCGATCAGACCATGCCGATCGCCAACATCAACACCATGGACGACCTGATCGCGTCGTCCCTGGGGGACCGCAAGCTGGCGATGGTACTGCTCGGCGTCTTTTCCGGTCTGGCGCTGCTGCTCGCCTCCATCGGCATCTATGGCGTGATGTCGTACACGGTGGCGCAGCGCACCCGCGAGATGGGCGTGCGCGTGGCGCTCGGCGCGCCCAGGGAGCGTGTGTTGCGCCTAGTGCTCCGGCAGGGGATGGTGATGTCGATGGCCGGCGTGGCCATCGGGCTGGCGGGCGCGCTGGCCCTCACGCGCCTACTCAACGCGCAGCTCTATCAGGTGTCGCCTACCGATCCGCCGACCTTCGGCGCCGTGGCCACCGTGTTGACCATCGTCGCCCTTGTGGCGACGCTGGGGCCGGCGCTGCGGGCGACCCGGGTAGATCCGGTGGTGGCGCTCAGGGAGGAGTGAAGCGGTGAAGCGGTGAGCCGGTGAACCAGTCACTGTCTCACCGCCTCACTGTCCATTCCCTCAACACTTGATTGCATCAACTGTTGATGGTATAGTTGCCCCATGCGACTGACTCACGGGTGGACCTCGTGGCTGCGCGTCTGGCGCCGCTCAGCCGAAGCAGATGTGGACGCCGAGTTACGTTTCCATTTCGACGCGCGTATTGACGACCTCGTGGCGGGCGGGGCCGTTCCCGAAGCGGCCCGCGCGCAGGCCCTCGCCGAGTTCGGAGATGTCGAGACCGTGCGCTCGCGACTCGGCGCCATCGACCGGCGCATCGTGCACCGCAACCGGCGCGCCGATTGGTGGGAGTCGGTGGGGCAGGACCTGCGGCACGCGCTCCGCGGATTGCGGCAGTCGCCGGGGTTCGCGCTGCTGGTGATCGCCACGCTGGCCATCGGCATCGGCGCCACCACGGCGATCTTCAGCGTCGTGAATCCGATCCTGTTCGAGCCGATGCCGTTCCCGCACGCCGACCGGGTCATGACCGTGTGGGAGTCGGACCAGTCCGGCGGGCGCGACTTCGTAGGATTTGCCACCTACAAGGACGTGCAGCAGGCTGTGACCACCTTCGATTATTCGGCGGCGATGAGCTACGCCACGGCCACGCTCACCGGTGGCCGCGAGCCCGAGGCGCTGGTCGGTCAGCGCGTATCGTGGACCTTCTTCCGGGCGCTCGGTGTGCACCCGGTGCTGGGGCGCGAATTCACCGAAGTCGAGGACAGGCCGGGCGCGCCGAGGGTGGTGATCATCGGCAACGGCCTCTGGCGCCGTCGATTCGGTGGCGATTCGTCGATCATCGGGCACGCGGTGACGCTCGACGGGAACGCGTGGACGGTGATTGGTGTGATGGGCGGTGATTTCGATAGCGTGTTCCAACCGGATGCACAATTCTGGACGCCGCTGCGGTACGACGTGTCGCTGCCGTGGGCTTGCCGCAGTTGCCACCATCTGCGCGTGCTGGCGAGGTTGCGCGACGGCGCCAGCGAATCGGACGCGGCACGCCAGTTGAGTGTCCTGGCGGCGAATCTTCGGCGGGAATATCCCACCCAGTATTCGCCCGGCAGTATGGCGGTCGTGTCGTTGCGCGAGATCATCTCCGGCGGCGTGCGTCCGGTGTTGCTGGCGGTGTTCGGCGGCGTGTTCATGGTCTTGTTGATCGCCTGCGTCAATGTCACCAACCTGCTGCTGGCGCGCGGCGTGCGGCGGCGAGGTGAGTTCGCCGTTCGCCGGGCCATGGGTGCCGGCACGGGACGGTTGGTGCGTCAATTGGCCACCGAGAGTCTGGTCGTGTCGATCATTGGCGGGGCGCTCGGCGTTGGCCTGGCCGCGCTCGGTGTGCGGGCACTTCTGGCGATGAGTCCGCCCGGGCTGCCGCTGCTCGATCGGGTCGCGGTGGACGGGCCGGTGCTGGCGTTCGCGCTGCTGCTGACCGCCGCAGCGGGACTTGCCTGCGGCGTCATGCCGGCGCTGCACGGCGCCCGCGCCGACATCCACGACGATCTCCGTTCTTCGGGACGACGGGCCACGGTGGCGGGCCGCACCACCCGGGCGGCGCTCGTCGTCTCCGAGGTCGCGTTGGCGCTGGTGTTGCTCATCGGGTCGGGGCTGCTGTTTCGAAGTCTCACGCGACTGTTCGACGTGGCGCCGGGATTCGAGGCGGCGAACGTGGTCACCATGCAACTGCAGGTCGGCGGCCCCCGGTACGCCACCAAGGACCGGGTGGAGCGCTACTTCGGCCGGGTGCTCGACCTGGCGCGGGCCGTGCCGGGAGTGGAATCGGCCGGGTTCACCACCCAGCTCCCGCTGAGCGGGGATTTCGATGGATACGGCGTTCACAGCCAGGAGCATCCGCGGCCCAACCCCGAGCAGGACCCGAGTGCGTTCCGGTATGCCGTGAGCGACGGCTACATCGAGGCGATGCACATTCCGGTCGTTCGCGGGCGGAGCATCACCGCCGGCGATCGGGCGGGCCAGCCGCCGGTCGCCGTCGTCAACCTCACGTTCGCGCGTACCAACTGGCCGGGCCAGGATCCGATCGGCCAGCACGTGCGAGTGGGGGGCGCCGAGGATGGACCGTGGTACACGATTGTCGGCATCGTGGGCGACGTGAAGCAGACGGCACTGTCGGCCCGGCAGGAGAGTGACATCTACATCCCCGAGTCGCAGTGGACGTTCACCGACCAGGCGATGTCGCTGGTGGTGCGGACCCGCGTGGACCCGGCGGTCATGATCGCGGCGCTCCGCAAGGCGATCTGGACGGTGGACCCCGACGTGCCGATCGTGCGCGAGGCGGCGATGGATGATCTCGTGGAGCGTACGGCGGCGACGCGCCGGTTCATCCTGGTCTTGTTCGAGTTGTTTGCCGTCGTGGCGCTGGTGCTCGCCGCCGCAGGCATCTACGGGGTGCTGTCCGGCTCGGTGAACGAGCGGCTGCGCGAGATCGGGGTTCGCGCCGCGCTTGGCGCCACGCACACCGACATCGTACGATTGGTGCTCCGGCAGGGATTGATCCTGACCGGCGTGGGCGCGGCGGCGGGCCTCGCCGTGGCGCTCGGGCTCAGTCAGGCGATCGCCAGCCTGCTGTTCGACACGTCGCGGATGGATCCACTCACGTATGCGGCCACCACCGCCGTACTCGTCATCGTGGCACTCGCGGCCTGTTGGATTCCGGCGATGCGCGCGGCGCGCGCCGATCCCATGCAAACCCTTCGCGCGGAATGATTCCGTCATGACCGACTCCGAACTCGATCTCCTGCAGGGCACGCTCAACGTGCTCGTCCTCCGCGCGCTCTCCTGGCAGCCGATGCACGGCTACGCCATCGCGCGGTTCATTCGGGAAGGCTCAGGCCGCACTTTCCAGATTCTCGATGGTGCGTTGTACACCGCCCTCCATCGCATGGAAGAGAAGGGGTGGGTGGAGGCGGAGTGGGGCATGTCGGACAAGGGCAAGCGCGCGAAGTTCTACGCTCTGACCGCGGCCGGGCGCCGCGCGCTCAAGGCCGAAGCGAGCGCATGGAACCGGTATGTGAAGGCGGTGGCGGGTGTGATGAACGCCGAGCCGGAGCCGGCGTGACCGCCGGCTGGCGGCGGTGGCTCCGCATCTGGCGGCGCGATCCGCTGACCGACGTCGACGCCGAGTTGCGCTTTCATATGGAAGCGCGGGTGGAGGATCTCGTGGCCCGCGGGCTCAGCGACCCGGACGCACGCGCGCAGGCCCTCGAGGAATTCGGCGACGTGGACGCGACGCGCCAGCGGCTGGGCGCTATCGACCGGCGCATCGCCGAGAAACACCGGCGCGCCGACTGGTGGGAGGGAATAGCTCAGGACCTGCGCCACACGATGCGGGGGCTGGCGCGGTCACCCGGATTCACGGCGATGGTAGTGGTGACGCTCGCGCTGGGGATCGGGGCGAACGCGGCGGTGTTCTCGGTGCTGAACCGGTTGTTCTTTGCGTCTCCGGCGGGCGTTCCGCATCCGGACCAGATCCGGCGCGTGTTCATGACGCGGCGCTTTGCGGGGCAGCCCACGGCGCAGCTGAGCAGCCTATTCAACTACCCGGAATTCCACGGCGTCGTCGCGGCACTTCCCGCGTCCGTGCGTGTTGCCGGTGTGGTAACGGGCCACGCGCGGATCGGCTCATCGCCCGACGCCCCGCCGCGCGATTTCGCGTACACGGTGGGCGACTACTTCGGCGTGCTCGGACTGCATCCGGCCATCGGGCGGTTCTTCTCCGGTGCGGAGACGAGGGGGCCGGCGCGTACCGCCGTGGCGGTCATCAGTCATCGGCTGTGGCTCCGGCGATTCGGCGGCACGGCCGCCGTCCTCGGGCAGCCGCTCGACCTTGGCCCGCACCGGTACACGATCATCGGCGTCGCCCCGCGCGACTTCGCCGGAACCGGACTCGACGCGTACGACGTCTGGGTGCCGTTCAACACCGTCGGTTCGTGGGTGGGAGCGCCCGGCGAAGTCTACAATGCGATCCACACGGCCATGATCCGCATGGTGGCGTACGCGCCGAACACGCGCGATGACGCGGCGCTGCGAGTGGCCACCACACGCGGTCTCCGCGGGAGTCCGGTTCCCTGGGATTCCGTCGCGACGGCAGCGATTGGCCCGCTGCGCGGCGCCGAATTGCCGGACTTCTACCAGCGCCAGTACGCCATTTCCACGCGACTGGCCGGCGTTGCCGCCATCATTCTCTTCATTGCCTGCGCGAACGTCGCGAACCTGATGCTGGCGCGGGCCACCGTTCGCCGGCGGGAAACGGCGGTTCGACTCGCGTTGGGCGTCAGCCGGCGTCGGCTCGTCGCGCGATCGCTGGCGGAGAGCATGGTCGTGGCCCTGCTTGCCGGTGGTGCGGCGCTGGTGGCGGCGGCCTGGACCTCCGCCGTGCTCCGGGCCCTGATTCTGGCCCGGGTGCAATGGGGGGGACCTTCGATCGATCTCCGCGTCGGCCTGTTCGCGGCCGGCGTATCGCTCGCGGCGGGAGTGGGCGCCGGGATCGTACCGGCCATCCAGGGCAGCAGGTCCGACCTGACCGAGGCGCTCAAGAGCGGCGCGCGGTCCGGGTCGCCCGCGCGATCGCGAACCCGCACCGCGTTGGTCGTGGCGCAGGCAGCGCTTTCGATCATCCTGCTGGCCGGCGCCGGCCTTTTCGTCCGCAGTCTCCGGAGCGTGGAGTCGATCGATCTCGGCTACGACGCTCCGCGGCTGATCTTCGCTTCGGCCAGCGCCGCGGACGATCCTGCGTTCGATCGAAAGATCACCGCCCAGCTCCCCGCGCTGGCCGAGCGTATTCGACTGCTCCCCGGCGTGGAGCGCACCGCACTCACGCTGTACGCGCCGCTCCGCGGGTTCAGCACGATGGACACCTTTCTCCCGGGGCGCGACTCGCTCCCGCACGTGGGGAATTTTCCCGGGCCGCTGGTGACCATCGTATCGCCGGGATACTTCGCGACGCTGGGCACGCGGCTGCGCGAAGGTCGAGGCTTCAGCGACGACGATCGTGTGGGCGCCGAGCCGGTGGTCGTGGTCAGTCGCTCCGTGGCGCAGGCGTACTGGCCGGGACAGGAGGCGCTGGGGAAGTGTCTCATCATCGGCAAGAGGACCGATGCCTGTCGCCGTGTGGTCGGCGTGGTGAGCGATTCGCGCACCATCGGAATCGTCGGCGATCCCGCTCCGATGTACTACCTGCCGTTCGGACAGGCGCCGGAGGGGTGGACACAACCCGGCACGATCGCGATTCGAGTCGAGCCGGCGGGTCGCGCCGCGGCAGAAGCGGCGGTGGCGCGCATGATCCGCCGTACGCTGGGGAACGGGGCGATCGTCAGCGTGCATTCGATGGACGATTTCGAGGCGCCTGAACTCGCGCAGTGGCGACTCGGCGCGACGCTCTTTTCAGGGGCGGGGCTCCTGGCGCTCATCGTCGCCGCGATCGGGATCTACAGCACGATGTCGTACGGCGTCAGTCAGCGGACCCGCGAGATCGGCATCCGCGTGGCGCTGGGCGCGCGCCGAGTGACCGTTGCGCGTTTGATCGTCGGCCAGGGCGTCCGCGTGATCCTCGCGGGCATCGTACTCGGCGTTCTCGCCGCCCTCGCGCTCGGCCGCCTGGTGTCGCCACTGCTCTATGGCGTCACGCCGCACGACCCGCTGGTGCTCTCCGGCGCTGGGGCAGTGCTCGTCATCGTGGCCGTGGTTGCGTGTCTCGTTCCCGCCCGCCGTGCCGCGCGCGTCGATCCCATGGAAACGCTGCGAGCGGAGTAGGGCAGCGTCCGCGCCGGGGCTGGGGCCGGGGCGGTGATCAGCGCTGCGTCGCCGCCGCCGGCCCCTCGAACACCTCGCGCCAGAACTCGTCCAGCGTCATCACGAACGGCTCGATACCCGGTTCCGGCCGCCACTCCAGCCGGTCCGTGACGAGTTCCGCCTGCGTCGCGCCCGGACGCCACCGCTCGATCACCCGAGCCTCGACGTTGACGATCCAGTACTCCGGCACACCACGCGCCTGGAACAGCTCGCGCTTCCGCCCGCGATCGGCATGCTCGGTACTCGGCGACAGGATCTCCACGACGAGCAACGGCCGACCGGCGTCCTTCAATTCCTCCGCCAGACGGCCCCCGACCAGCGGCATCACGAATACGTCGGGCTCCACTACGGTGTCGTCGCTGAACTCCACGTCGGCCGGCGCGATGACAGCCTCGCCGGCCGGATGGGCCGCATCAGGTACGCGCGAAGCCGCACGGCGAGCGCCAGCGCGGCGCGCTGGTGGCGAACGCTCGGCGACGGCGTCACGAACAGCTCGCCGTCGATGATCTCGTAGCGGCGCCCGTCGTCGGGCAGCGCGGCGCGCCGATCGGCGGTCCAGCGGGTGTAGGGGGCGGCCATACCCATAGTCTGCGCTCCTCGGCGTGCGGATGGCAACTCGGCATGGCGCAGCGTACGAGGGCTCGCCCATCCGGCCGGCATCACTCGAGTGCACGCAGCGGCACAGCGCTGGCTTATGCCGCCGGCCCCTCGAACACCTCGCGCCAGAACTCGTCCAGCGACAACTCAAACGGCTCGACGTCCGGCGCCGGCTGCCACTCCAGCCGGTCCGTGACCAACTCCGCCTGCGTCGCGCCCGGACGCCACCGCTCGATCACCCGAGCCTCGACGTTGACGATCCAGTACTCCGGCACACCACGCGCCTGAAACAACTCGCGCTTGCGCCCACGATCCGTGCGCTCGGTGCTCGGAGAGAGCACCTCCGCGACGAGCATGGGACGTCCCGCGTGCTTCAAGTCGTCGGGCGGGCGTCCGTCCTCGAGCGGTACCACGAACACGTCGGGCTCCACAACGGTGTCGTCACTGAACTCCACGTCGGCCGGCGCGATGATCACATAGCCCACGCGATTCACGGCGAGATACGCTCGCAGGCGCACGGCCAGGGCCAGCACCGCGCCCTGATGGCGAATGTCCGGCGACGGCGTCACGAACAACTCGCCGTCGATGATCTCGTATCGGCGGCCGTCGTCGGGCAACGCGCGCCGTCGATCGGTGGTCCAGCGGGTGTAGGGGGCGGCCATGCCCATAGTCTGTGCTCCTCGGCGTTCGGAATGCAACTCGGCATGCCCAACCCTGCGGGCCGGCATGCGGACGACCGTCATCTTCCCGGTGCCGGTGGGGGCCCGCAGCCGCCGGTGCCCGACAACCCTTTTCCCATTCGGGGTGTCTCTTCTGTTGACTTCCGACAGCAGTCGCGACACCTTCTGTCGGAATCCGACAGTACGTCACCCCTTGTCGTTGACCACCGACCGACCCATGCCCAACCCTCCCTCCGACGTCCTCCGCGGCACCCTCGACCTCCTCATCCTGAAAACGCTCACCCTCGAGCCGATGCACGGATGGGGCATCAGCCAGCGCATCCAGCAGTTCTCGCGCGGCGTGCTCGACGTGAATCAGGGGTCGCTCTACCCGGCGCTCCAACGGCTCGAACTCAAGGGGTGGATCAACGCCGAATGGCAGACGACGGAGAACAACCGGCGGGCGCGCTACTACAAGCTCACCGCCGCCGGAAAGCGCGCGCTCGGTGCCGAAACCGACGGCTGGCGCCGCTATGTCTCCGCCGTCGAATGGATTCTCGCCGCCACCTGATCCCACCTTCGTCCGCCTCCGCCTCCGGAGCCCGCTCATGCGCCCGTTCAACTCGCTCGGCCTCAGATTGCGTGCCCTGTTCGCGAAGCGCGCCACTGACCGCGATCTCGACGACGAGATCCGATTCCACCTCGAACAGGAAACGGCGAAGAACGTCGAGTCCGGCATGGCGCAGGAGGAGGCGCGGCGCCGGGCAAGAGTCGCCTTCGGCAACGTCGAGATGGCACGCGAAGCGCACCGTGACTCGTTCGGCGTCCGGTGGGTACACGACGTGGTGGCCGACACCCGCTACGCGCTGCGCACGCTCCGTCGCACGCCGGTGCTCGCCGCCGCGGCCATCATCACCATCGCCCTCGGCATCGGCGCCAACACGGCGATCTTCTCGGCGGTGAACGGCGTCATCCTGCGGCCGCTGCCCTTTCCGCACGCCGACCGGCTGATGATGCTCTGGGAATCCAACCCCGAGTACCACTGGGATCAGCAGGACGCCGCGCCGGCGAACGTGCTCGATTGGAAGGAGCAGGTCGCGGCCTTCCACGACGTCGCGATGTACGACGACGGCACTTCGTCGGTGACCTATCTCGGCCAGCGCGGCCCGGTGCTGGTGAAGACCCAAACGGTGACCGGGAATCTCTTCTCCGTACTGGGAGTGCGCGCGGCCCTCGGGCGCACGCTGCAGGACGCCGAGACGTGGAGCCCGCCGGGGGCGAACGACCGCGTACTCACCGTGAGCGATCGCTTCTGGCGGAATCAGCTCGGCGCCGATTCCGGCGTCGCGGGACACACGATTCTCGTCAACGGACGGGAGTTCACGGTGACGGGCGTGCTGCCAGCGGACTTCGATTTCATCTCGCCCGACATCGACCTCTGGGCTCCGGAAGCCTGGGACCCCGGGAATCGAGCCAAGATCTTCTTCCGTCGCGCGCACTGGGCACGTGCCGTCGCACGGCTCAACCCCGGCGTCACGGTCGCGCAGGCGGACGCCCAACTCCAGACAGTCATCCACCGCCTGCAGACCGAATATCCAGTCACGAATCGCGTCATGGGGGGCGGACTGACGCCGCTCCACGACTTCTTCATCAAGGACACGCGGCGGCCGCTGACCATGCTGCTCACCGCGGTCGCGGTGCTCCTGCTCATCGCCTGCGCCAACGTGGGGAATCTGCTCCTGGTGCGCGCGCTCGCCCGCGGACGCGAGGTTTCCATGCGGCTGGCGCTCGGGGCAGGCCGCGGCCGCCTGGTGCGCCAGGCGCTCACGGAAAGCCTCGTGCTCTCGGTGCTGGGCGGGCTCACCGGTCTCGCGGTCGGCTGGTTCGGCACCCGCGCGCTCGTCGCGCTGCAACCGCCTGGCCTCCTGCCCGCCAGCCAGGTGCACATGGACTGGTCGGTGCTCGCCTACGTGGCCAGCGTCACGCTCGTCAGCGGCGTCCTGTTCGGGATCGCCCCTGCCGTCTGGAACGGCCATCGGCTGCCCGGCGACGCCCTCAAGGAGGGGAGTCATGGCAGCGGCACGAGTCACCGAGTCCGCCGCTGGGGCAACGGGCTCGTGATCGGCGAGGTCGCCCTTGCGCTGCTGCTCACCGTGGGCGCGGGTCTCCTGGTGCGCAGCTACTGGAAGCTCACCGGCGTGAACCCCGGCTTCGATCCCAACGGCGTGCTTGCGGTTCGCCTGAATCTCCCCTCGCTCAAGTATGACTCGGCGCAGAAGATCGTCGCCTTCTACGACGAGCTGCAACAGCGGCTTCGTGCACTTCCCGGCGTGAACGCAACCGGGCTGACGGAGGAGGTACCGCTGACCGGTTGGGGATGGACGAGTCAGTTCAAGGCCCAGACCTGGCCCTCCGGACGCTACGGGAGCGAGGTGGCACACCGCGCCACCAGCGCCGGCTACTTCTCGGCGTTGCACGTGCCGATCGTGCGCGGACGGAACTTCGGCCCCGAGGATGGACGCAAGACGCCGCCGGTGGCGCTGATCAATCAGTCCCTTGCCGACCAGTACTTCCGTGGAGAAGATCCGATCGGCCAGCGCGTGGCGTTCGACAAGAACCCCGACTCCACCTCCACCTGGTACACGGTCATCGGCATCGTCGGCGACGAGCGGCAGGCATCGCTCGGCACTGAGACCAAGATCCAGTTCACTACCGATTTTGCCCAGAATCCGGACAACGGGATGTACGTGGTCGTCCACACGTCAGGCGACCCCAGCGCGCTCGGGCCGTCGGTCCGGCGGGTGGTGCACGAGCTCGAGCCGACGCTCGCGATCGCGTCGATGCGGACCATGGTGGCCGTGCGCAGTGCCTCGCTGGCCCGGCAACGATTCTTCATGACGATGCTGCTGGCGTTCGCCGTGGTCGGGATGGTGTTGGCGGTGGTGGGGGTCTACGGCGTGATGGCGCAGCTGGCGCGCGGCCGTCGTCGTGAAGTCGGGATCCGATTGGCGCTTGGCGCGACGCTCGGGGATGTGCGGTGGCTGATCGTTCGCCATGGACTCAGTCTCGTCGCGGCCGGGCTCGGCGTCGGTATCGTGGCCGCCTTCTTCGCCACGCAGACCATGCGCGTCCTGCTGTACAGCGTCTCGCCGGGCGACCCGCCCACGTTCGTAGCCGTGCCGCTCCTGCTGCTCGCTGCCGGTGCCGCGGCGGCCTGGGTGCCGGCCGTTCGCGCGAGTCGCGCGGATCCTGCCATGACGCTCAGAGAGGAGTGAATCGCTTCACCCCCTCCGGGCCTTTCCCCGACGCGGGACGGCGGCCACCTTCCGGGGAGTCTTTCGACGGGAACGACCCCCCATGGGCACCGAAGCCAGTTTCGTCCTCCTGTTCGTCGTCGCCACGGCGGTCGCCATCGGCGCCCGGCGCTTCCGTCTGCCGTACACCGTGGCGCTCGTACTCGCCGGTCTGGTGCTCGGCATCGTGCACCTGTTCGCGCCGCCCAACCTGACCAAGGATCTCCTCTACTCGGTGTTTCTCCCGGGGCTCCTGTTCGAGGCCGCCTTCCATCTGGAGTTCCGCGACTTCTGGCGCGATCGCACCCCCATCGCGGCGCTCGCCGTGCCCGGCGTGGCGGCGGCCATCGGCCTCACGGCAGTCATTCTCGAACCGATCATCAAGACGCTCGAATTGGGACAGGGATTTGGTTGGCCGCACGCCATCGTGTTCGGCGCCCTCATCGCCGCCACCGATCCCATCGCCGTGGTCGCGATGTTCAAGAGCCTCGGCGCCCCCCGCCGGCTCAGCGTCCTGATGGAAGGCGAGAGCCTGCTCAACGACGGCACCGCCATTGTGCTGTTTTCGCTGGTGCTCGACATGGTGTCCGGGGGCACCGGGTCGGCCACGGGGCTCGTCGTGGAGTTCGTGAAGATCGTCGGCGGCGGACTGGCCCTCGGCGTGCTCATCGGCCTCGGTGTCTCGCAGGTCATCAAGCAGATCGACGACCCGATGATCGAGATCACACTCACCACGATCGCCGCGTACGGATCGTTCCTCGCCGCCGAGCAACTTGGCTTCTCGGGGGTGATCGCGACGGTGTCGGCCGGCATGCTGTGCGGCAACTACGCGGCGCGCGCCGGCATGTCGGCGTCCACGCGCATTGCCGCCGAGACCTTCTGGGAGTACATCGCGTTCGCGCTCAACTCCATCGTCTTCCTGCTCGTCGGTCTCCGCGTGCACATCAGCGAGTTGGCCGCGTCATGGGAGTTGATCCTGGCCGCCTACGCTGCGGTGACGCTGGCGCGGGCGGCCGTCGTCTTCGGCGTCTCGGCATTGAACCGGGCCAACCGCAACAATGTCTGGCCGACCTCGTGGAGCGCCGTGATCACCTGGGGCGGTATGCGCGGCAGCCTCTCGATGGTGCTGGCGCTGGCCCTGCCGCCGATGCTCGCTCAGCGCGATCTGCTCATCACGGTGACCTTCGGGGTGGTCCTGCTCTCTATTCTGCTGCAGGGCCTCAGCATGGGGCCGCTGCTGCGCCGGCTGGGGGTCGTCAAGCGGCACGAGGCGCGCCAGCAGTACCAACTCAAGCGCGGAGAACTGCGGATGGCGCAGGCGGCGCTCGGGGAGATCGATCACATGGAACGGTTGCACTCGGCATCCGCTGGCGTACTGCGCGATCTGCGCGAGGAGTACGAGACGCGGGCCAACGACACGGCGGCTGCGGTGGAAGCCCTGCAGTTGGAGCAGGACGACCTGCGGGCCGAGGAAGCGATCGGTGCCCGGCGGCAGGTGCTGTTGGCCGAGAAGGAGGCGGTGCTCGCCGACTTCCATCGCGGCACGATGTCGTCCGACGCCTACGACTCGCTCATGGGTTCCATCGATGCGCGGCTGGCGAGCCTCGACAGCGGGCCGGTGAAAACGGACCCGGCACCGGAGCTGAAGCCCGAACCGCCGACGCCTGCCGCGGGCGACGCCGGTGCCGACGGCGCTCAGCCGTCAGGCGAAGAAGCGCCGGCGCCGGATGCGGGTGGCGCAGAGGATCAGGACACCAGCCGGTAGCACCCGCCGAGGATGGCGCCGTACGCCACGTGTCCGAGTATGGTGAACAGCGGTGTCCGGCGGCCGTAGTTGAGCGCCAGGAACCCGGGCGGCTCGAGGGCGCGCGTCGGGTCGGGCCCCGCACGCTCACTGGCCATGCGCGGATGCATCGCGGGCAGCAGCGGCATCAACAGGACGAGAAACGCGGTGCCATGGACGAGGCCGATGGCGCCGCCGATCCACCAGGTGGCGTGATGCCAGCTCTCGAACACCAATCCGTACACCATGGCGAGAAGCCAGCCGATCACGAAGAGCAGGAAGAATCCGATCGGCGCCGCGCGATCGTAGTTCGGGGTGAAGACTGTGCCCAGCATGAACGGCAGACTCATGCGGCTCCATCCAATGCCGCGGCTGCCCTCCATGATCGTGGACATGACGACGGTGGCGACGAATCCCCACAGGAGAACGCTGGGAAGGTTCATAGTCGGGCCGAGGTAAGGTCGGTGCGGCGTTCCCCGGTGGGCCGCAGGTGCGTGCCGCGCTCGTGGGAAAGCTGCAGCGCGGCGTCGATGAGACCGACGTGGGTGAAGGCCTGGGGAAAGTTGCCGAGGGCCGCCCCCGTGTTCGGGTCGATTTCCTCGGCGAACAGGCCGAGGTCGTTGGCGTACGAGAGCACGTGCTCGAACGCGGTGGCAGCTTCGTCGTGCCGGCCGGCCTGCGCCAGGTACGACACCGCCCAGAACGAGCAGATCCCGAAGGCGCCCTCGTGCCCGGGCAGCCCGTCGTCCTCGCCCCGGTATCGGTAGAGCAGGCCGTCGGCGCCGAGGTCCTGGCGGATGCGGTGGTAGGTGGTGTGCATGCGCGGCGACGCGGCGTCGGCGTATCCGTAGCGCGAGAGCAGTAGCAGCGCGGCGTCCACCGTGTCGCCGTCCAGCACGCAGGCGTAACTGTCGAGCGACGAGTTGAAGCCGCGGGTCTCGATGGCGTCGCGAATCTCCCGCTGCACCTGTCGGTAGCGCGTCGTGGGCACGCTGATGTGTCCCTCGTCGTTCAGCCGGCAGAGGCGGTCGAGCGCCACCCAGCACATGGCTTTCGAGTACGTATTGTGCCGGCGTCCGCCGCGCGGTTCCCAGATGCCCTCGTCGGGTTCTGCCCAGCGCCGGCACACGGTTTCGCCGAATCCGGCCAGCATGCGTCGTGTGCCGCGGTCCAGCCGGCCGCCGCGCGCGGTGAAGGCGTGCACCGCGTCCACCACCTCGCCGTAGATGTCGAGTTGCAGCTGCCCATGGGCGTCGTTGCCGATGCGCACCGGCCGCGAGTCAGCGAAGCCCACCATGTGGTCGAGCGTCTGCTCCTTGAGGCGGGTCTCGCCGTACACGTTGTACAGCACCTGCAACTCGGGCAGTGTCATGCTCGTGGTGTGCAGCAGCCACGACAGGAAGGCCTCGCCCTCCAGATGGTAACCCAGGTCGAACAACGCCTGCAGGGTGAGCGAACTGTCGCGCAGCCAGCAGTAGCGGTAGTCCCAGTTGCGCACGCCGCCCAGGCCTTCGGGCAGCGAGGTGGTGGGCGCGGCGACGACGGCGCCGGAAGGCGCGTACTCCATCAACTTGAGGGTGAGCGCGCTGCGCAGCACGGTGTCGCGATACGGCCCGTCGTAGGTGCAGCGTCCGGTCCAGCCGCGCCACCAGTCGATGGACCGCTGGATGCGGAATTCCGCGTGCCCACCCAGCGCGGGAAGCACTGCCGGTTCCCCGATCGCCGAGATCAGACTCACGTAGTGACGGTCGCCGGCACGCATCGTACTCTGCACGCCGATGTCTGACCGGTCGTCGGACAGCTCCGTGGGCAGATCGCAGCGCAGCACGAGCGCTCGGCCCTCGTGTTCGTACCACACGCCGAGCGCGCCGCGCGAGCGCAGCCGCGGCACGACGCGCCCGTAGTCGGGCCGCGGATCGCAGTGCACCTTCACGGTCACCTCGCCTTCCGTGCACTCCAGCCGGCGCAGGATCTCCCGCTGCGGGAGCAGTTCGGCGCGCTTGTCGGCTTCCGACGCGACGGGCATGAGGTCGGTGAGCCGCAGCACGCCGGTGGGGGTGCGGAAGGTGGTCTCGAGCACGTTGGTGCTCTCGAGATAGCGGCGCGACACGGTCGCGTCGCCCACCGGGGCCACCGAGAAGAATCCGCCCTTCGCGCCATCGAGGATCGCCGCGAACACCGACGGGCTGTCGAAACGCGGCCAGCAGAGCCAGTCGATGGACCCGCGCCGGGAGACGAGTGCCGCCGAGCGGCAATCACCGATGATCGCGTAGTCGCCGATGGCGGGCGCGGACGTTGGCGAACGAATCGTCATGCGCGGACCGGAAGGACGACGCGGGGGCACGCCGCTGGGATCGAAAAAGGTGTGCCCGCAACTTGCGCCAACGGCCCCTTTGGTTCAAGGATGCGTGACCCCCCGTGCCCTTCACGCGAACCAGGAGAACCGCGCGCATGCCCACATCACCCGCTCCACTCGACCGTCAGACCGCCATCGTCACGGGGGCGAATTCCGGAATCGGCGAAGGCATCGCCCGCGCGATGGCGGCGGCCGGCGCCGCCGTCGTCGTCAACTACGTGACCCATCCGGAGACCGCCGAGCGCATCGTCGCCGATATCACCAGCGGGGGCGGCCGCGCCCTCGCCGTCGAGGCCGACGTGTCGGACGAAGGACAGGTACAGGCGATGTTCGCCCGCACCCTGCAGGAGTTCGGCACCATCGACATCGTGGCCAGCAACGCCGGCCTGCAGGACGACGCACCCTTTCTCGAGATGACGCTCGCCAAGTGGCGCCACGTGCTCGACGTCAATCTCACCGGCGGATTCCTGTGCGCCCGCGAGGCCGCGCGAACCTTCGTGAAGCAAGGCGTGCGCGACGGCGTCTCGCGCGCCGCCGGCAAGATCATCTTCACCAGCTCGGTGCATCAGGTGATCCCGTGGGCGGGCCACGTGAACTACGCCACCTCCAAGGGCGGCATGATGCAACTCATGGAGAGCACGGCGCAGGAACTCGCCCGCCACAAGATTCGCGTCAACAACATCGCGCCCGGCGCCATCAAGACGCCGATCAACCACGCGGCCTGGGCCACGCCGGCGGCGGAGCAGCAGCTGCTGACGCTCATTCCCTATGACCGCGTGGGCGAGCCGGCGGACATCGGGCGGGTGGCCGCCTGGCTGGCGTCGGACGACGCGGACTACATCACCGGCACCACCCTGTTCGTGGACGGGGGCATGACGCTCTTCCCGGGCTTCTCCACCGGCCACGGCTGATCGTCGCCCGCGCTTCCCCGCCCTTGACCCTCAGGGTAAGCTTCACTCCCCATGGCTACCGCGCTCGAGGTCCAGGACCTCTCCGTCACGTTCGGCAGGGATCAGGTTCTCCGGAACCTGACCTTTGCCGTGGAGGCGGGCAGCACGCTCGCCATCATCGGCCCCAATGGCGCCGGGAAGACGGTGCTCTTCCGCGCCCTCATCGGCACGGTGGACTACAAGGGACAGGTGCGCTGGGCGCCGAACACCAAGATCGGCTACGTGCCGCAGAAGCTCGACATCGAGCGCGACCTGCCGCTTACCGGACTCGAATTCCTCCATGCGAAGGCGCACGTGACGCACACGCCGCGTGACGAGATCGCCCACGCGCTCGACTCCGTGAGCCTGGCGCCGGAGATCGTGCACCGGCCCATCGGCACCCTCTCGGGTGGGCAGTTCCAGCGGCTGCTCGTCGCCTTCGCGCTCATGGGGCGTCCGTCGGTGCTGCTGTTCGACGAGCCGACCGCCGGGGTGGACCAGCCGGGCGAGGAGAGCATCTACGCGCTCTTCCGCCAACTGCAGCGCGAGCGCGGGTTCACGCTCCTGCTCATCTCGCACGAACTGAATCTGGTCTATCGCTATGCGGACAACGTGCTCTGCCTGTCGAGCCGGCTGTCGTGCTTCGGACCGCCGCTGGAGGTGCTGACCACGGATCGGCTGCAGATGATGTACGGGGCGCAGGTCAAGTTCCACGATCACGAACACGGCCATGCCAATCCCTAGCGAACTCCTGCTGCCGCTCGGCATGGCAGTGGCCGCCGGGCTGGTCGGCTCGGTGGCCGTGATGCGCCGGATGACACTCGCCGCCGACGCGATCTCGCACATTGCGCTGCCGGGCATCGGGCTGGCCATCCTGCTGCGGTTCAATCCCGTGCTCGGGGCGCTGGCGGCGCTCTTCGTCGGGACGCTGCTGGTGTGGGCGGTGGAACGGCAGACCCGCATCCCCACCGAGGCCATCATCGGCGTCGTCTTCTCCGCGGCGCTCGCCATCGGCAGCATGATGGCGTCGGGGGAGGAGTTGATCGACGCCCTCTTCGGCGGTCCGCACGCGGTGGGGCAGACCGAACTCGTGCTCGGGGGCGTGGGCGCCGTGCTCGTGATCGCGTTCATGTTGTGGAAGCGGAGCGAACTCGTGATCGCCCTCGTGTCGCCGGACCTGGCGGGCACCGCGGGCATCAACGTGGCGCGGGTGAACCTGCTCTTCCTGTTCGCGTTCGCGCTCACCGTCGCGCTCGGCCTGCGCTACCTCGGCGTGCTGCTCATGGGTTCGCTGATCATCATTCCCGCCGCCACCGCCAAGCAGTTGGCGCGCAGTCTCGGTGGCATGCAGCTGCTGTCGGTGTGCATCGCCGTCGTGGCGACGCTCGTCGGCGCCGTGGCAGCGCCTGAGCTGGGACTGGCCACGGGGCCGGTGACGATTGTCGCCGCGGCGTCGGTGTTCTTTCTCAGCCTGGCAGTGCGGCGCACCGATTGAAACAACGCCCGGACGCATGCGAGATGCATGCGCCCGGGCGTCGTTCGTTCGGTACCGCCTGGGTCAGCCGTTCGAATCCCAGGTGGGCAGGCGTCCCGGCGTCCAGGGCGCCCCCGCCGCTTCGGCGGCATCCTCCAACTGCTTCAGATCTACGTTGATGAACTGGCGCAGCCGGGTGAGAATGGCCCCGAACTGCGACGCCACCACGTCGTACTGATGCTTCTGCGTGTTCGTGGCGTCTTCGAGAGTGGAGAACCACAGGCCGCCGGTGACGTTCCCCAGGCGCTCGAGCAGTGACGGCGGCGTGGGCTCGCTGTGGCGCGCCTTCGTGTTGTCGCCGGTCAGCAGTTCCTGCACGGCGCGCAGCGTGTCTTCGAGCGCCATGGCGCGGCGCGCCAGGGAGTCGGTTGCCGTCGGGGCCTGCGCCAGCGCCTGCTGCAGGGCGGCGAGCCGGGACGCTGCCTCACCGGCTGCCGCGTTCGCGCCGAGTACGGCGCGCTGCAGCTTCGCCGTCTTCTGCTGGAACGCGACGATGGCGGCCGAGCGCGGCGTCGCCGATCCGTCGAGCATGTACACGTCGAAGCGCTGCGGCTGGCCCAGCGTCGTCTCGGCGCCGTCCACGAGCTTCGACATCGCCACGCGATAGGTGCCCGGAGCCACGAACGGCCCGCTGCCACCGCGTCCGAACCCACCGCGCCCACCGGTGATCGGGCTCATCGACGGATACCGGAGGTTCCAGGTTACGCGCTGCACGCCCGCCTTGGGCGATTCGTAGAGTCGGCGGACCACACGTCCCTCGGCATCGGTGACGGTGAAGATCAACTGCGGCGGCCGTTCGGTGTCCTCCGCCTTGAGCGAATCCCAGGGCGGATAGAACACGTCGCTGCCCTTCTTCGCGGCCGCCGCGTCCGCGGCTTCCCGCACCTGCTTCTTCGTCTTCATCCCGTCCTTCAGGTAGTAGGTGAAGGTGGCGCCGAAGGGCGGGTTGGGTGCCGTGTAGAAGTCGCCGCCGTGCGTATCGCCGAGCGGGCTGTCCTCCATGAACAGCGGCGCCCGCTTCACCGGCAGCAGCGCGGCGTCGCTGGCGAGCACGGCCGGCGTCAGTTCGCGCAGCGGCGCGATCTCGTCGAGGATGTAGTACCCGCGGCCGAACGTCGCCACGGCCAGGTCGTCCTCGCGCTTCTGAATCTCTAGGTCGCGCACGGCGATGGTGGGTAGTCCGTTCTTGAGTTGCGTCCAGTGCTTGCCGCCATTCGCCGTGTAGTAGAGGCCGAACTCGGTGCCCACGAACAGCAACTGCGGATCCTTCGGGTCCTCGATGACCGTATACGCCGTGCCGTTCGGCGGCAGGTCACCCACGATCGAGGTCCACGTCTTGCCGAGATCCGTGCTCTTGAGCAGGTACGGCTTGAAGTCGCCCGACTTGTGGTTGTCGAATGCCACGTACACGGTGTTCGTGTCGAACGCGCTCGGCGTGACGCGCGAGACGAACGTGGTGTCGGGCACGCCGGGGAAGTGGTCGAGCTTCCGCCAGTGCTGTCCGTCGTCCTGGGTCACCTGGAGCAACCCGTCGTCGGTCCCCACCCAGAGCAGCCCGGCCTCGAGCGGCGACTCGCCGATGGTGACGATCTCGCCGTAGTACGACGTCGAGGTGTTCTTGCCAAGCGCGTCTACGCCCAACACCCGCCCCATCATCTTGAGTTTGTTGCGGTCGATCTGTCGCGACAGGTCGGGGCTCACCGCGCGCCAGGTGTCGCCGCGGTCGTCGCTCTGCCAGAGAATCTGCGACCCGAAATAGAGCCGGGTGTGCGAATGCGGGCTGATGATGAGCGGCGCGTCCCAGAACCAGCGCAGCGCCGGCTGCCCGGGCTCGGGCTGGGGGATGATGTCCACGTTCTCGCCGGTCTTGATGTTGAACCGCGACAGGTATCCGTTCTGTGCCTGCGCGTACACCGTATTCGGGTCTTCGGGATCGACGCGCGACTGGAAGCCGTCGCCGCCCTGCGTGAAGTACCAGTCGGAGTTGACGATGCCGTACGACGCCCGGGTCTGCGACGGCCCGCCCACCGACGAGTTGTCCTGCGTGCCGCCGTACACGTGGTAGAAGGGCAGGGCGTTGTCCGTCTCCACGCGGTAGAACTGCGTCAGCGGCAGGTTCCCGAAGAATTTGTACGTCTTGCCGCGGTCGAAGCTCTCGTAGAGCCCGCCGTCGCATCCCACCAGCAGGTGGTCGGAGTTCTTCGGATCGATCCAGAAGACGTGCGTATCCACGTGCTTGTTCTTATCGCCGACGTTGCGGAAGGTATGCCCGCCGTCGTCGGTCACCTGCGCCAGGAAATCCCCCGCGTACACACGCCCCACGTCGTTGGGATCGGCGTAGATGCGGTTGTAGTACAGGCCGACGCTCGTGTAGTCGTTCATCTTGCTCCAACTCACGCCGTCATCGGTGGAGCGGTAGAAGCCGCCGCCCTTGCCGGCCTCGACGATCGCGTACGCCACGTCGGGGTCCTGCGGCGCCAGGGCGAGTCCGTAGCGGCCCACCGCGTCGCCCGACGGCAGCCCCTCGGTGACCTTCGTCCACGTGGCGCCGGCGTCGGTGCTGCGCCAGAGCGCCGATTCGGGACCGCCGGCGACGTACCCCCACTCGCGGCGGTAGCGCTGCCAGGTCGCGGCCAGCAGCCGATCGGGGTTCCGCGGATCCATCACCACGTCGGCCGCGCCCGCCCACTCGCCGTTGCTCAGGATCTTCGTCCACGTCTTGCCGCCGTCGGTGGTCTTGTACAGCCCGCGGTCGCCGCCGGCACTGAACAACGGTCCCTGCGCAGCCACGTACACCACGTTGGAATTGCGCGGATCGACGACGATGCGTCCGATATGCTCGGAGTGCTCGAGTCCCATGTTCTTCCATGTCTTGCCGCCATCTTCCGACTTGTACACGCCGTCGCCGTATGCCACCGATCGCTGCGCGTTGTACTCGCCGGTGCCCACCCAGACCACGTTCGGATTGTTCGGGTCCAGCGTCACCACGCCAATCGAATACACCGGCTCGTGATCGAAAACGGGCGTCCAGGTGGTGCCCGCATTGTCGGTCTTCCACAACCCGCCCGACGCGGCGCCCACGTACCACTGCGACTCGTCGCGCGGATTGACCGCGATGTCGGTGATGCGGCCGGAGATCATGGCCGGGCCGATGGACCGCAGGTGGAGGCCAGCCAGCGAGGGGCCGGCGTGGCTGGAATCGGCGCTCGCGGAAGTTGCAGGGCGACCACGCTGTGCGGCCGCCGGCTGCAGGGGCAGGAGCAGGGCCGCCGCGCACGCCGCGCCGGCCAGACGAATCGAGGAAGGGCGTCGAGAAAGCTGCATGGGTCTCGGGGTGAAGGTCTGGCTCAAATTACGCGCTCGCCCGGTGATGGAAAGGAGCCCCCGAGGCGCTATCTTCAAAGCCGACGTCAGCCCTCGACTTCCCCATGACTGACACGCCCGCTCTGCCCGCCACGTTGCGCTCCCCCGCTCCCGGCGCCCGCGAACTGCTCCGGCACACCGTCGCCACCGTCGCCTACCGGGGCGGAAAGGCGGTGCGCCACGCCCCCGCCGGCTTCGCCGACTACCGCTGCGGCCCGACATCGCGCACCCCGGTGCAGATCCTGGCACACGTGGGCGATCTCTACGATTGGGCGCTCTGGATGGCGCGGGGCCAGCATACCTGGCACGACTCCGCGCCATTGCCCTGGGACCAGGAGGTCGATCGCTTCTTCGCGACGCTTGCCGCGTTCGACGCCTATCTGGCCGGTGACGAGCCCCTGCGCCGCCCGGCCGAGATGCTGTTTCAGGGACCGGTGGCCGATTCGATCGCGCACATCGGCCAACTGACCATGCTGCGCCGGCTCGCCGGTTCGCCCGTGCGCGCCGAGAACTACGCCCGGGCCGAGATCGCGGTGGGACGCGTGGGCCCCGAGCAGGCGGCGCCGCGCGTCGAGTTCGACTAGCGCCGCCGCCCGCTCGGCCGAGCGGGCACTACCGGTCCAGCGCCTCCATGGCCTTGGTCTGGTACCGCTCGCCCGCCACCGCATCGCGTGGAAACGCCGCCTCGAGCGCCGAGCGATCGGCCGGTGTGAGCGCCATGTCCACGGCGGCCACGTTCTGCTCCAGGTACTTCATGCGCTTGGTGCCGGGAATGGGCACGATGTCGTCGCCCTGCGCCAGCACCCACGCCAGCGCGAGTTGCGCGGCCGTCACGCCCCGGGCGGCGGCCAGGCGCTTCACGGCGTCCACCAGCGCCAGGTTTCGGTGAAAGTTCTCACCCTGGAAGCGCGGCTGGATACGTCGAAAGTCGTCGGGCGCGAAGTCCTCGGGGTTGGTGATCTCCCCGCTCAGGAACCCGCGGCCCAGGGGGCTGTAGGGCACGAAGCCGATGCCGAGTTCGCGGCAGACGTCGAGGATCCCATCCTCCGGGTCGCGCGTCCACAGGCTGTACTCGCTCTGCAGCGCCGTGATGGGATGGACGGCGTGGGCCCGGCGCAGCGTCTCCGCCGACACCTCGGACAGCCCGAGGTAGCGTACCTTGCCCGCCTCCACCAGGCGCTTCATCGCGCCCACCGTGTCCTCAATGGGCGTTCTGGTGTCCACGCGGTGCAGGTAGTACAGGTCGATGTAGTCGGTGCCAAGCCGCTGGAGACTCGCGTCGCACGCCTTGAGGCAATAGTCGGGCGCGGCATTGAATCCGCGATAGGCCGGATTGTTCGCGTCGCGCACGATGCCGAACTTCGTCGCCACCACCACCGACGGGCGGCGCGCGCCGAGCACGCTCCCGAGCAACTCCTCGTTGGTGCCGGAGCCGTACATGTCGGCGGTGTCGTAGAACGTGATCCCGAGGTCCAGGGCGCGCTCCAGCGTGGCCACCGACTCCGTCCGGTCGCGCGGACCGTAGAAATCGCTCATGCCCATGCACCCCAATCCGATGGCCGACACTTCGAGCTGCCCCAGCTTCCGATGCTGCATCGTCCGCTCCCGTGGCTGATCCTCTGATCAAGCTAACAGCCCCTGCCGGAGTGCCCAGCGGGGCGGGGCCGTTGGCGCGCCGTCGGGGGCGGCCCCAACGATCAGGCGGCCTCGCGGGTAGAATAGGCAGACGGCTTCCCCGCCATCCGATCCACACAGGAGGAATTCATGCGACGCATTGCCCTCTTGCTCTCGCTCCTGATGGTCGTGCCCTCGATGTCCCAGGCTCAGCGCGGCGGCCGGACGCGAAGCGGCGCCACCTCGCGCACCGACATGTTCCCGAGCGACCAGATGCGCCGGCGCGCCAGCGCCGTGAGCAGCGGCAAGCTGCGGGAACTCGATCCCCTCGCGATCCTGCTCGACAAGCACAAGGACCTGGCGCTCACCGATTCCCAGGTGACCGTACTCAAGACCATGGACGACCAGCTGGGCACGCTCCAGAAGCCCGCGTACCATGTGCTCGACTCCCTCGACCAGGAGCTGGCGAACATCGGCTCCGACCCGACCTCGGACGAGCAGCGGCACATGCAGACCGTGAACACGTTCCTCCATATGATCGCGAAGAATGTGCGGCAGCAGTACGACTCGGTGGAGAAGGACGCCGTTACGTTGATGACCGACGACCAGAAGAAGAAGGCCGACGACGTGCTGAAGGACTCGCACGCCCAGCTCGCCCGGCTGTTGGCGGGCGGTCGCAGCCGCTGAGCTTCGGCGCGTTGCGGCAGAACGGCCCGCGCGTCGCCCGACGTGCGGGCCGTTCCCTTGTCGGGCGGCCCCTGACAGCGGTGTTCCGCTTTCCCGACTGACGGCGGGCGGTTCCCCGGCAAAGTTAAGCGCAGCGGTCGCGCGCGCGCTGATGCGCGCGGCCCGAGTCTCTATTGCCGGAGAGCCGTCCATGACCACCCGTAGCTGGGCCGAACCCTGGAAGATCAAGGTCGTCGAGCCCATCAAGATGACCGACCGCCGGGAACGCGAGCACGCTATCCGCGATGCCGGCTACAACACGTTCCTCCTGCGTTCCGAAGACGTCTACATCGATCTGCTCACCGACTCGGGCACGAGCGCCATGTCGGACCGCCAGTGGGCGGGCATGATGCTCGGCGACGAGGCGTACGCGGGATCGCGGAACTTCTATCACCTCGAGCGCGCCGTCCGCGACCACTACGGCTACGAGCATCTGATCCCCACGCACCAGGGGCGCGGCGCCGAACACATCCTGTCGCGCATCCTCATCAAGCCGGGCGACCACGTCGCCGGCAACATGTATTTCACCACGACGCGTGCGCACCAGGAATTGGCCGGCGCGACATTTCACGACGTGATCATTGCCGAGGCGCACGACCCGCGTTCTGAGCATCCGTTCAAGGGCGACGTGGACCTGGCCAAACTCACCGCCCTCGTGGATGAGGTGGGCGCCGATCGCATGCCCTACATCTCGGTGGCGGCCACGGTGAACATGGCGGGCGGTCAGCCGATCAGCCTGGCCAACATGAAGGCGGTGTACGAGTTCGCGCACGCGCGTGGCATCCTGGTGATCCTCGACGCGACGCGGGCCGTGGAGAATGCGTGGTTCATCCAGCAGCGCGAGCCGGGCCAGCGCGACCGCACGGTGGCCGAGATCCTGCTCGATCTGTGCCGGTACTCCGACGGCGCGACGATGTCGGGCAAGAAAGACAGCCTCGTGAACATCGGCGGATGGCTGGGGCTGCGTGACGATGAGCTGGCCGCGAAGGCGCGGAACCAGGTGGTGTTGTTCGAGGGGCTGCACACCTACGGCGGGTTGGCCGGCCGCGACATGGAAGCGATGGCCATCGGCATCGCGGAGTCGGTGCAGGAGGACTACATCCGCAGCCGCATCGGCCAGGTGCTCTACCTCGGGGGCCGATTGATGGACGCGGGCATTCCCGTGGTGCGTCCCATCGGCGGTCACGCGGTGTTCCTCGACGCCGCGGCCATCCTGCCGCAACTCGCCCGCGAGGAGTTCCCCGCGCAGGCGCTGGCGGCGGCGCTCTACGTGGAGTCCGGCGTGCGCGCCATGGAGCGTGGGACGGTGTCGTCGGGGCGCGACCCGCAGACCGGGGCCAACCGCGTGCCGAAGCTCGAGCTCGTGCGGCTCACCATTCCCCGTCGCGTCTACACGCAAGCGCACATGGACGTGACCGCCGAGAGCGTGATTGCCGTGTACGAGAAGCGGGATCGTGTGGCGGGGCTGCGGTTCACGTACGAGCCGGAACTGCTGCGCTTCTTCCAGGCCCGGTTCGAACCGGTGGGGGCGGCGGGCATCTTCCGCGACAGCGGGGCGGCCCGGGAAGCGGAAACGGCCGGCGCATAGCGTCCGGACTCCCCCGCCGGGCTCCAGCGGACCAGAGCCTGACGGGACGGGCCATGGTGCCCTAAGTTGAGGACGATGGGAGTGGGGCGGGGGCCATGCGGTCTCCGCCGCTCCCGCATCCCCCCGGCAGACATCCTCACCGGACCAGCCACCATGAAACTCCGTTACTGGGCCATCGCAGCGACCCTGGCCCTCACCGCAGCCGTTCCCGCCCGGGCGCAGCGTCGCGGCGAGCGCGACAACGCGAACACGCGAGCCGACAAGGCGCACATCGTCACATCCGACTCGGTGGAGCGGCTCAATCCGATCTCGCCGCTCATCGCCCAGCGCCGCGACATCGGGATCCCCGATTCGCTCATCGGGAAGCTCGGGGGTATCCTGTCGCGCCTCGATGCGATGAACACCCGCGCTCTCCACCAGATTGATTCGCTCGCCGCCAATCGGGACGGCCCGCCGGAGGCGGCGCCCGATCCGTCGGAAGACCGCCGGCCGCCCGGCACTGTGTCGCTCGATCTGCTCATCGGCCAGATCGCGAAGAACAACGACACGGCGGCCCAGAATGCGCTGAACCTGCTGCACGGAGACGCCGCCAGGCGCGCCCTCAAGATCGTCAATGACCAACGCAACAAGCTGCAGCAACTGCTGATGGACAGCGGCTTCGGCCGCCGCGGCCGTTGACGATGGTGAACCGGCGACGCCGCGTCGCGAACCCGTGCAGTCGAGCCGGAGTCCTCGGGCGTGTCCGAGGCCGATGACGACCTCCGGCTCCGGGTCGCCGACCTGGAGCGCGTGGTCGCGGAGTTGCGCGGCGAGATAGCGCGTCTTTCGGCCGCCGGTGCGCGCACGCGCGTGCCGCTCATCGCCGCTCCCACGCGCCGAGCCGCGCCGACTGCGTCCGCCGAGCCCGCCGGCCGAGCCCCCGCCCCCGCCCCTGCGACGCCCATCGACCGGGCGTCGCGTTTCGAAGACCTGGTGGGGCGCTACGGGGTGCTGGCGCTGGCAACGCTCACGACGGTCGCGGCCGTGGGCACCTTCGTGAGTTGGGCGGCCATGCACGGACTGCTCGGTCCCACGGCGCGCGTCGTGCTTGGGCTCATCCTCGCCGTGGCCCTGGCCGCCGCCGGGCTGCGCATCCGGAAGCGCGAACCGTCGTTCGGGTCAACGCTGCTCGCGCTCGCACTCGTCGTGGTGCAGGTCTGCGCGTGGGCGGCGGGGCCGGGGTTGCACCTCGTGCCCAGCACCGCGGCGTTCGCGCTGGCGGCCGTAGCGTCGGTCGCCCTGGCGGCGTTCGCCCGCTTCGAAACGGAGGAGCCGCTCTGGTGCATCGGCATGGCCGGTGCCGCCGTCGCCCCCTTCGTCGCGAGCGAGCAGTCGGGCAGCATGTTCGGGTTGGCGCTGTACGGAGGCGTGGTCGGGGTCATGGCGGCGGCGGGCATCGGGGCCAGGCGCTGGCGCTACGCGCAGGGCACGCTGGCGGCGGTCGCCGTGCTGTACGCGGTGGCGCTTCAGTTTGCCGGTACGCCGCTCCGGTGGGGGCCGCTCCTGGCGGTGGGGGTACCCATCGCCATCGCCGTGGCGGGCGTGCTGCCGTTCACGGTGCCGGACCTGGTGCGGCCGCGCCTGCGCTCGCAAGGGGTGATCGCCGCGTTCGCCGCGCTTGCGGCGAGCGCACAGGTGGGCGCCCACGACGCCCGGCTGACCGGGCTGCTGTTGGCGGCGGCGGGCGTCGGCTGGCTCGCGATCGCCCACCTGAGGCGGAACACGCCGGCGGACGCGACCCATACGGCCGGCGCGGCGGAACCGGTCGGACCGGCATGGACCGACGGCATGTTGATCCCCGTGCTCCTGGCTGCAGCGTCGGCGTACGCGTGGCCCGAGGCGGGTTGGTCCCGCGCCGCCGCGCTCGCGGGGGCGGCCGTGGCGCTCGTGGTGGCCGTATGGCCACGCCTGCCGGGGGCCTCGCGCGACGCGCTGGCGCTGACGGCCGGCGCGGCTGCCCTCGCCGCGGGGGCCCTCGCGCCCTGGTCCTGGTCCATCGCGCACCCGGCGGCAAACGCGGCGGCGGCCGTGCTCGCGGTGGCGGCGCTGCGCTGGCGGCCCAGTGCATCCTGGCTGGTGGGGCTCGCGCTCGCGCTGGTGGCCTCTGGCGCCCATACGTGGATACTCATGGACGCGCGACCGGCCTTCGTCTACCAACCGTTCGGCACGCGGGCCTCGCTGGCGGCGCTGCTGGTGCTCGCCGCGTGCGCCGTCGCCGCCTGGCAGGCGGGGAGCATGGCGCGGGCCCTGGCCGGGGCGGCGCCGGCCGGCGGCCGCCCACTGCCGGACGACGTGGCGCGTGCCGTGCGGCGGTGGGCCCTGGCGGCGCCATGGGTCTGGGCGTTCCTGTGGACCCACGGCGAGTTGGGCCGGGCCTGGAGTCCATCCATCGCGACCTTTGCCGTGGTGAGCCTCGAGGCCGGCGTGGCCGTGGCTCTGGTATGGGTGGGTCGCGCGCGTGCCGCGCGCGGCATGCGGCAGGCGGGGCTATTGCTCGCCGTCGTGGCCGCCGTGCGCGCCCTCACCGCCGTCGACGCGGTCGCGTCGGTGAGCATGCGCATCGCGTCGTATCTGGTGGTGAGTGCCTTCCTGCTCGGCATCGCGTACTGGTACCGGCGCCGCGGATCGGCGGGCCACGTGGTGGGGGACCGCGTCGAATCGTGAGGCCGCGCCCTTCCGCCGCGTACGAACACATCCTTTACGCCTGTAGCGCTGGCCCGGACCCGGTGCGTCCGTGTATCGTGCACTATTGCGCAGCACATCTCTTCTCTCTTCCGGGGTGACGATTCCCGTGCGTATCACTCTTCGCATTCTCCTCTCCGCGGCTGCAGCGGGTGGCTTCGCCGCCAGCGCGGCCGCCCAACGGCCCGTCCGCGACAACTCCGGCGGGGTCGGGGACACCTCCATCTTCGCGCCGCTGCCACTGCCGACGCCCAACGCGTTCCGGCTCGGCTCCGGCGCACCGGGCCCCGACTACTGGCAGAACCGTGCCGACTACGACATCCAGGCGACGCTCGACACCACGGCGCGCGTGCTACATGGCACCGAAGCGCTCAAGTACACGAACAACTCACCGGTGACCCTGGACTACGTGTGGGTGCAGGTGGAGCAGGATGCCTTCAAGCAGGGATCGCTCAACTCGTACGTCTACGGGCCGGACACGCGATTCGGGGCTCGCGGATTCGAGGGCGGCGACGTGATCGACCAGGTCGAGCAGGTGATCCCCGGCAAGAAGAACGCCCCACTCACCACGCGCGTCTCGACCACCGTCATGCGGATCAACCTGGCCGAGCCGCTGAAGCCTGGAAAGAGCACCACGCTCAACATCGGCTGGCACTTCGCGATTCCCGAACACGGAGCCGACCGCATGGGCTACGACGGGTCGCTCTTCGAGTTCGGCCAGTGGTACCCGAGCATGGTCGTCTACGACGACGTGAAGGGATGGAACATCGAGCCCTATCTGGGGCAGGGCGAGTTCTATCGCGAATACGGCGACTTCAACCTCTCGGTCACCGTCCCGGCGGGGTACATCGTGGCCGCCACCGGCACGCTGCAGAACGCGACCGCGGTCCTCACCAAGAGCGAAATCGCCCGCCTGCGCGTGGCCGCCACGTCGGACACGACCATCCACATCGTCACCAAGGCCGACCTGGAGAATGGGGCCGCGCGCCCCACGAAGACGGGCACGCAGACCTGGAAGTTCGCGGCCCACAACGTTCGCGACGTCGCCTGGGCCACCTCCCCGGAATACCTGTGGGACGCCTCGAGCTGGAAGGGCATTCTCGCGCAGTCGTACTACCGCCCATCGGCGGTGGACCCGTGGGCCGACGCCGCCGACCAGGCGCGCATGTCGATCCTCGAGTACTCCACGCGCTGGTTCCCGTATCCCTATCCGCAGATCACCGTGGCCGAGGGCCCGATCAGCGGCATGGAATACCCGATGCTCGCCATGGAAGCGCGAAGTCGCGACGTATACGACCTGTACAACGTCATCACGCACGAGATCGGGCACAATTGGTTCCCGATGATCGTGGGCTCCAACGAGCGGATGCACTTCTGGCAGGACGAGGGTTTCAACACCTTCATCAACACGTTCTCCGAGGCGCGCCGGTATCCGCAGAAGGGCTCCGAAGCGCAGCGCGAAGCCGAGGAGCGGCAGCAGATCGAAATGGTCATGAAGGCCGGCTACGACCGGCCCATCGACGTCGGGCCCGACCGCATCAATCCGTTCCTGCTCGGCATCAACCAGTACACGAAGACCTCGATGGCGCTGCACCTGCTGCGCAGCGAGGTGCTCGGCGACAGCGCGTTCGACGACGGCTTCCGCGAGTACATCCACCGGTGGGCGTACAAGCATCCCACGCCGGCCGACTTCTTCCGTACGATGGAGGACGCGGGCGGCCGCCGCCTCGACTGGTTCTGGCGGGAATTCTTCGAGACCAACGACCAGTTCGATCAGGCCGTGGATACCGTCGTGACGCGCGCCGCGGGCGACACGGAGAAGGTCATCGTCGTGTACGGCAACCTGAAGCGCGGGGTGCTTCCGATCGTCGGCCGCTTCACCTTCTCGGACGGGACCACACAGGACATCGACTACCCGGCGGAGTCGTGGTACATGAACAGCGTGCGCTTCCAGCGCCAGTACGAGTTCGTGGGCAAGACGTTGACCAAGATCGAACTCGATCCGGATCACCGACTCATCGACGTCGATCGCTCGAACAACACCTGGACGGCGCCGTCGTCCCCATAGCGGCTGGGTGAGGTAGGGGTCGGGAAGCGGCGGTTTACGGCGGGCCGCTTCCCGATCCATGCGTTTTCCGGCCGGCCGGAGCCCCGGGAACGGGGGCCGGCCGGCGGCGTACTACGAGGGAGTGGCCGGGCGCGGTTCCGGGCACTCCCGGCCGGCGCTAACTTTTCGTGAGTGGCCGGACACGGCCCCGGTAACCTGATCGTTCGGAGGATGTGTATGCGACGCATGACTGCGCTTCTGGCTTTCCTGGGGAGCGCTGTGCTGATCTCCGCCTGTGGGGGGTCCAGCGCTGGGAACGGTATCACGATCATCAGCGGGTCGATTACCTATTTCGTGGTCCGCAGCGCGGCGAATTTGGATACCGTGAGCGTGCCCGCCGGCCATGCGGTGCAGCTCCAGGGCGCCGCCTTCGACGCGGGGTACAACCCCCTGGCGCTCGTCGGCGACACGCTCTGGATTTCGCGCGACACGGCGGTGGCCACCGTGGATATTCACGGCCTCGTCACGACCATCGTTCCGGGCACCACCTGGGTCATCGGGAGCTTCACTCCGAAGACGTCGCAACTGTCCTTCTCCGACTCGGTGCTGATCCAGTCGCTCGGACCGAACTAGTCGCCCGTCGTCCGCAGGGGCGGTGCATGCCGGCCGTGTGGTCTGACTACTGATACTGGATGTAGAGCGGGGCCGGGAAGAGCTTGAGGACTTCGGTCGGGGTCATCAGCAGATTCCCGGCCTTCGTGTCGTTGTGATAGAACAGCTTGAACCCCGTGTATTGCACCGGATCGGCGTACACGTAGGCGCGATAGCTGTCCTCCTTGAGCGCGCGTGGCCCCCATCCATCCATGTCCACGACCACCTGCACGCGCGGGTCGAGCTTGATGCGGTGCGCGTTGGTGAGCATGCGGCGGGTGAAGCGGTGCACCACAAGCACCTTGGGCGGCAGGTTGTTGGCCGTCACCAGGCTATCGAGCACGCCGATGGCATAGTTCACGTCGCTGGCGTCGAGCGTGCCGATCTTCTGCCCGGGTGTGGTGCCATCCTTCATGGAGAACTCAGGGTCGAGCGCCAGGTGCACGTTGGGGCGCGCCAGGTACGGGAGCAGCCGCTCCAGTTCCGAGGCCACGCTGCTGTGTCCCACCTGCACGTCCAGGAAGAACAGCGCCTTCTTCTGATCGGCCCAGCCGGCCACTCGGGAGATGAGCGTGTCGGGCATGCGGGCCCGGTACATGCTGTCGCGCCCCGGCTTGTCCTGGGCCACACTCACGATGAGTTGGAGCGCCGGAACCGCCGGCGTGGCCGGATCGGCCGCATTCCAGGCGGCCACCTCGGTGTCCAGTTTGGCCAGCATCTGATCCGGCGGCAGGGCCCCCAGAATGCCCATGCGGCGCGAGAACGGGTTGCCGTAGAACGCCACGATCCGGTGTGCCGGCAGGATCGCGCCGGGCAGCGGCTCCGGGCCGTCTACCGGCCACACCGGAGTCGCCGCCGCCACCCGTGTGGCCGGCTTCGGTTTCGCCACCGCGGGCTGATCCAGCCGGTCGGGCGGCGCGGCCCGCGTCGCCGATTGGGCGGCGAGCCGGGGTGCGAGCAGGGCGAGCAGCGCGGCGCCCACCGCTGCGGCGCGGAACGGCCTATGAAGCACGCGCGCCGGGGTCGGGGGGCTTCGGAGCGTACGCGCGCAGCGCGTCGTCGTAGGTACGGGGGGGCTCGGCGTCGGGCGAAAAGAGCACGCTGAACGCCGATCCGCGGCCGGGCTCGCTGACCGCGGTGAGCCGGTAGTCCAGCGCTTCGCAGAGGGCGCGCGAGATGGACAGGCCGAGGCCTGTGCCCTCGTGGCGCCGCCGGGTACCCGATTCCACCTGTTCGAAGGCGTCGAAGATCTTCTCGATACGGTCGGCGGAAATGCCAATGCCCGTATCGATCACGTCGAGCCGCAGCGGCCGGCCCGTGCCCGGTTCGGTGATGATCCCCACGCGGAAGCTGCCCGAATCGGTGAACTTCACGGCGTTGTCCACCAGATTCACGAGCACGCGCCGCAGCTTGGCCTCGTCGCTCTCGATGTTGGCCAGCGAGGGCGGCAGCGACACGCGTGGCACCACGGCCGTGCCCACCGATCGGCTCTCGAGTTCCTTCAACGTCTCCTTCACCACGCGGTCCAGCGCGACTGGCGCGAGTTCCACTTCCATGCGCCCGGCCTCGACCTTGGAGAGGTCCAGCACGTCGTTGATCACTCGCAGCAGATGCATGCCGTTGCCGCTGATGCGCTGGACGTAGGTGATGTCCTGCGGCAGCAGGTTGCCGGCATTGTTTTTCTGCAACTCGTTGGCGAATCCGATCACTGCGTTGAGCGGCGTCAGCAGTTCGTGACTCATCGTGGCCAGGAACACGCTCTTGGCCCGATTCGCCTCCTCCGCCTGCTTGGCCGCGCGTTCCAGTTGCTCGGTGCGTTCCTTGACCTTGGCCTCGAGCAGTTCGTTCTGCGCCCGAAGCGACTCGTGCAGCATGCGCGTCACGAGCAGGTTGTGGATGCGCAGCAGGACTTCCGTGGCCTCGAACGGCTTGGTGAGGAAGTCCTTGGCGCCGAGCTTGAGCGCGCGTTGCCGCGCCGTCTGGCTCGCATCCCCCGTGACGACGAGAATCGGCAGGAATTCGTCGGCAGCGGTCTGTTCCACCAGCCCTTCGAGCACGGTGAATCCGCTCATCGTCGGCATGCGCAGGTCGAGCACGACGAGGTCGGGATTCAGCGCGCGGGCCAGCGGCAGCACGTCACGCGCGTCGGACAGGGTGTGGACACGCGTATACCCGGCGCGTCCGAGGATCAGTCGGAGCAGCGTCAGGTTTGTCTGCTCGTCGTCGACGAGGAGCAGACAGGCGTTCTTGAGCTGTTCGGGTGAGATGGGAGATTGCGTCATTACGGTGCGGGTGAACGTGGAGTATCCACTTCCCGGCGCCGATTCTCAAGTGCGGGCTTCCCCCCTCCGCCGTCGGAAGGATCAGAACCCGGCCCGCACTTCGAGATACAGATTTCGCGGCGGTAAGGGATAATAGTAGGATATTGATCCATCCGTATACCCGCTCCCGTAGCGATTCACGTCTGCCAGGTTGTTGACGAACAGCGTCACGTCCACGCGGCCGCCTGGGTCCCGCCACCCGATCTGGGCGTCCGTGATGTAGGCGGCCGGCAGCACGAATTGCGGATTTCCGGTATTGTCGAGGAACGACCGGGCCGTGTACCGCCCCTCGAGTGCCACCCGAAGGCCGTGCGCCGGCGCGTAGCTGAGGCGCTGGTTGGACGAGAACCGCGGGGTCAGCAGCGGTGCGACGTCGCGGTAGGTGATGCCGGTGGAGGCGTCGGTATAGGCGGCGATCCAGTTGCGGCTCACGGCGCCGTTCACGGAGGCCGTCACGTCCGGGCCGGGCCGCCAGGTGACGGTGCCCTCCACGCCGCGCCGCGTGCTCGCCGGCACGTTCTGGCGCAGCGGCAGCCCCAGATAGCTGAGCTGCCCGATGGCCGCGATCTCGTTGCGGAATTCCATGTCGTACACGTCGGCGTCGAGCGCCAGACGCGGAGTGCTGTAGCGCACGCCGGCCTCCAGGTCATGCGCTGTTTCCGGCCGCACCCGGTCGAAGCGGCCCACGAACGCGACGTTGGACGTGTCGAGATTGTCGAAGCCCGCCAGGATGTCGTTGCGCGCCGGCTCGCGACCGTTCACCCCGTACGAGGCATAGGTGCTGAATGCCGGTGTCACGTGCCAGGTCAACCCGCCCTTGGGATTCAGGAAGCGCCAGCTGATGCTCTGCGCGGCGATCCCGGCGTTCGCGTCGGGCACGTACCGCCACCAGGCATCGCGCGCCTGCACGTCGCCGAACAGCGACACGGGGCCGATGTCGTAGCTGCCCTTCACGTAGCCGCTCGCCTCGCGCTTGATGCCGCGGTTGGAGTACACGCGGTTGGTGAGGTCGGGGAAGGTGTAGTCGTAGTGGTCGCGGTGGTAGTCGGCCGCATGCACGCCGATGTCCAGTCGGCCGCGATCGCCGCGGTAGCTGTACGTGCTCATCAGTCCGTTCCACCAGAAGTCCAGGTGGTAGCGGTCGGTCTGGCCGTAGATAACGTCGTAGTAGCCCGTGGCCGACACGCCGTACAGCGTGGTCGAGATCGAGGAGCGCGGGTTGAGCAGGTGCGTGTACACGATGCTTCCCAGTTGCTCGCCGAAATTGTCGCGTTCGTTGGGGGACAGCGGGTTGTCGCGGCGGTCGCGCACGAGCGTCGATTCCGCCGAGGCGTAGTAGGCGAGCTGGCTGTGCTCCCGCCCCGCCAGCGCCGTCACCTTCAGAATGTCGTGGTCCCCGAAGTAGCCGCCGCTGAAGAAGCCGGAATGGGACATGTCGCCGGCGTGCTCGCGATAGCTGTCCGTAGTCTGATCGCTGGCCCGCACGTAGAACGCGAACCGGTTGGGCAGCAGCCCCGACGCGTAATCCACGGCGCCGCGCCGCGTGTTCCAGGCGCCGGCGCCGAGTGCCACGTGCCCGCCCGCCGGCGTGCCCGTGAGCGACATCGTCTCGAAGTTGATCGACCCGCCGTACGACGCTGTACCGTTGGTGCTCGTGCCCACGCCGCGCTGGATCTGCACCGACTGGATGTCGCCCATGATGCCCGGGATGTCCGCGAAGTAGAACACCTCGTCCTCGGGGTCGTTGAGCGGGATGCCGTCGAGCGTGAGGTTGATGCGCGTCTGGTCGATGCCCCGCAGCCGGATGTAGCTGTACCCCGAATAGCCGCCCTGCTCGGCGTACGACGTGAACGACGGTGTGTTGGCCAGCAGCAGCGGCGGCTCCTGGCCGAACGACCGCGCCTGGATCTGCCGGCGGGTCACCACGTTGGCCGAGATCGGCGCCGCGTTGCCGGCGCGAAGCGCCGACACGGTGACGCGCTCCAGCGTCTGCACCACCGGCACGAGGTCGATGACCAGCGCCGTATCGCCGGTGACGTCGAGTTCGCGCGGCGTGTAGCCCTCGCGGGTGAACCGCAGGTGCGCCGGCAGGCCGACGTCGAGGGTGAACCGGCCGTCGGCGCCGGTGGTGGCGGGCGCCGGGCCGCCGGCCGCCTCGATGCGAACGCCGCCCAGAGGGGCGTGCGTGCGGCCGTCGCGCACGATGCCCGACACGCCCGTCGCGGCGAGCACCAGGGCAAGCAGAGACGCGACGATCATGCGGCGGCCCTCCGCCGAGCGGCGGGGCGCGTGCGGAGACGCGCCAGCCGGCGCGTCGAGAGAGCAAATCGATTGTCCATGAGTGACTCCCTACGCCGGTATGAGCCGGTTCAGGTTCCACGGGTGTGATCTCAGCGCGTGCGCGGATGTGTGCACGGGCACCCCGGTCAGGAGGGGAAGCTAGCGGTCAACGGGCGGCCGTGGCACCCCGGTCGTGGGCGTACGGTGCCCGACCGTTGCGTTGACGGGGGGCGGGGGGTGTCCTAGACTTCCCGCTGCGACGGTTGCGCCTGTGGTTCCCCTGAGCTCGTCGCGGACCCCCTCGGAGAGGCTGGATGGCGAAGGAAGAAGCGATACAACTCGAAGGTCAGGTGACCGAAGTGCTGCCCAACGCCACGTTTCGGGTGTTGCTCAGCAACGGGCACACCGTGCTCGCGACCCTCGGCGGCAACATGCGGCGCTTCCGCATCCGCGTCCTCGCCGGCGACCGCGTGACCATCGAGGTATCGCCGTACGACCTCAGCCGCGGGCGGATCACCTTCAGGCACAAGAACTGAGCAGCTGGCGGTTGCTGCAGCCCGACTCGTAGTTCGTGGGCACGGCGGCGACGCCTCCGATCTCAACTCCCCGTCTTGATCTCCTGCGCCGAGATCCGCTGCGTGCCCGGATACGGCACGCTGTCGCCCTTCATCTGCCGCCACAGGATGTGATTGAACAGATCCATGTTCGACATATCCTCGACCTCGAGATCGAGTCGCCGCGACTCCCGAGCGCCCACCCCCGTGCGCGGGTTCACGGTGTCCAGTGACGTGGCCGGCGTGAGCGCCGTATACGGCGTGAGGTCCGGCGTGCTCGCCCAGATGTGCCGCAGCGGCCGCCCGTAGTAGTCGAACTGCGACATCGAGCGAAGCCCGAGAATTTCCTCGATCGTCCGCAACACGTCGGTGGTGTTCGTCCACCGGTGAATCGTGCCCGGCCGGTTGTAGGCCGAGATCACTTCCATGGGCGAGCGATGCGAGTCCACATGGTCAGGACCGTTCTGCGCGTCGTCCTCGAGCACGAAGATCACGGTGTTCTTCCAGTAGGGGGAATGCGACACCGCCTGCACGATGCGTCCCAGCGCCAAGTCGTTGTCGGCCATCGCCGCGCGCGGGGTCGGCGCGCCGGCCGCGGCGCCCGAGGTGTGATCGTTGGGCAGCCGCACGATCTCCAGCGCCGGCAGCGAGTCGTTGCGGACGTACCGGTCGAACTCCCGCTGCCAGACGTCCACGCGGTGCTGGTCGCGAATCTTCAGGTCGAAGCCCGGATAGTCGGGGTCGGTGTGGGCTTTGAGGAAAGGCTTGTCGCCCCGGTAGCCAGCCGGCAGCGGATCGTCCGGATCCACCGAGCCCGGCACCACGAACTCGCCGTAGTTCCGGAAGGTGATCCCCTTCCGGTGGGCCAGATCCCACAGGTAGCCGTTGGCCGGTGCGTTGGCGTCTTCCTCCGGGATGCGCGTTCCTCCGGCGCCGAACACGGCGCCTTCGTAGTCGTACGCGCGGCCGCGGTCGGAGTACTGCGACTGGACGGTCTTCTCCAGATAGTCGGTGGCGTAGGCGGCAGTGGACCAGTTGTGCCCGTCGGCGCTCACCTCGGCGTTGACGAAAAAGCGGTCGAAGAGGCCGAACCGGTCGGCGATGGCGTGGTGGTTGGGCGAATCCTTGCGGGGAAAGAACACCAACGACGAGTCCCCGTCGCCCGACGCCATGTCGCCGAATACCTCGTCGTACGTCCGGTTCTCCTTGATGATGTAGATGACGTGCTTGAAGGGCGGGTAGCTCCCCACGCGGTCCGTGGCGCCGTCCCACGCGTTGGCGCGAACGACGCGCTGCGTGAGTGTCGCCAGCTCGGTGCCCCTCGCGCCGGCCACGGGGGCGAACATCACCGAGCCGTCGAGCTGGCCCAGCGTGTAGTTGCGGCCCTTCGAGTGCTCCGGAGTCGGCACCGGCCAGGGGCCGGCCGGGTTGGCCCGCGTCCCCATGCCCTTGGACGTGGCCACGAACAGCGTGTCGTGGAACGCCGCGACGAGCGACGGATACCAGGCGGTGGGAATCCGCCCCGCCAGCAAATCGTTGCCGGTGGCGGTCGGAATCCCCGACGTCTCGGGCGCGAGATCGAACACCGCGACCGCATTCGCGTCAGCTTCGGCCACGAACAGGCGTGTGCCGTCGGCCGACAGCGCGAGCGCGTTCGGCGTGCTCCCCTCGCCGGGGCCCGCCGGCGGCGGATCGAGCAGAGTCTCCACGATTCGGTGGTCGCCGGTGCCCACGACGATCACGCGGTCCGTGCTCCCCGACGCCACGAACAGGCGCGTGCCCGCCTTGTTGAGCAGGAGCGCCGACGGGTGCCGGCCCACGCGAATCTCCCGCGACGTGTAGCCGTCGCCGCTCGGAGTGAACTCGGAGACCGTGTAGCCGCCCCATGCGGAGACGAAGACGTTGCCGGCCGGGCCGACCACCACGCCGTACGGGTAGGCGCCCGTGGCGTAGCGATGCACGACCTTCCCGCTGGCCACGTCGATCACGGCCAGCGAGTCGGCGAGATTCTCGGCGGCGTACAGGGTACGGCCGTCCGGCGAGAAGGCGATGCCGGCCGGGTAGCGCGTGCCCGACCACCGCGGATTGCGCTTGACGGCCAGCACGAGGCTGTCGCGGAGCGTGGCGCGGCCCGCCGCCCAGTCGTAGCGGTAGATCACGTCCTGATTTCCACCCGAGGCATAGAGTTCGTGCCCGTCGGGCGAGAAGGCGATGCCGATGAATGCCGCCGGCTGTTCGAGCGTCTGCGTCACCGCACCGGTGGCACGATCGACGATCTGCACGCCCTGCCGCGTCCAGCCGTCCATCGACATCGCGATATGCGCGCTGTCGGGCGCGATGGCCATGCCCAGCGGGAACGACAGCACCGGGTGTTGCGGCGCGGCGGGATCGAGGTGGACGCCGGTGGGCAGGCGGCCGATGGTCGCGCCCATCGTGTTGCCGTCCTGCGGCGATTGCAGGGGCGCGGCCTGACAGGCGGTCAGCGCGAAGAGCGCGAGAGGGGCGAGAACAGCGCCCGGGAATGGACGTCGTATATGGAGCATGTTGAGCGGGCTCGAAGCGGTGAAGCTGCAAGTTATCCGGGGGCCGTCTCACCGCCAGCGGGCGCGGGTTGCGCCCGCGCAACGCGACGGCGACGATTCGGGGAACCGACGTCCCACACGCCGATCCGGGGCCCCCGTCCGGACGCACCCGCTACTCGCCGCCCGAACGGAGATTTCGATGAGCGATCAGACCCCGCCGCTGTCCGGTCCCGACTTCGGTGCCGGCGTTCCGGCCGATTCCGTCGGTGAGACGCCTACGCTCGGCCACGCCAACGGCGAGCCGGTGCTGGTCACGCGGATCGAGGGGGTCGCCTGCGCCGTCGGCGCGGTGTGCTCACACTACGGTGCTCCGCTGGCCGAGGGCCGGGCCGAAGCGGGCACGGTCCGGTGTCCGTGGCACCACGCCTGCTTCTCGCTCCGGACGGGCGCGACCCTTCGGCCCCCGGCGCTGTTCGACCTGCCGCGCTACCGCGTGGAAGAGCGCGACGGCACGATCTTCGTTCGCGAGCGGCTCGATGCGGTGGCTCCGCTGCCCTGTACCGGCGCTCGTCCCGCGTCGGTGGTGATCGTGGGCGCGGGCGCAGCGGGCAACGCCGCCGCCGAGACGCTGCGTCGCGAAGGGTACGACGGCCCGGTGACCCTGATCGATCCCGATCCGGGGGCCCCGTGCGACCGGCCGAACCTGTCCAAGGACTACCTGGCCGGAACGGCGCAGCCCGAGTGGATTCCGCTCCACGGCCCCGAGTTCTACGACGAGCGGCACATCGAGATCCGGCGGGCGCGGGCGACGGCCATCGATCCCGCGGCGCATACCGTGACCCTGAACGACGGGGACTCGCTGTCCTACGGCGCGCTCATCCTGGCCACGGGCGCCGATCCAATCCGGCTGCCGATTCCGAATGCCGGAACGCCGGTGTACACGCTGCGCACGCTGGGCGACAGCGACGCGATCATCGCCGCGGCCGGCGACGCCAGGCGTGTGGTGGTGCTCGGCGCCAGCTTCATCGGGCTCGAGGTGGCGGCATCGCTGCGTGCGCGCGAACTGGAAGTCCACGTCGTGGCGCCCGAGCGTTTGCCGCTGGAGCGGATCCTCGGTCCGCAGCTCGGGGCGTTCATTCGCGAGTTGCACGAGGCGCATGGCGTGCAGTTCCATCTCGGACGCTCGGCGACCGGGTTCGGCGCCAACGCTGTCGTGCTCGACGACGGCACCTCGCTCCCCGCGGACTTCGTGGTGGCGGGGGTAGGCGTGCGGCCGTCCGTGCGGCTGGCCGAGGCGTCGGGGCTTACCATGGATCGCGGCGTCGTGGTGGACGAACACCTGATGACGAGCGCGCCGGACTGCTATGCCGTGGGCGACATCGCGCGGTGGCCCGATCCCCACACCGGTGCGGCGATCCGCGTGGAGCACTGGGTGGTGGCCGAACGCCAGGGGCAGACGGCGGCGCGCAATGTCCTCGGGGCGGGCGAACGCTTCGACGCCGTGCCGTTCTTCTGGAGCCAGCACTACGATGTGGCCATCAACTACGTGGGCCATGCGGAGCAATGGGACGAGATCGTCGTGGACGGTGACCCGACGGCGCGCGACTGCACGGTGCGCTACGTCGTCGGTGGGCGCGATGCGGCCGTGGCCACCATCTACCGCGACGCCGTCAGCCTGAAGTTCGAGGTGGAAATGGAACGGCGCGGGGGCGCGGCGCCCCTGCGCGCCTGATCAGCGCGCGGCGCGCTCCAGCCGGTCGCGCAGGCCGGCCCACTCCGGGGTCTGCGGTACCCGCTCCACGAGCACCAGATCGCACCCGAGTTCATCGAGCGCGTGCAGCTCGGCGTACAGCCGGCGCGCGTACGCGGAGGCCTGACGGGGCATCACGCGCGCATCGGTCACCGGCAGCGGTTCGAAGCCCAGGCCGCCCACGCGCGCGCCCTCGGCCGCCGCCGCCGTGGCTTCGGTGAGCGCCGCCGTCCGCGTGGCGTCGTCGAACAGCAGCACGCGGGCGCGGGGCGCATAGTGCCGGTCCACCATGCCCGGCGACGAGCGCGCCGCCCCCTCCGCGACCGGCACGGGGGTCTCGTTCACCGAACCCACGACGTCCCCGATCTGGGCGGCGCTGATCATCCCCGGACGCAGCACGCGCGGCGTCGGGCCGGTGAGATCGACCACCGTCGATTCGATGCCCACGGTGGTGGGGCCGCCGTCGAGGATGAGGTCCACCACGTCGTCGAGCGATTCCGCCACGTGCGCCGCCGTGGTCGGCGACAGCTCCGTGAATCGGTTCGCGCTCGGCGCCGCCACGGGAATGCGCGCCTCGCGCAGGAGCGCGAGCGCCACTGGATGGCCGGGCACGCGCACGGCGATGGATGGAAGTCCCGCGGTGATGGCGTCGGGCACCACGTCGCGTTTGGGGAGCACCAGGGTGAGCGGCCCCGGCCAGAACGCGCGGGCCAGCAGCTCGGCGCTCCGCGGCCAGTCCGATACCAACGCCTGCGCGGCTTCCGCGTCCGTCACGTGCACGATCAGCGGGTTGTACGACGGCCGTCCCTTGGCGGCGTAGATCCGCGCCACGGCCGCCTCGTCGAGTGCGTGCGCGCCGAGCCCGTAGACCGTCTCGGTGGGGAAGGCCACGAGGCCACCGTGGCGCAGCGCCTCGGCGGCCACCCGCAGGATGGCGCGGTCGGGGTTGGACGGGTCGATGCGGAGTAGCTCCATGGACCGGAAAAGCTAATGCGTCCGTGGCGGCGCCGTCGCGGCGCAGCGTATGTTACCAACCGCGGCGCGCCGACCGTCGGCGCGCGCTCCGTTCACGCCCGGGTCCGCATGCACGCTCGCCGACTGCTGATCGCCTCGCTGGTTGCCGCACTCCCGGCGGCGGCCCAAACGCCGCGTCCGGCGCCGCCGCCGGCCATCGCACGCTACTTCTCGCTCGTCCGCGGCGAATATTCCGGGCGGAACGCGCTGGACGTCGTCGCGTTCATGGATCACTACTTCCGCGTCCCGGGCAATACGGGGTTCAACGCCAGCCTCGACCGGGTGCGCGACATTCTCGAGACGGCGGGCTACCAGGACGAGTCGAAGGCGTCGCCGGGGGCGCGGCTCACCTATCGCATCGAGACGCGGCCGCTGCGCGGCCCCACGTGGGAGCCGGTGGATGCCTCCCTCGGCATCGTCGGCCAGCCGGCGCCGCTGCTCCGCTATGCCACGAATCGGAACATGCTCGCCATCAACTCGTATTCCACGCCGCCGGGCGGCACCACCGCGCCCCTGGTGTTCGCGGGGCGGGGGAGCGCGGCGGAGCTCGACGCGGCGCACGTGGCGGGGAAGATCGTGCTGGTCGAGGCGCCCGTACGGCGCGTGTTCACCGCGGCCGTCACCAACCGGGGCGCGGTGGGCGTGCTCGGCTACTCGATGCCCGCCTACACGCAGCCCGACGTTCATCCCACTTCGATCCAGTTCACGCAGATCCCGCTCGACTCCGGGCACCGGAGTTGGGCGATGCCGCTGTCGAAAGGGGCCTACGATTCGCTCCGCGCGGCGCTCGAGCGCGGGCCGGTACGCGTGCACGCGCAGACCGAGACGCGTATCTATCCGTCGGTGGAACGCACGCTGATTGCCGAGGTGCTGGGGCGCGTATCGCCGGACCAGCGGTTCGTGTTCAGCGCCCACGTGCAGGAGCCCGGCGCCAACGACAACGCCAGCGGCGTGGGCACGCAGGCGGAGATGGCCCGCACTCTGGCCGCGCTGCTGCGGCGGGGGGAGATCGATCCCGGTCGCACGATCACCATGATCTGGGGCAACGAGATCGAACAGACGCAGAACTACCTGGCCGGCGATTCCGTGCGCACGCGCGACATCCACTGGGGCGTGAGCCTCGACATGACCGGCGAGGACACGAAGAAGACCGGCGGCACCTTTCTCATCGAGAAGATGCCCGATCCCTCGGCGGTGTGGACGCGCGGCGACGACCACCATACGGAATGGGGCGGGAGCCCCGTGCCGCTGTCGATGCTGCGCCCGCACTACTTCAACGATTTCGTCCTCGATCGCTGCCTCGACCAGGCCGCGGAAACCGGGTGGGTGGTGAAGACCAACCCGTACGAGGGCGGCAGCGACCACACGCCGTACATCCAGTACCACAAGCCGGGGCTGCTGTTCTGGCATTTCACCGACGTGTACTACCACACCGACGGCGACCGCCTGCCGATGGTGTCGCCCGAGGAGATGAAGAACGTCGGCGTCTCGGCACTGGTCTCGGCGCTCACGCTCACGGGGGCGGACGGCCCCACGGCGCGTGCGCTCGTGACGCAGGTGGCGGGTGACGGACGCGCGCGGCTCGACCGCGAGTACGCGCTGAGCGCGGCGGCAGTGCGCGACGGGCAGCCGGCCGCGCGCGAGGTGGAGATCCTCACGGCGTGGAAGCACTGGTACGTCGGCGCCCTCGGTACCATGCGCGACATCGAGGTGGGTGGTTCGTCGCCCGAAACCGTCACTGCCATCGACGACGCCTCGCGCCGCATCGGCGCCTACGCCGACCGCCTCATCGCCACCATCGCGCAGTGAGCAGCATCGAGTGGATCGCCGCCGTCGCCGGCGCGATCAGTGTGTACCTGAGCGCGCGCGAGAACATCTGGAGTTGGCCCACGGCCATCGTGAACGTGGGGCTCTACATCTTCATCTTCCGCGAGAGCGGGCTGTACTCCGACATGGGCCTGCAGGTGGTGTACCTCGTGCTGTCGATCTACGGCTGGTACGAGTGGCTCCACGGCGGCGCCAACAAGAGCAGGCTCGAGGTATCGAAGGCGTCGGGGCGCGTCTGGCTCGTCTCGGCGGTGGCTGGCGTGGTGGGCGGGGTCGTCATCTGGTCCATCACACGGCGGCTGCACGGCGTCTCCATCCCGTCCATCGACGCGGCGCTCACGGCCACGAGCCTGGTGGCCCAGTGGATGATGACCCGCAAGATCCTGGAGAACTGGATCCTCTGGATCATCGCCGACATCGTGTACGTCCCGATGTACATCTACAAGCACCTGTACGTCACGTCGGGGCTGTACCTGGTGTTCCTCGTGCTGGCCATCATGGGACTCGTCGAATGGAAGCGCAGCTACCAGCGCCACCGGTCCTCCGCGTCGTCCTGACCGGGTCGGAGTCCACCGGCAAGACCACGCTGGCGCACCGGCTGGCCGGGCACTACGGTACCGTAGCGTCGCGCGAATTCGTGCGCGCGTATGCCATGGCGCGCGGCAACCAGCTCGGCTTCGAGGATCACGGGCCGATTGCCCGCGGGCAGATGGCGGCCGAAGACGAGGCCGTGGCGCGGGCGCACCGGGTGGCGTTCATCGACACCGACCTCGTGAGCACCGTGGTGTACTGCGCGCATTACTATGGCCGTTGTCCGGCGTGGATCGTGGACGCGGCCGTGGAGCGGGCGGGCGATCTGTACCTGCTGATGAACGTCGATGTGCCGTGGGTGCCCGATCCGGCGCGCGACCGCGGCGACCGGCGCCCCGAGATGCACGCCCTCTTCCGTGATCGCCTCCAGATGCTCCACCTGCCATACGTGGAGATCAGCGGCGACTGGGATCAGCGCTTCGCCGCCGCCGTGCGCGCGGTGGAGGCGTTGCTGGCGCGGCAGACCGCCGGTTAGGTCACCGCCGCCTGGTCGTCGTCCACGCGCAGACGGCGCAGTTCGCCGCGGAAGAGCGCGGCCACGCGGAGCGACAGGAAGAACGCCACCGACGACAGCCCGGCCACGAAACCCCACCAGAGGCCGGTGGGGCCGGCCCCGGTGCGGAACCCGAGGTAGAGGCTCACTGGCAGCCCGATCAACCAGTAGCCGATGAGCATCGCCACCAGCGGCGCCCGCGTGTCGCCGATGCCGCGCAGCACGCCCGCCGCCACCGCCTGGATGCCGTCGAACACCTGGAACACCCCGGCCACCGGAATCAGCAGCGACGCGATGGCGATCACCGAGGCGTCGCCCGTGAACAACCGGGCCAACCATTCGGGCACGGTGAGGAACATCAGCGCGGTGAGTGACATGAACGCCACGCCGCACAGGAACGCCACCCGCGCCGCGCTCCGCGCGCGCTCCGAATCGCGAGCGCCGATGGCGTGCCCAACCCGCACCGCCGCCGCGGTGGAGATGCCCACCGGCACCATGAACGTCAGCGCTGCGAGTTGGATGGCGATCTGGTGTGCCGCCACCTGCGCCGTGCCGAACAGCCCCATGAGCAGACCGATCGACCCGAAGGCGCCCACTTCGAGCACCTGCTGAAATCCGATCGGTACGCCGATGGCGAGCATGCGACCCAGCGGCCTCACGCGTAGCGAGTCTGCGCGCAGGGTCGACAGGTGCGAACGCAGCGCCGGCCAGGCGAGCGCCAGCAGCCCCAGGAACATGAGCCAACGGCTGACGGTGCTGGCGATCGCGCTTCCCACGACGCCGAGCGGCGGCGAGCCCAGGTGCCCGTAGATGAACACCCAGTTGAGCCCCGCGTTGAGCATGTTCGCCGCGAAGATCGTGACCACGATCGGCGCCAGCCGGCCCATGGCCTGCAGGCTCTGCCGGAGCACCACGAACGCGAGGAAGGGCAGCACGCCGGCGATCGAGATGCGCACGTACGCCGCCGCACCGGGGACGATCTCGGCGGGCTGCCGTGCCAGCGTGATCACGCTGGCCGCGGGCGCCATGAGCAGCGCACACAGCACGCTCAGCGCCACCGACAGCACGAGTCCGCGCTGGATGCCGCGCGAGACCGCCGGTTCGTCGCCCGCGCCCACCGCCTGCGCCACGATGGGATCGAGCGCGAACAAGGTCCCCATCGCGAACACGATGACGTTGAAGAAATAGATGTTCCCCAACGCCACGGCGGCGAGGGCGCGCGCCGAGACGTGGCCCACCATGATCGAGTCGATCACGCCCATGCCCATGAGCCCGACCTGGACGACGACGACCGGCAGCGCCAGCGCCATGAGCGCACGGAACTCGGTGCTGAACAGGTCGACGACGGATGTGCGCTGGGGAGCTGGCATCGGGACGGGGCGCGGGACGGTGTTCCGTAATCTCACCAGGGCGGCGGTACCCTGCCACGCTGCCGTTCGCAGAAATCTTGTACGGGCGGCGCACCATCTCGTTGACAAACGGGGTCGGGATGGACTTCTTCCGAGCAACCATTCACCGCACCGGGCCCCCCGCATGAAGCCGCGTTTCCGCACCGCCGCCGTTACCGCTTTGCTGTTCCTGCCCATCGTCGCCGGCGGCTTCCTGCTCCAGGAACCGCCCGCTCGCGCCAACGTCCAGCTGTTCGAGCAGGTACTGACCCTCGTCTCCAGCCGGTACGTCGACTCGCTGGGGGCCGGCGACATCTACGCCAAGGCGGCCACCGGGTTGGTGAAGGAACTCCGCGACCCGTATTCGCAGCTGTTCACACCCAAGGCGAGTGAGGACTTCGCGCGCGGCACCGGCGGCCGCTACGGCGGCACCGGCATGTTGCTGGGCGAAGACTCGGCGGGCACGTACGTGGCACAGGTCTTCCCCCACACGCCGGCCGAGGAGGCGGGCGTGCAGGAAGGCGATCACATCGTCGGCGTGAATGGCAAGAGCGTTGCCGGGGTGTCGAGCGTGGACATCGCCACCAAGCTGCGCGGCGACGTCGGCACCAAGGTGGAAGTGAGCTACCATCGCAGCGGTGTGCCGCAGCCCATCGACATCTCGTTCGTGCGCCGCGAGGTTCACATCCCCGCGGTGCAGTACGCCACGATGCTCGACGGCAGCGTGGGGTACATCCCCATCCAGACGTTCAACGAGAACGTCGTGGAAGAGGTGACCGAGGCGGTCAAGAAGCTCTCGGCGCAGGGCGCCAAGGGCTACGTGATCGATCTCCGCGGCAACGGCGGTGGCATCGTCGATCAGGCGCTCCAGTTGAGCAGCCTCTTCCTCAAGGATTCCCAGGAGATCGTGAGCGTCCGGTCGCGCGGTCAGCCGGACGAGATCTCGCGGGCCGGCAAGCAGCACGTGTTGGCCGGCGTACCGCTGGTGGTGATGACCGATGGCGGAACCGCCTCGGCCTCGGAGATCGTGGCCGGCGCGCTGCAGGACCACGATCGGGCGCTGGTGGTGGGCACGACGTCGTTCGGCAAGGGACTCGTGCAATCGGTGTACGGGCTCGACGGCGGCTACGCCCTCAAGCTCACCACCGGCAAGTGGTACACGCCCAGCGGGCGCTCCATTCATCGCGAGCGGAAGCTCACCGACGCCGGGCAGTTGGTCGAGGTGCGTCCCGATTCCATGGAAACCGACTCCGAGCGGCTGGCGCGGCCCAAGTACAAGTCCGACGACGGGCGCATCGTGTATGGCGGCGGCGGGATCACGCCCGACGTCGTGGTGCGCGGCGACACGCTGACCACGCTCGAGCAGCAGTTCTTCCGGTCGATGGCCTCGTCGGCTGGCGTCATCGCCGTCGAGCTCGACCAGTACTCGCGCCAACTCAAGGACAGCCTGAAGACGCCCACCCTCCAGCTCAAGCCGGCGTGGACGCAGCACCTGATGGCGACGCTCCGGGCCAAGGACGTGAAGATCGATCCCAAGTTCGCGTCGGTGGCCGATTCGATTCTCGGCGAGCAGCTGGCGGTGCGCACCGTCAGCAAGGCGTTCGGCGACGGTGTGGCCAAGCAGCTCACGCTGAACGACGACAATCAGCTTACCCGGGCCGTCGACCTGCTGAAGCACGCGTCCAGCCAGCAGCAGCTCTTGGTCACGGCCACCCGCGACAAGTAGCCGCCGCCGCGGTGCCCGAACATCACCTGCGGGTTCGGCGCACCGCCCGGTATTACACGCTGGGCGACGGCGGGCCGCAGGTACGCGAGATCTGGATCGCCTGCCACGGCTACGGGCAACTCGCCGGCCGCTTCGTGCGGCACTTCCGGGCCATCGAGCACCCGGCCCGACTCATCGTGGCGCCCGAGGCGCTGTCGCGCTTCTACCTGGAGAACGCGCTGCCGCATGGGCCCGACGCGCGCATCGGCGCCACCTGGATGACGCGCGAGGATCGCGACAGCGAGATCGCCGACTACGTGGAGTACCTCGATGCGCTCGCCGCCCTGTTGCTGCAGGGACGCGACCGCGATCGCGTCCGGCTGGTGGCGTTCGGATTCTCCCAGGGGGTGGCGACCGTCATGCGCTGGCTGGCGCTCGGCCAGACGCGCGTGGACCGATTCATCGCCTGGAGCGGCAGCGTGCCGCACGATCTGGACATCGCGGCGGCGCGCGATCGGTTCGGGGCCGTACCCGTCACCTGCGCCTTCGGCGACCGGGATCAGTTCTTCGATGCGGCGCGGATCGCGCAGCAGGCCGACGCGCTGCGCGCCGCCGGCGTGCCCTTTGAGTACGTGCCGTTCTCGGGCCCGCACACCATCGACGGGGCGACGCTGGCCAGAGTGGCGGGCGAGCCGGCGGTGTAGCGGATCGGGGCTAGTGGCCCTTGCGGTCGCGGAGGCGGTTGATCTGCCGCCGGTCCTTCTTCGTGGGGCGTCCCTTGTCCTCCCACACGAACGCGGCGGGCGCCATGCGCAGCTGCTCGGCCAGCTTCTCCCGCGTGGCGAGTGACTCCGGCGTTTCCTCGTAGAGGGCCTTCGCGTCGCGCGCCGATCCGCGCCGGGGGGCCACCCCGCGCACGATCACGATGTGCTCGTAGGGGCCGAGGCGCACGCGGATCTCATCGCCGGGCCCCACCGTCTTGGCGGGCTTGGCGCGGTCGCCGTTGAGTTCCACCTTGCCCCCCTGCACAGCCTCCGTGGCCAGCGAGCGCGTCTTGTAGAAGCGCGCGGCCCAGAGCCATTTGTCGATGCGGATACGGCTGTCGGAGTCGGGCATGGGGGAAAGTATACTGTCGTGGTCCGATCCGACGCGGACGTCCGTTCGCTGCCGCTGCCATTCCGGTGTATGATCGAGGCATCATGGAAGCGCGTTCGTGGAAATTCCTCGCGTTGTTCGCCCTGCTCGCGTCGACGGCCGCCGCGCAGACGCCGGGCGACTCGTCCGCCTGCCGGCAGCGGCTGGCCGCACCGTCCGCCGACTCCGATATGGTGCAGTTGAGCCTGGGTGTCGCGCCGTTCGACGCGATGCACCCGGTGTCACCCGTCGACGAATCCCTACTCGGGCAGGGGGTGCGGCAGATGCTCGTCCTGCCACCGGTGCTTGCCCTCGACGTGTACGACGGGCAGTTGGGGATTACCAGCTACCCGACCGTCAGCGGCGTGTACCGCGTGACCTGGCGGCGCGACGGGCATTTCGCCGACGCGCGGGTTGTCGGCGGCACCCGAAACGGGCCCGTGGATCGGGCGATCCTCGCGGCAATCGCCGCGCTCGACACCAGTGAGATGATGCCTCCCCCGGATTCGGTGGCGCTCGCCGGGGCCGACTCGATCGATCTGCGGCTGGTTCTGACGCCGGAAGCGGTGTGGTCGGCGCGGCACCCGCGCGGCGACCTGCCGCCCGAACCGGGGGTCACGCGCCTCGTCCGACTGCGCGTTCCGTCGCGCCGGGTGACGCGTCCCCTCGACGTCGTGTCTCCACATCCGGCCCCCGTCTACCCGCCGGAGCTCCGAAAGGCGGGGATCCAGGGAGAGGTCGACGTACAGTTCGTCGTCGATGCCGCAGGCGTGCTCGACATGCGGACGGTCCAGCTCGTGCGCGCGGACGTCGTCGAATTCGTCGAGCCCGCGCTGGCCGCGCTCCGCGCGTATCGGTTCCGGCCCCTGATGGTCGAGGGCTGCGCGGTAGCGGCCACCGTGCGCATGCCGTTCGCCTTTCGCCCCCAACTCTGAACGCGCGGGCCGTTTCCCGCCATCGTCACTTCACACCACGATCCCCACGTCATGCGCCAGCACGCGACGATCACCATTCCCGACAATGCCAAGAAGCAGGCCCTGGCGTCGCTCAAGCGATATGTGTCGGAGAACCTCGAGCAGGAGATCGGCGACCTGAAGGCCGACCTGCTGCTCGACTACGTGCTCCGCGAGATCGGGCCCACGATCTACAATCAGGCCATTGCCGACGCGAAGGCGTTCTTCCAGGAGCGCACGGGCGACCTCGACGCCGTGTGCTACCAGAAGGAATTCTCCTATTGGCCCAGGTCATCGCGCGGCGGCGCGTGAGCGCAGAGGCTCCCCGGGGGACGTCGGCGCGGCCGGATTTCCAGCGCCGTGGCGGAGGCTCGGGAACCGTCGTTCGACGGTAGGGATTCACCCCACAACGTCGCTTGACTAATAATGACTGTTGGGTAAGTTACCTAGCTCGCGAGGCGCAAAGTGCTGCCTCGCATCTCTTTGTCATGATCGGGTTAATGACCGACCCGTCGATTACTTGTTGATCTTGTAGGGCTTCAGAGGACAACGATGGTTCAGCCAGATATCGCCCACGAGCCCAAATGGCGACGCCGTCCCGAAGAGCGGCCGCGCCAGATTCTCGACGCGGCGTTCGAGACATTCGCCGAGCACGGACTGGCCTCCGCGCGGCTCGACGACATCGCACGTCGAGCCGGCGTCTCCAAGGGAACGATCTATCTCTACTTCCCGAGTAAGGAGGACCTGTTCCGGGAGGTCGTGCGCCACACGGTGGGCGACGCGATCGACGATCTCGAGCGCCGCATCTCGGGCCCCACGGCGACCGACGATCTCAACTCGTTCATCGACGCGCACTGGCGCTTCATGTGCTCGTCGAAGTTCCCGCCGCTCCACCGGTGGGTGCACTCGGAACTCTACGCGTATCCCGACCTCGCGTCGTTCTACGGCGACGAGGTGTTCGGCCGCGGACGCCGGCTGCTCCGCTCGATTCTCGAACGCGGCATGGCCCGTGGTGAGTTCCGTCGAATGGATCCGGGTGTTGCCGCCCGGATGCTCATCGCGGCGTTGACCACGTACGGCAACTGGCGCCACCGCCCTGTGCTCTGCGACTCCATCGGCAACAAGTCGGATCAGCAGCTGCTCGACGAAATCAAGGACTTCTACATGACCGCCATCCGCCCGGCGCCAGACGAGCCGGCTCAGACTCCGGCTTCCCGCTCATGAACGTCTTCGCCCGCTCCTCCGCGCGCGCCGTGACCGCGCTGTCGCTCGCCGCTGCGGTGAACGTCTCGGTACCCGCCCCGGCGCAGGCGCAGCGGCCGGCGCCGCAGCGCCTGTCGCTGGCCGATGCCGTGCGTCTTGCGGCCCGCCAGAGCGCGCTGGTCCAGACGGCCGGCCTGCGCACCGCCGCCGCCGACGCGCGCGTCTCGCAGACCCGGTCGGCGTTCCTGCCGAACCTCTCGGCCGGCGCCACCGAGATGCAGACCACGCTCAACTCGGCCACCTTCGGCTTCAACTTCCCGTCGCAGCCGGGGCAGCCGCCCTTTCTGAATCCGCTGGGCCAGATCATTGGGCCCGTGGCCACGTTCGACATGCGTGCGCACGCCTCGCAGACGCTGTTCGATCCCGCGGCGCTGGGCCGGTTGCACGCGACGCGGGCGGGTGCCGCGGCGGTGGGCGTCGGACAGAGCGCGGCGGCCGAGCAGGCGGCGGCGCAGGCGGCCTCCGCCTATGTGATGGCGCTCCGTGCCGATGCCCAGCTCTCGGCCCGGCTCGCGGATTCGTCGCTCGCCGTGGATCTCCTCACCATTGCCCAGGACCAGCTGTCGGCCGGCGTCGGCGTGGGGCTCGACGTGACGCGCGCCGAGTCGCAGCTGGCCGGCGTGAAGGCGCAGCTCATCGCGGCCCGGAACGACGAGGCCCGTTCGCGACTCAACCTCGCGCGCGCACTCAACCTGCCGCTCGAGACCCCGTTTACGCTCACCGATTCGCTCACGGCGCTCGACGACAACGTACCGGGGGCGGCGTCGACCGACGTCGACGCGGCGGTGGCCCTGGCCATGCGTCAGCGTCCTGATGTCCGGGCACTCCAGGCCCAGTTGCGCGCTGCGCAGGCGCAGATCAACGCCATCCGCGACGAGCGGCTGCCCACCGTGAACGCCTTCGGCAACGGCGGCTATATCGGCCTGCGCATGAGCCACCTGCTGGCCACGTACACGTGGGGGGTCGAGCTGTCGGTGCCGGTGTTCGACGGCAACCGCCGCAGCGCGCGGGTGACGGAGCAGGACGCTGCGTTGCGCGAGATCCAGGTACGCGAGCGCGACCTGCAGCAGCAGGTCGCGGCCGACGTCCGCGGTGCCGTGCTCGACCTGTCGTCGGCGCGGCAGGCCGTGGACGCCGTGCACGAGCGCGTGCGGCTGGCCGAGCAGGAAGTGTCGCAGGCGCGCGACCGGTTCCGCGCCGGCGTGGCCGGCAACGCCGACGTGATCACCGCGTCGCTGACGCTCAACAGCGCCCGCACGCAGCTCATCGATGCCGAAACCGCATTCCAATCCGCGCGCGTCGCGCTCGCCCGGGCGGAAGGGCGTACGACGTCGCTGCAGTAATCACGCGTCCCGATCGATCTCAACACCACGACTCACTCGATAAGCAAGAACCATGGCAACTCATACCAAGCCCACTGATCGCGACGCGACGCCCGCTGAGAACGGCAACCGGCGCAAGTTCGTCCTCCCCATTCTCATCGTGGTCGTGCTCCTTGGCCTGGGCTGGGCGGTGAAGGAGTACATATACGCCAGCGGCCACGAGTCCACCGACGACGCACAGGTGGACGGCGACATGACGCCCGTGCTCGCCAAAGTGGGCGGCTACGTGCAGCGGATCACGATCGACGAGAACGAGCACGTGGCGGGCGATTCGCTGCTCGTGCAGATCGATCCGGCGGAATACCAGGCCAAACTCGCACAGGTGGAAGCGGATCTGGCCGCGGCACGCGCGGCGGTAACCGGTCCCCAGGGAGAGGGGCAGGCGCAGGCGGCCGTGCAGGCCGCGTCCAATCAGAGCGCGTCGTTGGAGGCGCAGATCGGGGCGGCCCAGGCCAATCTGACCATGGCCAACGCCGACCTCGCCCGATCCAAGGAGTTGGTGGCCAAGCAGATCGTGTCCAGACAGCAGCTCGACGCCGCGCAGGCGGCGGCCGACGCCGCGGCGGCGCAGTTGCGCGCCCTCGAGAAGCAGCAGAGCGCCGCGTCGTCGAACATCAGCGGGGCGCGGGCGGGCGTGCGGCTGGCGCAGGCGCGGCTCGGGGCGGCGCAGGCGGCCGTCGACAACGCCAAGCTGCAGCTGTCGTACACGCGGATCACCGCGCCCATGGCCGGCATGGTGTCGCGCAAGCAGGTGGAGATCGGCCAGCTCGTGCAGTCCGGACAGCCCCTGCTCACCATCGTATCCGACACCGGCGTGTGGGTCACCGCGAACTACAAGGAAACGCAGCTTGCCGACATCCGGGTCGGGCAGCCGGTGGACATCGAGGTGGACGCCTATCCGGGGTGCGAGGCCAAAGGCCGGGTGGAGAGCGTGGCCGCGGCCACGGGAGCGAAATTCGCGCTGCTCCCGCCCGACAATGCCACCGGCAACTTCACCAAGGTCGTGCAGCGCGTTCCGGTGCGGGTTGCCGTCACGGCGGGATGCGGCCAGCACGAGCCGCTCCGCCCCGGTATGTCGGTGGTGGCGCACGTCGTGACCAAGTAATCACGCACCCAGATAGCTGAGGCAGTAGTCGATGACGGACACGACCGCGACGGTCGGGGACGACGCATCGCTGTCGGCGGGCGGCACCACGCGCGTGGTGTTGCCGACGCCGGCGGCGCACGCCGCCGAACACGAAGACCCGTACAAGTACAAATACATCATCGCCATCGCGGTCACGCTGGCCGCGGTGCTCGAGTTGATCGACACCTCGATCGTGAACGTCGCCATTCCCCACATGATGGGAAATCTCGGCGCCACGATCGACGAGATCTCGTGGGTGTCCACCGGTTACATCATCGCCAACGTGATCGTGATCCCCATGTCGGGGTGGCTCTCCGCCTACTTCGGGCGTAAGCGCTACCTCACCGGCTCGATCATGCTGTTCGTCGGCGCGTCGTTCATGTGCGGCGCGGCGCACTCGCTGGGCGGCCTCGTGCTCTGGCGCGTCATCCAGGGGCTGGGCGGCGGCGCGCTGTTGTCCACCGCCCAGACCACTCTGTTCGAGTCCTTCCCGCCGCACGAGGTGGGCATCGGCCAGGCGATGTTCGGTGTCGGCGTGATGGTGGGGCCCACCATCGGCCCCACGCTCGGCGGCTGGATCGTGGACAACTACAACTGGCCCTGGATCTTCTACATCAACGTGCCGCTGGGCATTCTGGCCGCGTTCATGGTGTACACGTACGTGCACGATGCCGCGCACCAGGAGCGTGCCAAGAGCATCGATTTCCTGGGGATTCTCTTCCTGGCCACGGGCGTGGGTTCGCTGCAGTGGATGCTCGAGCGCGGCGAGCGCTACGACTGGTTCGACTCCCGGTTCGTGACCGCGCTCTGCGTGATTGCGGTGACGTCGTTCGTGCTGCTGCTGTGGCGCGAACTCACCACCGACGAGCCGGTGATCAACTTCCGCGTGTTCCGGAGCCGGCAGCTTTCCGCCGGCGTGAGCATCGCCGCGTTCCTGGGGCTCGCGCTGTACGGCTCGATCTTCGTGCTGCCCGTATTCCTGCAGCAGCTCCACGGGTTCACCGCCAACCAGACGGGTCTCGTCATCCTGCCCGGCGCCCTCGCCTCCGCCGTGGTGATGGCCTGGGTGGGGCGCAACGCCAACTGGCTGGACGCGCGCATCACGGTGACCCTCGGCGCCCTGTGCTTCCTGCTGTCCATGTACCAACTGTCCGTGCTGTCGCTCGACGCCGGCCGGGGCGATCTGTTCTGGCCGCTCATCTGGCGCGGGGTGGGACTGGGGCTGATCTTCGTGCCGCTCACCAATGCGACCATGGCCGACCTGGCCACGCGCGACCTGGCGCAGGGCACCGGCATGTTCAACCTGACGCGCCAACTGGGCGGCTCGCTGGGCATCGCCATCATGGCCACGCTCCTCACCCGGTTCACCACCATCGCCAAGGGGACGCTCACCCAGCACGTGACGACCATGGACCCGCAGGCCCTGGGGCGCCTGCACGGCATCACGAACGCGATGATCGCGCGCGGGGCCAGCCCGCTGGTGGCGCACCAGCAGGCGCTGGCGATCATCGACCGGCAGATCGGCGCCCAGGCCAGCGTGCTCGCGTTCTCCAAGATCTATCTGTTGAGCGGACTCCTGCTCGTGGCGTCGCTGCCGCTGCTGTTCTTCTTCCACACCGGCAAGGCTCGCACGACGGTGCGCTCGCTGCACTGATCCCCCGGCCCGCCGACAGGGCGTGCCCGCCGGCGGGAACCTCCGGGGCCGATTGTCGATTGTGACCCGTGGGCGGCGGCGAGGGTGCACCTCTCGACGCCGCTTTCCACTGACGCTAACGTCGAGCCCATGGCCACACGACATCACTGGATCGTCCGCGCCACCCACTGGGTGAACGTGCTCGCGCTGGGCATCATGATCACCAGCGGACTGCGGATCTTCAACGCCTATCCGGCCTTCGCCCGGAAGGGCGCGAGCTTCTGCTGCTATCCCTTCGCCGGCCGGCCCATTCCGGCATGGCTCACGTTCGGCGGGTGGCTGGCCGGCGCCCGCCACTGGCACTTCGCGGCCATGTGGCTGCTGGTGGCCAACGGCATCGTCTACCTCGGCTTCATCTACCTCCACGGGGAATGGCGCGACCTCACCCCGCGCCGCGGCGACCTGCGCGACGCGTGGGAGATGATGAAGTTCTATCTCTTCGTGCGCCGCGACCACCCGCGCCAGGGCAAGCACAACGCACTGCAGCGCACCGCGTACTTCGCCATGCCCGTGTTCGGCGTGGTGGCCGTGGTGTCGGGTGTCGCCATCTGGAAACCCGTGGAGCTGGCCTGGCTCACCAACCTGCTGGGCGGCTACGTGTGGGCGCGCTACTGGCACTTTCTGGCAATGGTCGCGTTGGTCGCGCTCACCGTCGTGCACGTGTTCATGGTGTTCAGCGTCGATCCGTACGCGTTGCGCGCCATCACCACAGGCGGATACGATGAGGCGAAGTCGCCCGAGGAGCGGAACGCGCGTCCGTTCTGGTGGAAACGTTCCGGCCCCGCCGTCCCGCCCACCCCGTCGGCGCCGTCGGCCCCGGAGGCCCCATGACCATCGACCGACGCCGGTTCCTCCAGCTCAGCGCGGCGTCGCTCACGGCGGCCTTCTTCGCCGCCTGCGACTCGCAAGGCCCGGACAGCGCGCAGGGCATCCTGTCGTTCGCCGAGCGCCGCAACGAGGGCGTGGAGCGCTTCCTGTTCCGCCATACGTCCATGGACCACGCGCCGAGCGGCGCCGTGGCGGCGGGCAACGCCTTTCCCAAGTACTTCATCTCCGATCGCGTGCCGATGTGGGACCCGGCCACGCAGGGTCCGTGGGCGCTCGAAGTGGCCGGGCTGGTGGACCGTCCCGTGCGGCTCTCACTCGACGATCTCCAGCGCCTGCCGCGCGTCACCCAGCGGGTGAATCACTTCTGCGTCGAGGGGTGGACGGCCGTGGCCGCGTGGACGGGCACGCGCGTGTCCGAGCTGGCCAACCTCGTCGGCGTGCATCCCGACGCGAAGTACGTCGACTTCGCCTCGTTCGACGAGGGCTACCACGAGAGCTGGGATCTGGCCAGTGCCATGCATCCGCAGACCCTGATCGCCTACGGCATGGACGGCCACCTGCTCGGGCCCGGCCACGGCGCGCCCGCACGGGTGCACTCCCCGGTGAAGCTCGGCTACAAGAACACGAAGTACCTGGTGCGGGTGCAGTTCATGGCCGAGCGGAACGGCGGTTACTGGAGCGACCAGGGCTACGAGTGGTACGGCGGCACCTAGAAGAGTCGGGGGAATCCCGACGCTCCGGCTGACATTCGCTTGGCGCTTTCTTAACACCCGTCCGATTGGCGCGTCTCCCTTCATGAAGCCGGCGCGATCTCGCGCCGCGAGGGAACCAGGAGGGGTGCCATGAGAAAGTTCACAGGGATGATCGCCGGACTGGCGCTGGTGTGCGGGGTGACGGGTACGGCCTCGGCCCAGCGCGGCGGCACGATGGGGCAGGGTCGCGGTCAGGGCATGGGGATGGGACGCGCAGGCGGGGGTGCCGGCATGCAGGGCAGGGCGGAGCATCAGATGTTCCGCGGCCTCACGCTTACCGACGCGCAGCAGACCCAGTTGGACAAGTTGCGCGATGCGCATCAGAAACAGATGCAGACGTTCGCCAAGTCGGCGCAGGCCGACCGTCAGGCGCTGCGCACGGCGCGGCAGAACGGCGACACGGTCGCCCTCAAGGCTGCGCGCCGGAATATCGAGGGGATGACGAATACGCGCATCGCGCTGCGCGCGCAGATGCAGAAGAGCACGCGCGCCGTGCTGACGCCCGATCAACAGAAGGTGTTCGATGCCAACCGGACGCGCGTGGAGCAGCGTGTGGCCCATGCGGGGCGCATGATGCGCGCCGAGCGCATGGGGATGCGTCGCCATGCGATGATGCGGGCGTCCGGGTCGCACCGGGCGTCGGGGATGCGGCGTGGTGGAGGGTTCGGTCGGGGCGCCGGTATGCAGATGCGGCCGGGACGTGGCGGCGGGTTCGGCCCGGGTGCGGGGATGGGAATGGGGATGCATCGCGGGCCCGCCGGACCACCGCCGGATTCGACGGGGACTGGTGGGAACTGAGTGACGGCTCCCACTGAGCGGCGAACGACGGGTTGAGCGTCGAGAGTAGTCAGTCGTCAGTGAACCGGAACGGCAACGGGACGCTTCTCAAATAGTTCGAGAAGCGTCCCGTTGCCGTTTCGGAAGACTGTTGACCGTTGCCCGGACACTCCGAGCGTGTCGTCCGTCGTTTGCCGTCAGCCCGCCCTTACCACCCCGGCGCCAGCTGAACGCCCACCACCCAGTTCTTCCCGGGCCGCTGGAACGGATGGGCGATGTAGGTCTCCAGAATCAGATAGCCCAGCAGGTTGATTCGCGTTGTGATGCCGGCGCTGAACACCGGGATATGATCGACGCAGTTCACGTACCCCGCCTGCGCCTGGGCTGAGGCCTTCGAACAGCTGGCCGGAATCTGATTGGCCGATGACGCCCAGCGGAAATCGGGCGGTTGCGAGCTCGAGTACGCGATGCCGCCGTCGAAGAACGGCGCGATCTCGACCGGCAGGAACGAGGTCGGCAGCAACCCGAAGGCCGGCGACCCGAACAGCGGGATGCGGAGTTCCAGGTTGAACACGTCGACGCGGCTGCCGAGCAGCCGGTCGAACACGGGGCAGGCGTTGGAGCCGGATGCCGAGACGCACTCGTTGACTCCGAACGATCCATATCCATATCCGCGGATGAGTGTCTCCTCACCCAGATAGATCGGGTAGATCTGGCCGTTTCCGTACGCCTCGGCATCGCGCCCGTAGCGTCCGTAGTGCAGCCCGCGGATGGCGAAGGTGAACGGATTATCGAAGAAGTAGCGCCGGTAGTCGCCCAACAACCCGGCGAACTGGAGCTGGCCGAGCGTCGGATTGTACTCGATTCGCCACCGCTCGCCCGACACCGGCCCCACGTACGCCGAGTTCGAATTGTCGCTTACCAGCGCGATGTCGGCCTGGGCGTAGTACGTGGATGGGTAGCTGGCGCCGGTCTGTCGCGACTCGGCAACCACCTGATTGCCGACGAGCGTGAACTGGTCGATTTCCGTGTCGTACCCGAGGCGCGTGCCCGACACACCGAGTTCGAGCCGCCGCGTGGTGGAGAACGGATACTGTGTGTTGAACGAGAGCTGGTCGATGTAGATGCGCTGCAGGATCTGGTAGTAGTTGAGCGCCGGGATGTTCCCCGCCACCACCGTATCGGCCAGACCGGTGTAGCCCGTGAGGTACGGGATGTGCTCGACGCCCACCGACCAGTTCCACCGGTGTTTGAGATTCAGATACTGCACGGCGCCACCGATGTCCTTCATGGTGCCATTGGCCTGCAGCACGGTGTAGATCTGCCGGTCACTGAGCTGGTCGCCCCACAGCGCGGCGATGCCGCCCGCCACGCCGGTGCCGAAGTACCCGCCGGTCTGCACCCCGATGCTGGGCTGGCTGATGGCATCGAGCGCGAACGACGAGTGGTACGGCTTGATGGAGAAGTCGTTACCCGACACCAGGCCGCGCTCCGGATCCTTCAGATACGCGGTGACGGTGTTGGTGCCCGGCAGGTCACCCGGCGGCAGGATGCTGGCCACGCTCACCGACTGCGTGGGCTGCACCGGCACGCCCGCGGTGGCCGACGCGTCGAGCCCGTAGATGCCGTAGCTCTGGCCCTGGAACACCGTGAACAGCGTGCGCCCGGTGGTCGGCGAGACGGTGAGCGCCGGCGACGTCTCCGTGATGCCGCTGACGCCGGTGGCGACCTTGGTCACGCGGGTCACGGCCCCGCTGGCCAGGTTCAGCCGATAGATGTCGCTGAACCCGTCCTGGTTTGAGATGAACAGCACGTCCTTCCCGCCCGGCACGTACTGCGGGTTGATCTCCTTGGCGTTGGGGAAGGGCGAGTACAGCGTCACGGGGCCGCCGTTCACGCTGATCGTGCCGATCTGCAGCGGCGAGTAGCTCAGGTCCTGGAAGTTGGTGCCCGGTCCGCGGTCGGTGGCGAAGACGATCGTCTTCCCGTCCGGGGAGAATTCTGGCATCTCGTCGGCATACCGGTCGTGCGTGAGCTGGTCCACCTTTCCCGTGCGCAGGTCGAGCAGGTACAGGTCGTCGATGCCGCCGGACATTCCCGACATCGCCATCAGGTTGCCGTCGGGCGACCACGACACGGCGTTCACCGCGCCCACGCCCGGAAGCGAGATCTTCCGCTCGATCTTCCCGTTGTCCACGTTCACGACGGCCACGTCGTTCTTGCCGCCCTCGTCGACGATGAAGGCGAACTGCTTGCTGTCGGGCGACCACGCGCCGCTCGACTGCACGAAATTCAACGCGTCGAAGTGCGGATCGCTGGACGGGGAGACGAGTTTGCGGATGATCTGGCCCGTCACGGCATCGGCCAGGTAGAGATCGAAGCCGAAGAGCGAGCGTTTGCCGTTCGAGAAGAAGGCCACGTACTTGCCGTCGGGGCTGATCACCGGGCTGACGTTCTGATCCGCGGTCTTGCCGCCGCCGACCACCACCGCCTGTCCGGCATCGTGTGGCTTGGTCCGCCCGACGAGTTGCGTGTTGTAGAGCGCCTTGTTCGCCGCTGCCCAGTCCTTGCTCAGCGAATCGGGGGTCTCGCCGAGCACGCGCGTGATCGCATTGTCGAGGCCCATGCGGAGCGACGTGCGGTACACGTCCACCACCGCGCGGTCGCCCCAGCGTCCGGCCACGTACGCCCACAGCGCCTGCCCGTACCGGTAGGGGAAGAAGCGGGGGTCGGTGTTGAGCTGCTTGATCGTCGGGAACGAGTCGCGTTCCACCGCGTCGCGCATCCACATGGCGGTCAGTTCGCTGTTACGGCCAAGCGAGAAGTATTCCGCCATGCCCTCGATCAACCACCCGGGCAGCGTGCTCATCCGGGCGAGGCCGTTGGCGTCGCCGCTTTCCGCGATGTCGTACTGGAACACGTGTACGAGCTCGTGGCCCAGCACGTGGTCGGTCTCGGCGTAACTGCTCTGGAAGGGCATCACCACGCGGGTGCGCATCCCTTCCGTAACGCCCTGTACGCCCTGACTGGGCGACTCCCCGACCACGTTCGTCTGTTCGAAGTCGGAGTGATCGGCGTACAGCACGACCGACTTGCGATCGAACTGATGCGCGAACGTCTCCGAATGGCGCGTATACCACCGTTCGGCCATCCGGCCGGCGTCGCGCGTGGCCAGCGATTCGGCGGGGTAGAAGTACAGGTCGAAGTGCGGGGTCTTGAGAATCTGGAAGTTGAAGGTCTGGTACTGGACCTTGTTACGGCCGAAGTACTGGCCCGACGCACTCTGCACCCCGCCGAACATGAGGAGTGCGAGCACGAGCGCCGCCGGACGCGTGAGCAGTCGATTCATTGAGAAGCCCCGCGGTGGAACCGCTGGATGTGGTCGTCATCGGCACCGATGGTGCGATCCCTTGCTGATAACCGGTCACTACGCGTCGGGGCAAGGGGCCCGGCGCTTCAAGACACTTCCAATACAGAGGCACCCGAAAGACCCGCGCACCCGGGGGGATCGCGGCGGACCGGGAATTGTACGCCGAAGTGCGTCCAAAGTGCCCGGGGCGCCCGTTCCGGGTCGCCCGTTGCGCGTCTCCGCCGTCCGACTCTAAAGTAGCATATCGTGCCGCCCTCTCCCGCGTCCCCCCGTACCGATCCGCCCCCCCGCCGCGACGGCGCCAAGGCGACCCGACCGTATCGCCGGTCTCTCATGGACCGCTACGGGCCGGATTTCGCCCGTGTGCTCGCCGCCGCCGGGTGGTGCGCGTTCGGCGCCCTCCTGAGCCTTCCCGTCGCCGCCTTCCATGCGCCCGCCGCGTGGCCCAAACTCCTGACCATGGCCGGTGCCTATCTGGTTACCTGGGCGCTGCTGCTCACCTTCTCGCTGTTGGCCATCCGACCCGCCGGTGCAGTCGCCGAGCAATACCTCGCACCGACCGGCGCCAGTACGCCCTACGAGGAGCAATTCTCCCAGGAACAGTCGCTGGTGATGCAGGGGCACGTGGATGAGGCGCTCGCGGCGTTCGAGCGTCACATCGCCGCCGATCCCACCTCGATCACCGCCCGTATCCGCGCCGCCGATCTGTACGCCGGTCTCGGAAAGAACCCGCAACGGGCGGCCCAGCTGTTGGCCGAGGCCCAGCGCGTGCCCGGGCTCAAGTCGGGCGACGACCTGTACATCGGAAACCGGCTGGCCGATCTCCACCTCGGTCCGCTCGGCACGCCGGCGCGCGCCCTGGTGGAACTCCGCCGCTTGCTCGACCGTTACCCCGATTCGCGCGTTGCGCCTCAGCTCCGCGAGGCCATCGCCGCCCTCAAAGCCCGGCACGTCCCCGATCAGCGCGCCGATTAGTCGTCGTCCGGACGACGCTGCCGTTTGCGCTCCGAGCGCCGCCGCTTCTCCTGCAGGCGCCGTTCCACTGAGGCCCGGGTGGGCTTGGTGGCCCGCCGCTTTCGCGGTACCACCAGCGCCCGGCGCACGATGACCGCCAACCGCGCTTCGGCAGCCTCGCGGTTCTGCGCCTGACTCCGCCGCTCGCTCGCCACCACGCGGAGCGTCCCCTCGTCCGTGAGTCGCGTTCGGAGGGCCAACCGGAGCCGCTCGCGCTGAGCGTCGCTCAGCGCCCGCGACGTCTCGATGTTCCACGACAACTCCACGCGGGTGGACGACGTGTTCACGTGCTGTCCGCCCGCGCCGCCGGCCCGCGAGGCCCGCACCGCCAACTCCCGGCGCGGGATCGAGAGCGCCGCGCTGACGTCCAGATCAGTCCGCGTGGGCATCGCGCGGCACCCTGGCCTTGTGGACGCGCACGGCCGCCACCCGCCGCCCGTCCATGGCCACGATCTCCAGTTCGCCCCCCGGGTACGACGCCCGGTCGCCGATCCGCGGCACCCGCCCCAGCCGGGCGAAGGCATACCCGCCGATCGTCTGCCAGTCGCCGTCCGGAATGGGGATCTGGTATTCGCCGCGCACGTCGCGGAGCGAGAGCGAGCCGGCCAACTCCAACACGCCGTCGGTCTCGATGGCCGAGCGCACTGCGACGTCGTCCTCGTCGTTGATGTCGCCGATCACCTGTTCGACGAGATCCTCCAGCGTCACCAGTCCGGCCGTGCCCCCGAACTCGTCGAGTACGATGGCGATGTGCGCCCGCGTCTTCCGGAGGTCGTCGAGCACCCGCGGCGCGGGTCGCGTATCGGGCACGAACAGGGTCTCGCGCATGTGGTGGACCAGGGAGAAGGAGACTCCCGGCTCGTGCAACCACAGGTCCTTGGCCAGAAACACACCCACGATGTCGTCCAGCGAAGCCGCGTACACGGGATACCGTGAGAAGCGTTCGCGGCGCAGCATCTCGCGCATCTCGTCCTCCGTGGCCGTCAACGGCAGGGCGACGATTGCGGTGCGCGGGCGCATGACGTCGCGTACCCGTTTGGCCCGGAACTGGAGCACGTCGGCCAGCATGCGTGCCCCGGCATCGGGCGTTCCGTTGCCGCGGGGGGTCGCCATCAGCCGCTCGAGCGTCTCCGGGCCCGGGACCGCTGGGGTGGCGGGCGGCGGATCGTCAGCGATCCCGAGCAGGCCCAGGATCCGATGCCGGAATCGCCGCGCGAAGCCGCCAACAGGCCTGGGGCTCATGCAGACGCGCCTCGATGGGCGGGAGACGGAAACCTATGAAGTGGAGAATCGTCCAAGGCTATAGCAGAATGCCAGAGTTCATGTAATTCTGGGGTTCTCGCACTTTGCAATAAACCAACCCATCCGTGCGCTCTCTAACAGCGGCAGAAAGTTCACCAGCGATACAAGCCATGTTGGACCCGCGGCATCTATTGCGCTGGGTCTACGTCGGCCGGCTATGCCTTGCCAGCGCGATCTTCATCGCCGCCGTGGTGAACTGGACTCAACAGCAGACCGACCCGAGCAAGCTCACCCTGGTCGCCATCGCCTTCGCGATGACCACCGTGGTCACGGTCGCGTCATTCACGTACAGCGAAATATACCGCAAGCCGCTTGGCAAGACCTTCCTCTACCTGCAGAGCATCACCGACCTGTTGCTGGTCACCGTGGTGGTCCACGTGACTCCTGGGGGACCCGACAGCGGCAGCGTTTCGCAGTTCTCGGCGCTCTACATTCTGGTCATCGCGAACACCACGTTGATGCTGCCGGTGGGTGGCGGACTGCTGGTCGCGGCGTTTGGCATCGCGCTCTTCTTTGCCGACACGGCGTTCGGGGTGAACGCCGACATGCACAACGGTATCGTGTGGGCGCAGCTCGGCGTGTTCGCGGCGGTGTCGTTGGGGTTGGCGGCGGTGGCCTCGCAGCTCCAGCGGGCGGGCGAAGGCAAGCAAGTGCTGGTGGCCGCGCTGGAGCAAGCGCGCCTCGAGGCCGACCATATCCTGCGCAACATTCAGAGCGGGGTGCTGACGGTCGATTCCGGTGGCAACCTGCTATACGCCAACCCCAAGGCGCAGGCGTTGCTGGGTGTGAGCCTGGAAGCGTTGCTCGATCGGCCGGTGCTCGATCGCATCGCACAAGCCGCACCGGAGCTGGCCTTGGCGCTGGACCAATCGGCGAGCCACGGCATCCGCACCACGCGGGGCGAGGGGATGGTGACGGTAGACGGTGTGGTCTTCCCGATCGGGGTGACCACGACCTATACGGAAGGCGATGGCCGGCGCACGGATCGCACGGCGACGGCGATCTTCCAGGATATTTCCGACCAGAAGCGCATCGACACGCTGCGTCTCCGCGCCGAGCGGCTGGAGGGCGTGGCCGAACTCAGCGCGTCGCTGGCCCACGAGATCAAGAATCCGCTGGCATCGATCCGGAGTTCGGTGGAGCAGTTGAGCCGCCTTCCCCAGCGGACCGATGACGAGCGGACGTTGAGCGAGTTGGTGATGCGCGAGTCGGATCGCCTGTCGCGGCTCCTGACGGAATTCCTGGATTTTGCCCGCGTGCGCGTGTCGCACACCGGATCGGTGAATCTGGGCGATCTGGCGCGCGGGGCGGCGGCGTTGGCCGATGCCCATCCCGATCGCGGGAACGTGCGCATCGAGTGCACGATGCTCGACGACGAATCGGTGGTGGTGCAGGGCGACGAGGACCTGCTGCACCGCGCGGTGTTCAACCTGCTGCTCAACGCCACGCAGGCGTCGCCGGTGGGCGGCACCGTCCGCGTGGAAGTGGCGGCCATGGCGCCGGAGCAGCTGCCGCTGGGCGTTCGGTACGACGGCGGGAGCGTCGTGCTGCGGGTGAGCGACGAAGGCGCGGGCATTCCCCCGGAGATTCGCGACCGCCTGTTCGATCCGTTCTTCACCACGAAGCCCGATGGCAGCGGGCTGGGCCTGGCCGTCGTCCACCGAGCGATCGAAGCGCACCGCGGCATGGTGTTCGTCGATAGCGGCGCGCGTGGCACGACGTTCACCGTCATTCTGCCGTGTGTCCCGACCCCCAACGGAGATCGCGCGTGAGTAACCGAACTGCCGACGCCCGCCCCACCGTGCTCGTCGTCGACGACGAGTCCGGGATCCTCGAATCGCTCCGCATCCTGCTGCGCAACGAGGGCTTCGACCCCACCCTGGCCCACGGGGGCAAACAGGGGCTCGAGATGCTCGGCCAGATGCGGCCCGAGATCGTGCTCACCGACATCCGCATGCCGGGCGCGACCGGCGTGGAGATCCTGGCGGCGGCGCGGCAGAACGATCCTGACGTCCCGGTGATCCTGATGACGGCGCAGGCCACGCTGCAGTCAGCCATGCAGGCGGTGAACGAGGGCGCGTACTACTACATCCAGAAGCCATTCCGCAACGACGAATTGATCGCGATCCTCAAGCGCGCTGCCGAGTCTCGCCAGCTGCGCGTGGAGAACAAGTCGCTGAAGCAGGAGATCAAGCGGCGCGACGCCTCGCACGGCGATCGCCCGGTGGGCACGAGTAAGCCGTGGCTCGACGTGCTGCGCCTGGCCGAGACGGTCGCGCCCACGGAGAGCACCGTGCTCATTCAGGGCGAGTCCGGCACCGGGAAGGAGGTCGTGGCGCGCTACATCCACCAGCTCTCGGCGCGCACCCGCGGTCCCTTCCTGTCCATCAACTGCGGCGCGCTGCCTGAGAGCCTGCTGGAAAGCGAACTCTTCGGTCATGTGAAGGGCGCGTTCACCGGTGCCGTCAAGGACAGGTCGGGGCTATTCGCCGCCGGCGCTACGGGCAGCTTCTTCCTCGACGAGATCGGCGAGACGACCCCGGCCACGCAGGTCAAGCTGCTGCGCGTGCTGCAGCACCGCGAAGTGATCCCGGTGGGCGCCACCGAGGCCGAGCCGATCGACGTGCGCCTGATCGCCGCCACGAACCGCGACCTCGAGGAGGAGATCAAGGCTGGGCGGTTCCGCAGCGATCTGTACTATCGACTCAACGTGATCCTCTTTCACCTGCCGACGCTCCGGCAACGCCGGGAAGACATCCCGCTGCTCGTCGATCACTTCCTGGGCCGCATCGCGGCCGCGCGCGGCGAAACGCCCAAGGTGCTCGACGAGGAATCGCTCGAAGTCGCGCAGGCCTACGCGTGGCCGGGCAACGTGCGCGAACTCGAGAATGCGCTCGAGCGCGCGGCAATTCTCACGCCCGGCGACACCATCCAGGTGGGGGCGCTCCCGGAGCGCATCACCGAGCCCCGGTCCGAGCCCCTCGTCGCCTCGCGCACGCCCCCCAACCCCACACTCGAAGCCATCGAGCGTGCCTACATCATGTGGGTGTTGCAGAGCGAAAACGGCAATAAATCGCGGACGGCCGAAGTGCTGGGCATCGATCCCTCCACCCTCTACCGCAAGTTGTCCCGCTACGGGGTCGAGGTTTGACGGACCCGGATCCCGCATCGGGTTCGGGGCCGGCGCGTCCGCCGGCCCGCCTCGCCGCATGGGTGGTGGGGGCCGTCGTCTTCACCGTGGCGGCGCGGGCCATGAACCCGTATCCGGTGGGCGTGCTCTACGACGATGCGGTGTACGTCGAACTGGGCAAGGCGATCGCCAGCGGGGCCGGGCTACACTACCTGTCCCTGCCGGGCATGCCGGCCGCCACGCACTTTCCGCCCGGCTATCCGCTCTTGCTGGCCGTCCTCTGGCGCCTCTGGCCGGCGTTCCCGGCCAACGTGTTCCTGTTCAAGCTGGTCAACGCGTTGCTCGTCGCGGTCGCGGCCGTGTGGATCGCCCGCATCGCCCGCGAGCGGTTCGGGTGCACGCCGTGGAGGGCCGCGGCGGCCGCGGTGGTGCTCTCGGTTGGCGTACCGACCCTGGTCCTGAGCGACGTCGTGATGTCGGAGCCGCTGTTCCTGGCGCTCGTGCTGCCCGTGTTGCTCATCGCCGAACGGGTGGCGGACGCGGACGGTGGATCCGGGCGCGCGGCGTTGGCCGGCGTACTCGCCGGCGTCGCGACGCTCGTGCGCACGCAGGGCGTGGCACTGGTGGGCGCGCTCGCGATTGTCCTCCTGCTGCGCCGCCGGTATCGGCAGGCGGTCGTGAGCGTGGGCTCGGCGATCGTGGTGCTCGCGCCGTGGATCTGGTGGGTCCATGCCCATGCCGGGGTTCTCCCGGCTCCCACGCGCGGGACCTACGGACCCTATCTCACGTGGTACGTCGATGCCGTGCGCGCCGGCGGTGTGCCCTTCGTGGCGAGCACCCTGAGTGGCACCGGCCGCCAGATCGTCGTGATGCTCGAGGCGATGCTCTCCATGGTCCCGGTGCCGGGCGTCGGCATGATTGCCCTCGTCCTGCTCTGTCCGCTGGCGGCGCTCGGTGCATGGCGCGCGCGCGCCGCCGCGCCCGTCACGCTGGTATTCCTCGCGCTCCTCGCCGGCCTCGCGCTGCTCTGGCCATACTCACCCATCCGATTCGCCTTCGCCGTCTGGTCGTTGCTCGTGGCGCTCCCCCTGTTGGGTCTGGTCGCCCTCTGGCGCGGCGAGCTCCCGTTCTCCATTCCCGGCGGCGCCCGCGTCGGGCTGCTGGCGCTGGCCGCCATACCGTTGGCCGGATACATCGCGTACACCGTGCGTGGCTACCGCGGGCACTGGTGGGAGTCCATTCCCCGCCAGCGCGGGATGGCGATGCGCGCCGTGATCCGCGCCGTGCGGCAGACGACGCCCGCCGACGCCGTGGTCTGCGGCACGGATGATGCCGCCATCTACCTCTACACCGGACGCCAGTCCGTTCCATTCGCGACCTTCGAAGCCACCGATTTTGCGCATCCGCCGACTGCGGCCCAGAACGCCCGCGATCTTAGTGCGATCCTCGCGGCCTACCACCCCGACCGCGTTGTGGCGATCGGCCAGCGGGAACGCGGCGTGGCAGACCTGCTGGCCGATCAGCACCCGCCGCTGCTCGCCGTGACCGACAGCTTCCCCGGCGGTTTCATCTACGCTCCGACGACACGATGACCATGCCCGAATCCAGAACTTCCGCCGACGTTCCGTCCGTGGCCCCCATGCATGCCGCGTCGCCCCAGACTCCGCGCACGCCGCTCGACGCGCACGCCTGGCGGCTCTCGGTGCTCATCCCGGTCTACAACGAACGGAACACCATCGATGCCGTGCTCGATCTCGTCCATGCGACGCCGATGCCCAAGGAGATCGTGTGCGTCGACGACTGCTCGACGGACGGCACGCGTGATCGCCTCCAGGAGCTGCACGCCGCCGGCCGGATCCACCGGCTGATTCTCCAGCCGAAGAACAGCGGCAAGGGCGCGGCCATCCGGGCGGCCCTCGCCGCCAGCACCGGCGAGGTGGTGCTCGTGCAGGACGCCGACCTCGAGTACACGCCCGCCGACTGGCCCGGGTTGCTGAAGCCGATTCTCGACGGGCGCGCCGACGCGTGCTTCGGATCGCGCTTCCTGGGCGGGCCGCACCGGGTGCTCTACTACTGGCACTCGGTGGGCAATCGGGCGCTGACCACGTTCAGCAACATGCTGACGAATCTGAACCTCACCGACATGGAAACGTGTTACAAAGCCATGCGCGGAGATCTGGCACGGTCGTTGCCATTGACTGCCGATCGATTCGGTTTCGAACCGGAGGTCACCGCCCGTCTGGCTCGGGCGCGGGCCCGCATCTTCGAAGTGCCGATCAGCTACTCCGGCCGTACGTACGCCGAGGGGAAGAAGATCAACTGGAAGGACGGCGTGGCGGCATTCTGGCACATCCTCAAATTCAATCTGTTCGTATGAAACGCCGTACCTGGTGGCTGCTCGCCGGCAGCATCGCGCTGCTGGCGCTCGCCGCGTCGGCCACCGGTCTCCCCAACCGGTACGCCTACGACGACGTCTTCGTGGTCCAGCGGGACACGCGCGTCCACACGCTCGTCCACTGGTGGCACTTCTTCGCCGATTCCTACTGGTCCAAGCACTGGGGCGGCGACGGTTACCGTCCGCTGACGATTCTCGGATTCGCGGTGCAGTGGGCCCTGGGGCACGGGGCTCCGCTCATCTTCCACGTGGTCAACGTGGTGCTCTACATAGCCATGTGCGTGGCTGTGTTCTGGTTGTTGATGGGTGTCCTGCCCCGCGTCCCCGCCTGGATCGCCGCGGCGCTCTTTGCCGTCCACCCGCTGCACGTGGAAGCGGTGGGGAACGTGGTCGGCCAGTCGGAACTCACGGTCGGGCTGCTGCTCACCCTGGCCATGGGGCTGTACGTGTACGGCCGCCAACTGGGGCCGCTCTCGCTGGGTCGGAAGATCGCCATCGCGACGATGTACGCGGCGGCGATGCTGTTCAAGGAGCACGGCATCGTGCTCGTGGCGCTCGTGGTGGTGGCGGAGATCACGGTGGTCCGCGACCCTCGTTCGCTGTGGGCGCGCCTCGTCGAGATACGACCGTTCGTGCTCGGGCTCACGGCCCTCGCCATGTGCTATCTCTGGGCGCGCGATGTCGTGCTCAGTGGCCGCTTCACCGGCTTCAGTCCGTTCGTGCCCTTCCAGGGGCTGCACCTGTCCACGCCCGACCGCATTCTCACGATGATCGGCGTGGCGCCGCAGTGGGGACGCCTCTTCGTCTGGCCGGCCCACCTGACCACCGAGTACTCGCCGCCGTGGATTCCGATCGCCCAGGGGCCGAGCTTCACGCAACTGCCCGGGCTGCTCCTCATGATCGGCGTGATCGGCCTGTTCTTCGCCACGCGACGCAAGCTCCCCGCGGCGAGCTTCGGCCTGGGCTGGCTGATCGTCGCCATGTCTCCGGTGAGCAATCTCGTGCTGCCGGCGGGGTTCCTGATCGCCGAGCGCACGCTCCTGTTTCCGAGCGTCGGCGTGATGATCTTCGTGGGCGCACTGCTCCCCCTCGTGTACGAGTGGCTTGCGCCACGCCGCCTCTCGCTCGTCGGGGCGGCGGCGGTGGCGGTGCTCCTCGCGGCCGGCATCTGGCGGAGCGCTAAACGTCAGATGCTCTGGCACGACGACGATACCCTGTTCAAGCAGGAAGTCATCGACACCCCCGACAGCTACCGCACGCACTTCATGCTCGGCGCCTGGTTCATGGAGAACAAACGCATGCGCGACGGCGAGGCCGAGTACAACAAGGGCATGAAGCTCTTCCCGTTCGACCCGTACATGGCGTTCAGCTTCGGCGAGGACTATCGCGGCTGGGGCATCTGCAAGCCGGCGATCAACCTCTACAAGTGGGCCATCGGCATCGATTCCAACATCGTCGTCGGCTGGCCTCAACTGGCCGACTGCCTGCTCCGCGACCACCAGTACGATGCGGCCAAGGTGGCCGCGGTGAACGCCGTGCGCCACGGCGGTCCCGTCAAGGATATGCACAGCATTCTGGTGTTGGCCGACAGCGCCAAGGCCCGCGAGGCGGCCAAGAGTATCAGGCCGGATGACTCTCGCGAAATGCCACGAACCGTGCAAAACCCCAAGCCAGGGACCGCCGTATCCAGACCTAAAGAAAGTGCAAAGCGTTGACCAACAACGATATGGCGCCCTTTGAAAGGGATGGCATCGGCATTGCCATTAAGATGACATTGAGATTCCGAGGATGGGATTCAGCCTTCGTTGTTTATTCCCCGTATCAGTACAGGAGACCCCCACTCATGACGCAGAATCGCAAGGGCTTCACCCTCATCGAACTGCTGATCGTGGTCGTGATCATCGGCATCCTGGCCGCGATCGCGATTCCGAAGTTCGCCAACACCAAGGACAAGGCATACATCACCGCCATGAAGTCCGACCTGCGCAACATGGTCACGGCGGAAGAGGCCTACTTCTCCGATTCCTCGGCGTACTCGACCCTCATGGACTCGGTGCACGTCAACTTCAAGCAGTCGACGGGCGTGAACACGCCGGCGATCGTGACGGGGGCGGGCTACTGGTCGGCGACCGTGACGCACAGCCAGCTGGCTGGCACCACCTGCGGTATCGCCGTGAACACGGCGAACCCCGTCGTCGCGACGGCGGGCGAAGGCGAGCCAGTTTGTAAGTGATCTGGCTGCACGGCAGACTAGAGGGGCCGGGCGCGTTTGCGTCCGGCCCCTCGTGCATTGGGCCGCCGCGCGCTGACGCGGGGCTGCCGAGATCGTCTAGGTAGGAACGCCTTCTCGAGTCGCATGCACACACTCCAGTCCCGCGCCGGGCGCCACTCCATACGCACCGAGCTGTTGCTGAGCCTCACCATCCTCGCGGTGGCGGCGCTGGCATTCGCGGTCGCCGTTGTGGAACTGATGGCCGCCCAGGTGGATTCGACCCAATCCGCCGCCTACCTGGTCGTTCTCGTCGCGGCCGACGTGCTCGTGTTCGTCGTGTTTGCCGCGAGGCAGGTGGAGCGGGCCGTCATCCGGCCGCTGAAGGAAACGATGGCGGCGGCCGAGGCGATTGCCGACGGCGATCTCGAACGCAGGGTGCCGGCCGGCAGCTCGATCGAATTCGCCAATCTCTCGACGAGCGTCAATCGCATGACCGACCATCTGCTCGAGGAACGCGCTCATCTGATCCGTGCCGAGAAGCTGGCGAGCGTGGGCCGACTGGCCGCCGGCGTGGCGCACGAGATCGGGAATCCGCTGGGGGCCATCAACGGGTATGCGCACCTCCTGCGCCGCGTGGCGAGCGACGAGGCCGCCCGCACGGCGGTCGACGGGCTCCAGCGCGAGGCCGACCGCATCGACCGCATCGTGCGCGGGTTGCTCGACTACGGTCGGGCGCATCCCGCCGCGGCGTCGCGGGTCGACGTGAACGACACCGTACGATCCGTGCACGAACTGCTGGCCACGCAGGGCGTGCTGCGTCCCATATCCGTGTCGCTGGACCTGACGGCCGAGCCCCTCAACGTGCGCGCCGATCGGCACGAACTGGAGCAGGTGTTCGTGAACCTGTTCCTGAACGCGGTGGACGCGATGCCCGAGGGGGGCGAGCTCTCGGTGCGCACCGCGGCGCTGGCGCGGCAGGGCGTCGCCGTGCGGGCGTCGCGCCGCCGGACCGACGACGCAGAGACCTATGTGCCACGTCCGCCGAGCATGCGTGTGATGCGATGGTTGGCGGAGCGCCAGCCGGACGATGTGGTCAAGGTGGTCGTGGCCGATTCCGGTCCGGGGGTGCCGCCCGACATGGGGGATCACATCTTCGATCCCTTCGTCACCACCAAGCAGCCCGGGCGGGGCACGGGGTTGGGGCTCGCGATCGTGGCGCGAATCGTCGAGAATTGCGGGGGCACCGTCTGGGTGGAGCCGTCCCGCGCCGGCGGCGCCGCCTTCCACCTGCTGCTCCCGCTCGAGCCCGAATGAAGATCCTGATCGTCGACGACGAACTCGGCCTGCGCCACACGCTCTCCCTCATTCTCGAAGGCGAGGGACACGACGTGCGCGCCGCCGCCGAGGCGGCATCGGCGACCGAGATGTTGCGCGAGGGCCCGGCCGATCTGGTGCTGTGCGACGTCCGCATGCCCGGCATGGACGGGCTCGCCTTTCTCGACGCCTATCGCGACGCGGGCGGCGAGGCGCTTGTGATCATGATGAGCGCCTACGGCGACGACGAGGCGGCACTCGCCGCCATGAAGCGCGGCGCCTACGACTTCATCTCCAAGCCGTTCCGCGCCGACCAGGTGCTGCTCGTGGTGAACAAGGCCATCGAGCGGGAAGGGTTGCGGCGCGAGGTTCGCCACCTCCACGAGGAACTCGCCGCGCTGCGCGAGCCCGGCGGCATCGTGGGCCGCAGCCCCGCGCTGCGCCAGACCATGGATCTCGCGCTGAAGGTGGCGCGGCATCCCTCCACGGTGCTCGTCACCGGGGAGAGCGGCACCGGCAAGGAACTCGTGGCCCGCCTCGTGCACCACGAGAGCCCACGGGCCATGCACGCCTTCGTGGCCGTGGACTGCGCGGCCATTCCCGAATCGCTGCTCGAGAGCGAGTTGTTCGGGCATGCCCGCGGCGCCTTCACCGGCGCCACCAGCGAACGCCGAGGGCTGTTCGAAGAAGCGGACGGCGGAACGGTGCTGCTCGACGAGATCGGCGAGCTCCCGGTGTCGCTCCAGGTCAAGCTGCTGCGGGCGCTCCAGGAGGGAGAGATCCGGCGCGTCGGCGAGTCCACGCCGCGCCGGGTGGACGTGCGGGTCATCGCCGCCACGTCGCGCGACCTCGAAGCCGAAGTCGCCGCCGGCCGCTTCCGCGCCGACCTCTTCTATCGCGTCAACGTCGTGCGCCTGCATCTGCCGCCCCTGCGTGAGCGGCGCGAGGACATTCCGGAACTCGCCCACACGATGGTGGTGCGGTTCAACACGCGATTGGGCCTGGAGGTGCGCGGCTTCGCGCCCGCCGCCATGCGGATGCTCATCGAATACCCCTGGCCCGGCAACGTGCGCGAACTCGAGAACGTGGTCGAACGCGCGATGGTGCTCACCGAGTCCAAGGAGATCGGCGTCGATCAACTGCCCGCCGAAGTGCGTGCGCCGTCGGCGCAGGCGCATCCGGACGCGGATGACCTCTCCGTCAAGCGCCAGGCTCAGGCACTGGAGAAGGCGCTGATTGCCCGTGCCCTGGAGCAGACCGGCGGCAATCGCACGCGGGCCGCCAAGCTTCTCGAACTCTCGCACCGCACACTGCTCTATAAGCTTCGCGAGTACGGCCTGGGCGACTGACGCGGGAATCGGCGCTCCTCGGCGGGATTCCGGTGCCGCGTACCCCGGGCACTCGCCGTAGCGTGAGGCATGCCTTTGCGCCGCCGCCCATCCGGATTCACGCTCGTCGAACTCCTCGTCGCGCTCGTCGTGTTCGACGTGGCCCTGCTCGCCTTCGCCGCCGACGCGGCCGTGCTGTTGCGCCTGCGCGGCGTGTCCACACGACGCGACACCGGAGTGGCGGCGGCACAGTCGCGGCTGGCCGGCCTCCGCGCGCGCGGCTGCCCGCGCCCGGCGTCCGGCGACACCTGGCCAGCTCCCGGTGTGCACGAGTCCTGGTCGGTGCAGGCGGCTCCCGGCGATGCCCGGCGCATCCGCGACAGCGTGTCGTTCGCGGACCACCAGGCACCGGCGGCGTTCGTTCTTCGCACCACCGTGGCCTGCTGAACGATGCGACGCGGCGCCACCCTCGTGGAACTCGTGGTCACGCTGGTCGTGTTCGGCCTCGTACTCGGACTCGTCACACAGGCGGCGCTGTTCCAGGAGCGGCTGCAGCGCCGCCTGCAGACGGCCGACGCGGCGTCGCGCGCCACTCGGCAGGCCACCGGCATCATCGCGGCCGCCCTCGCCGGCGCGGCGAGGAGCGATCTCATCGTCGCTCGATCGTCGGACTCGTCCGTCGAGGTGATGGCGCCCGTGGGCGCCGGCGTCGCGTGCGTCTCCGGCGCCGAACTCCGCACGGCCACGCAGTCCGCCGTCGGCGAACCGCCGCTCGTGGTGTTCGCATCGACGCCCAAGCCGGGCGACCGGCTGCTCGTTTTCGACGGCCGCTCCCGCCCCGCGCGTTGGCGCGCGCGAACGGTCGTCGGCCTGGTGCCGGCGGGGCAGCCGTGCGCGGCGGTCGGCGTTCCCCCCGCGGCCGGGTTCACCCTCCTGCTCGATTCGACGCTCGATGCCTCGCCCGTGGCGGCTTTCCGGCTGCTCCGCCGCACCCGGTACGACCTGTACCGCGGGGGCGACCGTCGCTGGTACCTGGGGATGCGCGAGTGGAACGTCCAGGCGCAGACGTTCAACGGGGTGCAGCCGGTGGCCGGCCCCCTGCATGCCTACAGCGTGCGGGGGGAACGCACCGGGCTCCGCTTCGAGTACTTCGACAGCGCGGGCGGGCGCCTCACGACCCCCGCCGGTTCCTCGGCCGTGTCGCGTGTGACGATCACGGCACGGGCGGCCGACACGCTGGCGGGGGTCACCACGCGCTCGGTGGCACTGCGTCGTGCGCCGTGACCGATCTCGGCGGGGGGTGGTCCTGCTCGCCTCGCTGGTGGTACTCGGCATCGTGGGAACACTCCTGGTCGCCGGCTACTTCGCCGAACGTGAGCGTTGGGCCGCCCGCCTCGTGGCGGGGCGGTCGGCCCAACTTCGTGCGGTCGCCGAAGGGGAGGTCGTCGACGCGATCGCGCAGTGGGACACCGCCACGCGATTCCGTCAGCCGCCGGGGAGCACGGCATCGCTCCCGGGGGCGTGGAACGGGACGGCGTGGCCGGTGACCGGCAGCGGGCGCGTCACCCGGCTCTCCACGTGGGCCTATCGAGTGGCGGTGCTCGCGACCGATGCCCGCGACAGCGCCCTCACGGCATGGGCCGCGCGTCTGATAATGGTTGACGCGCCACGCTTCGCTTCGGCCGGCGCGCTCGTTGCGGGTGGCGACGTGCGTGCGAACGGCGCGCTTGTCGTGGACGATGCGGACTCGGCGGCCGCGGCGGCGTGCGGCGCGCCCGCCGGCTCGTCGGGCGGTATGGTGGTGGCTCCAGGGTACGCCGCACCGGCGGGCGCCACCGTCGATCCGGGGGCGGCGGACGACTCCACGTACACCCTCTTCGGCGGGGCGACGCGCGAGGAACTGGCGGCTCGCGCCGACGTTTCGCTCCCAGCGGGGAGTGCCGTCGTGGCGCCGGCGGCAAACGTGATCCATGCGACGGGCGATCTGGAACTGACTGGCGGCACCGGGTCCGGGCTGCTCCTGGTGGACGGGGCCCTTCGGGTGTCCGGCAGCGTCATGTTTCGCGGCGTCATCGTGATTTCTGGCGGGCTCACGGTCACCGGGGGGACCTTTGCACTGGCGGGGCTCGTCCGGTCCCGCGGCGGGCAGCCTGCGGTGGATGTTAACGCCACTGCTACCATGAGCTTACGCTACGATCCGTGTGCTGTTCGAGACATCGAATGGCACGCCGGGCGGCCGAAATTCGCCGATTTTGGGCGCTGAGCGCAGGGTGCAATAGCGGGCCGATCCGGCGGCTCCCGGGGACGGCAAAAGCCCACGCTGCCTTGTTACCTCGTGGCCCGTAGGTCGTGTACCGGGAGGCACAACCGGTCACCGTTCGAACGGTTGCGGCTGGTACCGGGAAGCAGGGGTGTTCGGCTTCCGCGAGTGGATCCGCTGGTTCCCGGAATCTGAGTCACGCTACTATTGATGCGCAGTTGATGGTGTGGGGCCGTGCGAACGGTCCCCCTTTCGGTAGTCGCCGGGCTCCGCGAGCTCGGGGCGAGGGCCCCGCGCGGTGGGATCGGCATCACCCAGACCTCCTCATGGCATTCCTCGGGCGGGGCAAGACGACAGTCGGCCTGGACATCGGGTCGGGCCTGATCAAGGTCGCGGTGATTGACCACTCCCGGTCGGAACCGGAGTTGGTCAAGATCGCGATTGCGCCACTGAGCGCGGACGCGATCGTCGAAGGCGAGGTGATGGACCCCGGAATCGTTGCCGAGGCCATCCAGTCGGCGATGACGGCGGCCGGCGTGAAGGTGAAACAGGTCGTGACGGCGGTGGGCGGCCGTGACGTGATCATCAAGAAGATTCAGATCGAGCGCGTGAAGGAGCAGCAGGCGCGCGAGTTGATGCGTTGGGAGGCCGAGCAGCACGTGCCCTTCGACATGGAGTCGGTGGAACTGGATTTCCAGATTCTCGACCCCGATGCCGACGGGTTGGAGATGAGCGTGTTGTTGGTGGCGGCCAAGCGCGAGCTGGTGGAGTCGAAGTTGCGGGTGCTGCAGGACGCGGGGCTCCAAGCCGGGGTGGTGGACGTGGACGCGTTCGCGTTGCACAATGCCTTCGAACTCAATCACCCCGACGCCATGACGGGTGTGGTGGCGCTGGTGAACGTGGGCCACGAGGTGACGAACATCAACGTGCTCGAGGAAGGGGTGCCGATTCTGACGCGAGACCTGGCCGTGGGAACGCGGCGGTTCCGCGAGGATCTGCAGCGCGAGCGCGGGCTGTCGTCCGACGAGGCCCAGGAGTTGTTGCAGGGGTACGACCGGTCGCCGCACCTTGACGCGATTCTCGAGAGTCGCGGCGAGGAGATCGCGCTCGGCATCGAGCGGGCGGTGGCGTTTCTGGCATCGAATTCACGGACGGCCAGCGCCGTCCGGGCCGTGTTCACGTGTGGCGGCGGTTCGCGCATCCCGGGTCTCACGGCGATGCTGGCCGACCGTTTGAAGCTCACGGTTGAGCAAGCGAACCCGTTGGCATCGCTGAAGGTGCGTGACGGGGCTCTCGCGTCGCTCGTCACTGATGAAGTTGCGCCACTCCTGATGCTCCCCATCGGGTTGGCGCTGCGTCAGGTCGCCTAGACCAAGCGGTAGCCCTCATGATTCAAATCAATCTCCTTCCAGGCGCCACCAAGAAGGCGAAGCGCGGTACGGCGCGCTTCGACTTCGCGTCGCTGTTGTCCGGCGCATCGGAGCGAGTCAAGGACCGATGGCTGGCGGCCGCGGTCGCCGCGGCGGTCATCGCACTCGGCGCCATTGGCACGATGTACTTCCTCCAGGCGCATCGGACGAATACCCTGACGGCCGCCGAGCAGCAGGGGCTGGCCGATTCGACGCGGTACGCGTCGGTGCTCAGGGATCGCCTGCACCTGGAAGCCAAGCGCGACACGCTCCTCCGCCAACTGAACATCATCCGGGCCATCGACGGCGACCGGTTCGTGTGGCCGCACGTGCTCGAGGAAGTGAGCACCGCGCTGCCCGCGTATACCTGGTTGATCGGGCTCGGCATTTCCGGAACGCCGCAGGGCCAGAATCTGGTGGCGGCTCGTCCGCCCGGCTCGCCCGCGCCCAAAGCGAAGGGCCCGCCGCTCCAGACGAACATTCCCCTGGATACCGTGCACGTCCGCCTGCAGGGGCGCACGGTGGACATTCAGGCGCTCACGCGGTTCATGAAGGACCTCGAGGATTCGCCGTACTTCGGCGACGTCACCCTCGATAAGTCCGAAGTGGCCTTGGACAATGGGGTGCAGGTCACCGACTTCCAGTTGACCCTGCGCTACACGCGTCCCGACTCCAGCGTGATCCACCGCGCGCCACTCAAGGTCTCGGTGAAATAGCCATGCCACTCATCCCGACTGCCAAGAACGATCAGTACAAGCTCCTCGTGGTCATCGTCAGTGTGGCCGCCATCGCGCTGTACTTCAATTTCGTCTGGACGCCGAATAGTGTGACGCTGGCCACGCTCCAGACGCATGTGGACAGCCTGACGCAGATGAACCAGCGCGCCAAGGTGGACGTCGCGCGCGGGGGCCTCGACAAGCTGCGTGCCCAGGCCGAAGAGTACGGACAGAATGTGGACATCATGCGGCAGCTCGTGCCGACGGGGAACGAGGTGCCCGCGCTGCTGGCGTCCGTCTCCACGGCGGCCCGGCGCGTCGGCCTCGACGTTTCCACGTTCTCGCCGGACGGCGTGACGCAGGGTGACCAGTTCGACACCTACAAGTTCAAGCTCAGTGTCATCGGGCCGTACCACAAGATCGGGGAGTTCCTGAACAACGTCGGCGAACTGCGCCGGATCGTGGCGCCCATCAACCTGCAGTTGGGGTTTGCGCCGGCGCAGACCCGGAATGTCGATCCGTCGGTGCGCATGCTCATCGCGAACTTCGACATCCAGACCTACGTTGCGCACACCGCACCCGGGGCCACGCCGCCCGAGGGGGGCCAGTGAGACGCGCATCCATGGCGCTGGCGTTCCTGATCGCCGGCGCGAGTGTGGCCAACGCTCAGATGACCAAGGCCATCGGCAAGGCGCAGCGAGCGGCGGATGCCGCCAGTGCGCACGTGGCTAGGGAGCAGAACGTCGCGCCGCAGACCAAGGGCAAGGCCGCGGCGCCGAAGACCCAGCCGGCCAAGCAGACGGCCGGAACCGCGCAGGGGACGGGCACGGGCGGCAAGGTCGGACCCAACGGTCGCGTGGCGACCGCCAAGCCCGACACCGTTCCGTCGTTCGTCATGCGCGAGGTGTTCAACTACGATCGCACGGGCACCCGCGATCCGTTCGTGTCGCTGCTCGCCACCAGCGAGCTGCGTCCCGTGCTGAGCGACCTGCACCTGATCGGCATCCTGTACGACGTCACCGGCCATCGGTCGGTGGCCATCATGCGCGACCAGACCGACAAGCTGTACCGGGCCACCGTGGGACAGACGCTGGGCCGGATGCGGGTGGCGCGGATCAAGCCGCGCGCCGTGATTTTCACGATCGAAGAATTCGGATTTAACCGCCAGGATTCGCTGGTGCTTGCGGATACCACGAAAGTGAGGACTCCATGAAACGCGTATTGACGGCAGTCGCGGCGCTCGCCGTCGCCCTCGTCGCCGGCGCCTGGCGCACGGCGTCCGGGCCGGCGCCGGAACGGGGAGCGGTAACCTCGTTGAGCGTCGTGCCGACGAGCGGTCGCGCCGAAGTGCTCATCGGTATCGGTGGCACCGTCTCGGTGCAGGACTTCACGCTCAGCAATCCGGATCGTGTCGTCATCGACATCTCCGGCGCGTCGCTGCGCGTGCCGACGGGCGGCTACGATCAGGTCGATCGCGGCGGCGTGCTCGGCATTCGCTACTCGCAGTTCAACCGCGGCGTGGTGCGCGTGGTCGTCTCCCTCGACGCCCCGCACCGGTACGCCGTGGCGCGCGAGGACGGGCGCATTCGCGTCACCGTCGACGGCACCTCGGCCGACTTCTCGGCCTGGCACGTCGGTGGGTCGACCGCGGCCCCGGTGGAGGCGCTGTCCGATGGTTCCATGGCGCCCTCCACGCCTGCTCCGTCCGTGTCCCAGGCGGCGCTCGAGCCGGTGCCGGTCATGGTGCGTCCCGAGCGGCGCGCCTCCCCCTCGCCGCGCGTGGCGTCCTACAATACAGCACAGCAGCAGCCCCGCATTACCGTGACCTGGGAAGGCGCCGATATCCGCGATGTCATCGCGGCCTTCTCGGCCTATTCGGGTCGTACGATCATTCTCTCCAAAGGCGTCGAGGCCACCAAGGTCACGGCCACGATCACCGACCAACCCTGGGACGTGGCGCTGCGCGTCGTGCTCAATGCCAACGGCCTCGATGCGGTTCAAGATCCGAGCGGCATCCTCATCGTCGATACGCAGGCCCACATCCTGGCTCAGCGCGCCGCCGAGCCGCTGGTCACGCGCAGCCTGCGCCTGAACTACGTGAAGGCCCTGAACCTGAAGCCGGAAATCGAGGCCCGCCTGACGCGCGACTGCTCGCAGCAGCAGGGCGGCAACGTGCAGCAACAGGCTCCCCCGGCCGCCGCCGAAGGCCAGCAGCAGGGGGCGCCGGTGGTCACCAACCTCAACTGCCCGGTGCGCGGCGCCGTCACGGTCGATACCACGACCAATACGCTGAGTGTCACCGACATCGCGGCCAACATCGATCTGCTGGTCAAGTACGCCAAGCAGCTCGACATCCGGCAGCCGCAGGTGAACATCAAGGCCAAGATCATCCTCGTCGACCGTACGTCGCTCGAAGCCCTCGGCCTGCAGTACGATATCGGAACGGCCAATCAGTACTTCAATCAACTCGTCACCCGTACCGATTCCACGGGCAAGCCCGAGACGAACATCGCCAACCGGATCTTCCTGGGCGGCAACACGATCGCGGCCATCGCCAATGCGTCGCAGGACGTGCCGGGCGCCGCGCTCAAGGCCGTCTACTCGGCGGCGATGGGCGGGTTCAGCTTCACGAGCTTCATCCAGGCGCTGACCACCGTCTCGCTGCTCGACGTCCAGGCCGAGCCGAGCGTGACCACGCTCAACAACCACATCGCCAACCTCACGGCCGGCACGCAGGTGCCCGTGCGCGTGATCGACGCGTCGTCCCAGGGTGGGGCCCAGACCGCCCCCAAGGCGACGGTGACCTTCCAGCAGACCGGTATCATTCTCACCGTCACGCCGCAGATCACCGCCAATCATCAGGTGCAGATGCTGATCCACGCCGAGAACTCCGACGTGCAGCAGTTCTCCAACGATGTTGGTGCCGTGTTCCCGCGCCAGTTCATCGACAACACCATGCTCGTGGCCGACGGACAGACCGCGATCATGGGCGGACTCACGCAGACCAGCGTGACCGTGTCCAAGTCCGGAATCCCGGTGCTCGTGGATCTGCCGATCATCGGCAAGCTGTTCGGGTTCACGCAGCGCCAGGAAGTCAAGCGCGACCTCCTCATCCTCATCACGCCGCACATCGTGGACGATGGGCAGCCGATGACGGGCGACGGCGGGAGCAACAACTAGCGGCCGCAACGGACCGGCGGTGGTGAGCAGGGCGGTACGCACCACCGCATCATGATGACGGCGGACGGCCGACCGTTGACTGCGTGGCAGTCAACGGTTGGCCGTCGCTGTTTCCCGCGCTACTGTTGGTGAGCCCGACCCCCGCGTCGGGCTCACCGCGTTTGAGGACCCATGATCAGATTCACCACTGCCGGCGAGTCGCACGGGCCGGCGCTCGTCACGATTCTCGAAGGCATTCCCGCCGGCCTGCCCTTGCTCGCCGCCGACGTCGACGCACAGCTGGCCCGCCGCCAGCAGGGCTACGGGCGTGGCCGGCGCATGCAGATCGAGCGGGACGCCGTCGACCTCCTGTCCGGTGTGCGGGCGGGGCAGACACTCGGCTCACCGATCGCGATGCTCATTCGCAATCGCGACTGGAAGAACTGGCAGGCGATCATGGATCCGGCGCCGCTCGAGGGCGAAGATCCCTCGGCGCCGCGCAAACGCGAGGTCACCCGGCCGCGCCCCGGCCACGCCGACCTCTCGGGCGCGCTCAAGTACGCTCGCGACGACGCCCGCGACATTCTCGAACGTGCATCGGCGCGCGAGACCGCCGCCCGGGTCGCGGCCTCGGCCGTCTGCCGGCGCCTGCTCGCGGAGTTCGACGTCCGCATCGGCAGCCACGTCGTCCACCTGGGCGGCATCGATGCCCGGCGCCCGGATCCGATGCCGGAGGACATCAATGCCGCGTCCGATGCCTCCCCGCTCCGAACGCTCGATCCCGAGGCGGACGCGGCGATGATCGCGCACATCGACGAGATCAAGCGCGCCGGCAACACACTGGGCGGCATCTGCGAGGTCGTCGCCGACGGGCTGCCCGTCGGGCTCGGGTCGCACGTGGCGTGGGACGCCAAGCTGGATGGACGCATCGGCGCGGCGATGATGAGCATTCCGGCCGTGAAAGGGGTAGAAATTGGCATGGGCTTCCAGTCGTCGCGGGTGACGGGCGCCGAGGCACACGACGAGATCGAGCCCGCGTCGGGACGGTCGTTGACCGGCAACGTGCGTCGGCGCACCAACCGCGCCGGCGGGCTCGAGGGCGGCATGACCAATGGCGAACCGCTGGTGGTGAACGTGGCCATGAAACCCATCAGCACGCTGATGCGGCCGCTCGCTACCGTGGACCTGCAGACCGGTGAGCCCGCGGCGGCGGTGGCGGAGCGCAGCGATGTGACGGCGGTTCCGGCAATGGGGGTGATTGCCGAAGGAATGCTGGCGATCGTTCTGGCCAATGCATTCGCCGAAAAGTTCGGGGGCGATTCTCTTGCGGAGATGCGGCGGAACTATGACGGATACGTTTCGGACATCGCACGGCGTGCCGGCGGTTGATCCGGCGACTCCGCATCTGATCCTGGTCGGGCTTCCAGGGTGCGGAAAGTCGGTGGTCGGCATGCGCGCGGCGGAGATCTGCGGTCGCCGGTTTCTCGATTTCGACGCCGAGATCGAACGCCGCGAGGGCCGGGCTGTGTCGGCCATCTTCGCCGAACAGGGGGAGCACTATTTTCGGAGCAGGGAGCGCGCGCTCACGGAAGAGCTGCGTGAGACCGGGGGGATGATCCTGGCGCCTGGGGGCGGCTGGATCACCGACCCCGAAGTCGTCGCGATGCTGCAACCCCCTGGACGGATGGTGTACCTTCGGGTCACCCCAGAAACGGCGCTCAAGCGGATGGGGAAGCGGCAGGCATTGCGCCCACTACTCGCGCGTGCCGACCCGCTGGAGGAGCTTCGCCTGCTCTACGCGGCGCGTCGCGTAATATATGAAAGGGCCGATCTGATCATCGAATCGGAACGCTTGTCGCTGCAAGAGGTTACGGAGCAGGTAGTTGCGCTGGCGAATGAATTGCGTTAGCCGTTGGTGGCCTTCCGGCGCGGGAACCGGGTACGACCCGACGAGGATCAATGCGATGGGAACCGCGAATCCGGCCATGATGAGCGATGCCGGACTGCGGCCGGGAGCTGCCGGCAGGTGACGATACGGATCTTGGGGCCGCACGAGCGCGGACGGTTCGCGCCGGAGGCCTGGGGGTATCTCCTCGCGCTCGGCAATTCGGGAGCCGTGAGCCCTCCGGAGTTGGAGATGATCATCGAACGGGCGCTCTCGCAGATCGACGGGCGCATTACGGGCGAGGATCTTCACACGCTGCTCGAGGGCATCGGGTTCGACGACGGGCGCTCGCGGGACGACAATCAGACGGTACACTGATCATGGCAGTCAAGAAGAAACGCACGACCACCAAGAAGCGCGCCACCAAGGCTCGCAAGGCCACGGGCAGCGCCGCCAGCAAGCGCCGCGGACGCTCGGCCCCGGCTGCCGCCGAGGACGAGATCCCCGAGGGACCAGCGGGCTCGACGTCGCTGGTGATCGTCGAGTCGCCGGCCAAGGCCAAGACCATCGGCAAGTATCTCGGGCGTGGCTATCGTGTGCGGGCCACCGTGGGCCATATCATGGACCTGCCGGCGAAGAAGCTGGGCATCGACATCGAGAACGGCTTCGCGCCCGATCTGGTGCCCATTCCCGGCAAGGAGAAGACGATCGCCGAGTTGAAGAACGCGGCCAAGTCGTCGCGTGAAATCCTGATCGCCACCGACCCCGACCGCGAGGGCGAAGCCATTGCCTGGCACGTGGCCGAGCAGCTCCGTCCCAAACGAGGCAAGTCGACGATTCCCATCCGGCGCGTGCTGTTCCACGAGATCACCAAGGAGGCGGTGCAGCGCGCCATCGGTGCCGCCGGCGAGATCGACGAGCGGAAGGTCGAGGCGCAGCAGGCGCGCCGCGTGCTCGATCGCCTGGTGGGCTACAAGGCGAGTCCGGTGCTCTGGAAGACCGTGAAGAAGGGAATCTCGGCGGGGCGCGTGCAGACGGTGGCGTTGCGCCTCATCGTCGAGCGGGAGCGCGACATCCGCGCCTTCAAGCCCGTCGAGTACTGGACGGTGGACGCGTCGATGGAGAAGGGCGGCACGCCGTTCACCGCCAAGCTCCACCATGTGGACGGGAAGAAGCCTGAGATTCACACCAAGGCCGAGGCCGATCGGATCCTGAACGACCTGCGCGGCCGCAAGACGTTCACGGTCACCGACGTCAAGCGCCGCGAGCGCCGCAAGAATCCGTCGGCACCGTTCACCACGTCCACGCTCCAGCAGGAAGCGGCCAAGAAGTTGTCGTTCGGCTCCAAGCGCACGATGCGGGTGGCGCAGGGGCTGTACGAGGGCATCGAGCTGGGCGACGAGGGTGGCGTCGGACTCATCACGTACATGCGAACCGATTCCACGCGCGTGGCGGAGGTGGCCGCGGTGCAGGCCCGCGACTACCTGCGCAAGGCGCACGGCGAGGAATATCTGGCATCGGGCCCCCGGCTCTACGGCGACGGCAAGAACAAAGGCAAGAACACTCAGGACGCGCACGAAGCGGTGCGTCCCACCGATCCCGCGCGCCGTCCCGAAGACGTGAAGCGATATCTGACCGCGGACCAGTTCAAGCTCTACCAACTGGTCTGGCAGCGGTTCATGGCGTCGCAGATGGCGCCGGCGGTGTTCGATACCACCACCGTGGACTTCGACCTGCCGGCTGCGGCGCAACCCGACATCGGACGGCGGAGCTATCTGTTCCGTGCCACGGGAAGCATCGTGAAGTTCCAGGGCTTCCTGGTGCTCTATCGCGAATCGCACGAGGAGGGCGACCACAAGGCGCTGGAGGACGAACAGGCGCTCCCGGTGGTCGAACCGAACGAAGCCGTGCCGGTCAAGGCGATCACGCCGCACCAGCACTTCACGGAGCCGCCGCCCCGCTTCTCGGAGGCCAGTCTGGTCAAGGAGTTGGAGAAGCTCGGCATCGGCCGGCCGTCCACATATGCCGCCATCATCTCGGTGCTCGTGGATCGGCACTACGTGAACCTGGAGCAGCGCCGCTTCTTCCCCACCGAACTCGGGGAGACGGTGGAGAAGGTGATGGTGAAACAGTTCCCCGACGTCTTCAACGTGGGATTCACGTCGGGGATGGAGGGCGAACTCGACAAGATCGAGGACGGGGAACTCGGGTGGCAGCGCGTGCTCGAGGAGTTCTACGGACCGTTCGCCAAGTCGCTGGAGTCGGTGGACGCCGCGGCGCTCATCGCCGCGGCGCACGACCTGTCGGCGCTCGCGACGCTCCGGTGCCCCGACTGCGGCGGTAAGCTCGAGCCGCGCGGCGGATTCTTCGGCCCCTTCCTCGCCTGCGAGAACCATCCCAAGGCCTGCAAGTACACGCGGCCGCTGAAGGGTGAGAAGGTCAAGCCCAAGATGACCGACATCCCCTGTCCGCTGTGCGGCAAGCCGATGGTCGTGCGAAACGGCCGGAGCGGCGAATTCCTCGGGTGCAGCACGTTCCCCAAGTGTCGCGGCACGAAGTCCATGCCCACGGGCGTGTACTGCCCCAAGGATGGCGGGGAGATCGTGGAACGCCGCTCGAAGAAGCGCGGCACCAAGTTCTACGCCTGCGCCAACGAGGACTGCGACTTCGTGGTGTGGAACCGCCCGGCGGTGGAGAAGTGTCCCGAGTGCGGCTACATGGGCGCCGAGATGAAGTCCACCAAGACCCGCGGCGACTTCCGCAAGTGCATCAAGTGCGGGAACGAGTGGGACGTGTCGGCGCCGGAGCCGGAAGAGGTGTTGGCAGGGTAACGCGCGGCGGTGACGCGACGACGTACCCATGGGGCAGGTCCCCCCGCACCGTCATTCCGGCATCCCCGCAGGGACGCTAGCTTGAAATCGTGACCGATACCCCCATCCACATCGTCGGCGGTGGGCTCGCCGGATCGGAAGCCGCGTGGCAGCTGGCCGAGCGGGGACACCCCGTGGTGTTGCACGAGATGCGCCCGGTGCGTGGCACGCCGGCGCACAAGACCGACCGGCTCGCCGAACTCGTGTGCTCCAACACCTTCAAGAGCACCGAGTCCACCAACGCTCACGGCCTGCTCAAGGCCGAGATGCGACTGCTCGGCTCGCTGGTGTTGTGGGCCGCCGACCAGGCGCGCGTGCCGGGCGGCAGCGCGCTGACCGTCGATCGCGATGTGTTCTCGCAGGCCGTGCACGACCGCCTGCACGCCCATCCACGGGTCACCGTCGAGCGCGGCGAGGTCGCCACGCTCCCCTCGCCGGGCATCATCGCCACCGGGCCGCTCACCTCGGACGCTCTGGCCGACGCCATCCGGTCGCGGCTCGGCGTGGCGTCGCTCGCCTTCTACGACGCCATCGCGCCGATCGTCGCCCGCGAATCCATCGACGACGCCATTGTCTTCCGCGCCTCGCGCTACGACAAGGAGACCATGGAGGGCGCCGAGTCCGAAGGCGCGTACCTCAACTGCCCGTTCACGCGCGACGAGTACGAGGCCTTCCTCGACGCGGTCATCTCCGCCGACCAGTTCCACGGCCATGAGTTCGACGAAGCGCCGTACTTCGAGGGCTGCATGCCGGTGGAAGTCATGGCGCAACGAGGACGCGACACGCTGCGCTTCGGTCCGATGAAGCCGGTGGGGCTCACCGACCCGCGCACCGGGCGGCGCCCGTGGGCCGTGGCGCAGCTGCGCATGGAGGATCGCGCGGGCCAGATGTGGAACCTCGTCGGCTTCCAGACGCGGCTCCGCATTCCCGAGCAGAAGCGCGTGTTCACGATGATTCCGGGTCTGGCCAACGCCGAGTTCCTCCGCTTCGGCAGCATCCACCGCAACTCGTATCTGAACTCGCCGGCGTCGCTCACGCCGCACCTGTCGCTGCGCGACGACGCCATGACGCTGTTCGCCGGACAGCTCACCGGCGTCGAGGGCTACACCGAGAGCACGGCCACCGGTCTCGTGGCCGGCGTCAACCTCTCGCGCATGCTGCACGGCGGCGCACCGCTCGTGCCGCCGCCGACCACGATGCTCGGCGCGCTCTATCGCTATCTGCGCGAGGCCGATCCGCGGCACTTCCAGCCCATGAACGCCAACTTCGGCCTCGTCGATCCGCTCGGCGAAGTGGTGCGCGACAAGGCGAGGAAGCGGGCCATGCTCGCCGAGCGCGCGTTGGCCGCCATGGCGCGCTGGCGCGACGAACTCGCCTCGACGCCCGTCCTGCCATGAGCGACGACACTCCGCTGGGCGGAGAGGCGGAGGAATACCTGACGCACCTGACCAAGGAGCGCGACGTCTCGCCGAACACGGTGAAGGCCTATCGACGCGACCTGCACGACTTCACCAGCTACCTGGCGGGGTACTACGGCGCCGACGGGTGGACGTGGGAGGGCATCGACCGCCTCGCGATGCGTGGGTTCCTGGGCCACCTCACCAAGCGCGGGCTCTCCCGGCGGTCGATGGCCCGCACCCTCAGCGCGGTGCGCGGCTTCTACCGCTTTTTGGCGATGAACGAGGTGGTATCCGCCAACCCGGCGCGTGCTGTGGGCGCGCCGAAGCTCGAGAAGCACCTCCCCGGGTATCTGGACCGCGCCCAGATCGAGCTGCTGTTCCAGATGGCCGAGGTCCGCGCCATGGAAGGTCGGTTCGAGGACGTGCGCAATCTGGCGATCCTCGAGCTCTTCTATTCCACGGGGATGCGCGTGTCGGAACTGGCGGGGCTGAACCGGCCGGATCTCGACCTCATCTCGCAACAGGTGAAGGTGCGGGGCAAGGGGCGCAAGGAGCGCATCGTCCCCGTGGGCGACCACGCGCAGCTGGCCATCCGCAACTACGAAGCGAAGCGCGACGAGTTGAACGGCACGCTTGGCGGCAGGGCCGACCGGCGGGCGCTCTTCGTGGGGCGCACCGGCCGCCGCCTCACCGTGCGGGCCGTGCAGAAGCTCATGAGCAAGTTCCTGTCGCAGGTGGACGAGGACGCCGGACTCAGCACGCATTCGCTTCGGCACACCTTCGCCACCCACCTGCTGGACGCGGGGGCCGACCTGCGGGCCGTGCAGGAGTTGCTCGGTCACGCGTCCATCAGCACCACGCAGATCTACACGCATACGAGCGTCGAGCGATTGAAGCAGGTTTACCAGAAGAGTCACCCCCGGGCCTAGAGCGTGGTGACTGGTGACCGCCAACTGTTGACTGTCGACTCTCAACTGCAGTCCCGAGTCGTCGGTCGTCGGTCGAAACCGCGCCGGCGCCGTCCGCGTTGTCTGAAGTAGTTTCCCACTCGTCGAATTCGGGATGTCTATGGCATTCACTCCGGCGTCCGTGCTCCGCGATCTCTGGATCCTCCTGGCCGCCGTGTGGGTGCTTGGCGCGTTGCGCACCAAGCCGACCGTCCGCCGCCAACCGCTCGGGCAGCGACTGCTCCAGCGCGCCATCGCGATCGTGGCCTGGGTGCTGCTGCTCGTGCCGGCCATGGGCGTGGGGCCGCTGGGCTGGCGGTTCGTGGCGCCGGGCCCAGCGGTTGCCTGGACCGGTGTGGGCATCACAGCCGTCGGCATCGCCATCGCGTTCTGGGCCCGGGCCACGCTGGCCGGCAACTGGAGCGGCAACGTCACCCTGAAGGTGGCGCACGAACTCGTACTCCGTGGGCCGTACGCGTACGTGCGTCATCCGATCTATTCCGGCATCTCCCTCGCCGTGGCGGGCACCGCGCTCGCCGTGGGTGAGGTCCGGGGGATCGTCGCGCTCGGCGTCGCCCTGCTGGCGTGGCGGATCAAGTGGCCGGTGGAGGAGCGGTTCATGGTCGATCAGTTCGGCGACGGATACCGCGATTATCGCCGCCGGGTGAAGGCGCTCATCCCGGGGCTCTGGTAGCGGACCGCTCGGCGGGAGTTCAACCGGGGCAACAACTTGCGGGCCGTCCGCCGTCCGCCTTCGGCGGGCGCTATGTTACAGCCATGCCACTCCCGATCATTCGCGCCACCACCATCCTCGCCGTCCGCCGCGACGGGAAGGTCGCCCTGGGCGGCGACGGACAGGTGACCGTCGGCGAAACCGTGATGAAGGCCAAGGCGCAGAAGGTGCGCGCCATGCAGGGCGGAAAGCTGCTCACCGGCTTCGCCGGCTCGGTGGCCGACGCCCTCACGCTGTTCGAGAAGTTCGAGGAAAAGCTCACCCGCTTCCCGGGCAATCTGCCGCGGGCCGTGGTCGAACTGGCCAAGGAATGGCGCAGCGATCGCGTGCTGCGGCGGCTCGAGGCCATGCTCATCGTGGCCGACGTGAACAACGGGTACATCATCTCGGGCACCGGTGAGGTGATCGAACCCGACGACGGGATCCTGGCCATCGGCTCGGGCGGCCCGTATGCGCTGTCCGCAGCCCGCGCGCTGGCCTCCAACACCACACTCGCGCCGCGCGAGATCGTCGAGAAGGCGCTCGCGATCGCCGGCGAGGTCTGCATCTACACGAACACCAACATCACCGTTCTCGACGCCTGAGCCGCGACGGCGGGGGCGGGACGAACCTCGCGTTCGTCGCGCGCGCCGTGCTTCGCGGATGGACTATCCATGCCGACCAATCACACCGAACAAGTGCTGGCGCGACTCGCCGACCTGACTCCGCGTCAGATCGTTGCCGAGTTGGACCGGTACATCGTGGGCCAGGCGGACGCCAAGAAGGCCGTCGCCATCGCGTTGCGCAACCGGTGGCGCCGGCAGCGCACCCCCGAGGGCATCCGCGAGGAGATCGCGCCCAACAACATCATCCTCATCGGACCCACCGGGGTGGGGAAGACCGAGATCGCCCGCCGCCTGTCGAAGCTTGCCGGCGCGCCGTTCATCAAGGTCGAGGCCTCCAAGTTCACTGAGGTCGGCTACGTGGGGCGCGACGTGGAATCGATGGTGCGCGACCTCGTGGAGAGCGCCATCGACATGGTGCGCACCGAGCGCGAAGGCGAGATCGAGGACCTGGCGCACGAGCGCGTGGAGCAGCGGCTGCTCGACCTCCTGCTGCCGCCTCCCGAGTCGCCCAAGCCGACACAGCCGGAGCAGAAGCCCGAGGACAGCAACGTCTTCATGGTGTCGGCCAAGGGGGACGTGACCCGCGAGCAGGAGCTGGCCAACGAGCGTCACCAGCGCACCCGCGAGAAGCTGCACCAACTGCTCAAGGACGGGCAGCTCGAGTCGCGCGAGGTGGAGGTCGAGGTCACGCCGCGGGCGCCGATGATCGACGTGCTCTCCGCGCAGGGCGCCCCCGAAGGCATGGACAACTTCACGGACATGCTCAAGGACATGCTCCCCAAGCGGCACAAGAAGCGCACCGTCAAGGTGAGCGAGGCGCGCCGCATTCTCCTGGAGCAGGAATTCGAGAAGCTCATCGACATCGAGGAAGTCACCACCGACGCCCTGGATCGCGTCGAGAAGCTCGGCATCATCTTCCTCGACGAGATCGACAAGATCGCCGGCGAGCGCTCGCAGATGGGCGGCCCCGACGTCTCGCGCGAGGGCGTGCAGCGCGACCTGCTGCCCATCGTCGAGGGCTCCAACGTGCAGACCAAGTACGGGATGGTGAAGACCGACCATATCCTGTTCATCGCCGCCGGCGCGTTTCACGTGTCGAAACCCAGCGATCTGATTCCGGAGCTGCAGGGACGGTTCCCGATCCGGGTCGAACTCAAGCCGCTCACCGAGGCCGACTTCGTGCGCATCATGACCGAGCCTGAGAATGCCCTCACCAAGCAGTACGCGGCGCTGGTCGAGGCCGAGGGAGCGAAGCTCACCTTCACCGACGACGGGATCGCGGAGATCGCCCGGATCGCCGCCCTCGTGAACGAGCGCATGGAGAACATCGGCGCCCGGCGCCTGCACACCGTGATGACCACCCAGCTCGAGGAGACGCTGTTCGAACTACCCGACCGGGGCACGGCCGAGATCGTGGTGGATGCCGCCGTGGTCCGGGAGAAGCTCAAGGCAATCGTGGAAGACGAAGACCTCCGGCGCTACATTCTCTAGTCCCTCAACTCCCGGCAATCCGTCATGGCCAAGCCCGTTACCGCCGCGGCGCCCGCGCCGCCGACCGATACCCAACCGCCGCACCGCGACTTCCTGCAGATCACCGACTTCACACGGTCCGAACTCGTGAAGTTGTTCGATCTCGGCGAGCGCATGCGCAGCGGCCGCTACGACAAGAAGCCGCTGGCCGGCAAGTCGCTGGCGATGATCTTCATGAAGGCGTCCACACGCACCCGCGTCTCGTTCGAGGTCGGCACCTTCCAGCTCGGTGGCCACGCGCCCTTCCTGTCACCACGCGACGTGCAGCTCGGACGCGGCGAGCCGATCGCCGATACGGCGCGAGTGCTCTCCCGCTACGTGGACGGGGTGATGATCCGCACCTTCGCGCACCAGGACGCCGAGGTGCTGGCCCAGTACGCGAGCATTCCGGTGATCAACGGACTCACCGACATGGTGCACCCGTGCCAGGTGTTGGCCGACCTGCTCACGGTGAAGCAGCACCTGGGCTCGTACGAAGGGAAGACGGTGGCCTGGATCGGCGACGGCAACAACATGGCCAACTCGTGGATCAATGCCGCGGGCGTGCTGGGCTTCGAGCTGCGGCTTGCCTGTCCCGAAGGCTACGAGCCGGCGGACCACCTGCTGGCCGAGGCGCGGAAGCACGCCCGGATCACCGTGACGCGCGATCCGATGGCCGCCGCCGAGGGCGCGCACGTGGTGACCACCGACGTGTGGGCCTCGATGGGGCAGGAGCAGGAGCAGACCAAGCGTGCCAAGGCGTTCGCCAAGTACGTCGTCAACGCGAAGCTCATGAAGAAGGCCGACCCCGGCGCGATCTTCCTGCACTGCCTCCCGGCGCACCGCGGCGAGGAAGTGACGGCCGACGTGATCGACGGGCCCCAGAGCCGCGTGTGGGACGAGGCGGAGAACCGGCTGCACGTCCAGAAGGCCATCATGGCCGTGCTCATGGGCGGGGAGTCCGTCGGGTAGATTCGCGGCGGGGGCCGAACCGCCCTATCGCCAGGCGGCGGAATACTGAACGGTGAGCACCTGCTCGGTGAACGCCTGCGACGGAATGCCCGTGTTGGTCATCGAGTTGTGCCGTACGCTCGTGCGTATCTGGAACTCCTGCCCTGGCGCGACAGCGTAGCGCAACTGCGCCAGCGGGTATATCTCGTTGCCGCTGGTCGACGCGCCGGTGGTGCGCATCAACTGCAGCTGCAGCGACAGCTGCAACTTCTGCTGCAGGAAACCGCGCTGCACGCCCGGCGCCACCGTCGTGATCACCGTGGCCTGCATCGTGTCCACGGCCACGCCCGTGCGTGTGGCGGTGAGCGTGAACCCCAGGGTCGACGGGAAGGTGGCGATCCAGGTGCCGACGAGCGTCGTCGTCTTGGTGTTGGCGAGCGTGTAGAGGCCCGTGGTGGAGTTGTCGGAGGTTTGCCGGTTGGCCAGAAACACCAGCACCTGCTGCACGTTCCCGTTGCGCCAGATGAACCGGGGCGACACCGAGTACTGGCCCGTGATGTTCTTCAACATCGCGGTGTCCATCGCCGCGCGGCTGTTGTTCACGTTGTTGGCCAGTTGCAGGTCCAGCCCGAACGCGGGCACCGGCTGCAGCGTACCGGCGAGCGTGTAGATGGCCCGGCGCGTGGTCTGGATGGCGTCGTGGGCCAGGTTGTTCTGGCGCCACCCGCCCATGGCGTTGAAGCTCACGCGCCCCTGCGAGAGCTGGCCGGCAAAGGTCAACCCGTAGTCCATATGATCGGGGGTGAGTCCGGCGTTCCCCATCGACACGAAGGCGGGGCTCACGTATTCCAGCGTGCCGCCCATGGTGACCGTGCCGGCCCGGTAGTTGAGCTTGGCCGAGCCCGCCTTGCCGGAATTGGTCGCCGCGCCGGGAAGTCCGGGCTGCCGCTCGATGCGCGACGTGGCGCCCTCGACGAGCAGGTGGACCCGCTTCTCGGCGAACGCGGCCCCGCCCTTGAAGCCCACCACGGCGTTCCGCTCGGGCGCTATCCCCGCTCCCAGCACCACCGTGGAGTCGAGCGAGCCCGCGTTGTCCTCGCCGGCCATGTAGATGAAGTCGACGGAGGCCGGACCGTCGGTCTCGCCGAATCCCACACGCGCGCCCCACAGCCGCCGCGAGAATTGGGGCTGGCCGGTGAGTATGCCGTTCACCAAGCCCGGGGCGACCGCGCGCCGCGCCTGTCCGCCCACCAGCCCCAACCGGAAGCCGTGCTGGTCGCTCTCCACGCCGCCGCCCGACAGCGTCTGGTCGGCGAGCGTGTAGGTGGAGAACTGCGGCGCGAAATGCCCCAGGTGCACGGTCACGCCGTGGTAGGTGGGGCTGATGCCGAATTGGTTGATCTGCTGGCGGAAGCTCACCTGATCGGTGGAGATCAACGCACTCAGCGGTACCACCACCAATCCGTTGGCGAAGCTCAGCGTCAGGTTGGCCATGATCCGGCCGGTCTGGCTGGGGCGTGCCGCGAGGCCGACGCCCGAGTGTCCGTACAGTTCGGCCATCGTGGTGAGCCCGCCGGTCACGTTCAGCCAGCGTACCCCCGCGCCACCGGACGGTGGCGCGCTGCTTTGCGCCGCGAGCGGAGCGGCTGACGCCAGCACGCCGACGGCCGCGAGCGCGACAAGCGCCCGACCCAGTTCACGCCGCGCCGGGCCCGTCATCGGCGGGCGCTCATCTCCGCGGTGCGCGCGCTTTCCACGCCGTCGACCACCAACGTCAGATAGTAGAAGTAGCGCACGCCGCGCCGGGCCGTGCGGTCCAGATACTCCGGTGGGTCGGCGGACACCTCCGCCACCCGCTGTGGGTTGGCGCCGCGCTCATAGCGGTAGATGCGCACCCGCGCCTGCACGCCGGACACGGGCGCCCACGAAACCGTGATGCCCGTGGGGCCGGCGGCGGCTTGGGCATCCGCAGGCGGCGCCGGCACCGGGCGGGCGACCGTCACACGCACCGGCGGAGTTATGCCGCTCGCGACCTCGGCAAAGTTTCGGCTGCGCACGGCGTAATCGTAGGTGCTGCCGAGCACCGCGGTGGAGTCCCACCAGGCGTTCTCGTTTCGCCCCAGCGTGGCCACGGTGGCGAATGCGGTATCGCGCGCGCCGGCCACACGCCGTACCACCACATAGCCGGTAACGCCCGGATCCTCGCCCGACATGTCGTGCCAGAGCACGCGCACTCGGCCGCCGCTCGCCACCGCCTCGAGCCCCGTGGGAATCGGCGGCGGGGGAGCCGCCGCGCCGAGGTCGGCGGGCGCAGTCGCGGGGGCCGAGAACGGACTCCGCAAGTTGCTCGTGTTGAGGGCGCGGACCGCGTACGTCCACTGCCGGCCGACCACGCCGTGGGCCGAGCTGTCCACCCAACTCGTATCAGCTACCGGCACGAGCGGGCTCACCAGCACCACCGTCGACGAGTCCACGGCGGTGTCCACCGGCACGTCGGTGCGGTAGACGAAGTAGCCCTCGATGTCGGATTCGCGGTTTGGGGTCCACCCCACTCGCAGCAACCCGCCGCCCGCGGTATCGACGCGTACGCTCCGTGGCGGCTGCGGCGGCATGCGCGTGGCGAAGTGCGCGAACACCGCCGCCGTCGGCGGCGATTCGTTGGCTTTGAGTCCCAGCGTCGCCACGCGGTAGTAGTAGGTCCGCATGGGGACGATGCGGTCGTCCACGAACTGGCGATCCGCGCCATTGACGTCCACCAGCGGATACCAGCCGCTGTCCTGCCGCGCCGAGCGGTAGATACGGAAGCTGCGCGCCAGCCCCGGCGTGGCGAAGTGCCACTGCAGCACGATGCCCAGCGAGTCCACGCCGCGCGCGGCAATGGAATCGGGCGCCGCCAACCGGACCCCGTTCACGGAGTAGGCGGTGATCGTATCCGACGCCGGCCCGGCGTTGAAGAAGAAGTCGCGCGGCACGGCGTAGTACTGGTAGACGTTTCCTGCAACGACCGTCGTGTCGTGATACGCGGCCTGCAGCGAGTCGGCGACGCGGAGGAACGCCGCCACCGAATCGCGGAGCGCGAACGGCCCCGTCGCTCCCTGCCGGCGCCAGATTTCGAGCCAGCGCACGCGCGTCGTATTGGGCAGGCGCCACCAGAGGCGCATCTGCGTCTCGGCCTGGTCCACACGCAGGGTATGGACGGAGTCGGACGGGCCCGGTCCCGGGTACGCGACGACGTTGCTCACCACCGGCGCCGATGTCGCGCCGGCGGCATCGAGTCGCGACACGCGGTACTGCCAGCGTTCGCCCGCGCGCACGTTGCGATCGAGTGCGTACAGGCCCAGCGCCAGCCGGATGTTCTCGTGCCCGAGCAGCAGCGACAGCGAGTCGGCCGTCGGGTGGGCGACGATGAACGCCCACGCCGAATCGTCGGTGGTGGCGCGCAGGGCGCGGCGGACCGTGGCGCGCGTCGCCGTGTCCAGCGGGCCGAACAGCCCCGCGGCCCCGGATACCGCCGAGACGTCGGCCACGCGCTGCCAGGCGCCGCCGGCCGCTGGTCGCCGCTCCACGCGGTGCGCCACCGTGCCGCTCACCGGGTGGGCCGGCGACACGACGCTCCCGCCGAGCCAGACGTAGATGCCCGACCCTCCGGCCACGGCAATCGAGTCCGTGCGCGCCGCCTGCTGGGCGGCCGCCGCCGGCGCCCAGAGCGCCACGAGGACACACGCGAGCAGGCGTCTCATTTCTTGTAGATCCGGAAGAAGGCACCCTTCTGCGTGTTCCAGTTGTACCCCATTTGTGCCTGGGCGCCGAGTCCAAGGTGGAACGACGAGCTCTCGCTGAGGCACACCCCCAGCGCCCCGACGCCGTACTCGACGCTCCCGTTCAGGTCGAAGTTCGCATCCCCGAGCACATACCAGGCGCCATCGCTGCGATACTCTCCTTCGATGCCCTGTTCGTACTTGACCTCGCCCGACACGGAGAGGCACGCGCCCATGCTGATCCCTCCCTTGGCGCCGACGTCGAATCCCGATTGCAACCCGATGTGGTAGAGGTTGTGCTCCTGGAAATTCATGCCCAGGCGGATATCGCCCCAGGCGTCGCACCAGATGGCCAGCGAGGCGACGCCGATGTCGAAGCCGCCGGAGGGGCATATGGGAATGGGAATGACCACCTTGCCGTCGAGGAAGAACCCGTCGATGTTGTGGAACGCCGGCGGGACTCCCTTGGTGCTGTACTTGGAGAAGCTCGACAGGAGATCGCCCTGGAGGCGCGCGTTGCCCAGCACCAGCGCCGCTGTGCCTTCCAGATGCGGCGAGCTGAGTTCGATATTGGCGCCGGCGAAGAAGTACCAGTACCGATTGCCGGGCTTGCCGCTGATCGCCAGCTCAGCCGTGCCCTGCGCCGACGCACCGGACGCGATCTCCTGATCCACCTGCAGCGATCCCTCCAGCCGCTCCTCCGGCGCATTCAGCCGGATCGTGACGGTGCCGAACGGCGTGCCGATGTTGTTCACCTGGAAGCCGCCGCCGGTGCTCACGTCCACGCCCTTGCCCGTGACGCCGAACGACAGGTCGCCCGCCGCCTGGTCGGGAATCTCCATGTGGCCGGCAAAGTGCGTGGTCCACGACGACGCGAATTCGGCACCGCCCTTCACGTTGGTGAGTCCGATCTCGCCGATCTTGATCGTCGCATTCGGCGCCGCTACCACGTGCATCGCGTTGGTGCCCGTCACCGGCGTCCGCGTGAACGTTGTCGCCACCGTGAAGTTGTCGGGCACGCGGATGTAGCCGCCGGCGTGCAATCCGTTCTGGTCGATTGTCGCGCCGGCGATCTTCAGCCAGGCGCCGCCGATGTCCACTTCGGGCCAGGTCGCGTGGTCCATGCCGAACACCGGCGCCCCGTGCGAGTCGGGCGAATAGTAGATCGTGGCCGCCACCGGCGGGATATGTGACGCGGAGGGGGTGAGCAGGTCGAGCGTGCCGGGGAAGCGCACCACGCCGTCGGCTACCGAAATGCTGCTGAGCTGGAAGTCCGCCGTGTTGAACAGCCGCACCTTGGTGCCGCTCTTCGGCGAGAACACGTTGTATCCGTTGGAGCGCAGGCTCCAGTTGTCCAGCGAGATGTGATCGGTGGCGCCGAAGCCCGGGAGGCCGGCGATCGTGCCGCCCGCTGCCGCCAGCTTCCAGGGGCCCGATCCTTCGCGCACGAACTGCAGGGCGCCCTGCGGCGCGAGTTTCACCACGCCGCCCAGCGTGATCGCGCTCCCCTGGAAGGTGCCGCCGCTCAGGGCGTTGGGCAGCAGTTGCATGTTCGTGAACGGGAACACCACCGCGCTCGCGGGTTTGTTGAGCAGGAGCGGTGCCCGCACCTGCCCCTTGCCGAAGTAGATGCCCTGATCGCTCAGCGACCAGTCGTCCACGCGGAGCGTCCACTGGTCGAGCTTCACGTTCAGTGTGTCGGCCTTTCCGGTGGGCGCGAGCCCGCCGGCGCCGGGGCGCAGCGTGAGGTCGGGCACCTCGAGGGCGAGGTCGCCGACGCCGGGAATCGCCGTGTGCACGGTGGCATCGAAGTGCACGCCGTCGGCGCGCACCACCGACTTCGCGGCGTCGGCATCCACCGGAAAGCCCGACTGCCCGCTGTTGGCGGCCAACCGGAAGTGCGCCGGCCCGCCGTCGGCGGCGCCGACATTGTAGCCCGCCGACGGTGTGGTTGCCGAACCGTCGCCGGCCAGCGACGGCACGAGGGTGCGCGCCGCGCCGGACGCACCAGGCATCAGCAGGTAGAGCGGCGCGTCCTTGCCGGCGGCGTCGATGAAGCTGAGGCCCGTGGACGTGCTCCCGGTGAACGACTCCTGGCGCAGCAGTTCCACCGATCCATACACGGCGCCCACGCCGCCGCTCCGCTCATGGACCACGAGGCCCGTCTTGAGCGCCGACTGGCGAACCACGTACTTGTCGTAAAGGCGCAGTTCCAGATCGCCGGTGGAGAGCACCAGCGTATCGCCCTTGGGCAGATCCACGGAGGCGCCGGCCGCCGGCGCCACCAGGTGCACCTTCTCGAACGGGAGGGCCACCGTCTTCTCGGCGACGCCGCCATTGGTCGGCGCGAACGATCCCGACGCCGGCGCCAGCAGCGACCCGCTCACGATCGCGCCCTTGCCGCCGGTCGCGGTGTCCAGCCGCGTCACCTCCAGCGGGAAGCCGAGCAGCGTGGCCGGCAGCTTCACCGCGGTGGGGTCCTGCAGATGGAAGTTCACGCCGCTGTTGGCGGTGGCGCGAAGCGCAACATGCTGCGAATCGCCGATCCACCCCGAGCCCGGCTTGCCGGCCCAGAGGACGGCCGACCCTACCGACACCGAGCGCAGCACGTACGATCCGTCGGACCCGGTCACCGTATCGCGGTCCGCCAAGTGCACGCGTGCGCCGGCCACCGGCGTGGAGTCCGACTTGCCCACGTACACCGTGCCTGCCACCCGCGTGCCCGGCTGCATGTAGACGATGCACTCCACCGGCACCGACGATTCCTTGCCGGCGCACGTGCCTCCGGTGGGGATGTAGTCCGTGTTCGGTGGGTTCTCCACCTTCACGTCCACCGTGGCGGCGCCCGTCCCGGCCGAGGTCCATTCCAGTACCGCCGATCCGTCGCTCCCCGTCACGGCGGAGACGCTGGGCATCCCGTCCACGTGCACCGGCGCGCCCACCACCGGGGTCAGGCTCGGCCGCCCGCGCGCCTGACCGTGCGCGACGCCGCGCCGGGCCACCACGCGCAACCGGTGCTTGCGGCTGGTCAGCACGAAGGTGTGCAGATCGTTGGCGCCCTTGGCGATGGTGAGCGTGGTGTCGACCGGGAAGAAATCCGGCTCGGCTTCCACGTGCACCTTTTGCGGCCCCGACGTTGCCACCGTGTCGACGCCGAACGCGGTCGGCTCCATGATCGAGAAGCCTCCTGAGCCGCTGCCCACCGCCTTGATGTCCATGGGGCGCGACGTCACCAGGTGCCCCTCGCCGACGCGGATCTTGGCGTGCACGGGGTGCCCGTGTTCGTCCACGAACCGCGCCCGGATGCGAGCGTCGGGTTCGAGACGGAATTCGTGCACCCACTTGTGGCCGAGCGCTACCTGCACGCCGGTGAACTCCGCACCCTTCAGACCGGGGCCGCCGGCGTACACGGTGTAGAAGGGGGCGGCTGGGTCGGGATGCACCCCCGAGACCACGAACGCGCCGTGATCGGTGTCCTTGATCTTGTGCAGGGCGTTGGTGCCGCCGGGGCGGGTCACGAGCACCAAGCCGCTTTCGATCGGTTGATCGGTATCCTTCCGGTAGACGTGCCCCATCAGCGTCGGCGGCCGTGGATTGAGCGCAAGGGACAGGTCAGCGGTGAGACCGAGGTTGTAGTCTTCGTTGAAATTTGCGTTGTCGGACGCCGTCTTGGTCTCGAACGACTGGTCGTCCCATGCGTTGGCGTACGCCACCGACAGCGGGTCGTAGTTGTACTCGCTCGCCGAGTCGATACTGGCGCGCACGACGTACTGATCGTTGACGCCGACGTTCTTGACCAGCCGGCCGAAGGTCGCGACACCGTTCGCGCGGGTCGTCGTCTCACCCACGATCTCGCCCTTGAAGATCCCGCCGCCCACGTACTTCCGGGGTGGCGGCGCGTCACCCTCGCCGTTCGGTTCGTGCGCCGGGTGCACGAATCGGATCAGCTGCACCCGCGCGCCTTGAATGGTGTCGTGCGTCTGCCTCCCGGTCACCAATACCCGCAGCGTGTAGGTCCGCACCAGCGATACCAACGTGCCCACGTCGCCGGTCTTGCTGGCCGGCAGGGTGAGTTCGTCCGACGGGTTGAGGTAGTGGCCGTCCTCGATTTCGATCTGGTAGTAGCGGAAGAGATCGCCGTGCGCCTCGGCGTGCTTCGACATCTCCCCCGTGCCCCATTCGATGGCCTGCCGCAGGGCGATCTGGCCCGTCGGCGTGTCGTCGTTGAAGAAGAAACTGAAGCTCCCGTCCTTGCCCGTGGTCGCCGTGGCAATCACGCGCCCGACATCGTCGTAGCGCTGCGTGCCGACGAATACGGTGCTCGTGGTCACGGGCGCGGTGCCGCTCCGGTAGCGCACCACGAGCCGCACCGGTACGCCGGCCAGCGGCTGGCGCGCCGGGAAGCCCGGCATGGCGTTGTAGCCCGGGGCCGGGGCCCGTGTCTGCCCGAGCGTGCCGCCGATGCCGCCGCCTGACGAGCCGGGTTTCGGGGAGCCATTCGTGGTGTAACCCATGCCGGGCCATTGCTGCCCGGCGTACGGCTTGATCTGTTTGGGCGCCGGCACCTGCGCCGGGATGAACGTGTAGTCCAGCTTGCCGCTGAGGCTCGCGGCGAACATCGGCGCGTTGGCGAGATACTTCGGCTTGGGCTGCGGCGGCTGCTGCGTCACCGGCGAGATGTGTGTGGCGGTGATCAACAACTTCTTCGTGAACGTGAATACCTCGCTGCGCCCGTTGTTCGCCCCGATGCCGACGGTTGTGCCCACGGCGCGGCCCGCGCCGGGATCGGTGTTGAGGGAGTTCACGGCCTGCACCCGCCAGGCGTACGTCTTGCCCGGTTCGAGCGGCAGCGCCGTGGGCGGATACATATAAGTTGTGACCGTAGTGAGCACGGTCTCGAGCAGGGGCACGTCCGCCTCGATGGCCTTGAGCGGCGTCTGCCCGGGCAGCACTTCCACCACCCGCAGCAGATAACCCACCTGCCGCCCCGGCATCACCACGGGTGTCCACTGGAAAGTCGGGTACGCACTCACCACCGTCTGCTGGTCGGCGGGAGCGATGAGCATCGGCGGCTGCGGGTACGTCACCAGGAACTCCGTGCAGGCGCTGGCGTCGGGGAGCGGACGTCCCTGCGTGGTGACGTTCGTGAACAGCACGCAGAGTTGATAGCTCCCTTCCGGCAGACGGCCCGTGCGTCCGTAGGCCGACGCGATGGGGCCGGTGATCTGCATCTGCGTCCAGTTGGCCACCTGCGCGCCGGAATAGAAGCTCACCTTGGGGGTGGGCACCGGTGTGTGCGACCCCGGCACCACCATGATCGGGCTCCCGGCCGTGCCCACCAAGGCGTCGCCAAGGAGCAGGCGCGCCTGCACCGACGCCTGGACGTCGGCCGTGTCGGTGTTGGTGACGATGAGTTGAACCACGGCGGCGTTGGCCGACCAGTCGGCCAGGAAGGGGCTCGGCGCCGCAACCGTTACCGAAACGCTCAACTGCGCTGCGACCGGCGACGCCAATGCCACGGACACCACAACGGCGGCGATGGAGAGTCGCCGCCACGCGCACTGGTGGTGCGCGGCCTTGGTCCGGTTCAAGCGGATGCTCCTTCCATGCCTCGGCCGTGGGGTGTCGGGGGGGGGCGCCCGGGCCTCGGACTGACAGGAGGTGGGCAGCTGGGCGGAACGCGGCAGGCCCTTATCTGGCACTTCAGTGGCTCCGGCGACGTGACCTGAGTCACAATTCGACGAGGAAATCCGCGGTCTCTTCTACCGCCCCGTGCAGAACCGGCACGGCCGGCGGCCCGGGAGGGCCACCGGCCGCGCATACGGGGACGGTTCTAGCGGGTCAGCGTCAAGAGGGTGAACGAGTTCGGGAGCACGGGCGGGCGCCCCCGGCCGCTCGGCCGCGGGCCGAATTTGGCCGAAGCCGTATAGAGGGTGTGTGTGGCCGGGTCGAGTTCCATGGTCCGGGCGCCCTCCATCGTCTTCACCGTCTGCAACACGGTGTACTTATCGGGCGCGTCCTCGTGCATCACGGTGATCGTACCGTCGCCGCACGAGGCGAAGGCGATCTGCGTGCCCGGGTCGAAGCGCGTGGCATCCACCCCCTGTCCGATCGGTACCGTGGTCACGAGCTTCCCGGCTTCTGCGTCGGAGATCGCCATCACGCCGCTGCGGCAGCCGCTGAACAGCCGGTGGTGCGCCACGTCGATCGCCAGGCCCGTCGGGGCCTTGCAGGGCGCCAGCGACCAGGAGCGCGTCACCTTCCGGCTCGCGATGTCCACCTCATCGATCTGCGCCTTGTCCTCGATGTTCACGAACAGGTGTCCGGCGCCGTCGGCGATCCCGAACTCGGGCTTCCCGGTGAGCGGGATGTCGGCGACGTCGGTGTTGGTGGCGGGGTCGATCATCGACGTCGACCCCGCGTCGCCGTTCATCGAGAAGACGTACTTGGTGCCGGGGTCATAGATGATGCCGTCGTTGTCGACCGCGGTGTGGATCCTGGCCGTCACCTTCAGGGTTTTGAGATCGATGACCCGCACGGCGCTGTCACCGCCCGATGTCGCGAAGGCCTTGCCGACGTCGTAGGCGAAGGCCACCCCGTGCGCGCGGTCGAAACCGGGAATCGTGGCGATCACCGCGCCGGTGGACGGGTTGATCACCATGATGCGGTCGCCGCGCGTGATGAACAGTCGATGGTTCGCGCCGTCGAGCGTGAGGTAGTCCCAACCGCCGTCGCCGCCGATCACGTGTCGGGCGGAGACGTGGTAGCCGGGCCCCTGGGCGGGGGCGGCAGCCATGAGAAGGGCGGCCGAGCCGACGAGCAGTGTCTTGAGCGAAGCCATGTCGCAACTCCGGAGAGAAGTCAGAGGGGAACTCCTACAGTATAGGACCTGACGCGGGAAGCCGGTGTTACTCTACCGACTCCCCGCGTATCGGTTCCTGTCACCAGCCTGACAGCGCCGACCCGCGGCGCTCTGGCTTCAGAACCCGATTTTCGTTCCCAGGATGATCGTGCGGCCGTAGAACTCGCGTTGCACCGCGTAGCGCTCGCTCGGCGTGCCGTTGTAGAAGCCGAACACGGCGTCGTTCAGGTCGAGTCCCTGCAATTGGACCTGCACGTCGCCGGTCACGTTGTAGATCACCGACGCGTCGATCTGGGAGTGGGCGTAGAAGTAGTTGTCGCCGTTGGCTGTGGCGGTGCCGTCCCCGTAGTCGGCGATGTTGGCGCCCTGGTACTGCCAGGCGGCGCGCGCCGACACTTTCGCGTTGTCGTAGGTGAGGGCCACGTTCGCCAGGTTCGGCGACGTGCGCTGCAGCGGCGCGACCCGGGCCACGACCGGGGATCCCAGGCCGCCAGCGGTGCTCGCCGTGTCAGCGAGGATGTTCGCCTTCGAGTCGACGTGCGTCCAGTTGACGTCGAAGCCGAGTCCGGACCAGGCGCCGCGCAGGAAGCGGAACCGGTCGGCGTAGTCCAGCTCGATGCCCTGCAGGTGTGCCGTGCCGCCGTTGGCGGGTTGGGTGCCGTAGTAGCCCTGAAATTCCGGCACGGGGCCGCTATAGACGAATTCGCGGCTATAGATGAAGTCGCTGATCTGTTTGTAGAACAGCCCGGCCGAGAACACGCTTGTCGGCGTGAAGTAGTTGGCATAGAGCAGGTCGTAGTTCCATGCGTGCTGCGCGTGCAGGTTCGGATTTCCCGCCGACAGGTTGCCGAACTGATGCTGGCAGTTGGTGCACACCTCGCCCGACAAGTGCGGGGCAAGATCGCCATAGTTGGGGCGGGCAATGCCCCGTGTCACGGCCAGGCGCAGGTTAGACGATGGCGTCAGCGCGTAGCGCAGTTGGAGGCTCGGGAACACGTCCGCGTAGTCCTTGGTGCCGGTGGTCCGACTCAGCGTCGTGGCGCCGGTGGAGTCGCCCGCCAGCACATTCCCGGTGTAGTCGTCGTGCGTCTGCTCCACGCGCAGGCCGACGTTGACCATCAGCGGCCCGTACTGCTTCGTATTCATCACGTACGCCGCCAGGATGCGTTCGCTCCCGGTGAAGTTCCGGCTCGAATCGCTGAGCGCGCTGGTGGTGTTGGTGAACGCGGAGGGATTGCCGGTCTCGTAGGTAGCCGTGGTTTTGTTGTCCGCCTGCGGCCCCATGAAGAAGCCGGGCGCGTGGCCGGCGTAGAAGCTCGGATCGCTGAAGGTGCTGAGCACCTGCGAGAGGAGAAAGCTCGCGTTCGGCGAGAACTTCTGACGTTGGTTGTAGTACACGCGGCTCTCGTCGCGGAGCTTGACCCCGAACTGCACGGCGTCGGAATCGGCGCCGGCGCCGTACGTGACGTACGCGTTGGCGGCTCCGCCCAGATCGTGGGCGTGCGTGAGTCCGTCACTCAGGCCGTAGCTGTTGAGCGCGTAGTTGGTGGGCGTCGAGGCGAGTGCGGCGTCGGTAGAACTGAGGTACGTGTACGTCGACGCCGCCGTGTTGGCGTCGTTGTATTTGATGTTCAGCCCGTTGCCGCCCGGGCCGTCGTATTCGAAGTCGCTGGTGCGGTAGTTCTTCACGGACTGTTGCGTGCCGGAATAGTTCAGCGTGTAGTCCAGGTTCAGGCGCCCCACCGGCGATGTACCGCCGGTGGTGAAACCGTACATCTGCTCGTGCGGAGTGCGGCTCGATGTCTCGCGTACGAACGTGGCCCCGGTGCCGATGCCGCCGGCGGGGCTGGCCGCCAGCGCCGAATCCCCGTTCGCCGCGACGTCGAACCGGTAGCGCAGCCCGAGGTTGTCGAACTGGCTCCACATGCCCTTCAGAAACACGGTGCCGCCGTTCCCGAACCGGTAGTCCAGGTCCCCGCCGGCGCCGTACCGGATGCGCCCGTAGAGGTAGTCGCGCTGGTCCCACTCCACCGGGTACGAGCGCCCGCTGTGGTCCACGTTCCAGCCCCATTCCACGTCGTCGATGGAGCGGTTGTTGCGGTCGTAGGATCCGTTGATCAGGTAGCCGAACGCGCCATCGTCGCCGACCCGTCCGCCATAGCCGATGCCGAGTTGCCCGTTGGTGCGTGACAGGAGCGACGCGCGGCCGCCCTGCGCGGCGAAGTAGCCGCGCGGCGGCCCCTCGGGCACCTTCGTCACCAGATTCACCGAACCGCCGATCGCGTCGGCGTCCATGTCGGCGCGCAGGGTCTTCGAGACCTGGATGGCCCCCAGCAGATCGGCGGGCACGTCGTCCAGCTTCGGGATGCGGTCCCCCTGTTCGGTGCCCGGTACGTGCACGCCGTCGATGGTCACGTCCGACAATCGCGGTTCGGTGCCGCGGATCTGCACGAATTTCCCCTCGCCCTCGTCGCGCTCGGTCGACACGCCCGGGATGCGCGCCGCGGCCTCGGCGGCGTTGTAGTTGGGGAGCGCGCGAATCTCGTCGCCCGACATCACCGACATGATGTTGGGGGCAGTCTCCTGCTGCTGCAGCGCCAACTGCTCGGTCTCACTCAGACGCGGCGACGCCTTGCTGATCACGGCCGCCAATTGCGTGGCGACCACGCGAAGCGCGACGTTGTGCAGCGCCGTTCCACCCGCTCCCACTTGGACGGTGCTCGTGTCCGGTCGGTAGCCGACCGCCGTCACGATGATGGTGTAGCGGCCCTCCGGGACGCCCGTCACGGCATACCGGCCGTCACCGCCTGTGAGGGCGCCCAGCGGCGTCTGCCGGATGTGAATGACCGCGCCCGTCACCGGCTGGCGGGCACTGTCGGCCACTGTGCCCACCACTCTCCCCGTCTCCTGCGCCTGCACGAGCATCGGCCACGCGAGCGCCGCTGTCACCATCGCCAATCTTGCACGCATCGGTTCTCCTCCGTCGCTCCCGCGACACGTTCGGTGTTCTCGCCCTCAAGAACCCGAGCACGTGTGACGTACCGGTGATGCCGGAGCGACCTCGCCGTAACGCGATAGCGACGGCCGAAGATGAACCCTGCATGACACGGGCCGCGAAATGGCGGGTCGCGCAGAGTGAAAATGAGGGAACCCGCGAAACAGCACGGCTGTCGTTACATGACGCGCCGCTTACATTGATGAGCATTCGGAAAGGGAACGATCGAATCCATCGGCACCGCTAATCGCGAAAGTCCATGCCTATCATCGGAAAGTCCGCCCCAGCATTCGCCCTCGATACCGATGCCGGCGAGCGCCTCGCGCTCAAGGACCTCAAGGGCAGGCCCGTCGTCCTCTACTTCTATCCCAAGGATGACACCAGCGGCTGCACCACCGAGGCGTGCGAATTCCGCGACGCCTTTCCCCGCTTCAAGAAATCGAAGGCGGTAATCCTCGGCGTCTCTCCCGACTCGGTGAAGCGCCACCAGAAGTTCAAGGCCAAGTACGACCTGCCGTTCACGCTGTTGGCCGACACCGAGCACGCCGTGGCCGAGAAGTACGGGGTGTGGAAGGAGAAGTCGATGTACGGGCGCAAGTACATGGGCATCGAGCGCACGACGTTCGTCATCGACGGGACGGGGAAGGTCGTGAAGATCTTCTCCAAGGTGAAGCCGGCCGGGCACGCCGAAGATGTGGAGAGCGCGCTGCGCGGGCTGTGACGCAGCAAGGCGGTGAGGCCGCCCGCCTCACCGCCTCACCGCGTCACCGCGCTACCTCATCGAGAAGTGGTACGCCAATCCGATCGAGAAGGCGAGATCGTTGTTCGTCTTCTTGAGCCCGCTGATCGGGGACTCGAAGCAGCTCATGTTGTCGCGCGCCTCCAGCCGGATGGCGTAGATGCCGCGCTGGAATTCGGTGCCGAGAGTGCCGTAGCCCGCCGTGCAGGTCTTGCTGCCTACCCCGGCGGCGGCATAGTGATACGTGCGCCCGCCCGCGCCGAGGCCGGCAAAGGGACGCCAGTACCAGTGGTCGTTCATCTGCCGGATGAGGTTGAACTCCACGCCCGCGTCGTACTGGTAGATGTCGGCGCCGTCGGCGGTGAGGCCGGTGAACTTCACGGTCTGCGGCACCCAGGCGAACCCGCCGAGCAGGTGGAAGTTCTCCGACATTTCGAAGGCGAGTTGTCCGCCCACGAGTACGGCGGACTTGAAGTTGTCGGCCTGACTGCCAACCGGCACGAAGGCACCGACGAGGGGCCGGATCTCGGGCCCCGACTTCGGTGTGAACGACCGTTGGGCTGACGCTGTCGAGGCGACGGCCAACAACGCTGCAACGGCGAGCGCTTGGTACCGCATGGGATCCTCCTGCGTTTGGGGACAGCGATAGCGAGCGGGGGCCGATCTCGGCACCCGCACTCACGTGCGGCAGCCTCGCGACCGCCAGCAGACGTGGGTCGCAGAAAGTTCGGCGGATTCGGCTCGCCCCCCAGTCCGCCAAACGCTGATCGCACGTCCGACCCCACCGGACCGCGCGTCGTCAGGTTCCCTACGCCGGGCGGGCGCCTCCGCGCCGTAGTCCGCTTACCGACCGCTCGGCCGGGCGACCACGAGTCTCACCGTTCTGCCGTCGCCCACTGGTGTCTCCCCTGCCACCTTGGCACATTACCTATGCCGGCCGATTCAGGCCCCACAAACCGAGACTTGCCAGATGTCCTCTACCGATAGCACCACCACGCTCAAACGCACGCCCTTCCACGATATCCATGTGGCGCTGGGCGCCAAGATGGTCCCCTTCGCGGGATTCGAGATGCCGGTGCAGTACCCCACGGGCATCACCGCCGAGCACAATGCAGTCCGCCAGAAGTGCGGGCTGTTCGACGTCAGCCACATGGGAGAGTTCCGGGTCACCGGGCCCCAGGCCGTCGAGTTCGTGAGCGCCGTGACCACGAACGACGTGGCGGCGCTCGAAGTCGGCCAGGTTCACTACTCGGGCATCCTCAACGAACGCGGCACGTTCGAAGACGACTGCCTGGTGTACCGTTTCGCCGACCACCTGATGATGGTCGTGAACGCGTCGAACAAGGACAAGGACTTCGCCCACATCAGCAAGCAGGTCGCGAAGTTCGACGTGAAGCTCGAGGACATCAGCGACGACATAGCACTGCTGGCGCTCCAGGGCCCCGACGCACAGAAGATCCTGCAGCCGCTCACTGGCGTCGATCTCGAGTCCATCGGCTACTACCACTTCACGGTAGGCGCCGTCGCCGGCGTGAAGGACATCATCGTGTCGCGCACCGGCTATACCGGCGAGGACGGCTTCGAGCTGTACTTCGATCCCGCCCATGCGGTGGCCATCTGGAACGCCCTCATGGAGTCGGGGCAGGTGACGCCCACCGGTCTCGGCTGCCGCGACTCGCTGCGCCTGGAAATGGGCATGGCGCTCTACGGCAACGATATCGACGACACCGTCACGCCGCTCGAGGCCAACCTCGGCTGGATCGTGAAGATGAAGAAGGGCGCGTTCACGGGGCGCCCGGTGCTCGAGGCCCAGAAGGCCGCCGGCGTGCCGAAGAAGTTGGTCGGGTTCACCATCGCCGACCGCGCCTTTCCGCGGCACGGTTATCCGGTGTTCGTGGCTGGCCAACCCAGCGGCGAGGTACGCAGCGGCACGATGAGCCCGAGCTGCAACATCGCCATCGGCACCGCCTATGTACCCACCGCGCACGCCAAGCCCGGGAACACGCTCGAAGTGGAGATCCGCGGCAAGCGGTACACAGGCACCATCGTCAAGCCTCCGTTCTACGAGCACGGCACCCACCGCTAGCCATGCGGATCGCGGTGCTCACGATCTCCGACGCCGGGGCGCGCGGCGAGCGCGACGACACGTCGGGCGACGCCGTCGTGCGGTGGATCGACGGGCGGGGCGACACGCTGGCGGCCCGCACGCTGGTGGCCGACGACACGGAGGCGATCGTGCGGCAGTTGCTGGCGTGGTGCGACGATGACGCGGCCGACCTGGTGCTCACCACGGGGGGCACCGGCCTCTCGCCGCGCGACGTAACGCCGGAGGCTACGCGCGTGGTGCTGGAGCGCGAGGCGCCGGGCATCGCCGAGCTGATCCGTGCGTCGAGCGTGGGCCGCTTTCCGCGGGCGGCGCTGGCACGGGGAATGGCGGGCACGCGTGCCCGCACGCTGGTGGTGAATCTGCCCGGGTCGCCGGGCGGCGTGCGCGACGGGTTGGGGGCGCTGGAATCGATTGTGGCGCACGCCGTAGCGATCGTGCGCGGCGAGGCCGGCGATCATGAATCGAGAGCAACGCGATGACGGTGCTGATCACGCTGAACGACGTGGAGCCGGCGGTGCGGCTGAACGCCGAGCTGGAAGGCGACGGGATCCGCACGGCCGTCGTCTCGCCGCTCGACGACATGCGCGCCGCGCTCAAGCGCGAGAAGCCCGACATTCTGGTGTTCAGCGGCGACCTCGGCGATCCGCAGACGCTGGCGGTGGTCAAGGCCCAGCTCTGGGTTGGGGTGCCCAGCATCGGGCTCACGACCATCTCTGACCCCGCGCAACTGGACCGGCTGCGAACCGCCGGCTTTGTGGAGATTTACCACAAGCCGGTGGACGTGGACGAGGTGGCGAGCGGGGTGAAGCGGGTGCTGGAGCGTCGCCGGCTGCAGCGGGAGACCGGGCTGGTGGGCGAGAGCGAACCACTGCGCGAAGTGCTGGTGAAGGTAGAGCAGATGGCGCCGGTGACGAGCACCGTTCTGGTGGAGGGGGAGAGCGGGACGGGCAAGGAGCTTGTGGCGCGCGCGCTACACCGACTGAGTCCGCGCAAGAACAAGCCGTTCATTGCCGTGAACTTGGGTGCGCTCCCCGAGACGTTGCTCGAAAGCGAGCTGTTCGGGCACGAAAAAGGGGCATTCACCGGGGCGGCGGAGCGACGTCTGGGGCGGATCGAGTTGGCGAACGAGGGCACGCTGTTCCTGGACGAGATCGGGGACATTCCGCCGGCCACGCAGGTCAAGCTGCTGCGGGTGCTGGAGGACCGCGAGGTAATGCGGCTGGGGGCCACGCAGCCCATCCGCGTGAACGTGCGCGTGATTGCCGCCACGAACCGGCCACTACGGGAACAGGTGGAGGAAGGGAGTTTCCGGGGCGACCTGTTCTACCGGCTGAACGTGCTGAACATCTACCTGCCGCCGCTCCGGGCGCGGAAGACGGACATTCCGTATCTGGTGCGGCAGTTCATTCGCGAATTCTCGGCTGAGCACGGGCGGGAGTTTCTGGGCATCACGGCGGAGGCCACGCAACTGCTGGTGGATTATCCGTGGCCCGGGAACGTGCGCGAGTTGAAGAATCTGGTGGACAGCATGGTGGTGCTGGCGCCGGGTCGGGAGATCGAGCCCGATGACCTGCCGCGTCAGATCCGCGAAGGGGGTTCGGCGCGGCTGTTGCCGGTTCGAATGCCCCGGATGGCGCACGGGGTGGGTGACGGCAGCGGGACGGGGCAGGAGCTGGAGTTCATCGTGCGGAGCCTGCTGGAACTGAAGTTGCAGGTGGAGGAGCTTCGCCATCGGCTGGACGCGGAGCGGGCCGGCGGTGGGGGTGGGTGGTTGGGGGAAATTTCGGGGGCTGGGGGCGCGGCATTTGCAGGGGGGTACGGGCGCGGCCCGTCGGTGCCGGCCATCGAGCCGCAGGCCGCGGAGCCTCCGCCCAACGAGGTGCTGATTCCGCCGGGGACGACGATGGCGGAGGTGGAGCGGCGCGTGATGGAGGCGGCGCTTCGCGAAACGCAGGGGAATCGGCGGAAGGCGGCGGAGATGTTGGGGATTGGCGAGCGAACGCTCTATCGAAAGATCAAGGAGTATAAGTTGCCGGATATCCATGACTTGCCGTAGGCCGTGTTCGTCCCAATATTGGCTTTGCCTGCCTGCTTCTCGTTCCCTCGAGTGACGGCGGTCACGCCGTGTCAGGCCGCGTGATTTACCAACCGGTGCACGTTTCCACAACATGGCCATCACCCAATTAGCCGGAGCAGCGCTGTCCGTGCCTGTTAATACTTCGCCGTCTTCATCCGGACCGTCCGCGATCGCGGGGAGCGTCCTGCCGATTTCGAGAGCCGAGGAGCTCCTGGCCACGCTGCCGGGAGTGATCTCGGTGCGCATCGTTGCGGGGGTGAACGGGGCGGTGGAGGAGATCCACCTGCTGACCACGGACGAGGTGGCGCCCAAGGCGACGGTGCGGAACGTGGAGAGCGCGCTGATGGCGCAGCTCGGCATGCGGGTGAGCCACAAGAAGATCTCGGTGGCGGCTACGCGCGACACTGGGCGGCGGCCCACCGAAGAAATCCCGGTGGCACCCGTGACGGTAGCGGCGCCGGTGGCTCCGGCGCCCGATCCTCGCCGTCGGCGACTTTACTTCGACGATATCGAGGTTCGGCGGTCGCGGAGTACGGGTGTTACCTGTCGTGTGACGCTGCGGAAGGGTGATTCGTCCTACGTCGGCGAAGCCGAAGGTTTGGAGAGCCCCCGGTTGCGGGTGGAGCTGGCGGCGAAGGCGGCGCTGAACGCGATCATGCAGTCGGAAGCGGAGACGGTGGGGCTGTTGGGGTTGCACGGGTGCATGGCGATTGGTGCGTTCGATCACGAATTCGTATTTGTGGGCATCACAGCGCGATTCGAGCGCGAGACGGTATTACTCAACGGGACGGCGGAGGTGAAGGAGAGCATGGAGACGGCGGCGGTGCTGGCCGTGCTCGATGCGACGAACCGATGGGTGGAGTACAGTGTGAAGTGATGTAGCGGGAGCGCTTGGCGTGCGATGACGCGCGGTGGCGCAAGTGAAACGCGGACCAGGACACAGTCCGAACCGAACTTACCTACCTACCTACCTGTGACCCCCTCCCTCGTGAAGCGAAGGCGAGCGGAGGAGTTTTTTTCCCCAAGCAGTTGAGCGGAGCCAACCTCAGCGGAGCACTGCGGTAGATCGCAGTGACTCAGTGAAAGGGGAGGTGACGCTAAATGACATTCCTGATGAGTTTGATTTCATTCGCCTTCGGCGGATGGATCCCGGCGCTACTAGGGCGGGGAGAGGGGGTCTCCAATTATCAATAATGCGAAATCGTTTCAGCTTGGCTTTGCTTTAATCATTGCCTGCGTTGCCCTTGCGGCGGGAATCGTGCTGTATTGGGGCTCGCGGTCCACTGTCGCCTGCTGCGCGGGATGCAGTGGTGCTGCTAGGCGCGTTCGCTATGGTCGCGGAAATGCTGGCGTTTCTGTTGCCGCACGGAGCGCGCGGGTCGATTGCGTTCATCCCCTACTTGGCCAGCGCGCTAGTTGCGCCGCATTGGGTATCCGTCGCCGCGATTGTGATGGTGGCGTTGATCGTGCAGATCAGTCATCGGACTCGTGCCGAAGCGCTGATTTTCAACGTGGCCCAGCAAGCTCTCACCCTGACGGTGGCCATCCTTGCCTACCGTGGTCTGGGCGGCGAAAGCTTCTTGGCCTGCAACTAGGCTTTGCAGAATTGACGCGCAACATGGGGCTTCCGGCCGTTAGCGCTTACGCCCTCTCGTTCGCGGTCAACACAATCATAGTCAGCATGTTCATCGGGGTCGGCGACGGTGAATCAACACTGTCGGTTTGGCGGGACGTAAAACTGTCGACCATCGGGATTGATCTGCTGGCGAGCCCGATCGTCTTTGTCTTCGCCTGGGCATATGCTACTTACGGTGCATATGCAGCTGCAGTAATCTGGGTCCCGATTGTAGGACTGCGCCAACTCCATCGAACGAATCTCGAGTTGGAACGAACCAACCAAGAGCTACTCGAACTCATGGTAAAGTCGATCGAGGCGAGGGATCCGTATACTTCGGGACACTCGCGTCGCGTCCAACGGTACTCAGTTGCAATCGCCCGGCTGCTTGGGATGCCTGCAGGTGAAGTGGCGCTAATCGGCCGGGCGGCTCTACTGCATGACATTGGCAAAATTCACGAGAAGTACGGACAAATTCTGAGCAAGGCTGATCGGCTGTCGCCAGATGAATGGCGCGTGATGCAAGAGCATCCGACTGATGGCGCCGAACTGGTGTCCACGATGAGTCGGTTGCGCGAACTCGTTTCGGCGATTCGCCACCATCATGAAAACTGGGATGGAAGCGGCTATCCCGACGCGCTATCGGGCGATCAGATTCCGGTTGCAGCGCGCGTCATCCGATTCGCAGATACAATCGATGCAATGGCGACAGAGAGGCCGTATCGGACGGCACGGACTGCGGAGCAGGTTCGTCAGGAGATTGTGCGGTGCCGCGGTACGCAATTCGATCCAGAGATGACAGACAGGGTACTTGGGAGTCCTACCTGGAAGAGCTTGTTTGCGCCGCCACCGTCGGTTGTCGGTGTTCGCCCCAGCCTAAGCCTTGTACGAGGTGCGCAGGAAGGCGTAAGCTGAAGGCCCAAGCTCCACCGGAATGTACGTCTGTGCTTGATCCGCGAGGTGGGTCCGTGGACTACTTCCGACCGGTCGTCAGCCCCTCTTGCGCCGCTATCGCTTGAAGCCCGCGCCCCAACGGAAAGCCGTCGAGTCGGTCAACCGCGATGTAACTGGTGAGCATCGCCGAGGCTTCGGCACTGCGGCCCGATCTGCGGAGTTCGTGCCAATAGGCTTCGACGAAGTTGTCATGGAGGCCGCACCTCCGCCCTCGTTCGTGTTCTATTGCGAGCTCCGAAAACCCGGCGACCGACTCTGGCGGCGCACCTTCCATTTGGTGAACTCTGACCCAGTAGGCGATGGCCAGTGTTTTGCTTCGCGGTGTTGAGATTTCCGAATATCGTGCGTTAGCTTCCTCAAGCCACTTACGGGCCTCGCTTGGGCGATTGCCTTCGATCGCGAATTCAATCTTGTTGGACAAGTAGTGCGAGATCCTGCCTCGCCGCGGTGCATGTTGCTGAAACAGGCGGTCGGAGGTCGTGTCCCACCGTTCGTGGTTGGGCCTATCCTGAAGCACTCTATACATCCACGCGAGCATGCTCGAAGCGTCGATCAATGACGAGAGCATGCCTAATTCGCGGCCGTTCTCGAAGGCTCCGATGAGGGCAGCAATGCCGCGGTCGCATTCGCCACACCGGAACAGGCTTATAGCCGCCTCCACTGTAATGCGCACACCAAGCATTGGGGACGGGGCACGGTCGACGAGTGCTAGTAGCGAGTCCGCCGCACGTATCGCGTGAGCAAAGTCAGCTGCGAATGCGTAGTGCAGAAGTTCGGCACGGCGGAGATGCACTTGATCTGTCGTGGTCTTGCAGCGAATCTCGGCCAGTTCGGTGAAGGTCGCGACCGAGCCTGGAAGATCAAGATTGAGATCGTGGGCTGCGAGGAGTTGGCAAGCCGCTCTCAGTCGGTGCGTCGGAGTGGCGTGCGGTTCTGCGACGCATTGCCGGAGTGAAGGCATTTGTTCAACGATTGACACGCCTGAAAATCGCGCGGCTTGGATCGCGTCAAGTTCCAGCTCGTCATGAGCGCGAGCCAACGGATCACCGTGCGTAAGCGTGCGGTGCCTACGAACTGCATCGACCACCATCGGGTACTTCTCCGCCACTCGTGCGGCATCAACAAGTTGTTCTAGCAGAGATGGCTGGTCGGCCGGGGGACCTATCGCGGTGGCTCGCTGAAGCAGGTCACACGCGATCGCTGGCTGCCCGATCTGCACGCAATACCCCGCACACGACTGCAGCAGCTCGATCGCCTTCTCAGTGGCACCGGCCTGATGCCAGTGCTCCGCAGAATCCCACAACATGCCGATGTTGTGGCCGGGCTCGGCGTCCGCTTGCAGCAGCATTGCCGCGGTCGAGTGCATGAGCCGCATCGTGACCGGCGGGAATTCAGTCAGCGCAGCTTGCGATAACAGCGGATGGGCACTGCGGATGTCGGCGCCGTCAGCTTCCAGAAAGCCCTGATTCTCCAGGCTCTGAATCGACGTCAGTAGCTGTCCTTCGTTCAGTCCGGCCAGCCGCGTCAGCCGGTCCACTCGGCAATGCTTCCCCAGCAGAACGGCGGCCACAAAAGCCCGAAGCGTCGTGTCGGTGAGGCGCTTTACCCGCTGCGTCAACAGGTCGGTGAGCGAGACGGGGAGCGAGCTGCGCTCAGGAGTCGGGCCCTCCATCAGCAACCAACGCATGAACAGCGGGTTGCCGCCCGCCAGTTCTAGGCGATCGGTCGCAGCCGTGGCGTCGGGCTTGGGGATCAGCGACTGCGCGAGAGACGAGAAGAGATGGCGCGACGCCTGCTCATCGAGCGGACGGAGCCGCATCCAACTCACCGCGTCGCCGTCCACGGGGTCGTCCGCGACGGCAAGCTTGGTGCGCGATGTGAGCGCGAACGTGCATCGCCGCGAGCTCCCCCGCGCCACGAGCGCGAACGTCAGATCCGCGGAGGCCGGATCCATGAAATGGGCGTCGTCCACCAGGATGACGACCGGCTGCTCGTCGGAAACGGCGTCTACGAGATCGGTCACCGCGCCGACGATGATGTTGAACAGATGCTGGGGGTCGGCATCCATATCGCTCGGCTTGGAAGCCAGGGCCGGCTGCGTCAAGCGCTGGAGCTGTTTCATGGCCGAGGGGGCCACCCCAAGCCCGCCGGGCGCCGCGAGCAACTTGGGCACCAGATCCACGTACACACCCAATGGACGACGAATGTCGTGGGGGGCGCATTCGGCTTTCACACACGTCGCGCCGTCCAACGCGGCCGCCTTGAGGAACTCTGTGCCGAGGCGCGTCTTCCCCAGGCCGGCTTCCCCGTGAATGACAACCGCGCCGGGCTCGCCGCGCTTGGACGCCCGGTAGCGCCGCCACAACTCTGCCATCTCGGTATCGCGGCCCAGGAACGGCCCGGCGCCGACCCGGCGAAATCCATCGTCGGGCACGTGTTCGGAAATGCGAGTTCGGAGTACGTGCGCCGGCACGCGGAGATCCTTGCCGTACGGAGCGACTTCTTCGAGGTATCCATCCAGGAGTTGCACCGAATTGGCCTTCTGTCCGTTCAATGCCATCGACTCCGCGAGCGCAAGCGTGGCCTCCTCATTCAGCGGATCAAGCGCGAGGCACGCCCGGGCAATCGGTTCGATGTCCCGCCACCGTCCCGCGCCCCGAAGATCGGAGAGTTCGACGGTGAATCGTCGCAGCACCGCATTCTGAATTCGCGCTCGCTGTCGTTCGACCCATTGGGTAAACGGCCTCGAGAAGGTCGGCGCGTAGCCGGGCAGCACGCCATCAGCCACGGCCTTGACGGTGTCGGGGGTCAGCTGCTGCCCGTCGCACAGCGACGAGTAGTCATCGCGGACCCTGTCCGCTGCGAGCACAATGCCCGTGTCCATCGCCGCGACCGGTGCGCCCAGGCCGCGCACGCGGTAGAGCAGCTGTCGCAGATTGTGGGCCGCCGTGGTATCGCGCTGATCAGGGAAGAGCAACGACTGCAACTCGCTGCGAGGGATCGCACGTCCGCGCTCGACGGTCAGGAAGAACAACGCGCCGAACGCACGCGTGGCACTGGGCAGGACCTTGCGGGTGCCCACACGGATGGCGACGGCTCCAAGCGTGTGCAGAACGATCATGGGCGGTGCGGGGGCGGCGTGCCGGGGCACGCGCGCTCACTTCGGGGGGGAACGGCTCTGCGGCCGCAATGACAATGTCAGTATGGGACATCCGGCTGGGATGCGCTAGACTCGCGGCCCGCGTGGGGATCCGCGGGATCATTCGCTTCCTGACGTCATCATTCCAACGCCAGACGGGGCGCGGGGGCCTTGCACATTTCGAACACATATAGATACGGCGGCGGGCGACGCGGTGTTGCTCAGGCGCGCGCCGCAGCCTAACGTGGGAAGAACGGGTACGGATGCCCGGGCTTCGCTCGAGTGGCCGGCCCACGGATTGGTGGATGCACGATGCGTGACGTTGCCCGGCGGTGTGAGCGAATGCTCAAACAGGCCGGCCGCTCGATGGCCGGCCTCGCGGTCGTGGCCGCGACCTTGGCCGGCGCGACGTCGGCGCCGGGGCAGACGCCCACCATCGTCATCCTGGTCCGCGATGCCGGGAGCACGGCGCCACTGTCCGGCGTGCAGATCACCCTGGATCATCGGCCCACGGGAGACACCACCGACGCCGACAGCATTGCCCGGCTTCTCGACACACCCGTTGGGAAGCACATGGTCGGCCTTCGACTGCTCGGCTACACGCAGGATTCGGCTTTGGTAGTCGTGACCCGGGGCAAGCGCGCGATGGTGGAACGCCAGCTCAGGGCCGTCGCCAGGGCGCTTCCCGGCGTCACGACCACCGCCGAGCGCATCGACCAGCGGCTGGAAGGTTTCATGCGGCGCCGCGCGAAGGGGGGCGGGTTCTTCTTCACGCGCGGTGCGATCGACAGCAGCCACACGCGCACGCTTGACCAACTGTTGCGCGGCAGCACGACCGCGGGTCTGATTCCCGGACCGGGTGCGCAGGTCTACCTCGCGTCACGCTCCGCGCAGCTCCAGTTCGGCATCTGCTGGGTTCAGATCTTCCTGGACGGCGCGTTCATCTATCATTACGACCCGCTTATCCGTACCCCGCCGCCGGACCTGAAGGGATTCCTGACCAGCCAGATCGAAGCGGTGGAGTTCTACCCGAACCCCGCAACCACGCCGGTGCAGTTCCGAGAGGGAACCCCGAGTTGCGGCACGCTGGTGCTCTGGAGCCGCATGCACTGACCGCCGTGGGAAGGGCGCGGCGGGCGGCGGCCGCTACGGGCGCTCGGGAATTGCGATCACCTGCTCCGCGCCCACTCCCTCCGCCTCCGCCTGGAAGTTCAACACCACCCGATGCTCCAACACCCGCATCGCGATCGCGTTCACATCTTCCAGATCTGGCATTGGCCGCCCGTCCATCGCCGCCCGCGCCTTGGCGCCGAGCACCAGGTACTGGCTCGCCCGCGGCCCCGCGCCCCAACTGACGTACTTCTTCACCAGCGGCGTCGCGTCGTCGCTCTCGGGACGTGTGCTCCGCGCCAGCTTCACCGCGTAGCTCACTACCGTGGGCGGGGCGGGCAACCGGCGCACCAGGTGCTGGAGCTGCAGCAGACTCTCGGCGCTCAGCAACGGCTTGATCTCCACGTCCACGTCGCTCGTCGTCGCCGCCACGATCTGCTCCTCCTCGGCCCGCGACGGATACCCCACGCGCAACTGGAACATGAACCGATCGAGTTGCGCCTCGGGCAGCGGATACGTGCCCTCCTGCTCGATGGGGTTCTGCGTGGCGAGCACGAAGAAGGGCATGGGCAGCGCGTGCGTCTGCCCCGCCGCCGTGACGGCGTGCTCCTGCATGGCCTGCAGCAGTGCCGCCTGAGTTTTTGGCGGCGCGCGGTTGATCTCGTCGGCCAGTACCACGTGCGCGAAGATGGGCCCGTTCACGAACTTGAAATAGCGGTGCCCCGCCGCCCGGTCCTCCTCCAACAGCTCGGTGCCCGTGATGTCGCTGGGCATGAGATCGGGCGTGAACTGCACGCGCGAGAAGGTGAGGTCCAGCGCCTGCGCCACCGTCTGCACCAGCAGAGTCTTGGCCAAACCCGGCACGCCCACCAGCAGCGCGTGCCCGCCGGCCAGCAGCGCCGTCACCAGATGGTCCACGATGGCGTGCTGCCCGACGATGCGGCGCGCGATCTGGGCTTTCAGATCGCGGTGCGCCGCGGCGAGTCGGGACAGCAGCTCGAGATCGCGGTCGTCGCTGGAGGGGGCGCTGGCGGGCATGGCGGGGTCTGGGTTGGACGAACCCACAAGCTAACCGCCGGTACGGGGTGGGGGAACAACGCGCCGGCGCCTAGATTCCTCTCCCATCGCCGCCGAGTTTCCCCTCCGCGCGCGGCCAACCAGAGGAACCGCGATGAATGGCGTGATCAAGTTCAATCAGATGGCTCTACGGGCGCTGGTGCTCGTGATGCTCGTGCTCGGCGTGATGCTCTGGATGGGCAACACCACCTTCGTGGCCATGCACATCGGGCTCGGATTCATCTTCACCCTGCTGGTGCTGCTGCAGGCGCTGCTCGGCGCCATGGCGCGCGCCGGATGGGGGCTGGCGGGGATGACCGCGCTGTGGGCCGTGCTACTGCCGGTGATCGGACTCGGGCAGCGGACCTTCATGGTGGGCGACATGCACTGGGCCGTGCGAGTGTTTCACCTGCTGTTCGGCCTGGCGACGCTGGCGTTCACGGAGCGGATTGGCAAGCGGGCGCTGTCCCAGCCGCCCGCCGCCTGATCCTGACTCTGGCTGGGGCCGCTAGTGCCCCATCATGCCGGGTGCGAAGCTCAACGTGACGTAGGCCCCGGGCACGCTCGACGCGTCGAGCGAGATGGTGTGCGTGCCACCCGCTGTGTTGTTGTTCCACCAGCTCACGGGCGGTACGCGCACCGTGCCGGCGAACTGGAAGGTGAAGTCGGCCATCTGACAGGACGCCGAGTTGATGTGGAGGCTGCCCCATCCGTGCCCTTCCCGGTTGCCCCACCCACCGCGGTTGGCCGACGATGTGCTGTCGGTGGAGGTGCTGTCGGCCGCCGTCGTGTCCTTGGGACAGGCCGTGCCGTTGGGCTTCACCGTGTTCATCTGAGAGCCGTCGGATCCCCACCAGATGCCGTTGCCGCCGCTGAAGTACTTGAGCCGCGCCGGAATGCGGAGCGTCACGATGCCCGTGGTCGCGGTGTCGGTGCTCGCCGAATCGGCGGTGGTGGTATCCATGCCCCAGTGCCAGCGGCCCGGCAGCCCGATGCTGCTGGAGTCGCTGCTGGCCACGAGCTGCACGATGTGCGGCGGCTGCCCGGGCTGCCACGCGAACAACGTGTACGTGCTGTGCGGCATGCCGAACGGACACTCGAACTGCGCGTCGCGATCGTTGTCCATGGGCGGCATCGGGCAGGCCGTCGAGGTGCCGGTGTCGGCCACGGCCAGCGCGACGGCGTTGAACGTGGTGGGGACGCTGTCGATGTTGATGGTGATGGTGTCGAACACGGGAACGCGCCGCAGAACGGCGGCCGCGCCATAGAAGCGATTCGCCGCATCGCTGTCGCCGTGCGCGGCGACGACGGAGTCGCCCATGTGGTTGAAGGTGGCGGCGACGGCCAGGGCGACCGACTGACTGGGATTCATGGGAGCTGTGGGGCGCTGGTCCGACGAGCAGCCGACGGCGGCACTCGAAATCGCGGCAACGGCCAACCACAACCCGCGGGACGTGCGAGGCGTCATAGGGCACCTCCTCTCGCGTGGGTGTGCAGCGTAGTACTCACCAAACGAGGAGAAGTGCCAAGAAGCAACGGCATGGTTTCGATAAGAAATTGCAGCGAGCGGCAACCCGCTAATCGCTGCGTTCCGAGCGGGAACGGATGGTGCGACGCGGAGAAACCCCGAAGCGCGACGCACGTCGGTCAACGACGCATGGCGAATGTTCGGGTCGAACTCCGCCGCCGTCAATCGCGCCCGGCGAGCTCCGGCCACCCGGCCTGCAGCGAATGACGAGGCTCGCGCGTCAGGGCTCATCCCGGATCTGCGGCCACACCTGCTGCAACGTCATCTTCGGCGCGCGCGCGATGTAGATCGGCACGTCGCGCTCCTCCTGCACCGACCAGGCACTGAGTACCCACGCGGCGCGGCGCACCTGGCCGTAGATCTGCGCGATGTTGCTGGAGTCGTTCCCGATGGCGATGAGCACCGTCCCCGGTCGGGCGCCCGGTCCGAAGAACCAGTATGAGCCACACCCGCACACCACCGGCGGCAGTCCGTACTGCTTGCCGTAGAACTCGGCGGCGCCCGCTTCGCCGTAGTTGGCGGCGCCGATCACCGCCTGGGCCTGGTCGGCCGGCGGCAGCGAACGGTAGACCCGCGCCAACGCCTGCGCCTGATGCTGCCAGCCGGTCTGGTCGGCGAAGTCCTGCGGCAGCAGGTCGGAGCCGCCGCGGTTGGTGCCCAGCGCCCATTCGGCGCCGAGGTTCACGATGTAGCGGGCCGTCGCTTCGCGCGACAACACCGGAAGCGACACCGGTAGTCCGATGGCTCCCTGGGCCGCCATGACTACGACCAGCGCCCAGCGAAATGCGGGCCGTACCCGCGGCGTGGAGCCGGACCCCGAGCGCTCCAGCCAGACTGCACCGGCCGCGAGCAGCGTGGGATAGATGGGTCCGATATAGTAGGCCTTGCCGTGCAGGGCGAGCAGCAGCACGAAGGCGAACACGCAGGCCCAGCCGGCGGTGCGGAAGGGGCGGAGCGGCTTCCAGGCCACCAGGGCGACGGCACCGGCCACCGCCAGCGGCCAGGCGGCGAAGCCGACCATGAACGGCTGCGCGATGATGAACGTGATCCAGCTCACGTGCGAGAGCTGCTGCGCCGCGAGGTCGTGCATCTGCCCCACCACCGGATAGCCGAGCGCGACCTGCCCGACGATGCTCGGACTGCCGATGGCGAAGGCGATGGCGGCGGCCACCCAGGGCCACGGGGTACGCAGCGACCGCCTGAGTGGCGTGGCCAGCAGCGCCGCGAGCGCCGCGAGGCCCAGGAACAGGATGCTGAACTTGGTGAGCAGCCCCAGGCCCAGGGCCACGCCGAACGCCAGCCACCAGCGTCGCTGCGCCCGGGCGTCGCCGTCGGTGGCGGCGCGGCCGGCGCGTATGAGCGCGTAGAGCGACAGCGTCCACCACAACTGGTCGAGGACCACCGGCTGAAAGAGCGTACTCGGCCGCAGGAAGATGCCACCGGCGAGCATGGCGAGCGCCGTGAGTCCCTGCGCGAACGCGCCCCCACCCAGCTCGCGGGCGATCATCGCGGCCAGCACCAGGATGATGGTGCCCTCGAGGGCGGGGAAGATGCGGGCCGCGGCCATCGTGTGGCCGAACAGCGCCGTCTGCACGTTGCCCAGGATCGCGATGAGGGGCGGGAAGTCCATGCGCCAGAAGCGCAGGTGGTCGCCCATCGCGAAGTAGAGGAAGGCGTCGCGCTGAATGCCGAAGGGCGATACGGCGAGCACGACGAGATGCAGGGCGAGCTTGCCGGCCGCGAACGCCGCGACGATGCCGGTGGAGAGGGGTGGCCGGGAGTCGGGGGCGGGCGGCGCCTCGGTCACAGCGCGGGCGGTGGGCTGCCGGGGGGAGGGGGGCGTTCGGCGCCGGGGCTACTGAACCTTGAACGTGGTGCGCTCGCCGACCGGCACGTTGGTGCTGGTGAGCATGGCGACGGCCGTGTATGTGCCGGGGCCCGGCGGGTTCTTCCAGTTCTCGGCGACCGCGAATTCCTGGCCGCCGCTCAGGTACTTGATCTGCGTGGGCTGGGTGAAGACGCGTCCGCGCGCCCAGCTCCACACCGTCTTGCCGAGCGAGTCGAGCACGACGAAGTCGTAAGCCTGGCCATTGGGGAAGTCGATCTCGACGCGCTTGTTGCCGGTGTTCACGACATGGAGCGCGAACCGCACGCCGTGATCGTGGCGTTCGATGTCGAGGAACGATTTGATTTTCGGGTGGCCGTCCACGGGCTGTGCGGAGGCTGGTGTGGCGACCGCCTCGGCCGAATTGGACCGAGCGGTGCACGCTATGCCGATGGCTCCGGCACAGAGCAGTGAGATTGCGAGACGCGAATTCATTGCGGACCAAACAGGCGGGCGTACGGTGCAAGCAGTATTGTGACGGTGCGTCCCGATCACAAATCGTTGCAGGGCCAACTTATCAACTAATTGACGACCCGTCAACATGAACCGTAACACCCGATCTTACGGCCACACGGTAACTTGGGCTGTGCCGGTATCTGTTCGGGCGAGCAAGTCCCAACAGCTAGCCGAGGTAGAGATGCATGGGGTTGGACTGGGAGGGATGGTGGCTGCGGAACGGATGCGAACGTGTCTCTCGGCACCACCCCACCAGCCCACCACCCCTTCGACGCGCGATCCGCGGAGATCGGCGCGTCCGTGCCCTCTGCCGAGCCACCGCGAATACCCCGGCAGTGCGGATGTGATCCCGACCCGATTCATGGGCGGTTGGGGGCGCGGAACCGTGCGATTTCGGTTGGGCGTCCGGGGGCGGTGCAGGAGGAAAAGCGGTGGTGGTTGCGGCGTCGGAATCCGGGTCCGGTTCGCTTGCGAAAAATTTCACAAAGTCCTAGTTTCAGGGCGGAAATGGACCGCGATCGTGAGCCAAACGAGGGGCGAAAGAAGGGACCTTTTTCGCCCAAGCAGCGGTCGATGCCGTCGGGCGCCGAGTTCGCCGGAATCGGCCTGCAGTTCGGCATGACGATCGTGGTCTTCGTGTTCGGGGGCATGTGGCTGGATGGGAAGTTGCACACCACGCCCTGGTTCACGATCGGGTGCACGTTCGCCGGCGCGGCAGGGGGCTTCTACTCGATGTACAGGCGGGCGACGGCGGCGCAGCGCGATGGCGAGCGGGACGGGCGATGAAGGCCTTCGCGCTCTTCGTGCTGGCGGCGGCGGGGTTGATCGGCGCGTCGATGGTGGCGCTGATGCTGTTGTTCCCTACGCCTGCGGACCACGAGGCGCTCGAACTGACGGCGGTCGTCGTCTTCGGCGTGCATCTGGTGTCGTTCCTGCTGGCTCGGCTGCTCAAGCGGCGCAGCGTATGGGTGGCGTGGGGCGTGGGCAGCCTGCTGCGGCTGGGCACGTTGATGGTGTATGCGGTGCTGGTGGTGAAGGTGCTGGCGCTTCCGTTGGTTCCGGCGCTCATCGGTTGTGCGACGTTCCTGTTTCTCCCGACTCTGATCGAACCTCTCCTGCTGCTAAAATGAGATTTCGCTCGTTCTTCGCGATGATGGTGATGGCGGCGGTGGCGGCGCTTCCGATGCGCGCCATGGCCCAGGATGCGGCAGCCCCCGCGCCGGCGGCGCCGGAGCAAGCGCCCAAGCACGCGCTCGGGCCCGCCGACCTCATCATGCCGCACATCACGGACTCGAAGACCGTCGAGCTTCCCTGCTTCAACAAGGATTGGGCGTGCGAGTGGGAGCTGCCCAGCTGGCCCGTGACCATCGGCAAGACGACGATCGACCTGGGCCCCACCAAGTTCGTGTTCTTCATGCTCGTGGCGGCGGCTCTCTGCCTGCTCACCCTGGTGGGGGCGGCCCGCTCGCATACGCGGGCCACCAGGGAGCATGGGCACCCCAAGGGATTCGCCGCCGGCATGGAGGCGGTGGTGCTCCTGCTGCGCAGCGTGTTCAAGGAGGCGGTCGGCGAGCACGGCGAGGGCTATATCCCCTTCGTGCTCACCCTCTTCTTCTTCGTGCTGTTCATGAACCTGATGGGGCTGATCCCCTACGGGGCAACGCCGACGGGGAATCTGGGGGTCAACGCGACGCTCGCGGCCTGCGCGTTCATCGCCACCGAGACGGCGGGGATGATCGCCCTCGGTCCCGGCGGGTACATGAAGACGGTGGTCTACTGGCCGAGCGATCTGGGGATCGGGATCAAACTTCCGCTGACGTTCATCATGACGCCGGTGGAACTCATCAGCAAATTCACCAAACCGTTCGCGCTCACCGTCCGTCTCTTTGCCAACATGATCGCGGGGCACGTGATCGTGCTGACGATGATCGGTCTGGCGCTCCTGTTCGGGAGCTGGGCGATCGCGTTCTTCGGGCCCATTCCCATGGCGCTCGGCATCATGCTCCTCGAGGTGCTGGTCAGCTTCATTCAGGCGTTCATCTTCGCGCTGCTCACGGCGGTGTTCATCGGGCAGATCCGGACGGCGCATCACTAGGCGACATTCGGGTAGTCGAAGCGACGAAACGAGACGGGACGAGAACTGAAGGACGGCGCGCGGCGGGAGCTCCAGCGCGCGCCGGGTACCCAATCGAGCGATTGGGGACGCCCGTTGGGACCCGGGTCCCGGTGACGGGCAGCATCCTCGGTGAGAGCCGTCGGTGCGGGGCAATGGAACTGTTCACGACGCACAACGGAGATCGACAATGCACATCCTTCCGCTCTTGCAGGCCGCGACCGACACGTTCGGCAAGAGTTACCAGGGGGCGTGGGCCATGCTGGGCGCCGGAATCGGCGCGGGTGTGGCGGCCATCGGCGCCGGCATCGGCATTGGCCGGATCGGCGGCTCGGCCATGGACGGCATCGCCCGTCAGCCAGCAGAAAAGGGATCCATCTTCACCTACGCGATGGTTCTTTCGGCACTCATCGAGGGCGTGGCGCTGTTCGCCGTCGTCGTCGCCGTGCTGATCGTCATGGTGAAGGTCTAATTCGGGCGGTGGCATCCGCCCCGGGGCGGGCGCCACCAACCACCATTCACACCGGACATTCCATGCGTTTCATGCGTTCGATGGCGTATACCGTCCCGATGATGCTCGCCGCCTCGCCGCTTCTGGCTCAGGAAGGACAGGGAGCGGGGAGCTCGTTGGTGAGCCTCAAGAACAACCTGATGTTCTGGACGCTGCTCATCTTCCTGGTGCTGTTCTACCTGCTCACCAAGTTTGCGTTCAAGCCCATTACCGCGGCCGTCGAGGCGCGCGAGAAGTCGCTCGAGGAGGCGCTGGCGGCGGCCAAGCACGACCGTGACGAGGCGGCGACGCTGCTGGCCGAGCACCGCGCGCAGATCGAAGCGGCGCACGGCGAGGCCCAGAAAGTGATCGCCGATGCGCGCGGCATCGCCGAGCAACTGCGCACCGACATGCTGGAGAAGGCGCGGGGCGAGCAGCAGGCGGCGGTGGAGCGCGCCGTACAGGAGATCGAGCGCGAGAAGGAGCGCGCCGTGGCCGATCTGCGGCGCGAGGCCGTGGAGATGGCGATCGCCGGTGCGTCGCGTGTGATCGAGGAGAACCTCGACAGCGACAAGAACCGCAAACTCGTCGAGAACTTTCTCTCCACGATGCAGCCGTCCAAGGTCACGCACTGATGCGCGACGTCACGATCGCCCAGAACTACGCCGAGGCGCTGTTCGAGCTGGCGAAGCGGGCCGATGACCTGCACGGCTGGGATGCCCTCATCGGCGGCATGGCCGACGCGATGGGGCGCGACCGCACGCTGCGGCTGTTCCTCGAGTCACCGCGCATTGCCACCGTGGACAAGAACGAGGTGCTGGCCAATGCGTTCAAGGATGCGCCGGCCCACTTCGTCCGCTTCCTGCAGACGCTGGTGCGCAACCGCCGGCAGATGCTGATTCCCGAGATCTCGGCGGCGTACATGGACCTCGTGGATCAGGTGGAGGGGCGGATGCACGCGATGGTCCGCGTGGCGCGCGACACCAGCGACGCCGAGCGCGACGCGATTGCCGAGCAGCTGTCGCGCGTGTTCGGGAAGCAGGTGGTGCCGCATCTGAGCGTCCACCCGGAGATCCTCGGTGGCGTGGTGGTGCGTATCGGCGACGCCGTGATGGACGGCTCGATGCGCAAGCGGCTCGCCCTGTTGAAGGCGAGTCTCGTGAACGGGTGAGTCCGGCCGGACCTTCAGATCACGCAGAAAGGGGCGACCGGACGGTCGCCCCTTTCTCGTCTCCGTGATACCTCCGTGCGGCTACGGTCGCGACGTTCCCACGATGAGGTCGTCGATCCACATCGTCTGATCGACGGGCGAGCCGTCCCCGATATACGGGGCGAGGATGAACTGGTTGAACTGCATTGTCGGATGCGCCCCGGTACGGAAGAGTACGTTCTGGGCATCGATCACCAACTGCCCGTCCACCCAGTACTGGGCGACGCCATTCGCCACGCCGATGCCGTTCACGATGGTGTTCAGCTGGAAGTACGCTTCGACGTGGTGCCAATCGTTCTTGTAGCCGGCGCCCGGGTTCGGCAGGAAGGCCGGTTGCGGTGCGGTCCACACCTTCTCGTTGAAGTACTGCCCACCGCCCACGGGGTAGCAGTTGGTGAGATACGCGTCACCGTCGCCGTTGCATCCCGCGGCCGCTCGCTGCTCGGTGACGCCCACCAGATTCTGATTGATCTTCGTCTGATCGATGTTCGAGACGTCCGTCATGGCCAATCGGGGGTAGCCGCCGGCGCTCTGATAATTGTCCTCCACATACGTGGTCAGATGCGTTGCGGACGGCCCGACATACTGGTTGTCCTCCGTCGTCACGAAGTGGAATTCGTGCGGATGATAGTTCTTGCCCGATCCGATCCAGTTGGTGCTGTACTTCACCCAGTAGCTCAGGTACACGGTCCCGGTGGGCGTGAGGAGGTGCCGGCTGGCGCCCCCGTACGTGGGAGCTGTAGCGCCCTGTGTGAAGTGGACCTGCAGGGCGTGGGTACCGCTGTGCGACTCCGCCGTCGTGATGGTCATCGACGTATTGTCGTACCAACCGCGTGAGGAGAACTGGGTGTTCTCGAAGTCTTCCTGAAAGAGCACGTCCCCCGGAGGCGGCGGGGCAGGGATGGCCACGATGACAGCGGCGTGCCCCGCCACGCCCGAGACGGTGGCGCTGATCGTGGCCGTCCCGTTGGCGACGGCCGCCGTTAGTCCGGACGAATTCACGGTAGCCACGCCCGAGTCGGACGAGGTCCACGTCATGGTGACCCCGTTCATGATCGCACCGGACGAGTCGCGGGCCACGGCGGTGAACTGGGCGGTCTGGCCGGCCGCCGTCAGTGTATCCGCGGTCGGGCTCACGACCACGCTTGCCACGTGCTGCGTGCCAGGTGGAATGGCGACGACCATGGCGGCGTGTCCCGCGACCCCTGACATGGTGGCGGTGATCGTGGCCGAGCCGTTGGCCACAGCCGTTGCCTGGCCGGATGAATTCACAGTGGCCACGCCGGAGTCGGACGAGGCCCACGCGACGGAGATTCCGTTCATGACCGCGCCGCTGGAGTCACGTGCCACGGCGGTGAACTGGGCGGTCTGGCCGACCGCCGTCAGTGTATCCGCGGTCGGGCTCACGACCACGCTTGCCACGTGCTGCGTGGCAGGTGGGATGGCGACGACCACGGCGGCGTGCCCCGCCTGGCCCGACGCCGAGGCGGTGATCGTGGCCGAGCCTCCGGCGACGGCCGCCACCAACCCGGACGAACTCACGGTGGCCACTCCGGTGGCGGACGACGACCACGTGATCGAGACCCCGCTCACGACGGCGCCGGCGGAGTCCTTGGCTACGGCTGAGAACTGCTTGTTCTGACCGACGGCCACCAGGGTGTCGACGACCGGGCTGACCTCGATCGTCACGACGTGCTGGACCGGCGCCGGCAGGGTCGGAGCCGGTGCCGCGCTCGAACAGCTGGCCGCGGCGGCGACGATCGCCGCCGCCGCCGCGATCGATGCGAGCGCCGGTGGCCAGGCGCGCCAGTAACGTGAAGTCGGCATTACGGGAGCGTACCTCGGTCTCGGAGCGCCGCCAAATCGAAGATTCCCGAAGGCGCTCGGTGTCCGTACCAGACCCCGATGAGGGGTGGAAGTGCCGCGGCGGCGCGGACGCTTTCATGCGGGGCGGGTATCGTCAGGTGTTTGCGCCGGGACGATCCGGAAACGCTTGCCCCATCACACTCAGGACTGGCCCCGGCCCGAATGGGTCACGGCGGATTCGGTGATCTGCGTCGCGGAGCCGGGCCGCGGTCTCAGCGTCTGTCCTTCGCACCGCGTACCGTTCTTGGTGGCGCCCTGCCCGCCGGATGCTCCCCCGTTCGCCCCGACGTTTCCCCTCACGTCCCGCCGAGGACCCCATGACACGGTTCCGCCCATTTCCCGCCCGCCGCCTTGTGTTGCGCGTCCTGATCCTGGCGGCCTTCGCCGCCACGACCCTTCCCGCCGCCCTCCGCGCCCAGCGCTCCAACGTGGCCGAGCAGATTGCCGCCGACCGCGCGCTGCTCGCCAAGGAGGTGTACGTCACGCCGCCGCCCGCGATCGAGCAGCTGGTCACGGCGCCGCGCTACCGGAACGTGACGCTCGGCATGCAGAGCCCGGACCGCACGCACTTTCTCAAGCAGGAGAGCGACGGGCTGCCGACGGTGAACGAGTTCGGGAAATTCCACTACTACTTCGGCGGGCTGCAGGTGGACCCGAAGGCGAACCGCGCGCGCATCCTCACCACGCGCGCCTCGGCCGGCCTCTCGCTCATCGACGCCACCACCGGCAAGAGCACCACGGTGCAGGTGCCCGCGGGCGCCACGGTGAGTAGTCCGGCCTGGTCGCCCGACGGCAAGCAGTTGGCCTACATCGCCAACCTCGACAACGCGTCCTACATCTACGTCGCGGATGTCGCCACCGGAAAGTCGGTGCAGGTGTCGAAAACGCCACTTCTCGCCACGCTCGTGACGACGATCGACTGGACGGCCGACGGGTCGAGCGTGATCGCGGTGTTCGTGCCCAACCCGCGAGCGCCGGAGCCCCGGGAGCCGGCGATCGCCACCGGTCCCACGGTGCGGCTCTGGCTGGACGGCGTGAAGGAGCCGGAGCGCAACTGGGCCAGCCTGCTGGAAGACCCGTACGACAGGGCGCTGATGAAGTACTACGTCACGGGTCAGCTCGGCGTCGTGAACGTGAAGACGCATGCACTGAAGAAGATCGGCGTGCCGGCGATGATCTCGGCGGTGGATGCCGGTCCCGACGCGAACTACTTCCGCGTGACGTCGATGGACGAGCCCTTCTCGTATGTCGTCCAGTACAACAGCTTCGGCACCACGCAGGCCATCTGGGATGCCAGCGGCAAGGTGCTCGCGCAGATCGACAAGCAGCCGAGTCGAGAGGGGCAGGAGCCCGACACGGCGGGCGGCGGGTTCGGGCGCGGCGGGCGCGGTCCGTACCGCGGCCTGTCGTGGATGCCGCAGGGCCCAGGGCTCTACTACATCGCGTCCGAAACGCCGGCGCGCCCGAACGGCGATTCCGCGAGCGCCGCGCCGGCCGGGCGTGCGGGACGCGGGGGGCGCGGAGGCGCCGCGGCGCGCCACGACCGGCTCATGCAGTGGCTTCCGCCCTTCGCCAAGGGCGACACCACGGTGCTCTACTCGGCTACCGGCCAGATGAGCAACGTCGTGTTCAGCGACGACGCGAAGACGATCTTCGTGGCCGACAACGCCAACGGCACGGGTGAGATCTATGCCGTGCAGCTCGCCGATCCGCAGACCAAGCACAGTATCGTCCGGCAGCGCGGGTACACGCCGGCCTTCCAGGGCGGTGGCCGGGCCGGCCGCGGCGGGTTCGGCGGTCGGGCCGGGCGCAGCGCCGACTCGGCGTCCTTCTACCACAACCCGGGCGCAATGATGACCGAGCGGGGCTCGCGCGGCGGCGAGGTGGCCATGGTGAGCGCCGACGGCAAGAGTGTCTACCTCACCGGCACGCAGTACCACCCCGACTATCTGGCCAACCCGCCGCAGGCGTTCGTGGACCGGTACGACATCGCCACCGGCGAGACGACCCGGCTCTTCGAGGGAGCCAAAGACGCGTCGGAAGCCGTGGCGGCGCCGCTCGACGACGACTTCGATCGCGCGATCGTGACCCGCGAGACGTCGACGGAGATTGGGCAGTCGTATCTCTGGGTCCGCGCCACGGGCCAGCGCACGCCGCTGACCGAGAACAAGGACTATTCGCCCCAGTTCACGGCGGCCATTCGCAAGCGGATCACCGTGACGCGTCCCGACGGCTTCCAGTTCGTGGTGAACCTCACGCTGCCGGGCGACTACAAAACGGGCACGCGGCTACCGGCCATGTTCTGGTTCTACCCGTACGAGTACACGAGCCAGGAAGAGTACGACCGCACCGTGCGCACGGAGAACGTGAACCGGTTCCCGACGGCCGGGCCGCGGACCATCGAGTACCTGATCACCCAGGGGTACGCGGTGGCCAACTTCGATCCGCCGATCGTGGGCGACGCCGGTCGGATGAACGACAACTACGTGCACGACCTCGTGATGAATCTGTCCGCGGTGATCGACGCGCTCGACGCCGGCGGGTACATCGACCGCACGCGGCTGGGAATCGGCGGGCACAGCTACGGTGCGTTCAGCACGATGAACGCGCTCGCGCACACGCCGTTCTTCAAGGCCGGCATCGCGGGCGACGGCATGTACAACCGGACGCTCACGCCCGACGGGTTCCAGAACGAACGGCGCACCTTCTGGACGGGGCAGAAGACGTACGAGGAGATGTCGTCGTTCTTCTATGCCGACAAGATCAGCGGTGCCGTGCTCATGTACCACTCCATGGAAGACCAGAACGTCGGCACGACGCCGATCAGCTCCATCCGGATGATGCAGGCGCTGCGCGCGCTCGGAAAGACCGCCGCGCTGTTCATGTACCCGTACGAGGACCACGGGCCGGCGACGCGCGAGTCGGATCTGGATCAGTGGGCGCGGTGGACGGCCTGGCTCGACATGTACGTGAAGCACGCCGGGCAGTGGAAGGCCGGCAAGGACGACAAGATCACGACCGTCACCGCGGTGCAGCCGCAGAAGTAGTCCCGGCTGCTCTTGAGGGTAGGCGGAGACGGCCCCGGGATTCGCGACCCGGGGCCGTTCTCTCGCGAGTCAGCATCCGGGTGGCTGGCCAGCCACGTTGCGACCGCCGGGGCTCAGCAGCCTTCGGACGGCCGAAGCGCGCGCAGCCGATCGAAGCCCGGCGGATCGAGGAGGCCGTCGGCGATCGCCGCGATCTGTTCGGCCTCGCGCCAAGCATCGGCGAGCAACTGCAACTCGCCCTCCATGGCCCGCCGCTCCGATTCCTCGTGCATCGACATCTCCAGCGCGAGGCGTTCGGTGGGCATCAGGTGGAGCGCCCCGATGCGGCGGATCTCGTTGAGCCGCGACATCACGTGCCCCTCGCGCCACTCCACTGCCCGCGACGCCTTGCGCAGGAAGGCCGACGCATCGCCGGCGTGCTCGATGTGGTCCACCGCCCGCCGGACGTCGCCGCCCGAGCCCCCGTAGCGGTTGGCGCTCGCGAGCAACACGGTGGCGATGTGCATGGCTTCGGTGCCGTCGTAGTACCCCCAGCCGCCGTCGTGCGGCAGGCGCAGGGTGGGGTAGTCGCCGGCCATGTGAAATTCGGCGTCGCGCACATGCCGCTCGCGAACCACGAGCAGTCGCTTTCCCTTGCGGAACCGGGCCACCACGCGGTCGTCCAGCAGGTAATCGCGCGCCGCCAGCGCGCCCACCATCGGGATGGCGCCCAGCACCGTGGTCACGCCGGGAAAGATGATGACCGACATGGTGCCGGTGAGCAGGGCCGGCAGGATGACCGGGGAGAAGACGGCGCCGGCGAGCGCGGCGGCGGCGGCGGCGGTGCCGGTCAACAGTTGCACGTTGAGGCGCCGGCGCGCGAATCGCGTGCCGTACCGCCACGCGGCGAACTCCGGCCGGAGCGCCTTGCCGATGCGCACCAACTGGTCGCCGCTCGGCAATCGCGCCAGGCCGATGTTGTCGGTGGTCACGCGCATCCTCGTGGCGCGAAAGATCCGCTCCGCCTCTTCGATCGCCTCCCATCGTTCGTCGAGGGGCGAGAGGTTCCACCGCGCACACCTCCCGCAGATTACCCACAGGCGACCCTTGTCGGCATCGAAGGCGAGCCGCTTCCCCACCGGGAAGCCCTCGATCGCGTCGTTGCTACCGAGCGAGGCATGACAGAAGATGCAGGTGGAGTACATTTGTCCCTACGATACAGGCAATTCGAGAATCGGCTAGAGGCCTTTCATTAAGGAACCATGACGACAGCTTCCGTTCTCGCCCTCCTCCTCGCGTTCCAGCAGGGACCGCAACGGGCTTCCGGCATCCCGGGCGCATACACGACGCCGCCCTCCGGCGACACCACCGGCTACTGGCAGCAGCACGTGGACTACCGGATCACGGCCACGCTGGACGAGTCGCAGCATCTCGTGCACGGCACCGCCGATCTCACGTACGTGAACCACTCGCCGGACACGCTGCACGAGATGTTCTTCCATCAGTACCTCAACGCGTTCCGGCCCGGCTCGAAATGGAGCGCGGTGGACGAGCGCGAGGGACGGGTCCGGTTCCAGAACCTGCGCGATCCGGATTACGGGTACGATCGGTTCACGACCGTGCCGACCTTCGACGGTGTGCCCGTCGCGGCGGACTACCCCGGGGCACCCGACAGCACGGTGGCGCACTTCACGCTGCCGCATCCGCTGGCGCCCGGCGCGTCGATGCGCATTCACCTGCAGTGGGACGCGCGGCCGTCGACGGTGCTGCGACGGCAGGGTCGCCGGGGGCGGAGCTACGACTTCGCACAGTGGTATCCGAAAGTCGCGGTGTACGATCGCGGCGGGTGGGAACCCAATCCTCTCGTACCGGCCGGCGAGTTGTACGGCGAGTACGGCACGTACGATGTGACGCTCGTGGTGCCGGGCGATCAGGTGCTCGGGGCCACGGGGGTGCCGATCTCGGGCGACCCGGGCTGGGAGGCCGTGAAGCGGTGGGGCGTGGTGCACATTCCGCGCAACGCATACGACAGCGTGCCGCCGGCGCCCGCCGTGACGGTGCCGCCGGGCGACAAGGCGGTCCGCTTCTTCGCGCGGAACGTGCACCACTTCGCCTGGTCGGCGTCGCCCGACTACCGGTACGAGGGGGCGATCTACGTGCGGCAGCTCCCGCACACCCACTTCAAGACGTGGGATACGCTCTCCATCAACGTGCTCTACCGGCCTGGGGACGACACCACGTGGGGCGGGGGACGTGCCGTGGAGCGCACCATCCAGGCGTTCAAGTGGCTCGAATCGATCTGGGGGCCGTTCGCCTATCCGTCGTTCACCAACCTGCACCGCCTCGAGGGCGGCGGCACCGAGTTCCCGATGATGATCATGGACGGGAGCGCGAGCCTGGGGCTCATCCTGCACGAGGGCGGCCACAACTTCACGTACGGCATTCTCGGCAACAACGAGTGGCGTTCCGGTTGGATGGACGAGGGGCTCACCTCGTACCAGACGGCGTGGGCGCAGGGCCAGGCGCCGCAGGAACTCGCCGAGCAGGGGCCGGAGCCGCCGCCGCGACTTGGCGAAGGGTACCGCGCGTACGCAACGACGATGACGCGCCGGCAGGGGGCTGGGTTGCGCCTGCCGGAGTTGGACATGTTCGGATATTCGCAGCCCATTGGCACGCCGGCCTACGAATTTCGCGACTTCGGCACGTACAACAACATGATCTACTCGCGCGGCGAGCTGATGTACTCGCAGCTCCGCGACGTGCTGGGCGATAGCACCTTCCGCGCTTTCTTCCACGACTACTACAATCGCTGGGCGCTCAAGCACGTGGACGAGTGGGCCATGGAGGCCTCCGCCGAACGCGTGTCGGGCCGGAACCTGCGCTGGTTCTTCGATCAGTGGGTGCACCACGTGGGCATGGTGGACTACCGGCTGTGGCGCGCCACGACCACGCAGCAGAGCGATGGCCGCTGGCTCACCCGGGCTGTCGTGCAGCGTCTTGGCGACTACCGGCACCCGATGCCGGTGGGCGTGCGCACCGACAGTGGCTGGACCATCGCGCGCGGCGACGCGTCGCAGGATGCGCAGCAGGTGGAGATCGTGTCCGCGCAGCGGCCGCTCGAAGTCCGCATCGATCCGTACCACACGACCTACGACTGGGATCGTCGCAACGACGTGGCGGGGGCCAACCTGTTCGGGTTGAGCGGCGCCGAGCCCGTGTTCGATTGGCCGTTCCTCGACCAGGCCAATCGCGATCACTCACTGGTGGCGCTCTCGCCGCTGGTCTGGTACTCCGATCCCGGCGCCTTCACGGTGGGCATGCGCGCGCGCACGAGCTATCTGAACCTCGTGGACAAGTACGACTTCGGCCTGGCGATCACGAGCGGGCTGCGTGCGACGCCGGGGAATCCGGCGCCGAGCGCGGTGAGCCGAGTGCAGGGGTGGTGGCGCTTCGAGAACCCGTACTGGGATCTCTTGGGGAAGCCGTCCATCGGAACGGCCGGGGGCGTGGCGATGCTGGATGGGGTGTGGAAGCTCGACTTCTCGCAGCACTGGGACCTCAGTCCATTCTGGACGGCTGTGGGGCCGCGCATCGGCGCGACGCTTGGCGTGACCGGGGCGTATCCGTACGACCGCGGGATGCTGCCGGCGGGGTGGGAGGATCGGTCGCTCACCGAACTCCACGGATCGATGGACTTTCACCTGCCACAATCGGCGCTGGGCGACAACGGGTCGATGGGGCTCACGGTGACGGCGGTGGCGGGGCTGGCCAATCCGGCGCAGCGGGTCACATCTGGAATCGTGCCGCTACTGCTCGGATCGGTGCCGCCATATTCGCGGGGGGCGGTGGCCGAGCCGGCGGCGTATGGACACCTCGAGGTCGTGGGGACGAGTGTGAGCGCGTATGCGGACAGTGCGTCGCTGCTGTCGCTCCGGATCTACGGCGCGGTGGGCAACACGGCGCCGGCGCAAGGTGCGCTGCACCTGTCGGCGAGCGATCCGCTGTCGAACTTCGAGAACAACTGGTACCGCCCGCAGGGGTCGATTCTCACGCGGCCGGGGGTGAACTACCTGCCGCTCGGCGGTGCCGGGCTGCGCGGTTACGATCCGTCGGTGACGGTGAACCGGATCGTGGCCGGCAATGGCGAGTTCAGCCAGCGGCTCGGGAGCGGGGTGTTCAGCGGACTCTCGCTCTATGGGTCGGTGTTCGGTGAGGCGGGATTTGCGACGTCTGCCACCTATCAATTGGACGGGAGCTTCCTGGGCGACGCGGGCGTCGGGCTGTCGCTACGCGGGAGGCTCTACGATCGGAAGGTCACGATGCGTCTCGACCTACCGCTGGTGGTGCAGCAGCCGGGGCTGGCGGGGGGGCGCGGCCTGACGACCGCCAACGGCACCATCGCTGCCCGCTGGGTGTTCAGCTTCTCCGATCTCTGGTAGCGCCGTCGCGGTGCGGCGCTCAGGGTGCGGCGACCGGAGTCTGGGCGGTGGGCGGGTGGTCGGCCAGGTAGGTCCAGAAGCTGCGGTCCATGGCGCCGGTGCGACTGGTGAGGTACGGGAAGTGGCCGTAGCGTAGCGAGAGTTGCTGGTCGGCCACGTCCGCGTTCTTGCCGGCGATCTCGGCTTCGTACAGTGCCGCCACCAGTCCCGACCGGTCGGCGCCGCCCTGGCAGTGGATGAGCACGGGCTTGGGGGCCGTGCGCAGCAGATGCAGAATGTCGTCGATCTGCTTGGGCGTCACGACGTGTTCCGCCGAGATGCCGTAGTCGTAGTGGGTGACGCCCAGCGAGTCGGAAACGGCCACTTCGTTGTCGTACCAGCCGGCCCCGGGATGCGCGCCGCGAAGGTTCACGATCGACTTGATGCCGTCCTTCCGGATCACGCGCGCGAAGCCCGACTTGCTGAGCTGGGCCGAGCGGACGAGCTGTCCCGGCTCCACCACGTGGATGTTACCGTCGAGCTGCAGGCTGCCGAAGAAGGCCCCGGCCGAGAGCACGAAGACGAGCAGGGCGAGGCCGGTGGCCTTGACGGCGCGCGGGATGCGGAATCGGCGGCGGGGAGCGGGCGATGAGTCGGAGCGGGGCATCGGACGATGGTGAAGTGGCAGGCCGTGCGGGTACTGGGAATAATACCCGGGATCGGCGCCGGGGATGCACGACGGCGAGCCGCCACGCGCCGGGCTTCACAGTTGTACGCCCCTGGTAATGCTTCTGTAGAACCGTTGGAAGAGCCGTCGGGGATCCACATCTTGGCCTCGGACCTCAATCCGTTCCGGAGCCAGCCATGCGATTCCCCCAGCCTCGTTTCCTTGCCGCGGCCCTGACACTCGCCGCCGCCTCCGTGCGCGCGCAGATGCCCACGATGTCACCGGCGGGCGCGCACGCCGACTCGGTCTACCGCGCCGGCGACTACGCGGCGGCGGCCGCGGCGTATCGGGCGCTCGCCGCCGAGACGCCGACGTCGTTGGCGTACTGGGCGCGCCTCGGCATCTCGCTGCAGCAACTCGAGAAGTTCTCCGACGCCGCCGATGCCTACCGGCACGCGCTGGCGATCCAGCCCGTGCCGGTGGTGGCATACAACCTCGGGGCCGCCGAGGCGCGGCTCGGACACCCGGACCTCGCGTTCCGGTGGGTCGATTCGGCGGCGACGCTCGGCTTCAGCGCCGAGTCGACGTTCACGCACGACCCCGACTTCGCGCCGTATCGGAGCGACGCCCGGTTCGCGGCGGCCACGGAGGCCGTGCACCGCGCCGCGGCCCCGTGCGAGTACCAGCCGGAATCCAAACAGTTCGACTTCTGGGTGGGCGAGTGGGACGTGACTACGCTGCAGGGCGCGCACGCCGGGTCCAGTTCGGTGCAGAAGATTCTCGGGGGCTGCGTGATCTTCGAGAACTGGACCTCGGCGTCCGGAGCACCGGGCAAGAGCCTCAACGCGTACAACAGCAAGCTCAAGATGTGGCAGCAGTTCTGGACCTCGGCGTCCGGCAACGTGACCGAGTACCGGCAGAGCAAGTGGGTGGACGGCGCCCTGCAATTCGTGGCCCACGTGCCCGATGTGGACTCACCCACGGAACTCCGCATGACGTTCACACCGGTCGATTCGAATACGGTGCGGCAGTACGGGGAGCTTTCGACGGACAGCGGGAAGACATGGAAGGCGAGTTTCGATCTGTACTATCACCGCAAGGGGGTGGGTGGTGGACGGTGAAGAGGCGCGGAAGAGGGAAAGGTGTCATATTTCAGCGTCTTTCACCCCAACATCGCATGTCCGGACGAGCCTCCGTCACTCACGTCCCGAAGCCGTGGGGACACGAAACCATCTGGGCCCACACCGACCGCTACGTCGGCAAGATCCTGCACATCAAGGCGGGGCAGGCCCTGTCGGTGCAGTATCACGACGTCAAGGACGAGACGGTTTATCTCCTGTCCGGTGAGCTGATCTACCGGGTGTGGGATCAGCCGGTTGCCGGTGGCGCGCTGCCGGCCGCGGCCAGGCCGGTGGATGTGAAGCTCCGGCTGGGCGAGGCCTACCGCATCACGCCGTTCACGGTGCACCAGATGGAAGCGGTCACCGACTGCGACGTGCTCGAGGCGTCAACGCCCGATCTCGACGACGTGGTACGGCTCCAGGATCGTTACGGACGCGAAGGAACCAACGCCCCATGAAGGTGATCATTCCGTTGGCCGGCAAGGGCACGCGCCTGCGCCCCCACACGCACGTTACCCCGAAGCCGATGCTCCGCATCGCGGGCAAGCCCGTGATCGATTACGTGATGGACGACCTGCAGCGCCTGGGCGGCGTGGAGCAGGTGGTGTACATCACCGGACACCTCAAGGAGAAGGTCGAGGCGTACGCGCGCGGCAAGTATTCCTTCGACTCGGTGTTCATCGAGCAGCAGGTGCAGGACGGCACGGCGGGCGCGGTGGCCCTGGCCAAGCCCTACGTGGACCAGCCGGTGCTCATCGTGTTCGTGGACACGATCTTCGACGCCGATCTGTCGGTGATCAACCGGACCGACGCCGACGGCATCATCTGGACCAAGGAGGTCGAGGACTACCAGCGCTTCGGCGTCGTGGTCACGGATGCCGACGACAACATGACGAAGATCGTGGAGAAGCCGAGTACGCCCATCTCCAAGCGCGCCAACATCGGGCTGTACTACATCCGCAACTGGAAGCTGCTCTACGAGGGCATCGAGCACGTGCTCGCGGCCCCCAAGAACAAGGGCGAGTTCTACCTGACCGATGCCTTCCAGTACATGATCGACCATGGCGCGAAGATCCGCGTGGTCGACGTGGAGGGGTGGTACGACGCGGGCAAGCTCGACACGCTCCTCGAGACCAATCGCACGATCCTCGAGAAGCGCGGGATGGCGCGGCATCCGAAGGCCGGAGCCGATGTGGTATTCGTGGAGCCGGTGTACGTGGAGGACGGCGTGACGCTGCGCAACGCGACGATCGGGCCCAACGTGTCGGTCGGCACCGGGACCACCGTCGACGGCTCGACGCTGCGGGACACGATCGTCGGCAACGATGCGCGCATCACGCGGTCCACGCTTCACCATTCGCTGATCGGCGACCGCGTGGTGCTGGAAGGGTTCTCGGGCCAGGCCACGGTGGGCGACGACTCGGACGTCCGCGGGGAGTGACGGGCGGTCGCGCCGCGGCCGCCCGCGTGCTAACGTAGCGGGTCCCTCAGCCCCAGGCGTGCATGATCTCGGTTCGCCAGCTCACCAAGCTGTACGGCAACTTCCCCGCCGTCTCCGGTCTCTCCTTCGACGTCGGGCCGGGTGAGGTGCTCGGCCTGGTCGGGCCCAACGGGGCCGGCAAGACGACCACGCTGCGCTGCCTGGTGGGGATCATCGCCCCGTCGCAGGGCTCGGTGACCATCGCCGGCCACGACATGGCCACGGACCCGGTGGAGGCAAAGCGCTCGCTGGCCTTCATTCCCGACGAGCCGTACCTGTTCGAGTATCTCACTGTCGCCGAACACCTCACGTTCATCGCCCGCGTATACGGGGTGCCCGATGCCGGCGTGCGGGCGTCCGCGCTGCTGCGCGAACTCGAATTGACGGACAAGACGAACGTGCTCCCGGGCGAACTCTCGCGCGGCATGCGGCAGAAGCTCGCCATCGCCTGCGGGCTGCTCCACAATCCGTCGGGGCTGATTCTCGACGAGCCGCTCACCGGCCTCGATCCCGGCGGCATACGGCGCATGAAGAACACGATCGCCGCCCGCGCCCGCGAGGGGGCGGCGGTGGTGCTGAGCTCGCACCTCCTGCACCTCGTGGAAGAACTCTGCACCAAGCTGTTGGTGATCGCGCGCGGCCGGGCGGTGGCGTACGGCACGATCGAACAGATCGTGGCCGAGCGGCCGGAGCTGGCGGGACACACGCTCGAGGAGGTGTTCCTGATGCTCACCGGCGACGGCGACGAGCGGCCGGCCGCGGACTGAACGATGGTCACGGGCGCGTTCGTCTACCTCACGTGGACCAGCATCCGGAACCGGATGGTCCATCGGATCCGGCAATCGAAGAACCCGCGCTACGCGCTCGCCCTGATCATCGGGGTGGCCTACTTCTATTTCATCTTCTGGCGTAATCCCCGGCATGCCGGGCAGGATCAGGTCTTCCCGCTCCTCACCGACGGGGGTCATCTGTTCGTGCTCGCCGGCCTGTTGTTCGGTGCCATCTCGATGTGGCTGTTCGGGGGAGACAGCACGGCGCTTGCGTTCACGCAGGCCGAAGCGTCGTTCCTGTTCCCGGCGCCGGTGTCGCGCCGGCAACTCGTGGCCTACAAGCTGATCCGCGGCCAACTGCCCCTGTTGTTCAACACGCTCATCTGGCTGCTGCTGCTCGATTCGGGGCAGCAAACGCTGCCCGTATGGGCGCGCGGCGTGGCGCTCTGGATGCTGTTCTGCACCATCTACCTGCATCGGCTCGGCTCGTCTCTGGTGCGCACGGCATGGGCTGAGCACGGCGGGCATGGCCTGCGCCGGAACACACTCTCGCTCGCGGTGTTCGCCGCCGTCGTGATCGGAGTGGCGGTCACCCTCGTGCGAAGCGCCGAGCCGCTGCGGCAGGCCGCCGGCCTCGACGCGCGCGTGCACATCCTCACCGGCGCCATCGCACAGGCGCCGGCGCGCTACGTGCTCTGGCCCTTCACGGCACTCCTGGCGCCCGTGTTCGCCATGACCACGGCGGCCTGGCTGGCGGCGCTGCCTGGGGTACTCGTCGTGCTGCTCGTGCACGTCTGGTGGGTGCTGCGCACCGACACGGCATTCGAGGAGGCGGCGCTCGCGGCCACGGCCGCCCGCGCGCGAAAGATCGAAGCCATGCGTGGGCGCCGTGCCGTTGCCACGGGGAATGGCGGGCGCGCCCCCGCGGCGCGCCACCCCGCGAAGCCGGGCGGCGGAGGCATCCCGCTGGCGCCGACGGGCCATCCCGCGGTGGCGATCGTGTGGAAGAACATCGCCTGCCTGCGGCGCACCTCGCAGCAGCGGCAGCTGGTGACCCCGGTGCTCCTGGCCGTGGTCATGGGGTTTGCGAGCGCCTCCAAGCTGGGAGTGTACCACGGCATCGTGACGGCGATGCTCGTGTTTGCCGGGGCGATGGTGTTCATGGGGCCGATGATGTTCCGCGGCGATCTGCGCCAGGATCTGCAGCACCTGGCGGAGCTCAAGACGCTGCCCTTTCGCGGATCGACGATCGTGGTCGCCGAGGTGTTGAGCGTCTCGATTCCGCTGGCGGCGATCCAGGCGCTCGCGCTCGGCGCGGCCGCGCTCACGGCGCAGGCGGGTGGCATCGCGTGGGGCCCGCCCGCGATGCGCGTCGCCATTGCCGTGGGCGTGCTGCCGGTGCTGCTGGCATTCAATGCGTGCAGCGTGACCATCCAGAACGGCGCGCCGATCCTGTTTCCCGGGTGGTCGCGACTGGGCACGGTGGTGCCGGGCGGCGTCGAGATGATGGGGCAGCTGATCCTGATGATGGGATTCTACATCCTGCTCCTGGCGCTGCTCCTGCTGCTGCCGGTGGGCGCAGGGGTCGTGGCGATCATCACGCTCCACCTGTCCGGTCCGGTGAGCGTGGCCGGCATCATGGTGGCTGGGAGCGCCGCCCTGGCGTTCGAACTGCAGGGTGCGATGCAACTGCTCGGGCGGGCGTTCGACCGCCTCGAGCCGTCCTCCGTCTCAGGGTGATCCGGCGCCCGCGGTCTGCGCCGCGGCGAGCATGATGGCCAGCGCGCGCGCCACCCCGCGCGTGCCGTTCACGTTCTCGAACCACTCGTTGGCCGAATGCGCGTCGCCGCCCTGGCCGCCGGCGCCGATGGCGATGGCCGGAATCCCGAGTCCGATGGGCACGTTGGCGTCGGTGGATGCGATCGCGAGTTCGGGCTCGCCGCCGGAGAGTTGGGTGATTGCGCGCGCCGCCTCCACCAGCGGATGGCCGGCATCGGTCTCGCCGCCGGGACGGTCGCCAATGCGCACGACGTGCGCGACGAGCGGGGGAGTGCCCCGTGTCCGGCGCGCGTTCTCGTCGTCCACCGCGGCCGCGACGGCGCGGTGCACCTCGCGGTCCATGTGGTCGAGTGCGCGGGTGCTGGTGGAGCGCACGTCGATCTCGAGCCAGGCATGATCGGGGATGGAGTTCACCGAGATACCGCCGCCGATGCGACCCACACTCAGCGTCGTGCGCGGATTGGCACCGAGCGGAATCGACGAGAGCCTGGCCGTGGCCGAGGCGGCCGCATGAATGGCGTTGGGCGCCCCGAACGCCGCCCAACTGTGGCCGCCGGGACCGTCCACGGTGACCCGGTAGCGTCGCGTTCCGAGTGCGCGATGGATGATCCGCTGATCGCCGGCGCCGTCGAGGGCGATCATGGCCGACGGCCGGTCGGCGCTCCGGGCGAAGTAGTGTTTGACGCCGCGAAGATCGCCGTTTCCCTCTTCGCCCGTGGTGCCGACGAATTCCACCGGTCGTTCGAGCGGCGTCTCGCCGGCGTCGATCACGCCGGCGATGGCGAGCATGGCGGCGAGGCCCCGGCTGTTGTCGGTGATGCTCGGGCCCTGGAAGCGGCGGCCGTCGCGGGTGACCACGTGCGGGGTCTCGCGGGAGAACACCGTGTCCAGGTGCGCGCAGACGACCACCGGCTCGTCGGGTCGCCGGCCCGGATGCCGCCCGATCACGTTGCCGGCCTCGTCAATGCGGATGGCGGACAGGCCGAGCGCCGCGAACCGCTGGCGCATCCAGTGGGCGCGGTCGCCCTCGTCCCCGCTCGGTGCGGCGATCTGGGCAACCGCCACCTGTTCGCGCATCAGGATGTCGTCCCCCGCCGCCAGGCGCTGCCGCAGGGGCGCCAGGGCGGCGAACGCGTCGGTGTGATGCCGGAATGGGGGTCGCATGCTCTTCAATACAGCGGCGGCGCGGCGGGATTTGGCAAGTGCTAGATTGGTCGCACGCCATGAACATGCATCCGGATCAGCCACCGCGCCCGAAGCTCGGACGCAACGTCGTCGCGCTCGGACTGGTGAGCTTCTTCACCGACATGTCGAGCGAGATGATCTATCCGCTGCTGCCGGTATTCCTCACCGCGACGCTCGGCGCGAGCGCCGCGTATGTGGGCGTGATCGAGGGAACGGCGGAATCGATCTCGGCGCTGCTCAAGCTCGCCAGCGGATGGTGGTCCGACCGGGTGCACGTGCGCAAGCCGTTCGTGCTCGTGGGGTACGTGCTGGCGACGATCACGCGGCCGCTCGTGGCCATCGCCCAGTCCGCGGGCCAGGTGCTCGCCATCCGCGTCACCGACCGCGTGGGCAAGGGGTTGCGTAGTGCGCCGCGCGATGCCCTGATCGCGGACTCCGTGCACCCGAGCATCCGGGGGCGCGCCTACGGGTTCCAGCGCGCCTGGGACAATGCCGGTGCGGTGGCGGGGCCGCTGATCGCGTTCGGCCTGCTGCAGTGGGAGGGGCTGACGCTGCGGCACGTCTTCTGGCTCGCGCTCGTGCCGGGGGCGTTCGCGGTGGCGACCGTGGTGTGGGGCGTGCGGGAGGTGCCGAAGAAGATCGCGCGGAGCGGCGCGCCGCTGGATCTTCGCCAGCCCATGGGCGGACGCTTCTGGGCGTACATGGCGGTGATCTTTGTCTTCACGCTCGGCAATTCGACGGACGCGTTCCTGCTGCTGCGGGCGCAGCAGCTCGGGGTGTCGGTGGCGCTGCTGCCGATCATCTGGGCGTTGCTCAACGGCGTGAAGTCGCTGACCAACACACCGGGGGGCGCGCTGAGCGATCGTGTGGGCCGCCGCCCGACGTTGATCGCGGGGTGGCTGTTCTACGCCGCGGTGTACCTCGCGTTCGCGCACGCGTCGCAGCAGTGGCATGCCTGGGCGCTGTTCGCGGTGTACGGGATCTACTTCGGGTTCGCCGAGGGCGCCGAGAAGGCGCTGGTGTCGGACATCGTGCCGGCCGAGCGACGCGGTACGGCGTTCGGCTGGTTCAACCTCGCGGTCGGTCTCGGGGCGCTGCCGGCGTCGTTGATCTTCGGATTGATCTGGGACCGCGTGGGTCCGGGGGCGGCGTTCACGTTCGGGGCCACGCTGGCGCTGGTCGCGGCGGTCGGGATCGCCGTCGTGGGTGGTGGGCGCGGGGCCGCGGCGGCGAACTGAGTCGCGCCGGCCTCGACCGCCGGGTCAGCCCTTCCTCAACAACATCTCGACCCCGGCTTCGAGTACTTCTCCTCCAACCGCAGCCTCGAGAACTCGCCGCGCGTGAGCGGTCGCTCGCCGGGGTGGCGCTGCCGCATGTGCGCGATGTACCGCTCGTAGTCGGGTGCTCCAATGATGCGGCGGGTGACTTCGCCGATGGCACGCAGCTTTTCGCGGAGTCTCGATGTCGACCTCATGGGTGAACCTCTGCACGCGGCCGGGCAGGCATCCGCCCCGGCCGCGCGTCGGATGGGTGCTATTTCGCCGTACGGATGGTGCGCTGGAACAGGTCGAAGATGTGCGTGTACTCGTCGGTCCACGAATCGGGGCGTACGAATCCGTGATTCTCCACCGGATACGGGCGCAGTTCCCAGCTCGTCTTGCCGAGTTCGATGAGCCGCTGTTCCAGCCGTACGATGTCCTCGAACTCCACGTTCGTGTCCACCATGCCGTGGAACATCACCAGTGGGCCGCGGAGTCCGTCGGCGTAGAAGATCGGCGACGACCGGTGGTAGGCCAGCGTGTCGTCCTGCGGGAAGTTCAGGATGCGGGCCGTGTAGCCGTGGTTGTAGTGGGCCCAGTCGGTGACGCTGCGGAGCGCGGCGCCGGCGCCGAAGTCGTCGGGGGCGGTGAACATCGCCATCAGCGTCATGAAGCCGCCGTAGCTGCCGCCGTAGATGCCGATCTTCCGGGGCGGGATACCGTAGGTCTTCGTGAGGTACTTCGACCCGTCCACCTCGTCCTGCAGGTCGCGCCCACCCATCCACCGGTAGATCGCGGTGCGCCAGTCGCGGCCGTAGCCGGCCGAGGCGCGATAGTCGAGGTCGAGCACCACGTAGCCGTGCGAGGCCAGGTACTGGTTGAACATCTGCTCGCGCGGATACGGCGACCAGTAGTTGACGACCTCGTGCAGGTAGCCCGCGCCGTGCACGAAGATCACCGCGGCGCCGTTGGGGCGCGCGCCGACGTCCTTGGGCTCGTAGATCCGGGCCGGGACTTCCACGCCGTCGCTCGCCCGCACATGGATGATGCGCGGGTTGATCCACTTGAACGCCAGCCAGTCGGCCGTTGGCGACACGGTGAGCGGCGATTCCTTCGCGCCCGGCTGGTTCTTCATCACGAACAATTCCGGCGGGCGATTGGCCGCCGTCGAATACACGTCGGCAATCATCGACTCGTCGGGCGACAGGTACGCCGCGTGGCCGCCGTGGCCCGTGGTGATCAGCGTGCGCGCGCCGCCGTCCACCGGCATCCGGTAGAAGTGTTCCTCGAAGGGCGACGGCTCGCTGGTGGTCAGGTAGAAGGCCGTGCCGTCGTTGGAGAGCTGGAGGCCGTCCACTTCCCACTTGCCGCTCGTGAGTTGCTTGCGGTCGGTGCCGTCCGCGGCTTCGGAGTAGACGTGCGCATAGCCGTCGGCCTCGGAGACGAAGTAGAGGCGCTGGCCGTGGTCGATCCATCCCGCGCAGTAGCTGCACGGACCGCCCACCCAGGCCGTGTCGTGCAGCGCGTCCACCTGATGCGGCGTGCCGGCATCGGACACCGTGTAGTAGTAGCGATACTTGAAGTGCGCCGTCTCGGTGTGGACGAGCGCCAGTGATCCGTCGTCGTTCCACCCGACCACCTGGGCGTTCGACCCCGGCCCCGTGGTGTCGTCCGGGGTGAGGTGCAGCACGTGGGTCTCGCCTTCGGGAAGAGACATGAAGATGATCCGTCCCCCGGACTGGACGTCGCCCACCTTGGTGCGACCGTTGATCGGCTCGACGTATCCGCTGGCGGTGACCCAGGCGGGCACCTCGGTGCCGCGGGCGTCGGTGCTCCGGATGAACGTGGTGAGGAGCGCCGCCTTGCCGTTGGGCGAGACGTCGATGGAGCGGACGCTCTCGTTGGCGAGCAGGTGCAGGGGATGCAGTTGGCCGGTGGTGTCGCGTCCCGCCCGTTCCGCCTTGGCGACGCTGTCGATCCACTCCCGGTCGCGGATCACCTGGAACAGTTCCTTCTGCTGGCGCTCGAGCGACGCCCGCTGGGGATTGGCGGTGGCGCTGTCGGCAGCGACGCGTCCGCCGCCCCGTGCTGCGCCTCCGAATCCGCCACGCCCGCCACGTCCACCGCCACGCGCGGGCGCCGGAGCACCAGCCGCGCCCGCGGGCCGGATGTCGGTGAGCTGGTGCAGGAATCCGGAGTCGCGATCGAGCGCGTACACATTGTCGGCCCGAATGAAGTAGATGGTGTTCCCGTCGGCGCTGTACCCGCCCCCGTACTCGAGGTCGTTGGTCTCGGTGAGCCGGCGAACGGCTCCGGTGGCGATGGTGCGTTCATACAGGTCGCCGCCCACGGAGATCAGTTCACGGGTGCGATCGGGGGAGCGGGTGCCGGACGCGAGCGAGAGTTGAATTGAGTCGGCGAGCTGCCGCGACACATGCTCCGGTTTGGCGCCGGCCTCGGCCCGCACGCGATACTGCTCCATCGGGGCGCGCCAGTCGGTGCCGGGCTCGTTCCACTGGAAGTAGATCCACTGTCCGTCGGCCGTCCACCGGATGTTCGACGGCTCGCGGCCATACACCTCGGGGCCGCGCATGATGTTCTTGATCGTGAAGTCGAAGCTGGGGGACTGCTGGGCGCGCGCGGCGGGCGCGGCAAGCGCCGCGGCGGCAACGAGAGCAACGAGCCGAATGTTGGGCATGTCGGGGCAAGTGGGGGGTTACGGGATGGGCCTGATGTACGACGAGCACCAACAGTTGGAACTATAATGGCGCGGATGGCGCGGATGGCGCGGATGGCGCGGATGGCGCGGATGGCGCGGATGGCGCGGACGGGGCGCGGATACCAATGAGCAGGGCGAGTCACAAGAGGCTGCCGTTGCCGTATCCGCGTTCTCCGCGATTGTCTGCGTTCATTGTAGTTCAAACCGTTGACGCCCGGAACACCACGCGGCTCGAGGTGCGACCGAAAGGTGCCACGAACGTCAGGGCGTATCGGGTATCGCGCGTGCCTCGAAAGGCGCCTCGGTCGACACCGCGGGTACACGCCCGCTGATCACGGCGTACCACGTGCGCATGGAATCGGCGAGGATCACGATCACCGAGACCATGAAGAACGCCGCGACGGCCGCGTCCAGATAGTCGTTGAACATCATCTGGTGCGCCACCGACGCAGTGGCGACGCCCGTGGGGAGTGCGCCGGCGTCGATGGCAGCCGCCAGGGAGCGGGCATGCGAGAGGAACCCCAGGTGCGGATCGGGCGAGAACATCTTGGCCCACCCGGCGGCCATCGTCACGACCACGAGCCACGCCAGTGGTGTGATGGTGACCCACGAATACCGGGCCTTGCCCATCTTGATGAACACCGTGGTGCCCACGCACAGCGCGACCGCCGCGAGCAGCTGGTTGGAGATACCGAACAGCGGCCAGAGCGAGTTGATGCCGCCGAGCGGATCCCGCACGCCCTGATATAGGAAGTGTCCCCACATCATCACGAAGAGGGCGCTCGACAGCAGCACCGCCGGATACCAGGACACGCGGCCGAAGGGCTCCCACAGGTGGCGCCCCAGATCCTGCAGCATGAAACGCCCCACGCGCGTGCCGGCGTCGAGCGTGGTCAGAATGAACAGCGCTTCGAACATGATCGCGAAGTGGTACCAGAGCGCCATCGCGCCCCCTCCGCTCAAGGCGCCGCTGAACAGCGTCGCCATGCCGACGGCGAGGCTCGGCGCGCCCCCGGTGCGCGAGAGCAGCGTGGTCTCGCCCACCTCCTTCGCCAGGCGCGTCAGTTCCTGCGGGGAGACGGTGAACCCCCAGTGCGCAATGGCCACCGACGCCGTCTGCACGGTGCCGCCGAGCGCACTGGCCGGTGCGTTGATGGCAAAGAAGACGCCGGGCGTGAGTGCGCAGGCGGCGATCAACGCCATGATTGCGACGAACGACTCCATGAGCATCGCGCCGTAGCCGATCAGGCGAGCGTCGGTCTCGCGCTCCAGCAGCTTGGGCGTGGTGCCCGACGCGATCAGCGCGTGGAAGCCGGAGATCGCGCCGCAGGCGATCGTGATGAAGGCGAACGGGAACACCTTGCCGGCGAAGATGGGGCCGGTGCCGTCGGTGAACTTGGTGAGCGCCGGCATGTGCAGCGGCGGCAGCACGACGAGGATGCCGATGCCGAGCGTCAGCACGACGCCGATCTTCACGAACGCCGACAGATAGTCGCGCGGGGCCAGCAGCAGCCACACCGGGAGCACCGACGCGGCGAATCCGTACCCCATGACGATCCAGGCGAGCGTCGTGCCGCTGAGCGTGAACGTCGCGGCGAGTGCCGGGTCGGCGGCAACCCACTTGCCCGCGTACAGCGCCACCACCAGCAGTGCCACACCGATGGCGCTCGCTTCGAGCACGCGCCCGGGACGCATCCAGCGCAGATACACACCCATGAACAGCGCGATGGGAATCGTCAGCCCGATGGTGACGGTGCCCCACGGGCTCGCCCGCAGCGCGTTCACCACCACGAGGGCCAGCACCGCGATGAGGACGATCATGATGCCGAGCACGGCGACGAGCGCCGTGTATCCCGCCACCGGTCCGATCTCCTCCTTGGCCATCTGCCCCAGCGTCTTGCCGTTGCGCCGCACCGACGAGCAGAGGATCACGAAGTCCTGGACCGCCCCGCCCAACACCACGCCGACGATGATCCAGATGGCGCTCGGCAGATAGCCGAACTGCGCCGCCAGCGTCGGGCCGACCAGCGGACCCGGGCCGGCAATCGCCGCGAAGTGGTGGCCGAACACGATCCACTTGTTGGTGGGCACGTAGTCGCGCCCGTCGTTCAGCCGCTCGGCGGGGGTGCGCCGGTTGGCGTCGAGCGCGAACACCTTGCTGGCGATGAACTTCGCGTAAAAGCGATAGCCCACCAGATAGCTGCACACCGCGGCGGTGAGCAGCCAGGCAGCATTGATCGTCTCACCGCGGGAGAACGCCAGCCAGGCGAGGGAGCCGGCGCCAAGCAGGGCAATGCCCACCCAGAGGAGGGCACGCAGCAGCTTCGACATACGGGGAAAACTCCGGTACGGGGGCGCGGCCAAAATGGACCGCGGAGCGATCGGGGTCAACGGGGGCGGGCGTGCCCGCTACCCGACGGCCCCTCGGGCGCGGCCGCGCCGAATGCATTAAATTGCCGACGTGCCCCGCACTCTGACTCTGGCTGGCGCGCTGCTCATCGCGGCATGCGCATCCCCGCCATCGCATGCGCAGCAGACGCCCACACCGCCGGCGCCCACGGAGGTCAGGCGGCCGCTGGCCAACCTGGCCGCGATGCGCATCACCGTGACGCCGGTGTTCAGGCTGGATGAGGACGACCCGCTGGGCTGGGCCGCCAAGATCCCGCGGCACACCGCGATGCTACGGCAGCTCGATTCGGCGATCGTCACCGAATTCAAGGCCCGCGGCCTGGGCGGCACCTGGTACTTCGCGCCCTCGCTGGAGAAGAGCTACGAGCTCAACTCCACGTATGCCGCCAACCCGCACATGCTGGCCGAGGAGCCGCTGCTCGGGAAGCTGGAGCTGGGCAAGACGTACGGCGAGCCGCTGGCCACGCAACTCCGGACGATGATCGCGATGGAGGACGGGGCGCGTCGCGTGATCCTGCCCGTGGACGTCCGGTTCGAGCGGGCGGCCGACGGCACGTCGGGCGTGGCGGTGCTGAAGCTGGTGCTGGTGGACGCGCGTACCACGGAATTTCTCTGGTTCCACGAAGTGCGGAGCGATTCCGCACCGGCGTTCGGTCCGGCGGTGATCACCAGCCTCGCCAATCACTTCGCCGACCTGGTCGTCGCGCCCTAGCCGGCACGGCGGCCGTCCCCGACATCGCATGGGCATTCCCGTCACACTGATCCCGGGCGACGGCATCGGTCCGTCGATCACGAGCGCCACGGTGCGCATCCTCGAAGCGGCCGGCGCCGACATCGAGTGGGACTCCCAACTGGCCGGCATGGCGGCCGTGGCCCGGTACAATGATCCGCTGCCCGATGCGACGCTCGATTCCATCAAGCGCACCCGGCTGGCCCTCAAGGGGCCGCTGGAGACGCCGGTGGGGGAGGGCTTCCGCTCCATCAACGTCGCCCTGCGCAAGACCTTCGATCTGTTCGCCAACGTGCGCCCCGCGTATTCCATCGTGCACGGCGGCCGGTTCGACAATATCGACCTGGTGCTGATTCGGGAGAACACCGAAGGGCTCTACGTGGGTGTCGAGCACTACATCAAGGTGGGGGACGATCCGAAGGCGGTGGCCGAATCCATCGCCATCATCACCCGCGCCGGCTGCGAGCGCATCGTGCGATACGCGTTCGAGTACGCGATGACGCACAACCGGAAGAAGGTGACGCTCGTCCACAAGGCGAACATCCTCAAGAACACCTCGGGGTTGTTTCTCGACGTGGGGCGCCAGATCGCGCACGAATACGACCACATCGAATGCGATGACGTGATCGTGGATGCGATGGCCATGAACCTCGTCATGCGCCCCGAGAAGTACGACGTGATCGTCACGACCAACCTGTTCGGGGACATTCTCTCCGACGAGATCTCGGGGCTCATCGGCGGGCTCGGGCTTGCCCCCGGCGCCAACATCGGGCTCAGCGGGGCGATCTTCGAGGCGGTGCACGGGACGGCGCCCGACATCGCCGGCAAGGGCGTGGCCAATCCGTCGTCGGTGGTCCTGGCGGGCTGCATGCTGCTCGAGCATCTGGGCGAGGGCGAGCGCGGCCGCCGCGTCCGTTCGGCGCTCGAGGAGACGATCCGCGAGAGGAAGTCCGTGACCCGCGACCTCGGCGGCACGGCGAGCACCGACGAATTCACCGACGCCATCATCGCCCGCTTGTGACCCCACTGTCGCTCTTCCACTGCTCCGATCTGCACTTCGGCCACCCCGCAGTGCCGGAGCAGTACGAAGCGTTGGAAGCGCTGATCCAGGACCGCCGCTACGACGTGGTGGCGATTTCGGGCGACGTGTCGCAGCGGGCCCGCGCCGGCGAGTTCCAGCGGGCCCGCGCGTTCATCAAACAGGCCGAGCTGGTGAGCCGCGTGATCGTCGTGCCCGGCAATCATGACGTGGCGTGGTGGTTCTCGCCCCTGCGCCTGGGCAAGGACGAGGCGCTGCTGCACAAGTATCGGCGATACATCAACGACGACATCAACCCGGTGCTGCGCGTGCCCGGCGCCGTGATCGCCGGGCTCAACACGTCGCACGGCGTCCTCTGGGAAACGCTCACCTGGAACCCGCGCGACATCTCCATCATCGGGCACGTGAGCAAGGAACAGCTCCAGCGGCTGCGGGGCGTGTTCGGCGACGCGCCGGCCGGCGCCGCCCGCGTGGTGGTGATGCACCACAACCCGGTCAAGGGCGAGCTGTCGCAACGCTACGGGCTCAAACACACGCAGCGCGTGCTCGGCTACTTCGCCGAGCTGGGGGTCGATCTGGTGCTCTGCGGCCACGACCACCAGGAGGCGGTCCACTTCGTGGAGCACACCGTCAAAGGCACCGTGGTGTCGACGGCCGGCACCATGTCCGACCGGTCGCGCGGCGGGCGACCGTCGTCGGTGAACAGCATTCAGATCACCGACGAGAGCATCGAAGTCTCCACGCTGATCTGGTCCGATGCTGACCGAACCTTCACGCCGGGACCGTCCCAACGCTTTCCTCGCTGAAGCGATTCGTCCGCCGCGGGGCCGATCCGGCCCAACTGGAACTCGGCGTCGAGTCCCCCGCACCGCGCGACGCGGCTGAACTGCTGGCCCGGCTGCGGGCCCTGGGCATGCGCCGCATCGAGCGATGCGTGCTCACGCACAACCGCACCGTGATGGTGAGCTTCGGTCCCGGCGAACTTCGCGTGCACGAGGGCTACCTCGGAGCCCCCGAGGCCGTGCTCCGCGCGATCGTCTCCTTCGTGGAGGGGCGGACACGCGCCGAGCGCCGGGCGGCCCAGCGAGCCATCATCGACGCGGCCGTGGTGGCGCACGTGACGCCGCGTCCCCCGGAACGCACGCATCCCGAGGACGCGCCGCTGGTCGCGCGCCTGCAGGCGCTCCATGCCCGGCTCAACCACGAACAGTTCGGGGGAACACTGCAGACGATTCCGGTGCGCGTGTCGCGCCGCATGAAGTCCCGGCTCGGGCACTACGTGCCGTCCAGCCAGAGTGCCCACGTGGAGATCGTCATCAGCCGACGCCACGCGCGGCGGGACGGCTGGGTGGACGTTACCGATACCGTGTTGCACGAGATGGTGCATCAGTGGCAGGACGAGTCGGGGCTGCCCGTGGACCACCGCGCCGCCTTTCGCCGAAAGGCAGCCGAGGTGGGGGCCGCGCCGACCGCCAAGAAGGTCGTGGATCGGGTCCCCGAGCGCCGCCGCGCCGGTTGAACGTGGACACGGCTGGCCCCGGGCGCGCCGGCCGGTAGCTTACCGGGCATGACCTCTCGTGTAATCCGTGGACTGTTGGGCGGACTCGTCCTCGCCGCCCTGCTCTGGGTGGGCACCCGCGGGGCGGGAGCCGTGCCTCCGCTGGGGGCGCTGCTCGATCCCGTGAACGGCGCCTGGGGTGCGGCGGCGCACGCCGCGCTCCCTCCCAACGCGACGGCAGCCATTCCAGGGCTGCAGGGCACGGTGAGCGTCCGCTACGACGATCGCGGCGTGCCGCATGTCTTTGCCACCACGGAACTCGATGCCTACCGCGCGCTCGGCTACGTCGTGGCGCGCGACCGGCTGTTCCAACTGGACCTGCAGACGCACGCCGCCTCGGGGCGGCTCACCGAATGGGTCGGCGCTCGGGCGCTGCCGCTCGACCGGCGGACGCGCGACCTCGGGATGCCGCGCGCCGCGGAGCAGAAGCTCGCGGCCATGGACACGAGTGGCATCGCTTGGCGAGTCATGCAGGCCTTTTCCGACGGCGTGAACGCCTACATCGACAGACTCACGCCCGCCGAGTGGCCGGTGGAATACCGCCTCCTCGGCGTGCGCCCCGAACACTGGAGGCCGATCAACTCCATCCACCTGTTCAACCAGATGGGGCTGACGCTCTCCTACATTCCCGACGAATCGGCGCGGCTGGCCGCGCGCGCGCTGGTGGGCGACTCGGCCGCGCAGGCCTTGTTTCCGATCAACAGCCCCATCCAGCAGCCGCTGCAACCCACCGCGACGCCGGCGCCGACGTTCGACTTGGAGCGCATCCCGGCGCCTGGCCGCCCCGACACCGCGGCGCGCCAACTCGCGGCGTTGTTCCGGACCATCTCACCGCCCGGCCGTGCGCCGGACGCCGACCCGCGCCACTTCGCGAGTAACAACTGGGCGGTGGCTCCGTCGCGCACTGCCGACGGGTATGCGCTGCTCTCCAACGATCCGCACCTCGATCTCACCCTGCCCAGCATCTGGTACGAGACGCAGCTCGTGGTGCCGGGCAAGCTCGACGTCTACGGCGTGACCATTCCCGGTGCGCCCGGCATCGTGCTCGGCTTCAATCGCGATCTGGCGTGGGGATTCACGAACACCGGGGCCGACGTCGTGGATTTCTACCGCGAGACGGTGAACGACGACGCCAACCCCACCGAGTACCGCGTGGACGGCGTGTGGAAGCCGCTGCAGCGGCGCGTGGAGGAGTACCGCGGCAAGGCCGGCCGGGTGCTCGCCACCGATACCGTGCGCTACACGCACCGCGGTCCGATGACGCACCGGTTCGGCGAATGGGTGTCCATGCGATGGACGCTGCTCGAGCCGTCGCACGAGATCACGGCCTTCTACGACGCGGCGCACGCGACCACCGCGCGCGAGTTTCTCGACGACATGGCGCGGAGCTTCTTCGTGCCGGCACAGAACATGATCGTCGCCGACCGGCAGGGCACGATCGCCATCCGGTCCACGGGGCATTTCCCCCTGCGTCCCAAGGGGACCAACGGCCTGGAGATCTTCGACGGGTCCAGCAGCGCCAACGATTGGACCGGCTACTGGCCCGTGGACAGGTACCCGCAGTCGTTCAACCCATCGCAGGGCTACCTCGCCTCCGCCAACCAACAGCCCGAGGCGCCGTCGGCACAGTTCGCATATCTGGGGGACGAGCGTGCGTACGATCCCTGGCGGGCCCTCGACATCAACCGGCTGCTCCACGGCGACGCCAAAGTCACGGTGGACGACATGCGGCGGTTCCAGGTGGATCCCTTGAGCGTGCGCGCGCTGATCTTCGATTCGATCTTCGTGCAGGTGGGCGACTCGCTCGCCGCCGATCCGCACGCGTCGCCGGCGCTGCACGCTGCGGTGCACATTCTCGGTGCCTGGAACCGTCGCTACACGCGCGACACCGGCGGCGCGGCGCTGTTCGAGGAGGTCATGCGCCAACTGCGAGACGACGCGTGGGACGAACTGGAGGATGCGCGCGGCCGGCGGGTGGCGACGCCGTCGGACGGGGTGATGCTGGCACTGTTGCACCAGCCACAGAGCGCCTGGTGGGACGACCGCAGAACCCCCGGCACCGTGGAAACGCGGAACGAGATCCTCGCCCGCGCGATCACGGCGGCCTACGATACCCTGACGGCCCGGTATGGGCCCGCCGATCCGAACGGATGGCAGTGGGACCGAGTGGCCAAGGTCGAGATCCACCACCTGCTCGGATTGCGTGGGTTCTCGGCGCTCGGTCTCGTGGCCGACGGCGGGAAGGGAACGCTCAATCCGGCCCCGGGCGGCAACGGTTTCGGGCCGAGTTGGCGGTTGGTGGTGCAACTCGGCCCCCATGTGCGGGCCTGGGACACCTACCCGGGCGGCCAGAGCGGCAATCCGGCAAGCGCGGAATACGAGAACCGGATTCCCCAATGGCTGTCCGGTGGACTGAGCCCGGCCCTTTTCCCGAGCGATACGTCCGAGCTGTCCGCCGTGCAGACGCGCGCCGTGCTGACGCTCGAGCCGGAGGGCGCGCGATGAGCCGAGGATTGCTGCGGCTGATGCTGCTGGCCCTGGCGTTCGGGCTGGGCACGTACGGGTTCGGTTGGTGGGCCGTCCCGCTCGTCTCCTTCGCGTGGGGAGTGATGAACGGGCCTACCCGCCGGGTGGCCGTGCGCGCCGGACTCGCGGCGGCGATCGCCTGGGCGCTGTTGCTGGTGGCCCCAGCGATCACGGGCGCCCCCATATTCTCGTTCGGCGGAAAACTGGCCGGGGCCATGCAGGTGCCCGCCTGGGCGCTGTGGACGGTGGAGCTCGGGTTCCCCCTGGTCCTCGCATGGTCGGCGGCGCTGCTCGGCAGCGCGTTCCGCGGCCCGCCGCCGGCGCGGGACAGCGCCCCGGCCGCACAGTAGATTCCACGCATGACGACCGACTTCTTCGACATCGACAGCGCGCTCTCCGAAGAGGAGCGCGCCGTGCGCGACAGCGTTCGCCAATTCGTGGACGAGCGCGTGCTGCCCATCATCGGCCAGCATTACATCGACGGCCACTTTCCCCTGGAGCTGGTGCCCGAGATGGGCAAGCTCGGAGTGTTCGGCGCCAACCTGCCCGAGGAATACGGGTGCGCGGGACTCAACAACGTGGCCTACGGGCTCATCATGCAGGAGCTGGAGCGCGGCGACTCCGGCGTCCGTTCGTTCGCATCGGTGCAGGGCGCGCTGGCCATGTACCCGATCTTCGCGTTCGGCAGCGAGGACCAGAAGCGGCAGTATCTGCCGAAGATGGCCAGCGGCGAGATCATCGGGTGCTTCGGACTCACCGAGCCCGACTACGGATCGAATCCGAGCGGCATGATCACCATGGCCCGGGAGCAGAAGGACGGGAGCTGGTTGCTCAACGGCGCCAAGATGTGGATCACCAATGGGTCCACGGCGAATATCGCCGTGGTGTGGGCCAAGACGAACGGCGACAAGAGCGACAAGTCGATTCGCGGGTTCATCGTGCCCAGGGGGACGGCCGGGTTCACGTCCAAGGATCAGAAGGGCAAGCTCTCGCTCCGCGCCAGTGACACGAGCGAGTTGGTGTTCCAGGACGTGCACCTGCCGGCCGACGCGATTCTGCCAGGGTCCGGCGGACTCAAGAGCCCGTTGATGTGCCTCACGCAGGCGCGCTACGGGATCTCCTGGGGTGCGGTCGGCGCCGCGATGGCGTGCTACGAGGAAGCGCTGAGCTACGCCAAGAATCGCGTGATGTTCGACAAGCCGATTGCCGGCTTCCAGATCCAGCAGCAGCGGCTGGCCGAGATGCTGACCGAGATCGTGAAGGCGCAGTTGGTGTCGCTGCACCTGGGCCGGCTCAAGGACGCGGGCAGCTACACCCCGCAGCAGGTGTCGCTGGCCAAGCGCAACAACGTGAACATCGCCACCGACATCGCGCGCGAGGCGCGTCGGCTGCTCGGCGCCAACGGCATTCTGGCGGAGTATGCCTCCATGCGGCACATGGCGAACCTGGAGAGCGTGTACACGTACGAGGGCACGCACGATGTGCACTCGCTGATCCTGGGGCAGGCGGTCACGGGATTGAATGCGTTCAACTAGGGATTCGCCGTTCGCCGGACGTAGTCGCGAACGACTGCCGACTGCCATTCTCAGCTTGAACGGCCCCGACCCTTGGTTATCTTCTATGTGAATCTTTTCACATACGGGGACGGACTGTGAAGATCGCCGTCTGCATCAAACGCGCGCCTGACATGGAGTCGCGTTTCAAGATCGCCGCCAGCGGCACCGCGATCGATGAGACCGGGCTCAAGTTCGACATGAGCGACTTTGACGGATACGCCGTCGAGGTCGCCCTCCAGATCAACGAGAAGGCCGGCTCCGGCGAGACCACCGTGATCTGTCTGGGCCCCGACGTGGTCCAGGAGACCATCCGCAAGGCGCTGAGCCTGGGCGCCGACCGCGGCGTGCAGCTCAAGGCCGACAGCGTGCCGGCCGATTCGTTGGCCATTGCCAAGGCGCTGGCTGCCGAGCTCAAGGACGGCGGGTACGAGCTGATCCTGTTCGGCAAGCACTCGCTCGACGCGATGACCGGCGGTGCCGGACCGATGACCGCCGAGTTGCTCGGGCTGCCCTGCCTGACCGCGGCCTCGAAGTTGGAGTTCATCGATGGCAAGGCCGTGGCCCGCCGCGAGTTGGAGGGGGCCGCCGAGTTGCTCGAATTTCCCCTGCCGGCGGTGGTCACGATCGACGAGGGGATCGCGCGGCCGCGCTATCCGTCGCTCAAGGGGATCATGGCCGCCAAGAAGAAGCCGCTCGACGTGAAGCCCGCGCAGCTCGGCGAGGTGCGGGTGACGATCGAGAAGATGGCCCTGCCAGCGGACCGGCCGCCGGGCCGGATCATCGGCACGGGCCCCGACGCGGTGCCCGAACTGGTCAAGCTCCTCCAGACCGAAGCGAAGGTGCTCTGATGCCGAATATTCTGGCAGTAGCGGAGACGCGCGGCGGCGAGTTGCGCAAGGTCGCCCTCGAGGCGGTGACGGCGGCGCGCGCGCTCGCCGACGCGGCGGGTGGCGGTGAGGTGCACGCACTCGTGTTCGGGCCCCCGGGCATGGCGGCCAAGGTGGAACCGCTGGCGCAGCACGGCGCCGACAAGGTGATCGTCTGCGAGCACGCGGCCTACGACAAGGCCGATGCGGAGTCGATGTCGGCCACGATCGCGGCCCGAGCTGCCGGGTTTCCGGTAGTGTTGCTGAGTGCATCCGCGCAGGGCAGGGACCTCGCCCCGCGCGTGTCCGCGAAGTTGGATGCCCCGTTGTTGTCCGACTGCCTGACCGTCCAGCTGTCCGGCACGGCAGTCACTGTTACGCACCCGACCTACACCGCCAAGACCATCGCCACGTTGAAGGCCGATCCCACCCCGATCGTCGTCAGCGTGCGGCCCAGCGCCTTCGCGCCGGCGGAGAACGCACGGCCGCTGGCCGCCGAGACCATCGCGCCGGCCGCCGATCCGGCCGCCTCGCGCGTGAAGGTGACCGAGATGGTGAAGAGCGGCGGCGGCAAGCTCGACCTGGGCGAGGCGCCGGTGATCATCTCCGGCGGTCGCGGCCTCAAGGAGGCGGCGAACTTCAAGTTGGTGGAGGACCTCGCGGCAGCGTTCGGCAACGCCGCGGTGGGCGCCACGCGCGCCGTGACCGACGACGGCTGGCGGCCCCACGAGGATCAGATCGGGCAGACGGGACGGCTGGTGAGTCCCGATCTGTATGTCGCGGTGGGCATCTCCGGCGCCATTCAGCACCTGGCCGGCATGCGCACGTCGAAGACCATCGTGGCCATCAACAAGGATCCCGAAGCGCCCATCTTCAAGGTGGCCGACTACGGGATCGTGGGCGACGCGCTCGAGATCGTGCCGGTACTCACGGCGGCGGTGCGCGCGGCGAAACAGGCTCACTGAGCGCGGAGTATTTCATTCTTGTATTCGATGCCCGCGGCGGACTAGCTTCCCCGCGGGCTTTCGTTTGTTCACGCCTGGTGGAGCGTCGAGTATGTCCGCGGAACGCGTGATCTTCGTCTTCGTGCTGTTGGTGGCGGCGGGATTCTTCTCGCTGAATGTCCAGCGCCTGATCCAGTATCTGCGCATCGGTCGCCGCGAAGGCCGCCTGGACCATCCGTGGCGTCGGGGCTGGAACGTCCTGCGGATCGCGATCGCGCAGGAGAAGATCCTCCGCGATCCGGTGGCCGGTCCGATGCACGCGGGGATCTTCTGGGGGTTCCTCGTGCTGACCGCGGGCACGGCGGAACTGATCGTCCAGGGCATCGCGCCCGGCTTCTCGTACGAACGCTTCCTGCCGCACCCCGTCTATCTGTTGTATTCGGCGTCCCAGGACGTATTCGCGATGCTGGTGCTGGCGGCGGTGGCGTTCGCCTTCTTCCGGCGGCTGGTGCTGCATCCCAAGCGGCTGGACGGGGACAAGACCCACCACGGCGACGCCTACTTCATCCTCGGAATGATCGGCGCGCTGATGGTGACGCTCCTGGCGATGTTCGCCTTCACCGGCGCCGCCAACCCGGCAGCGCTGGGGCACGAGAAGTTCATCTCGCGGGCGCTGGCCGGGCTGCTCGCCGGCGTCTCGCCGGGCACGGCGGCGGCGGTGGCGCACGTCAACTGGTGGGCCCACGTCCTGCTGGTGCTGTTCTTCCTCAACTACCTGCCGTATTCCAAGCATCTGCACGTGGTGACGTCGCTGTTCAACGTGTTCTTCTCGAACACCAGTGGTCCGCCGCAGAAGGGCGTGATGCGGTACATGGACCTCGAGGCCGACGTCGAGCAGTTCGGCGCCAACGACGTCCAGCAGCTTACGTGGAAGAACCTGCTCGACGGCTACTCGTGCACCGAGTGCGGGCGCTGCACGTCGGTGTGCCCCGCCAACATCACCGGCAAACCGCTCAGCCCGCGCAAAGTGGTGATCAACACGCGGCAGCGGCTCATGGAGATCGTGGGCGGTCTGCCCCTGGTGCAGGAACACGCCGGCGCGGCCACCGGCGAGCGGCATCTCCTGGGCGACTACATCACGGAAGAGGAGCTCTGGGCGTGCACCAGCTGCCGCGCGTGCGTGCAGGAGTGCCCGGTATCCATCGACCAGCTCGACATCATCAACGAGATGCGCCGCTACCTCGTGCTCTCGGAGTCGCGCTTCCCCGAAGCGCTGCAGCCGGCCTTCGAGTCGATGGAGCGCAACGGGTCGCCGTGGGCGTTCAGCCCCGCCGACCGCGCGCAATGGGCGGACGGGCTCGAGATCCCGACGATGGCCGAGGCGTTTGCACGCGGGCACCGCCCCCAGGTGTTGTACTGGGTGGGCTGCATGGGCTCGTTCGACGACCGCGCCAAGAAGACGACGGTCGCCTTCGCCCGCATTCTCAAGGCGTGCGGCATCGATTTCGCGATCCTCGGCCAGGAAGAGAGTTGCAACGGCGACCCCGCCCGGCGTCTGGGCAACGAATACCTCTACCAGATGCTCGCCAAGAACGCCATCGAGACGCTCGACCGCTATCAGGTGCGCACCATCGTCACCGCCTGCCCGCACTGCTTCCATCAACTCGGGAACGAGTTCCCACAACTCGGCGGCATGTACGAGGTGATCCACCACTCGACCTTCATCGAGCGGCTCCTGCACGAGAACCGCGTCCCGCTGCAGACGGATGACGGGAAGGCCCTCACCGTCGCCTACCACGACTCCTGCTACTTGGGCCGCTACAACGACGTGTACGACGCGCCCCGCGAGACGATTCGACGGGCGCTCCCGATCGTGAAACTGGTGGAGCCGGAGCGCAGCCACGACCGGGGCCTGTGCTGCGGTGCCGGCGGCGGCCGCATGTTCATGGAAGAGAGTACCGGCAAGCGGATCAATGCCGAACGGACCGAGGAACTGCTCGCCACCGGCGCCGATACGATCGCCGTTGCCTGCCCCTTCTGTATGACGATGATGAACGACAGCGTGAAATCGCGTGATGCGAACGTGAGCGTGGTCGACATCGCCGAAGTGGTGGCGGAGAGGCTGACCACCGCCTGAGCCGGCCCCGCCGGCGGTTCCGCCGCCGGCGCCGGTGTCACCTCCTGGGCCGGGCAGGTTACGCCACGCAGATCGCCATGCATCGTGCAGTTCACGAGAAGGGTGATGTTTGTGGGGTCTTAATTGTCAGGCGTAAACCGTGTCCGCATAACGCGATAGTCCGCTGGCACCGGCTGGCACCGACCGTGCACTTGGAGGGGTCGACGCGGACCACCGCGAGTACGAGCAGGGCGAGTATCCCATCCTCCACCACAGGGAAGGCACCATGTTGAACAAACGCGAAGGCTTCACCCTCATCGAGCTGCTGATCGTGGTCGTGATCATCGGCATTCTGGCCGCAATCGCGATTCCGAAGTTCGCCAACACCAAGGACAAGGCGTACATCACCGCCATGAAGTCCGACCTGCGCAACATGGTCACGGCGGAAGAGGCGTACTTCTCCGATTCCTCGGCGTACTCGACCCTGATGGACTCGGTGCACGTCAACTTCAAGCAGTCGACGGGCGTGAACACCCCGACGATCGTGACGGGCCCGGGCTACTGGTCGGCGACGGTGACGCACAGCCAGCTGGCTGGCACCACCTGCGGTATCGCGGTCAATACGGCCAACCCGCTGGTGGCAACCGCTGGCGAGGGCGAGCCGGTCTGTAAGTAACCAGGCTCCAGAGCAGACGAGAGGGCCGGGCGCATATGCGCCCGGCCCTTTCTGCATTCGGGGGGACCCTGGCGCTCGATGGCGCGCCACCCCTCCGTCCGCTCAGAACGCCACGGTGTCGCTGAGGAGGGATTCGGCTCCGAGCAGAATGGCCGCCAACGTGTCACCGGCTTCGGCGCGCGACCGGCCGGACGGAACCACTACCAACGCGTTCGCGCGGGCCATGCTGGTGAGCAGTCCGGAGCCCTGCGGACCGGTGAGTCGCGCTTCGAGTTGACCGTCGACGCCGGCCGAAACCACCGCGCGCAGGAAATGCGTGCGCGCCGCCGCCGTGGTGATCGGCCCCGTGAGGCGGACGGGAACGGGCTGCGGAAATACCTTCGGCATGCCCAGCATGCGCCGCAGCGCTGGCTTCACGAACAGTTCGGCGGTCACCATGCTCGACACGGGATTCCCGGGCAGCCCGATCCATGGTGCGCCGCGCCACCGACCGAACCCGAGCGGAGCGCCGGGCCGGATCTGCACCCGCCAGAAGGCCAACTCCGCACCGAGGTCCGAGAGTACACCGCGCGTATGGTCGAATGCACCCACCGAGATCCCGCCGGAGGTGATCAGCAGGTCGTGCGGGGGGAGTGCCGACAGCCACGCCCGCAGCGCATCCGGATCGTCGGGGAGCAGGCCGAGCGCTATCGGGTCGCCGCCTGTGGCGCGCACCAGCGCGTCGAGGGTGTAGCTGTTCGAGGTGACGATGCGCTCGCCCCGCCGCACCGCGTCGAACCGATCCACATCCACCAACTCGTCGCCGGTGGTAAGAATGGCCACGCGGGGGCGGCGCGTCACCGGTACCGACGCGCACCCCACGGACGCGAGCACGCCAAGTTGGGCCGGTCCCAGCCACGCTCCCCGCGCCAGGGCCACCGCGCCCGCCGAGAGGTCCTCGCCGCGGGGCCGCACATTGCGCCCGGCGTCGCGGTCGTCGTACAGTGCCACGCGATCCACGCCGGCATCGCTGTCCTCCACCCGGATCACGCCATCGGCGCCATCGGGCACGGGAGCCCCGGTCATGATCCGATAGGCCTCGCCGCGGGCGAGGGGCCGCGAAGCCCGGCCCCCCGCCGCGATCGTGCCGACCACCGCGAGCGTCACCGGCGCCTCCTTCGAGGCTCCACGGACGTCGTCGGCGTGGACCGCGTAGCCGTCCATGGATGCGTTGTCCCACGGCGGCAGATCAACGGGCGATACCACGTGCTCGGCGAGCACACGCTCCCGCGCGGTGCTCAGCGGCACGCGCTCGGCATCCAACGTGCGGACGGCGGCGACGATCTGGGTGGCGGCCTCGGCGACGGTGTGCACGGATCAGCGCAGGTCGAGCGACGCCAGCCGGGCGGCGATGGTGTCCTGCACCGCCAGCACACGTTCGGCTCCGGTGGTGAAGTTGTTGCACAGCAGGCTGAAGATCAGCATGTGCCCGTCGGCGGTGGTGACGTACCCCGACAGCGACCGCGTATTGGAGAGCGAGCCCGTCTTGGCATGGACGTTTCCTTCCGCGGCGGTGCCCCGCATCCGCGCGTGCAGGGTGCCGTCCACGCCGGCCACCGGAAGCGCGGAATAGAAGGTCGCGAAGGCCGGTGAGCGCCGCATGGCATCGAGCACGCGTACCACCGTCTCCGGGCTCAGGTAGTCGTACCGGGCCAGCCCGCTCCCGTCGCGCAACACGAATCCGTCGGGCAGCGCACCCCAGGCCTGCAGTTGATCGCTCTCCACGCGGGCCGCGCTATCGGCGCGGCCCACCCCCGTCTGCGTGAGGCCGATGGTCCGCAGGAGCAGTTCCGCCATCTGATTCTGCGACGGCTTGAGGAGCGCCGGCAGGATCTCGCCGAGGGTGGGGGATTGCACGCGCGCCAGCGAATCGACGGCGGCCGTGGTGTCGGTGTTGTGCCCTTCGACCACGATGCCGCGGTCCGCCAACGCTTCGCGGAGCGCCGACAGATACGCGCCGTCCGGATCGGAAAAAGGAACCGCGATGTTCGCCGAGTCGCCGGCGGCGATCGTGCCCTGCAAGCGGAACGTGCCTTGCGCCGTGTCCAGGACCGCGCGCAACGGCTCGGCGTGCAGGGCGGCCGTATCGCCGCGCGCCACCGTACGGGCCAGTACAACCACCGCGGGGTAGTGTGCGGCGGGCGACGTCGTCACGCGGGGCTTGCCGCCGGCGCGCGTTGCGGCGCGGACGTGCAGCTCCGCGAATCCGTCGTTGAATTCCAACTCGTCCACCGCGGCGCCGTCGCGGTCGTCGAGGTCGTCCCACGACCAGCCGAATCCCACCGTGGGGCCGGGAAACACGTCGGCGCCCACGACCAGACGCCCGCGGATGCGCCGCACGCCCGCGAGGTGCACCGAGTCGGCGATGTCGTGAAGGGCGGACATCGCATCGCCGCGCACCGAATCGCTGACCGTCGGGTCGCCGCGCCCGAACACCAGCAGATCGCCGTTGAGCACGCCGTGACGCAGCGGGCCGCGCGCTGCCAGCGTCGTGGTCCACCGGTAGTTGGCCCCGAGCGCGGTCAGGGCCACCGAGGTGGTGACGAGCTTCATGTTCGACGCCGGCAGGAACAGCTTGCCCGCGTTGTCCGAGACGAGTGTGTCGCCGGTGGCGGGATCGACCACCAGCACGCCCCAGGTGGCGTTCCGGAATTCAGGCTGGCCCACAAGCGAGTCGACGGTCTGGCGCAACTCGGCGCGCGCATCGGGCGTTGGTCCGAGCGCGGGGGCGGCGGCAGGGGCGGGCGCGGGGAGCGGCGCGGACAGTGGGGCAGGCGTCGTCACCGGCGGCGTGCCGGGTGATGGACAGCCGAAGTTCAGCGCCGCGACGACGGTCGCAGCGTGCCGGGCGAGTCTGGGTGCGAGTGCGATCACGATACAGGGCAAGCTACAACGGCTCGTGACACATCGCTTCGGCCGCGGCCAGGTCGGCGGCCGTATTGACGCTCAGGAACAGGCGCGCCGGGTCGCCGAATGCCGCCACGTCGTGCGGACGCAGCCAGGTCGCGCCGGAGATGGCGCGCGCGAACTGGGCGCCTCCACTCCGGCCCGCCGCCAGCGCCTGCTCGAGCGCCGGCAGGCACGACGGCGCGAAGCAGGCACAGAAGGGTTCGAGTCCCACCGGCGAGGGGCTTTCGGGAAAGCAGGCGTCGGCGCCATCCGCCGCGCACCGGCGCACGAGTTCCCGCAGCAGGCCGACGCTCACGAACGGCATGTCCCAGGCCACCACGAGGACGGGACGACGCATATGCAGGAGCGCCGCGTGCACGCCGCTCAGGCCGCCGCCGCCCGGCATCGCGTCGCCGATGGTCGGCACGCCGGACAGCCATCCGTCGGCGCCCGGCGCGTTGGCCACGAGCAGGAGCTCCGTGGTCGCCGCCCGGAGCGCCTCGGCCACACGGTCCACGATCCGCACGCCACCCACCCGGGCCAGTCCCTTGGGACTTCCGAAGCGCCGGTTGGCGCCGCCGGCGAGCACGACTCCCACCGCCGCGGTGGTCGGTTCGCTCTGGGTGGCGGGGTGGGGGTTGAGCACGGAGCGCGTCGTGCGGCGGCGACCGCTATTCGCCGCGGTACGTTGCGCTGAGCGTGGTATCCTCGGCGACGCGGACCTCACACACTTCGGCGGCGGCGCCCAGTTCGCGCTGCACCGTCTGGAAGATGTGGCGCGCCAGATTCTCGCCGGTGGGCATCAACCGCCCCTCGGCGAACTCCGGCACGTCGAGGTTCAGGTTCGCATGGTCGAATCGGCCGCGGACGTCGCGTTCGAGCACACGATCCAGGTCGCCGAGATCCATGATCATCCCGGTGCGCTCGTCGATCGTGCCCCGGACGGTGATCTCACAGGCGTAGCTGTGCCCGTGGAAGTTGGGTCGCGCGCAGAGGCCGAACCGGCGGGCGTTCTCCTCGTCGCTCAGTTCGGGGAGCCGGTAGCGATGGGCGGCGGCGAAGGTGACGCGGCGCGTGAGGTAGGCGGTCGCCATGGGCGGCGGTCAGTGCGAGAAGAGATACGAGATGCCGATGGAGAGCGACGGGTTGTTTCGCCAGAACGATTTGCTCAGGGTCGGACTCACGACCGTGGTTCCGTCCTTGCCGGTCACGTAGTACGTCTGGGGATAGCCCATCGAGTAGAACCGGTTGTTCAGGTCGACGCGGATCCCCCAGCGCCTCGCGGGGATGTAGCGGAGCGACGCGCCCCAGACGAACTCGAACTTGGTGCCGAACTGGTACTGGCCCACGTCGCTGTTCGTATGCCGATCGCTGATCAGCCCCATGCCGAAGTTGGCGAGAGGCATGAAGCCGTGAAACGTGCGGTCGCCGGTGAGCGAGAGCGACATCCCGCCGTCGACGGCATAGAGCGGCCACGCTTCCGTGCCGCGATCGCGGTTCAGGGCCAGCGGGTCGATGATGTGCCGCACCGAGGCGATCCGTGAGAACGATCCCGTGAGGAACAGCGGACCGGCGGCGTGCCAGCCGTAGAGCAGGCTCCACAACTGGCCGCTCTGCGGCGCGACGCCGGCCGGATCGGGGGTCGCCGAGAAATGGCCGCCCAGGAGTGCGAGCTCCATCGACATGTCGACGTCCCGATACGGGCTGCGCGACGGCGCGTAGCCCACCTGCTGGGCAGGCAGGACGGCGGCCGTGGCGGCCAGCAGCAGGGCGATCAGCAGACGCTTCACGAATGGACTCCCGTCGGTCGAAGGTCCTTGCCGGTCATCTCGGCAGGCGTTTCCAATCCCAGCATGGTGAGCAGAGTGGGTCCAACGTCACACAGCGCGCCCCCGGAACGCAGGGGCGCGTTGCTCCGCGCCGATTCCGCCGTGCCGGCGTCCACTGCCAGCAGCGGCACCGGATTCGTGGTGTGGGCGGTGTGCGGCCCGCCCGACCCGGGGTCGATCATCTGCTCGCAGTTGCCGTGGTCGGCGGTGATGAGCAGACGCGCGCCGGACGTGGCGGCCGTCTCCAGCACGCGCGCGAGGCACGCGTCCACCGTCTCGACCGCGGTGATCGTGGCTGGCATCGATCCCGTGTGTCCCACCATGTCGCTGTTGGCGTAGTTGCAGAGAATGAATTCGTGTTCGCCGCCGGCGATGGCGCCGCACAGCGCGTCGGTCACGCCGTGGGCGCTCATTTCCGGCGCCAGATCGTACGTCGCCACCTTCTGGCTTGGTACGAGCAGCCGCTCCTCGTGGGGGAAGGGCGTCTCGCGCCCGCCGTTGAAGAAGTAGGTCACGTGCGCGTACTTCTCGGTTTCCGCGGTCCGGAACTGGTGCATCCCGGCGTTGGCGATCACTTCCCCGACGATGTTCACCAGCGTGCGCGGCTCGAACGCCAGCGGCACCGTGAACGTCTGGTCGTACTGCGTCATGGTGGCCAGATACACCGACGGCCGGTGTCCGGTGGCAAATCCGTCGAACCCGTCCACGGTCAGCGCGCGGACGATTTGGCGCATGCGGTCGGCGCGGTAATTGAAGCAGATCACGGCGTCGCCGTCGCGGATCGGGGCGACCGGCTTCCCATGCTCGACGATCGTGGTCGGCGTGATGAACTCGTCCGTCTCATCGCGGTCGTAGGCGGCGCGGATGACGGCGAGGGGATCCGTGCCTGTGGGGCCGGTGCCGTCGACCGCCGCCCGGTACCACTGCTCGGTCCGATCCCAGCGCTTGTCGCGATCCATGCCGAAGTAGCGCCCGCCCAGGCTGGCCACGCGGGCGCGTCCCTTCGCCTTGGCCAGCAGCGTTTCCATGAACCCGAACGCGGAGCGGGGCAGCGTGTCCCGGCCGTCGAGCAGGGCGTGGATGGCCACGTGCGGCACCTGCTCGCGTTCGGCCAGGTCGATGAGCGCGAACAGGTGCTGGTCGAGCGCATGTACGCCGCCGTTGCCGAGCAGGCCCATCAGATGCAGGGTCCCGCCCGACTTGCGTACGCGGCGGCAGGCTTCGACGAACGCTTCGATGCGGAAGAACGACCCGTCCTTGATGGCCTGCGAGATGCGGACGATGTCCTGCATGACGACGCGGCCGGCGCCCAGGTTCAGATGTCCCACCTCGCTGTTGCCCATCTGCCCTTCGGGGAGCCCGACGCGGAGTCCCGATGCTTCGAGCAGCGTGCGGGGATACCGCTCGACCAGCCGGTCCCAGGTGGGCGTGTTGGCCAGGGCGATGGCGTTGCCCTCCGTCTCGGGGCGGTAGCCCCAGCCATCGAGTACGATGAGGACGACGGGATGTCTGGCGTGTGCTGGCATCGATCTCCGATTGGGCGCTTGCCCCGCGGCGTGGGCTCTGTATACTGCGAACGCGAGTGGCGGGGGTCACGAAATGTACCCGTCGGCCTAGCCTCAACCAAGCGATGCAATTCCGTACCGTCTTCTGCGCGATGATTCTCGCCGCCGCCGCGGCGGTGCCGGTGCGCCCTCAGGGGCTGACCGGTCCCGCGGTGCTCTACGCGCGACCGGGAGACACCGAGCTGGCAACCGTCGCCGAAGGCGCCGTACTCGATCCGGGACAGACGTCGGGTGAGTATGCCTGGGTGACGCTGCGCGGTTTCGTCGCCTCCTCGTTGCTCGGCGGCGCACGCGACTCGTTTCCCGTGAGCGTGGGCACCAGCGATGTTCGGTTGCGCGGGCAGCCCTCGACATCCGCGCCCGTGATCGCCGATCTGCGCGAGGGCATGGCGTTCCACGTCGTGAGGCGCGCCGGCGGTTGGACCGAGGTGAAGCGCAGCGGTTGGATCCGTCGCTCGGCGTTTCCCGCCGTGCTCGCCCACCGCCAGGTGACGGCGAGCACGAAGCCGTCGCGTCCGGAGCGGACCACCCCCAAGCCGCGGGCGGCGGCGGGCACATCGGCGCCGCCGAGGGCGGCATCGGCCGTGGCGCCGCCGGCGCGCGACACCACGCCGCCCAATGTCGAAGCGGTGACGCCGGATTCGACGGCGTCGTTGTCCGCCGCCCCCGGTCTGGCACCTGTGGCGTCGATCAAGCACGGCGCGTTGCTCACGCCGGTCGCCCGCGACCGGGGGTGGGTACGGGTGCGGCTGGAAGGCTGGATGCGCGAGCAGGACCTGGTGGCCGCCGATAGCACGCTGGCGGGATTGAGTGCCGCCGATCTCCGATCGAATCCCGACGGCTACGTGGGACGCACCGTGCGCTGGTCGGTGACGGCGCTGGCCTACCAGACGGCCGATCCGCTGCACCGGGATATGCGGCCTGACGAGCCGTATCTTCTGGCGCGCGGCCCGGGGAAGGAGAATGCGCTGCTCTATCTGACCCTCCCCGCCGGATTGGTGGATCGCGCCAAGGGGCTGGCCCCGATGACGGCCCTGACGATCACTGCCAGGGTGCGAACGGGGCGGTCCAGTCCGGCCGGGGTTCCGATCCTGGACGTGATCACGTTGGCGACTAAGTAGGCTGACCTATCGGTCAGTCGCCGTGCTTGCTCTTGAATGGTCGGATTGAAGCCGCAGCCGAACGGTACCCGTAAGGACGCCGCGCCCGCGTAGATTGAGGGGCGCGCAGTTTCTGACTTCCCACACCCGGAACCGAATGAAGTCGAGGCCCCACCGACTCCGATCGTCATCGCGACCGGCCGGGCGCCGTGACGGACGAAACTCCGTACGGACGCTCGCGCTGCTAGTGCTCGCGCTTGGTGGAGTCATCGCCGCGACCCGGCCGGCCAGGCTCACCGCGCTGGTGGCCGCGCCTCCCGCGGTTCTCGCCCCCGTCGCCACCGCCGAGCCCGCTGGGATCAGCCGGGCCGTCGATCTCACCGTCGCGCTCCCCGGTGACTCCGTCCCGATGCCTCTGGACCTCGGGGTCGATTCGACCGGGCTGCGCTACGAATGGGTGGCGGTGGGCGACACGGTGCGGCAGGCCTTCATGCTCCCGGTGATCCGATTCCCGCTGTACGCCCCCGGCAAACCGGGGTACTACCGGCTGGCCCTGATGCGTGACTCGCAGCGCGTGGTGCTGAGCCGGCCGATGCTTGCGGTCATGGTTCCGTTCCAGGAAAAGCGCGCTGGTCGGATCAACAAGTATCGCATTGGCACCTACCGAGCGGAGCGTGCTGGCGCCGGCTCGCACCCTTCAGGCTTCCTCGTCGTGCATCCGGGCGATGCTGACCTTCAGGTCAGTTCACACCTCCGGCTCGGTGACTTCATCACCCACGACGCGCAGCGTGGGGTGTGGCCCAAGTATCTGGCACTCGACCCGCGACTGCTCGACAAGCTCGAACTGGTGGTCGCGGAACTGGAGCGGCGGTTCAGTCGTAGTGATGGCGTGCAATTCGAGATCGACGTGCACTCGGGGTTCCGGACGCCATCGTACAATCGCACGGTGCCACTCTCCGCCGATGAGAGCCGTCATCAGTTCGGCGACGCCGCCGACGTGACCTTCGACGTGGACGGCGACGGGCGGACCACTCGGGCCGACATCACGGCCATCGTGCAGGCCGTGGACACCGTCGAGGCCGATTACCCCGAACTGGTGGGCGGACTCGGGATCTACACCAGCCGCCGCTTTTCCACGCCCTACGTGCACATCGACACGCGGGGAGACCGCACGCGCTGGCGCGGCTAGACAGCGGGAACCGGAGCCTCCATGAACGACCATCTGCGCGATCGCATCCTGCGAAAGCTCGAAACCCTGTCCGACGAACGCGGCTACCAGGTGCTGGATTTTGTCGAGTTCCTGGAATCGAAATACGCCGAGCGGCAGTCGCCGGCGGCCAACGTCTTCACGCGTCTGTCGGAGTCGGTCGAGGACAAGCTCCGGGCGGGCCGGGTTTCGGCTTCGGTGATCGCCGAGACCATGGGATTTCTGAATCGCGCGACGGGGGTGTTGAACAGCGCCATGGCGGCCGGGAAGTCGGTGGCGGACGATGTGGTGCGGGGGGTGAAGGGGGCAACGGAGCCGGCAGAACCGAAGCCGGAGGCGGGGGCCAAGCCGGGGGAACCGCCAAACGGCGCCGTCCCGGAACCTGCCGAACCGAAGGACAGCGCGGGGCCGGACCAGAGTTCCTGAGCCGGCGTGGGACCCACCCCACGCAGGGCCCGCGGCCCGCCGTAGCGTCGTTGCGCCGTACCCAGTGGCCCGATATTTTTCGCCATGGCAACCACAACTCGCTCACCTTCCCGGCCCGCTTCCTCCGATCACACGGAGAGCGGGCCGTCGCGCATCAAGGAACCCCGCAACGGCGTGGCCCGCGTGCGGGAGCCCGTCGCCCTCACCTTCGACGATGTCCTGCTGGTGCCGGCCCATGCCGTGACGCACCCCAAGGATGTCTCGCTGAAGTCGCAGTTCAGCCGCGGCATCTCGCTCAACGTACCCCTGGTGGCCGCCGCCATGGACACGGTCACCGAGAGCGACATGGCGATCGCGATGGCGCGCGCCGGCGGCCTGGCCGTGCTGCACAAGAACATGTCCATCGACCGGCAGGCCGCCGAGGTTGATCGCGTGAAGCGGAGCGAGAGCGGGATGATCCTGAACCCGATCACCCTGCGTCCCATCGACACGGTGCGTGAGGCCACCGCCCTGATGCGGCGGTTCAGCATCTCCGGTGTGCCGATCGTGGACGAGGACGGGCGGCTGGTCGGGATCATCACGAACCGGGACCTCCAGTTCGAAACGTTGCTCGACCGCCCGCTCTCCGAAGCGATGACGAAGGATGGGCTGGTCACGGCTCCCACCGGCACGACGCTCGAAGAGGCCGAGCGGATCCTGGCCAAGGGTCGCATCGAGAAGCTTCCCGTGGTGGACGAGGCCGGAAAGCTCAAGGGGCTGATCACGGTCAAGGACATCCACAAGCGGCGCCAGTTCCCGGGGGCCAACAAGGACGAGCACGGGCGCCTGCGGGTGGCGGCGGCCATTGGGGCCGCCGGCGACTTCCTCGCGCGCGCGCGCGCGCTGGTCGAGGCCGGAGTCGACGCGCTGATCATCGACACGGCGCACGGCCATTCCGAAGGAGTCCTCCGCGCCACCGCCGAGGTGCGCGAGAAATTCCCCAACGTCCAGCTCGTCGCGGGCAACATCGCCAGTCGGGAAGGCGCCGCCGCGCTCGTGGAGCGTGGGGTGGACGCCGTGAAGGTGGGCGTGGGACCGGGTTCCATCTGCACCACGCGCGTCGTCACCGGCGTCGGCGTTCCGCAGCTCACCGCGATCTTCGACGCCGTCGAAGGCGCCGACGGCGTGCCGATCATCGCCGACGGCGGCATCAAGTACTCGGGCGACGCCGTGAAGGCGCTGGCCGCCGGCGCGTCGAGCGTCATGATGGGCTCTATGCTGGCCGGCACCGAGGAGAGTCCGGGTGAAGCGTTCCTGCTCGAAGGCCGCCGGTTCAAGATGGTGCGCGGCATGGGTTCGCTCTCGGCCATGCAGGACGGCAGCGCCGACCGGTACTTCCAGGAGGGCGAACTGAGTCCCAAGAAGCTCGTGCCCGAGGGTATCGAGGGGCGCGTGCCCTACAAGGGCCCGGTGGGTGACGTGCTGTTCCAGATGGTGGGTGGGCTCCGCAGTGGAATGGGCTATGTGGGATGCGCCAACATGGAAGAGCTGCGCACCAAGCCGGGGTTCGTCCGCATCACCTCGGCGGGTCTGCGCGAGTCGCATCCGCACGACGTGACGATCACGCGAGAAGCCCCGAACTACTCGTTGTAACAACCTGGCGGGCCCGCGGACGGGGGCCCGTATTCTGTACGTTGCGTGCATTGACAACACCATGCCGCGGCACCAAGTTCTGATTTGCATACAGTCCGATACCCCCTGGGCTATATGTACCCACCTGTGGGCGGCGAGACAGCCGCCCCTTCGTATGTAAAACCCCCGGAGAAACTGACATGGGACTCTGGTCGAAAAAGAGCCTCGCGCTGCTGCAAACCGAGGCCGGCACCGAAGGTGAAGACTCCCTCAAGCGCGTACTCGGTCCGTGGAATCTCACGTTCCTCGGTATTGGTGCAATCATCGGCGCGGGCATCTTCGTGCTCACGGGTACCGCCGCCGCGCAGTACGCGGGTCCGGCCATCGTCCTCTCATTCATCGTCGCCGGCCTTGGCTGTCTGTTCGCCGGGCTCTGCTACGCCGAATTCGCGGCGCTCATCCCGATTGCCGGCAGCGCGTACACCTACGCGTACGCCACGCTGGGTGAGTTCATCGCCTGGATCATCGGCTGGGACCTGATCCTCGAATACCTCTTCGGCGCTGCGACGGTGGCTGTGGGCTGGTCCGGCTACTTCACGGCCTTCATGAACGAGCTGGGCGTCCATCTCCCGCTGGCGTGGAGCCAGGCGCCGCTGGACGTCATCGGCAGCCACACCCTGGTGCGGAGCGTTCTCTGCATCGATCCGGCCACCAACAACGCCGTGACCCTCGCTGCGGGCCAAGCGTGCGACACGTCGAAGTACCTGCTCCAGCACGGCATGCTCAACGTGCCGGCGATGGTCCTCATCGGCCTCATGACCACGTTCCTCGTGATCGGCATCAAGGAGTCGGCGAACTTCAACAACGTGATCGTCGCCGTGAAGGTCTCGATCGTGCTGCTCGTGATCGGCTTCGGCTTCATGTACGTGAAGACCACCAACTGGCATCCGTTCCTGCCCCCGAACACGGGCCACTTCGGCGACTTCGGCTGGAGCGGCGTCGTGCGCGCGGCGGCGGTGGTGTTCTTCGCCTACATCGGGTTCGACGCGGTGAGTACCGCGGCCCAGGAGGCCAAGAATCCACAACGCGACATGCCGATCGGCATTCTCGCCTCGCTGCTCGTCTGTACGATCCTCTACATCCTGATGGCGCTGGTGATGACGGGCCTCGCCCACTACACCACGCTCAATGTGCCGCATCCGGTGTTCGTCGCCATCGCCGCCGCCGGCCAGCCGTTGGCCTGGCTCGGCTACTGGGTGAACATCGGGGCCATCCTCGGGCTCGCCTCCGTGGTGCTGGTGATGCTGATGGGCCAGCCGCGCATCTTCTTCTCGATGGCGCGCGACGGCCTCCTGCCGGCGGTATTCGGCAAGGTCCACCATCGCTTCCACACGCCGTACATCACGACGATCCTCACGGGTTCGGTGGCGGCGGTCGTGGCCGGCCTGTTCCCGATTGGGTTGCTTGGCGAGCTGGTCTCCATCGGCACCCTCATGGCGTTCGTCATCGTCTGCGGCGGCGTGATCGCGCTCCGCATCAAGCGCCCCGACCTCGACCGGCCCTTCCGCACGCCGTTCGTGCCGCTGGTGCCCATCCTCGGCATCTTTACTTGCGTCTTCATGATGGTGTTCCTGCCCTGGGATACGTGGGTCCGGTTGCTCGTATGGATGGCGATCGGGTTGATCGTGTACTTCGCCTATGGCAAGTCGCACTCCCGCATCCGCGGAGATCTCGCCGAGCCGTCGGGCGACTGACCTCTCCACGCATTACCTTTGAAACGGCGCCCGAATCCCGGGCGCCGTTTCGCTTTCCCCGAACTCTCTCGTGAGCCCTTCCGACTATCTCCGCGTGCCCGATGCCCGCCGCGACGCGATTCTCCGGCTGGCCGAATACTGGCAACCCGGCCGCGTCGTGGCGTTGTCCACGCACATCAACGCCGACGGCGATGGCTGCGGGTCCGAAACCGCGCTCGCGCGTCTGCTGGCCGCGCAGGGCTTGACGGTGCGCGTGGTCAACCCCACGCCCTGGCCCGACCTCTTCCGTTTCCTGCTCGGCGACGACGTCGCGGACGCCTCGCCGCAGGGCGGCGAGGCGCTGCTCGGCATCGATCTCCTCGTCGTGCTCGACATCAACGACGTCACCCGCCTGGGCGCGTTGGCCGAGAGGGTGCGCGCGCTCACCGTGCCCAGGATGGTCATCGATCACCATGTGGTGGCCAACGATCCGGCGGGGGAGGTCATCTTCAGCGACCCCGGCGCGTGCGCCACGGGAGAGCTGGTGTTCGACGTGGCCCAGGTGCTGGGATGGGAGATCACCCCCGATATCGCGCGGTCGCTCTACACGGCCATCCTTACCGATACCGGCGGGTTCCGGTTCAGCAACACCTCGCCACGCGCCCACGCCATCGCGGCCCAATTGCTGAGCGCCGGCGTGAATCAAGAGGAGATCTACCGGCGGGTGTACGCGTCGGCGCCGGTGGGCCGGGTGCGACTGCTCGCCGAAGTGCTGCAGACGCTGGGGGTGGACGAGGCCCACGGGCTGTCGTGGCTGTCCATGCGCGCGGGCGCGCTGAACGAGTACGGCGTGAAGCAGGAGGATCTGGACGGCATCGTCGAGCACGCCCGGTCGATTGCCGGCACCAGACTGGCGATCTTCTTTCGCGATCTCGGACACGGGAAGGTCAAGGCGAGCTTTCGCAGCACGGGCACGTTCGACGCGAACGCATTCGCGCGCCGCTACGGTGGGGGCGGGCACGTGCGTGCGGCGGGAGCGTTGATTCCGGGCCGGCTGGACGACGTGCGAGAACGGGTGCTCGCCGATGCGAGGGGCGAGCTGACCCCGCCCCACGCATCCCGATAATCGAGTTGCGCAGGCGGCTGCGGCGCCGGTAGCTTGGCGTTCTCCTCGCTCAAGGGGCCGTCCGATGCGCTGCGCCGCTCGCTGGATCGCTGTCCTCGCCCTCGCGCTTCCCGTTGCTGCGATCGCGCAGTCGCAGGGATCGTTCACCCTCGAGCAGGTACTCGGCTATCCGTACCCGAGCGGGATGGTCGCGGCGCCCACCGGCACTGCCGTCGCCTGGGTGCTTGACGAGCACGGCGTGCGGAACGTGTGGACCGCATCGGCCCCCGATTGGACCCCGCGACGCCTGACCGACTACACGCGGGACGACGGGCAGGAGATCACGCAGCTCACCTTCTCGCACGACGGCGGGGCGCTCGTCTACGTGCGCGGCGGTGATCACGATGCGAACTGGCCGGCGCCGGGCAATCTGCCGCCCGACCCGGATCACGATCCGATCCAGCCGAAAATTCAGATCTGGGCGGTGAGCACGCCGGGCGGATCGCCACCGAAGCTGCTCGCCGACGGCGACCACCCGGCGATCTCGCCGCGGGGTGGCATCGTGGCGTTCGTCCGTGCGGGGCAGATCTGGTCGGCTCCGCTCGACGGCTCGAAGCCGGCGTCGCAGTTGTGCTTCGCGCGCGGCGAGAACGACGACCTCACCTGGTCGCCCGACGGAAGCCGGCTGGCGTTCGTTTCCGCGCGTGGCGACCACAGCTTCATCACCATCTTCACGTCGGACTCGACCCCACTCGAATATCTCGCGCCGTCCACGTCGCGTGATTTCTCCCCCGTGTGGTCCCCCGACGGCACGCGGATCGCCTACGTGCGCGTGCCCGGCGCCGGTGGGCCGCCGCGGCCGATGCTCGCGCGCACGCCCAACCCGTGGGCCATCTGGGTGGCCGACGCCGCGACCGGCGCGGGGCACGAGGTGTGGGCGAGCCCGGCGACCCTGCACGGGTCGTACCCGGAGACCGCCGGACAGTCGAACCTCCACTGGGCGGCCGGCGGCCGGCTGATCTTCCTGGCCGACCTCGATGGCTGGCCACACCTCTACTCGATCCCGACGTCCGGTGGCACGCCACTCCTGCTCACGCCGGGCGCATTCATGGTCGAGTACGTGGCGATGACGCCGGATCACACGACGCTCGTCTACGACGCCGATACGGGACCCAACGCCGACGACAACGACCGGAGGCACGTCTTCACCGTCCCGGTGGATCGGGCCGCCCCGCGCGCGCTCACCACGGGGACGGGGCTGGAGTGGATGCCCGCCGTCACGGGAGACGGCGCATGGGTGGCGGTGATGTCCGCAGGCGCGAAGCGCCCGCCGGTGCCCGCGGTGGTAGCGCTTTCGGGTGGGCCGCCGCGGCTGCTCGGCGCCGACCGGATCCCATCCGACTTTCCGACGGCGTCGCTGGTGGTGCCGCGGCAGGTCACGTTCAAGGCGCCCGACGGAACCACGATCCACGGCCAGCTCTTCGAGCCGGCCGACGCGCGCGGCACGCACCCCGGCGTGGTGTTCGTGCACGGCGGCCCTCCGCGCCAGATGCTGCTCGGCTGGCACTACATGGACTATTACTCCAACTCGTACGCGGTCAATCAGTATCTGGCCAGCCGGGGCTTCGTGGTGCTGTCGGTGAATTATCGCCTCGGCATCGGGTACGGGTGGGACTTCCACCATCCGGCCGACGCCGGAGCGGCCGGCGCCTCGGAATACCAGGACGTGCTCGCGGGCGGGAAGTGGCTCGCGGCGCGTCCCAATGTGAACGCGAAACACATCGGGATCTGGGGCGGGTCGTACGGTGGGTACCTCACCGCCATGGCACTGGCGCACAACTCCGACGTCTTTGCCGCCGGAGCCGACATGCACGGGGTGCACGATTGGACGGCGGAATTGCACCCGCGCTATACCCCCGAGTGGCGCCCCGAGCAGGGCGACCTCGACAGCGCGCGCACGGTGGCGTGGATGTCTTCACCCGATGCGGCAGTCGCTCGCTGGAAGTCGCCGGTGATCCTGATCCAGGGGGACGACGACCGGAACGTCTACTTCCACGAGACCGTCGATCTCGCGCGGAGGCTCGACGTCGCGCACGTGCACTACGAGGAACTGGTGATCCCCGACGAGATCCACGGCTTCCTGCGCTGGCACTCGTGGCGCAAGGCCGACTCGGCGGCGACGGCGTTCCTGGAGAAGGAGCTGGGCGGGAAGTAGGGCGCCTGGGACGGCCGGTTCCCGACGGGCGCACGCCGCGCTTGGAAAGGCCCAGGGCACTCCGTAGGTTCCGGATCATGACCGACACACTCACTCAGCGCCTTGCCACGGCGCTTTCGAAGATTCGCAACCCGCGCACCGGGCACGACGTGGTGGCCGACGACATGGTGCGCGACGTGGCAACGACCACCGACGGCAAGGTGCGCCTCAGCCTCCTGCTGGCCCCCGACGATCCGGCCACCCTCGTGCGCGACGTGCGCGTTGCCCTCGAGCGCGTGGAGGGCGTCACGGAGGTCCGCGTGGATGTGAAGGATCCCGCCGAGGCGGCCAAGGCCGCGCCCAAGTCGCGCGCCCTGCCGGTGATGGACGATCGGCCGGCGGCACCGCGCCCGCATGCGCCGACGCCGGTGACGTATCCGAATCTCGGGCGCATCATCGCCGTTTCGAGCGGCAAGGGCGGGGTGGGCAAGTCGACGGTGGCGACCAATCTCGCGGTGGCGCTCGTGCAGGCCGGCCATCGGGTTGGTCTCATGGACGCCGACATCTACGGCCCCAACGTGCCGCGCATGATGGGTGTGGACGAGCCGCCGGCGGTGGTCAACGAGAAGATCGTGCCCCTCGAGGCGTTCGGCGTGAAGGTGATGTCGCTGGGGTTCATGATCGACCGGGACCAGCCTGCGATCTGGCGCGGCCCCATCGTCATGAAGATCATCACCCAGTTCCTGCGCGACGTGGCGTGGGGTGATCTCGACTACTTCATCGTCGACATGCCCCCGGGCACGGGCGACGCGCAGCTCTCGCTGGTGCAGGCCACGATGCTCAGTGGCGCGGTGATCGTGACCACGCCCCAGGAGATGTCGACCGGTGACGCGCTACGTGGTGTGCGCATGTTCCAACGTGTAGGCGTGCCGGTGCTCGGCATCGTCGAGAACATGAGTTGGTTCGAGTGCCCGCACTGCGGCAAGCCGACGCCGATCTTCGGCGCGGGTGGCGGCGAGCGGCTGGCCAAGGAGACCGAGCTGCCGCTGCTGGGGCAGATCCCGCTGTATCCGCGAGTGCTCGAGGGCGCCGAGGTCGGACAGCCGATCGTGGTCGCCGATGCGGACTCGCCGGCGGCGAAGGCGCTGGTGTCGGTGGCCGAGCGGATCGCCGAAGCGGCGCGGGAACTGGCCGCGGCGACATGAGGTAACGCGTGGCGCGCGCCCTGGTCACCCTGCTCACCGACTTCGGCACCGCGGATGGGTACGTCGCGGAGATGAAGGGTGTGCTGATGACCGGCGCGCCCGACGCCACGCTCATGGACGTTTCGCACGACGTGCCGCCGCAGGATGTCGAGGCGGGCCGGCTGGCGGTGGCCCGCTACTGGAAGCGCTTTCCCGAGGGGACGATCCACCTGGTGGTGGTCGACCCCGGGGTAGGCACCGGACGTGCGGGTCTCGCGGTGGAAAGCCAGCGACGCTATCTGGTGGGCCCCGACAATGGCGTGCTCTCGCCAGCGCTGCTCGCCCCCGGCGTTCGCGTGGTGCGACTCTCGGTGCCGGCGGGAACCGCGAACACCTTTCACGGCCGGGACGTGTTCGCCCCCGCCGCGGTCCACCTGGCGCTCGGCCAGCCGTTCGACGCGCTGGGTGCGCCGGTCGCCGACCCCGTCATCCGCCGCACGCCCGAAGCTCGTCGTGCCGCCGACGGTGCATTGGTGGGCCAGGTCGTGACCATCGACCGGTTCGGCAACGCGATCACCAACCTGCTCGGTGTGAAGGCCGGCGTCGTGGTGGTGGCGGGTCGGTCCGTGCCCGTGCGTCGAATCTATGCCGACGCGGCGCCGGGCGAACCGTTGGCCCTCGTCGGTTCGTCAGGGCTGCTGGAGATCGCGGTGCGCGACGGCAGCGCGGCTGCCCTGCTCGGCATCGTGCGTGGCGCGCCGGTGACGCACCGCGCCCGCTGACTCAGTTCTCCGCCGACCCGCCGAATCGATCGATGACGATGCCGCCGAACGTCGTCTGCACGTGGACGCGCAGATGGTACCGGGCGGAGTCCCAGTTGTCCGAGTAGTACGAGCCGTCCCGCTTGACCAGCCCGTCGTTGTCGAACGACGTGAGAAAGCGCTGCATGTCGAGCTGCACGCCCACGTCGCGGGGCACACGGAGGGTCACCTTTCCGAGTGTCACCTGAACCATGGCGTCCATATCCCCCGTCCAGGTACCGCCGAAGCCCAGACTCACCGCTCCCACACCGCCGTGCACGTTGACGGTGGAGGCGTTGGCGTTGGCAAGGTTGGTGGCCACGAAGTTGGCCGCGCCGACGTCCACCGTGACGGTCCCGACGTGGGCCCGGTTCGGGCTGCTGAAGTCCACCGTCTCGTCGGCCGCGCCCGATTCGATGTGCAGGCCGCGCAGGGTGAGCCCGCCGAGATCCACGTGCGCCTCGGTGGCGCCCAGCGACAGGGTGAGATCCATGGGCACCGTCGGCGCCAGCGCCAGCCGCATGCCCGCCTTGTTCTCGTCGTCGGAACCGTGATGGATCCAGCGCGAGCCGGTGGAGGCGTCCTTCACGCCGATGTCGAGCGTCCCGGCCCCGGCGTCGAACCGGTGCAGGGGGGTAGCGGTGTTCTCGTCGTACCGCAGCTCCATGGCATACAGCACGGGTGTGTTCGCGCCGCGCAGGTCGAACCGGCCGGCGCCGTACTGGACGTGCACGTGCAGTTCGGTGGTGTCGCGCAGCTGCCGCGACACGTCGAGCGTGCGCCAACTCTGAGCGGCGGCGAGCGCAGGGAGCGCGCCGCTGAGCGCGGCGATGGTGAGCGCACGGAACATCATCGTTCCTCCCGAGCGGCGCTCACGGGGCGACGGGCGGCCGTCACGCCGGCCACCGGTGTGGGCGTCTGCCAGGCGAGCGGCTCGCTGCTGCCCGAGGTGATCGCGGCGTCGCGCGGCCGCTCGTGCTGAGTGCCGGCGCGGGACAGCACGGTGGCGCCTAGCCCTGCGGTGAGCGCCACCCACGTAACCGCCACCGCCACCGCCCGCATGACCGGTAGGGCGGCCGGAAGCCACGTGAACGCCGCCACCACGAACCAGAGGCCCAGATAGACGACGAGTCCCGCGAACATGGCTTGGAGGCTCACGCCGCGCGCCGCTGCCGTGGGGTCCGGCCGGAAGAACGCCCGGCCGGTGAAGCGCGCCACCGCGAGGAAGCCGAGGGCCAGCAGTCCCGCCACCGCGATGATGTAGGCCACGATTGCGAACGGAATCAGCAGTACCCCGATGAGGGTGATGGCCAGAGCGACCACACCCACGATCAGGAGCGGCAGGAGTCCGAGTTCGGCGAGCAATCCCACCCAGAAGGCCCGCGCGACGTGTCGCTCGAGTACGGTGACCACGCCGTCCAGGTTGTGCTCGGCGAACAGCATGACCCCGATGCCGATGGTCGCGAGTACCAGGAACCAGGCGAGCACCAGCTTCATGGCGCCCCACGTGGTCATGGGAGCGGCCGCGGGGGTCGGCGCCGCGCCGGCGGTCAGATCGCTCAGGGAGCGCATCTCGCCGTAAACGCTCCCCCCGTCCAGCCGCACGTGGCCGCCAATGGAAACGGCATCGCCGTCCACCACGCCGCCCTTGTGAACCAGAACGTCGCCCCGGAGGGCGATGGCGTTGCCCGTGACATGGCCATTGATTTCCAGCGGTCCATTGGCTGCGGCGACGGTGCCGTCGACGGTGGATCCCGCTGCCACGGTGCGTCCCCCCAGGGCAAAGCTGTCGGCCGGAGGGACGTTGGGGAGGTCGACCGAGTGCGCGATCCGGCCGATGTCTCGCCGCAGCTTCTGGTCGAGCTTCGGCGCGGCGGCCTGCGTCTGCGGCGGGGTTGGGGGTGCGGACTGCGCGCCCGCCCCGGCGGCGACCGTCAGAGCTGCCAACGCCAGGCACAACGGGAGGACCCGCATGGCTCAGCTCCTCCGGCGAGCGGCGGTGGCGATGGCCCGCAGGCCGAATGCCGACGCCGTGGCGGCTACGAGGAACCCGACGGCAACTGCCCCGAGTCCCACCAGTCCGCCGTGCTGGAGGCTGTCCATGACCCCCGGTCCGAAGAGGGTCACCACGCCATCACGCAGGAGTTGGGCTGCGGTGCCACGCAGATGCGTGCCCGCCACCTCGGTGACGAAACCGACCACGTCGCCACGGCTCGCCAGCCAGACGACGCCCCCGGTGAGTGTGGCGCCGACGCCGGCCGCCAGACCCACCGTCGCGATGCGGGCGGTATGCGACCGGGGCAGCCAGCGACTGGCGGCATCGCGTGCCGCGACGTGCCAGGGTATGAATACCGGCACCTGGGCCATGATCTTGTCGGCCAGGGCGTACGAGGGCGCGATGTGTGGGAGTTCTTCCAGGGCGGCCGCCACCAGCCGCGCGTCGTCGAATTGGGCGCGGCACTGCGCGCACCCCTGCACGTGTTCGCGCAGTGGGGCGACGCCGAACCCGACTTCGTCGTCGAGCAGCAGGTCGAATTCTTCGGGAAGTAGATGGCGGTGATTCACGGAGCCTCCAGGGTGTCCTACGGCCGGCCGGGAATGCCGGTTTCAGGGGAAACGAGGATCGGGCGCGTGAGCGATATCACTGCTTCAGGTGTTCCAGGAGCCCGCGCAACTCGTGGCGGGCGCGGTGGATGTACGTTTTCACGGTGCCGAGGGGCAGATCGAGCGTGGCGGCGATCTCTTCGTACGACTTGTCCTCGACGTGCCGCAGGAGGATGCAGGCCCGGTATTCGGGCCGGAGTTGGGCAATGGCGTCCTCAATGGCCGATCCGAGTTCCTTGGCCTCCAACCGGTCGAGGGCCGACTCGTCGTGGGCCGAGACGTCGATTGACGTGGCCTGGACGGCGTCGGCGGTGACCGCGTGGGGGGAACCGTCCATGCTCACCGTGTCGAGCTGCCGGCGGCGGAGGTGATCGATGGCCACGTTGTTGGCGATCTTGAACAGCCAGCTGGAGAACTTGAATTCCGGGCGGTAGCGGTCGATGTGCTGGAGCACCTTGATGAAGGTGTCCTGCGCCAGGTCTTCGGCCAGCTCGCGATTGCGCACCATGCGGAACACGAGCGAGAACACCGGTCGTTCGTACCGCCGGATGAGTTCACGGTAGGCCGCTTCGCGCCCTCGCTGAGCGAGCGCGACGACGTCAGCGTCCGGGAGGTTGGCGAGGTCGAGAGCTGGGGGCATCGAGCGAGCGGGCCGGGCGAGCGCGATGCGCGCCGCGCGGATCCACGTGCAACCTATGCGGACCGGGCGCTGCGAGCCACCCGCGCAGGTTGCCGCCGCTGCACCGGGCGGCGAAGTTTCCAGGATGCCCGTGAACCACCTGGAAGCCGCGGAAGCGGAGGCCGCCGCCCGCTGGGGCGACGAGAAGCGCGCCTACGTGCAGCGGATCTTCTCCCAGATCGCGCCGCGCTACGATCTGCTGAACCACCTGCTGAGCTTCAACGTGGACCGCCGGTGGCGCCGCCGGGCGATCGCCGCGCTGAACGTGCCACGCGCCCCCACGGGCCAGTATCTCGATCTCTGCGCCGGCACACTCGATGTCTCGGCGCAGCTGGCCCGCACCGCGGGATTCCAGGGGACGGTCATCGGGGCCGATTTCGCCGAGCCGATGCTGCGGGCCGGGTTCGGCAAGGCGTCGCCTGCCGTCGTGCGCCCGGTGGCGGCCGATGCGCTCCACCTGCCGCTGGCCGACGCGTCGGTGGCGGGGGCAATCGTGGCGTTCGGCATCCGCAACCTGGCCGATCTCGACGCCGGGCTGCATGAGGTGCGGCGCGTGCTTGCGCCGGGCGCCCGGTTCGTGATCCTGGAATTCTCCACGCCCCCCTCACGGGTGGTGCGCGCCGCCTATCACGCGTACTTCCATCACGTGCTGCCATTCATCGGCGGCCTGGTAAGCGGCCATGGAACGGCGTACCGGTACCTGCCGCGGTCGGTGGCCAACTTCCCATCGGCCGACGCCCTGGCCGGCCGTATGACGCAGGCCGGATTCGCCGGCGTCCACTGGCGAGCGCTCACCTTCGGCATCGCCGCCCTGCACGTCGGACAGAAGTCGTGACGCGTCTCCTCCCTCCATCCCTCATCTCGTGACCCTGGATTCCCTGTCGGCGTTCGTCGAGGCGCTCGACCGTGCCGGCGAGTTGGTGCGCATCACGCAGCCGGTGTCGGTGGACCGCGAGCTGTGCGAGATCGCGGACCGTGCCATGAAGCAACCCGGGGGCGGCCCGGCGCTGCTGTTCGAGCGGCCGATGCTCATGAATGGGTCGCCTTCCGAGTATCCGGTGGGCATCAACCTGTTCGGGTCGATGCGGCGGATGGCGATGTCGCTGGGGGTGACCGACCTGAACGCGATCGGGGCCCGCATCACCGAACTCCTGGAGATGAAGGTGCCCGAGGGCTTCGTCGCCAAGCTCTCGCTGCTCCCGCGGCTGCTGGAGCTCTCCAAGTTCCCGCCGCGCGCCCACGCCGGCAGCGCCCCCTGCCACGAGGTGGTCTGGCGCGGGGGCGAGGTGGATCTCGACAAGCTGCCGCTGCTCAAGTGCTGGCCCGAAGACGGCGGCGCCTACATCACCTTCCCGATGGTGATCACCCGCGATCCCAAGCGCGGCATTCGCAATGTCGGGATGTACCGCGTGATGCAGACGGGGCGCACCACGCTCGCCATGCACTGGCAGCGTCACAAGGTAGGGGCGGCGCACTGGCGCGAGATGGCGGAGCGCGGCGAGAAGATGCCCGTGTGTATCGCCTTGGGGGGCGATCCACCGTCCATGTACTCGGCGAGCGCGCCCCTGCCGCCCACCGTGGATGAATTCCTGTTCGCCGGATTCCTGCGCAAGGACCACGTCCGGCTCACGCGGGCGCTGACCAACGACCTCGAAGTGCCGGCGGAAGCCGACTTCGTGATCGAAGGGTACATCGATCCCGCCGAGCCGTTGGTGACCGAGGGGCCGTTCGGCGATCACACCGGCTTCTACTCCCTGGCCGACCTGTACCCGCAGGTGCACGTTACGGCGGTCACCATGCGGCGGCAGCCGATCTTCCCGGCCACCGTCGTCGGCCGTCCGCCCATGGAGGACTACTACCTGGGCCATGCGACCGAGCGGATCTTCCTGCCGCTGCTCAAGCTCACGGTCCCGGAGATCGTGGACTACCACATGCCCGCCGAGGGCATCTTCCACAACCTCGTGTTCGTCTCGATCGACAAGCAGTATCCGGGCCAGGCGCAGAAGGTGATGAACGCGCTGTGGGGGCAGGGGCTCATGTCGCTGGCCAAGGTGCTCGTGGTGGTAGACAAGTGGGTGGACGTACAGGATCCGCAGCAGGCCTGGTGGGTGGCGCTCAACAACCTCGATCCGGAGCGCGACGCGCGATTCACGATGGGCCCGGTGGACGTACTCGACCACTCCAGCCGGACCTTCACGTACGGCTCGAAGATGGGCCTCGACGGCACGCGCAAGCTGCCGGAGGAAGGGTTCACGCGCGACTGGCCGAAAGTCATCGCGATGGACGCCGAGACGCGTGCGAAGGTGGACGCGATGTGGGAGCGGCTGGGGATGCCGTGGCGATGAGCGCGCGCGAAGGACAGACCTTTACGGATCGCGGGTCTCGCGTCATTGCCTACGTGAACCTGGTGAAGCTCCCGCATACGGTGTTTGCGCTGCCGTTCGCGCTGGTGGGCGTGATTCTGGCATCGTACCGGCGGTCGCTCCACCTGGAGCAGGTGCTGTGGGTGGTGGTGGCGTTCACGGCAGCGCGGTTCGCGGCGATGGCGTTCAATCGCATCGCCGACCGTGAGTTGGACGCACGCAACCCGCGCACCGCGATGCGGGAGATTCCGCGAGGCGTGCTCAGCGTGCGCGAGGCGTGGGCGTCGGTGATCGTGGCGTCGGTGGTGTTCGCCTACGCTGCGTCGCGGCTCAATCCGCTCTGCTTCGCGCTGTCGCCGGTGGCCCTGCTGTGGGTGTTCTTCTACAGCCACACCAAGCGATTCACCCGGTGGGCACACCTGGTGCTCGGCGCGGGCACGGCGATCGCCCCGGTGGGCGGCTATCTGGCGGTCACCGGCGCCTGGAGCCGGCCCTGGTGGATGCTCGTGGCGCTCGCGGTGGCGGTCATGACGTGGGTGGGCGGCTTCGATGTGTTCTACTCGCTGGCCGACGTGGAATTCGACCGTGCCAACTCGCTGCACTCGCTGCCCAGCCGACTCGGCGAGACGCGGGCGATTCAGATCGCCCACGTGCTGCACGCCATCACGGTGGTGGGGCTGGGGGCGGTGGGCGTTGCCACGCACGGTGGCGTGCTGTATTGGGTGGGCGTGGCGCTGGCGGCGGCTATTCTCGCCTACGAACACTCGCTGGTGCGCGCCGACGATCTCTCGAAGCTCGACGCCGCCTTCTTCTCGATGAACGGGATGTTGAGCCTGGCCTTCTTCTTCTTCGTGCTCGCCGAACGCGTGCGGCCCCTGTTGGCCCTCGGCCTGAACGGGGGGCGTTGAGCATGCCCGCGCATCGCCCCATCGTCTTCGCCATCACGGGGGCGTCGGGTGCTCCGTATGCCGTGCGGCTGCTCGACCGCCTGATGGCGGCGCGCCGTCCCGTGCAGCTGATCGTGTCGAGCCACGGCCTCCGGCTGCTGCGCACGGAGACTGCCCTGACGACGCTCGACGACCTGCGGGTGGCCGTCGGGGCCAGGGGCTGGGACCGCTACGTTACGGCGTACGACGACGGCGATCGCGGCGCCGCTCCGGCCTCGGGCTCGGCGCTCAACGCCGGGATGGTGATCTGTCCCTGCTCCATGGGCACGCTGTCGGCGGTGAGTGTGGGGGCGTCGCGGTCGCTGGTGGAGCGTTCGGCCGACGTGGCGCTCAAGGAGCGGCGTCCGCTCGTGCTGGTGACGCGCGAGACGCCGCTCTCCGCGATCCATCTCGAAAACATGTTGCGCCTCACCCGCGCCGGCGCGGTGGTGATGCCGGCGGCGCCGGGGTTCTACCACCGTCCCCGGAGCATCGAGGATCTGGTGGATTTTGTCGTCGCCCGCGTGCTCGACCACCTGAACGTCCCGCACGACCTGGTGAAGCGCTGGAAGGGCGAGCTGCCGAAGCGGAGCAAGCGCCGTTGACGGCGCGCGTGCACCTGGTGGGGCTGATTGCCGATACTCATGGTCTGGTGCGCCCCGAAGTATTCACGGCCCTGGAGGGTGTGGAACTGATCCTGCATGCCGGCGATGTGGGGGCCGGGGTGCTTGACGAGCTGTCTGCCATCGCGCCGGTGCGCGCGGTGTTCGGCAACACCGATGCGCCCGGCGATCCGGCGTTGCAGGCGGAGCTGGAGGAGACGATCGGCGGCGTACGGGTGCACGTGAGCCACGGGCACGAACTGGGCGTCCCGAGCCCCGAGAAACTGCTCGCCGCCTATGATGCGGATGTGCTCGTGTACGGACACACGCACCGCCCGCTGCTCGTGAGAGCAGACGGGCGGTGGGTGGTGAATCCAGGTGCAGCTGGGCCGCGGCGGTTCGACATCGAGCCGAGTGTCGCCCGCATGCGTATCTCAGATCACGACATCCACATCGCGCACGTACCCCTCATTCCCTGAATTCAGCCACCGTCACTTCACCGTGATGGAGCACTACCTGGATTCCTTCGTGTTCGACCGCGTGACCGTGAGCACGCCGTTCTCGAAGTGTGCGCGCCCGATCCGGACCGGCGGTCCGGCCCACCTCGACGCGCGCTCATACCCGCCCTGGCGTGGGAAAGCGTGAGTGCGGCGCGAAGACGTACGTGCGTGTGGTCAGCCGGTGGTCGGCGACCGCCGTCGTAATGTCCAGCGCACTGATGATCCCGAGGAGACGGCCGTCCTGGAGCACGAGCAGCCGATGAATCTCGGCGCGCCGCATGAAGTCGGCCGCCGTCTCGACAGTGGCATCGGGAGGTAGCGAGAACACGACGTGCGTCATCGCCTCGCCCACCGTGTGCTCGGAGAGCACGTCCCACTCCCGACGATCCACGTTCCGCATCCGCTCGACGATGTCAGCCATGTCGCCAGCGGCGGCATCGGAATAGAACGCGGCGACGGCTTCCATGTCGTCGTCGTCGCCCTCGATGTCGCGCGCCCGCTCGTCGGGTGGCACCCCCGGGGAGTTGGCGATGAAGTCCACGATGTCGGAGACCGACAACACGCCAAGCACCGTGCTGCCGCTGACGACCGGTGCCCCCGAGATATGCGATCCGGAGAGACGTTCGGCGGCCTCGCGTAGGGTCAGATCGGGCCCCAAAGTGATGGGGTCCTCGGTCATGATCTCGCGGACCTTGAGCATCCCTGCCTCCTCGATGGCGAAGAACGTATGGATCGAGGCGGGCGCCGTCTGTCGGCGAATCAGCACGAATTTGTCCGGCGCCTGCCGACGTGAGATGTGCGGGATTACCGGGCGGTCGGCGACCGGGTGTGCGTGAGTTCACCCGGTCGCGTCCGAAACCAACTCGACAGCAGCATCAACTCGTCGATCTCATGCGTCGGCACGCGGGCCCCGCGCGGCTCGTTGGCGCCGAAGACCAGATCGGTCAGGGATGCAAACGCGCGGCGCTCGGCTCGCGTGCGCGGGGGGGCGGACTCCCCGCGTACGCGCCCACGGCGGATCAGATACAGGCGGTCGTCGCCGTCCACGCCCGCCACGCGATAGACGAAGGAGAGCGACTCGACGGCAAATCGCAGCCGGTCGAACTGCTCCCGCAATGCCTCGAGCCGCGCCAGCTTGTCGCGGAGCGACGCCGCGCGTTCGAATTCCAGGCGTTCCGCGCTCGCCTCCATCTCGGCGCGCAGCGTCTCCAGCGGCCCATCGCTCTGGCCGTCGAGAAAGGCGCGTGCCAGTCGCACCCGGTCGGCGTATGCGGCCGCGGTGCAGGCGCCGGCACAGGGGCCGAGGCAGCGTCCAATCTCCAGCCGGATGCATCCCGGCGTGCGCGCCGGCCCCGCGAACAGCTCCGCCTGGTCGGCGTAGATCACGCGCTGCGTGAGCCGGCAGTCCCGGAGTCCCAGCACGTCGCTCAGTTCGCGCAGCGATTCTTCGAGCCGGCGCGCCCCGTGGAACGGCCCGTAGTACACCGCACTGTCGTCGCCGCTGGGGCCACGAACGGCGAGCAGCTTCGGCGCCGCCCCCCCGGTGAGCTTGATGAAGGCGAAGTGTCGGGCATCGCGCTTCATCGCCACGTTCAACCGCGGGCGGAAACGCTTGATGGCGCGCATCTCGGTGAGGAGCGCCGCGAACTCGCTGGGCACGTAGTCCCATTCGATGGTCGCGGCCTCGCGAACGATTCGCGCGGCCTTCTCTTCGGGGTACGCGGCCCGAAAGTAGCTGAGCAGCCGCGTGCGCAGCCGCTTCGATTTCCCGACGTACACCACCTCGCCCCCTTCGCCGATCATGCGGTACACGCCCGGACGGTCGGTGGCGTTGGCGCGCACGTGGTCGCGCATGGCCCGCAGGCCGGCGGGCGACGTCCGTCGCGGAACGAGCGCTAGTGCTGGCAGCGCGCACATAGCACGGTGCTCCGCCCGTCGACGGCGTGCGTGCCCACCAGCCGCGCGCCGCAGCGGGGGCAGGGCAGCCCGGCCCGTCCGTACACGGCCAGATGCTCGGCGAATCCCCCGGCGCGTCCACTGGCGTCGCGGTAGTCGCGGAAGCTGGTGCCGCGCGCGTCGATGGATTCGCGGAGTACGGCGGTGAGGGCATCGTGCAGCGCTGCGGCCTCGGCGTTGGACAGCGTCCGCGCGGCGCGCGACGGGTCGATCCCGGCCCGCCAGAGCGCCTCGTTGGCGTAGATGTTTCCCACACCCGCAATCCGCCGCTGATCCATGAGCACCTTTTTCACCGCCTGCCGGCTGGCCCGAAGAAGTCCCGATAGTTCACCCGGACCGAAGGCCGGGTCAAGGGGTTCGGCGCCCAGGCCGTCCACGTAGCGGTCGAATCGAGCCGGGGCCATGAGCGCAACCGTGCCGAGGCGCCGGATGTCCCGGTAGATCAGGGTGCGGCCGTCATCCAGCGAAAAACGGACGGCCGCGTACTGACGTTCCCGGTCGTCGAGCTGCCCGGTGTCGAGCAGCAGCGCCCCCGTGAATCGAGGCTGCACCACCACGCGGTCGCCGGTGGAGAGATCGAGCACGACGAGCTTGGCACGACGCCAGCAGCGGGTGATGCGAGCGCCCGTGACCCGGCGGCGAAGCGCCATGGCGCCGGTCTCTCGCAGGACGTCGGGGTGCGGCACGCCGACGGCGGCGATGGTGGCGCCGGCCGCCAACCGGTCCAACTCCCGGGCGATGGTCTCCGTTTCCGGGAGTTCAGGCACCGCGGGCCCGTTCCCGCCAACCGATGTCGTCGCGGAACTGCTTGCCGGCGAATTCCACCTGTGCCGCGACCTCACTGCTCGCCCGCTGGGCGTCGGCAAAAGAGGCGCCGAGTCCGGTGACGGCCAGCACGCGTCCGCCCGACGTGACGAGCACGCCGTCGGCATTCCGGGTTCCGGCGTGAAATACGATGGCCTCCGGCCGTGGCGCGGGGAGCGCAATTGGATCGCCGGTGTGCGGCTTGGCCGGGTAGCCGGGCGCCGCGAGCACGGTGGTGACGGCGTACCCGGTTGCGTGGCAGCGCGCGCCCAGCGGAAGACCCTCGCCCCGGGCGATGGAGAGCATGACCTCGGCCAGCGAGGGCGTGACCTCCGCCACCGGAAGCACCGCCTGGGCTTCGGGGTCGCCGAATCGGCAGTTGAACTCCACCACCTTGGGGCCGTCGGGGGTGATCATGAGCCCGGCATACAGAAGTCCGGTGAAGGGCCGGCCCTGCTCGCGCATCGTGCGCAGGGTGGGGAGCAGGACGCGCGTTTCCACCTCCGCCAGCAAGGCGGTGTTGTCGACCGACCGCTGGCCCAGCCGCGCGCCAAGCGAGACCGGGGCGTAGGCGCCCATCCCGCCGGTGTTGGGCCCGTGGTCGCCGGCGAGCAGCCGCTTGTGGTCCTGAGCGGGCACGAGCGCGAGCACCCGTTCACCGTCGGTGAGCGCGAGCACCGAGACCTCCTCGCCTTCCATGAACTCTTCCACCAGGACCTGGTGGCCGCTCTCGCCGAACGCATTGCCCACGAGCATCGACTCGATGGCGTCGTCGGCCTGGGCGATGGTCTCGCAGACGATCACGCCCTTGCCCGCGGCGAGTCCCGACGCCTTGACCACCACCGGCGCGCCGAACTCCCGGGCGCACGCCTTGGCCTCGTCCACGTGGCTGAACACCCGGGCGGCTGCAGTGGGCACACCGGCGTCGAGCATGATGTGCTTGGCGAACGCCTTGGAGGTCTCGATCTCGGCGGCCGCCTGCGTGGGGCCGAAGGCAGGGATGCCGGCGTCGCGCATCCGATCGACGAGGCCCGCCGCCAGGGGCGCTTCAGGACCGACCACCACCAGTTGGACGGCGCGCTCCACGGCGAGTGCGACGAGGCGTTCCACGTCGGTCGCAGAAATTGGAATGCACTCGGCCAGTTCGGCGATGCCCGGGTTTCCTGGTGCGGCGATGAGGGAGAGCGATGGATCGTCGTGCTTGAACTTCCAGGCGAGGGCGTGTTCGCGTCCCCCGCCGCCCACCAGGAGGAGCTTCATTTCGGAGCGCCGCGCCAGGCTTCGCCGAATGCGTCCTTCGCGCGCGAGAACACGTCGCCCACCTGCTTGAACGTGGAGCGCGTCTGGTCGCCGTAGTAGCCGGCGGCGTCCGCAAAGTCGTCGCTCAGTGGCCGGTCCTGGTCGTCGCGCCGCTGGTAGGTGCCGCCGACGATGGTGTCGTAGGCGCCGGTCTTGTGCCAGGTGAGCAGCTCCGAGGCACGCACGGTGTTGAACGGGTGATCGCGGAAGGCGGTGTTGAGCACCTTGAAGATGGTGTCCCAGGCGTTGCCGCCGGTCTCGTACTCTTCGGCCTGACGCATGAACTCTTCGAGGCTGGCCTCGTCGTCGGCCGGCGCGTTGCCGCCGGCCAGCTTCATGAAGCCGCGCATGGCGACGTCCAGATCCTGTGTGCCGAGCAGCCCCGCGCGGTCGGACGACAGCTCGCTCTTCCGGTACCATTCGAGCAGCGCGAGTTGGAACGGGAGCAGCGCGATGCCGGCGAGGAAGGGCAGGTTGTTGATGCCCACGGTGAGGATGATGATGGCGATGGTCCGGTAGGTCGTGTGCCCGCTCATGATGTGGCCGAGCTCGTGGGCGAGGATGAATCGCTGTTCCTCCTCGTCGAGCATCGAGAGCGTGGCCGAGTTCACGACGACGAACGGATCGTCGAACCCCACGGCGCCGGCGTTGACGAACGGCGTCTGCGTGACGTAGAGCTGTGGGCGCGTCGGCCAGTCGAGCGTTTCGAGCACCTCGGTCCACATCGCGTTGAGCTTGGGGCGCTGGTGCTCGCTGACCCGGACCGCGTTGGCCAGGAAGAGTTGGCGGATGCCACGCTCCCCGAAGAAGGAGGCCACCTTCCGCACGACCTCGTCGAAGCCGGGGATGGCGCGCAGGGTATTCAGGGCGGCCCGGTCGGCCGGGTGCTCCCAGGCACGCGAGGAGATCTGAAGCAGCGGAGTGCGTGGCATAGTCGGGACGCGGAAAAGGGAATGCCGAGCGCGCGGGGCGTCCCGGAGGGCGCCCCGGCGCGAGAACCGTCTTCAGTCCCTACGGCGAAGGCGTCATGCAGGTGTCGCGGCGGCGGCCTTGGCGGAGCGGGGACGGGCGGCGTGGCCGACGCGCTCCGGCAACGCCTCGAAGGCCTGGTCCAGGTCTGCCAGGAGGTCGCCCTCGTCCTCCACCCCGCAGGAGAGCCGGATGAGGCCGTCGGTGATGCCCAGTGCCGCCCGGCGTTCCGGTTCCACCGAGGCGTGCGTCATCGAAGCGGGGTGGCTGATCAGAGACTCCACACCGCCCAGCGACTCGGCCAGCGAGAACAGGCGAACGCGTCCCAACACGTGAGCGGCGCGTTCGTGCGTTCCCATTTCCACGCTCATCATGCCGCCGAAGCCCGTCATCTGGCGCTTGGCCAGTTCGTGCTGGGGGTGCGTGGGCAGCCCGATGTAATTGACCTGCTCGGCGCCCAGTCGCTCGGCGATCCAGTTAGCCACGGCGCGGCCATTCGCGTCGTGCCGGGGCATGCGCAGGTGGAGCGTCTTGGTGCCGCGGAGGGCCAGCCAGCAGTCCAGCGGGCCGGGGACGGCGCCGGCGGCATTCTGGATGAAGTTCAGGCGGTCGGCCAGGCCATCGTCGTTCACGAGGGCGATGCCGCCCACCATGTCGCTGTGGCCGTTGAGGTACTTGGTGGTCGAGTGGAAGACGATGTCGGCGCCGAGCGTGAACGGCTGCTGGAAGAAGGGCGAGGCAAAGGTGTTGTCCACGATCAGCAGCGCGCCGGCCTTGCGGGCAATCTGTCCGACTGCCGCCAGGTCGGTGAGGCGCATCAGCGGGTTCGTCGGGGTTTCCACGACAATGGCGCGGGTGGCCGGGGTGATTGCGTCGGCGACGCGCTGCGGGTCGCGGGTATCGACATAGCTGAACCGCAGGCCCATGGGCTGGAGGATCTTGTCGAACAGGCGGAAGGTGCCGCCGTAAACGTTCTCACCGCAGACAATGTGATCTCCGGCACGGAACAGCTTCATGATGGAATCCACACATCCCATTCCGCTGGAGAACGCGAATCCGTGGCGTGCGCCTTCGAGCGAGGCCACGTTCCGCTCCAGGGCCTCCCGGGTGGGGTTCTTGCCCCGGGCGTACTCATACCCCTTATTCTCCCCGAGGGCCTCCTGCACGTAAGTGGACGTCAGGTATACGGGCGTCATAATGGCGCCCGCGAGCGGCTCGGGTCGTTGGCCGGCGTGAATGGCGCGGGTGGCAAACCCGGCCGCGAGATCGTCGTCGTAGGCACGCGTCATGCCGAAACTCGTTGGGTGAGTGAAGAACGAAAGATAACCGTGACTCGCGGACCCGGCGAGCCGCGGAATCCGCGACGGAGTACGAGATGGAATGGAACGGATAGGGCGCGCGTCCTGCCTGATTGTCGATGACGAGGCGCCGCTTCGCCAGGTGTTGGTGCACCTGATGCGGGGCGACGGGTTCGAGTGCGCCGAGGCGGCCAACGGCCGCGAAGCGTTGGACTATCTCGAGACGCACACGGTGACATTGGTCATCTCGGACCTGCGGATGCCCCAGGTGGACGGCATCGAGCTGCTGCGTGAGATCCGGGCCCGCTATCCCGATACCGCGGTGGTGCTCATCACGGCAGTGGCCGACGTGGATGTGGCCGTGAAGTGCCTGGCGATCGGCGCCATGGACTATCTGACCAAGCCGTTCCATCTCGAAGAGGTGCGGGCGCGGGTGACGCAGGCGTTGGAGCGGCGCCGCCTGGTGATGGAGAACCGCGACTATCAGGAGCGGCTCGAGGAGCGTGTCCAGGCGCAGTCGCGGCAACTCGAGGTGCTGTTCCTCACCGGCATCCAGTCACTGGCCGAAGCGCTCGAAGTCAAGGACCCCTACACGCGCGGCCATTCCATCCGGGTGAGCAGGTACGCCAGCGTCATCGCCCAAACGCTGCAGTTGGACGACGAGATGATCTACCAGATCGAACTCGGCGGCAACGTACACGATCTGGGCAAGATCGGCGTGCGCGAGGAGGTGCTCAACAAGCGCGGGCGCCTCACGCCGGAAGAGTACGAGCACATCATGATCCATCCCGTGGTCGGATGGCGGATTCTCGCCCCGCTGCTCGGCGACGCCCCGATTGCGCTCAACATCGTGCGATCGCATCACGAGCGGATGGATGGCGCCGGCGTGCCCGACCGGCTCCGCGGCCGCGCGATTCCGCTGGAAGCCCGTATCGCGGCGGCGGCCGATGCTCTCGACGCGATGACGAGCGGGCGTCCGTATCGCGTGGCCGAATTGACGTTGGAGGGCGCGGTCGCGGAGTTGCAGAGGAACATTGGCCCCCAATTCGATCCCGACGTGGTGGAGGCGCTCACGCAGGCGGTGAGTGTTGGGGCACTGGAGCTGATGCCCAAGACTGTGGCCCCACCCGCGATCGCCAACCGCTAGCGCGGGGGATTCCCCCTCTGGGTCGGCGGCCGCGCGACGAAGGGCCGGCCGGCTACACCGCGGCGTAGATCGTGATCTCGGCCGGCTGCTTGTAGCCGCTCAGACGCCGCGCGCACCACGCGCGCACCTGTTCAGCGCTCACGGTGCCGGTTACCGCCAGCGCGATCTCGTGCTCGCGCGCCGGCTCGGGAATCGGCCGCACGGCGACGTCGGTCACGCCCTCCAGCTCCATCACCGCGCGCCGGATCTCGGCGGGATAGATGTTGAATCCGTTTCGCGTGAACATCGGTTTGAGTACGCCGTCGAAGGTCACCGTGCCGTCGGCGTGCATCGTGCCCCCGTCACCGGTATAGAGCCACCCGTCGTGTACGGGGAGCCCGTGCGCGGTGTCGCCCAGGTACCCGGCAAAAATGTTGTCGCCACGCACGCAGATCTCGCCGGCCGCGCCGGCCGGGAGTTCGGCGGTGAGCGCCGCGCACTCAGCACCCGGGGCGCGTATGGTCACGTCGACCCCGGGAAAGGGGACGCCGAGCGCGCCCCGTACGTTCGGGCGATCCACGCGGTTGAACAGGCAGACCGGAGCTGCCTCCGTGAGCCCGTAGCCCTGGCGAAGCTCCACCCCGGTGGCGTCGAACCAGCGATCCTGCAACTCGAGGCTCAGCGGCGCCCCCCCGCAGATGCAGAGCCGCAACGCGCCCACGCCGGTCCGGTTCCGCTCGATGGCCGCGAGCAGCGAACGGTAAACCGCCGGCACGCCGACCAGTTCGGTGATCGTGCCCCCGGCGAGCAGTTCGGCCGCCCTCGGTGGCGCGTATCGATCCATGGTCGTGACCCGACCTCCGGCGAGCAGCGGCGCCATACCGGTGACCGTGAGCCCGAAGAGATGGGCGAAGGGCAGCAGCGCGAGCACGTGGTCGTCGGCGTTGTTGGCGGCCGCCAACACGGTACTGCGTGCGTTGGCGATCAGATTGCGGTGTGAGAGTATGGCCCCGAGCGGGCGGCCCATCATGGCCGACGTGTAGACCACGGCCGCTTCCTCGTCGCGTCCCTGCACGTCGCATTCGCCCTCGATCGAGAGGCCGTGGTGGCTGCCCAGGTCCACGTCGCGCGTCGCGCCGGCGTCCACGTACCGCGCCGCCCTGGGCGCGTCGTCGAGCAGCACGCGCGGCACGTCGCCGGCCACCTGCCCCGCCAGTGGTGTCACGGTGAACACCGCGCCGACGTTCGCCTCGCGGATCTGGGTGGCGATCTCGAGGGGCGACGCGAGTGGATTGACGAGCACGGCGCCGCGCCCGTCGCTCGCGGCCAGTGCGGTGAGATACGCCGGCGAGGCGGGGAGCAGGATGGCCGAGCGACGCCCATCGAGGGCCCGCACGAGCGGAGCGCATCGCTGCAGCAGCGTGAGGCCGGCCGCCACGAGCTGCTGCGCCTCGAAGTCTCCGAGCTTGCCGCCGCCGGCGGCCGCGGCAAGCGGAAGCAGCGCGAGGGGGTCGGCCATGCCGCTACAGGTTGAAGCGGGCCATCGACTGCCGCAATCGCTCGGCGATCGACGCCAGGTGCTGGCTCGACTGCACGACGGCATTCATCGATTCGGTCTGCTGCTCCACGACACCGCTCATTTCCTGCGCCGTGCCCGCGTTCTGCTCGGCGGCCACGGCCAGTTCCTCGATCTCGCGCGCCAGCGCTGCCGCGTCGTCACGCTGTGCTTCGGCCGAGGCGACGATGAGATCCACGGCGCTGCGGCTGGCTTCGATCTCCTGGCCGATCTGGGTGAGCGCGCCGGAAGAGGCGCGGATGACGCCTTCGCCCACGGCCACGCGATCGGTCACCTGCGCAATCTGCTCCTCCGTGCGGATGGCGACACTTCGGATCTCGCCGGCCAGCGTCCGGATGTTGTCGAGGGCGGCGGCGGTCTGATTGGCGAGCTTGCGCACCTCCTCGGCCACGACGGCGAACCCCTTACCGTGCTCGCCGGCGCGGGCGGCCTCGATGGCGGCGTTGAGCGCCAGCAGATTCGTCTGTTTGGCGATCGCCGCGATGGTCTCGGTAATCTTGCCGATTCGCTGCGACTTCTCGCCCAGCTCCACCACGGCGGGCACGGCGTCGTGGGTCACGGCGGCGATGGCGGTCATGCTTTCGAGGGCCTCGCCGGCGGCGCTCACACCGCGTGCGGCCGAACGGGCCACGACATCCGACGCGTTCTGGGCATTGCGCGCGTGCCCGGCCACGGTGAACGCGCGGTCGGCCACGCGCGTGGACCCGGCGGTGGCGGACTTGATGTTTCGTGTCTGCGTCGCCGTGGCCGCGGCGATGGCGCGTGCCGCTCCCGAAACCTGGTCGGTGCCCGCCGTCATCTCCTCGGCGCTGGCGGCGAGTTCCTCGGCGGTCGCCGCCACTTCGTTGGCGCCCATGTCGAGCTGGAGGAGCAGGGTGCGCAGGCCGATCGTCATCTGTCGTATGGACTCTGCCATGGCGCCGATCTCGTCGGAGGCGGCGTAGTCCAGCGGGTGTCGCAACTGACCCATGGCGACGGCGTCCGTGTGTCGCGTCACGTCGTCGAGCCCGCGCGTGAGCCGCGCAGCGCCCCAGTAGGCGAGGCCCAGCGCCAGCAGCAGTGCCAGCAGCGGGAAGGGCGCCGACCGGAGCAGTTGCCAGCGCAGTTCGCTCAGGAACTGGTCGGCGGTGAGCGTGGCCACGATGAAGCCGGCGTTCGTGCCGTCGTTGCGGCGCACGGGAACTTCCGCCGAGAGCAGCGAGCCCTGATCGGTCGCATACACCCCGGTGTACCCTTCGTGACCCGCCGCCATGCTGTCGATGAGGCCCGGCGGTGACTTCCACGGGAGGCGGTACTGGGGCTGGCCGGGCTGCCACGACGCATGGACCAGCACGCGCCACCGCCCCAGGCTGTCGGCGCGCACGATCTCGATGCCGTTCACCAGGTCGCTCTGGCTCGCGCCGTTGGCCAGCCACGCGTGCAGCAGCGCCGAGCGCGTGACATGGAAGGCGGGGGTGTCCTGTCCCCGTCGGGCGATCACATCCAGCGATTCGGCGGCCACCACGAGCGTGGCGCTGCGTGCGATGCCGAGCAGGCGATCGCCGTGCACCTTGGCCAGCTGGTTCCGAGTACTGAAGTACACCGGCGGCATGATGACGGCCAGCGTCAGCACGACGGCCGCCGCGCTGATGGCGGCCATCTTGAGTCGGAAGGGGAAGCGGATTGCGCCGCGTACTTCGAGCGGCTGAGTCAGGGGGCCGTCCTCCGGAGCAGGCGGCGAAAAGTTAGGGCGGGGTGGAGAGGGTGTAAAGCGCTGCCGGTCTCGCGCTTTGCGGGCCTGTGTGGGCGGACTAGCTTAGGTCTTCCCTCAAGGAGGACGCATGGCCCACGACGCGCTGATGGTGAGTGTATCGGGAATTCGCGGGCGGGTGGGAGAGGCGCTGACCCCGGAAGTAGTGGTGCGCTACGCAGCGGCGTTCGGCGCTTGGGCCCGCTCCACCGGCGCATCGCGCACCGTGGTGTTGGGTCGGGACAGCCGCGTTTCGGGCCCCATGTTCCACCGCATCGCGGTGGGCGCCCTGCAGTCGGTGGGGTGCACGGTAATGGACATCGGGCTCACGACCACCCCCACCTGCCAGTTGGCGGTAGAGCACCATCACGCGGCGGGGGGCTTGATGCTCTCGGCCAGCCACAATCCCATCGAGTGGAATGCGCTGAAGTTCATCGGCCCGAGTGGGCTGTTTCTGGAAGCCGACGAAGGGGCGGCGATGCGGGCGCTCGTCGAGTCGGGCATCCCGTATGTGACCTGGGACACACTCGGCACGGTGGAACGCGACGAGCGTGCGGTTTCGCGACACATCGAGTGTGTACTGTCGCTTCCTTTTGTGGACGTTGACGCACTAAAACGTCGCCGCTTCAAGGTGGCGCTGGACTGCTGTCGCGGCGCCGGTGCGGTGATCATGCCCGCGCTCCTCGACCGGCTGGGCTGTGTGGTGAGCACGATCAACGCCGAGCCGGACGGGCGTTTCCCGAGGTCGCCCGAACCGGTGGCGGAGAACCTGGGCGAACTGGAACGGTTTGTGCAGGAAACGGGGGCGGACATCGGATTCGCGGTGGATCCTGACGTGGACCGGTTGGCGATCGTCTCCAATACGGGTCGTGCCATCGGGGAGGACTACACGCTGGCCCTGGCCACCCGGCTGGTGTTGCGGTACCGGAAGGGGCCGGTCGTGACCAATCTGTCGACCAGCCGTGTGGTAGAGGATGCGGCGGTGGCGGGCGGGTCGACGCTCGTGCGCGCACCGGTGGGCGAAGTGAACGTGGCGGTGAAGATGCGCGAGACCGGCGCGGTGGTGGGCGGGGAGGGGAACGGCGGCGTGATTCTTCCCGAGGTACACCTCGGACGGGACGCCCCGGTGGGCGCGGCGCTGGTGTTGCAGCTGTTGCTGGAAGAGGCACGTCCGTTGGCGTCTATCGTCGAGGACCTGCCACGGTACGCGATCGTGAAGGACAAGCTGGTCCGTCCCGAGGCGAGTCTTGATGCGGTATACGGCGCGTTGTGTGCGGCGTTTCCGGATGCCGAGGCCGATACGCAGGACGGGTTGCGGTTGAGTTGGAAGGATCGGTGGGTGCACGTGCGCCCGTCGGGGACGGAGCCGATCGTGCGGGTGATTGCCGAAGCGCCGACGGAATCGGAGGCGCGGGACCTGGTGCGACTGGCGCGGGCGCCGGTGGACGCGCTCGGAGGCCAATAACGGGGACAAACTGGTATGTGCGGAATCGTCGGATATGTTGGGTCGCGGATTGCGACGCCCATGCTCATCGAAGGGCTCAAGCGGATGGAGTATCGCGGGTACGATTCCGCAGGCGTCGCGCTGCTGGGCGACAATTGCGTCGGGATGCGGCGTGCCAAGGGGAAGATCGCGGCGCTCGAGTCGACGGTGGCGGCGCGGCCGATCGACGGGACGGTGGGCATCGGGCACACCCGGTGGGCCACGCACGGCGCGCCGAGCGAGAAGAATGCCCATCCCCAGCGTGACTGCAGCAACTCGGTGGCCGTGGTCCACAACGGCATCATCGAGAACTACAGCGTGCTGCGGAAGCGCCTGATCGATTCCGGCCACGTCTTCAAGTCCGATACCGACACGGAAGTGCTGGCGCACCTGATCGAGGAAGCGCTGGACGGCAACCTCGAAGATGCGGTGATGGCGGCGCTCAATCTGGTGGAGGGCACGTACGGCATCGCGGTAATCTCCAGCCGCGATCCCGACAAGATCGTCGTTGCGCGCAACGGCAGCCCGTTGCTCATCGGGCTGGGCGAGGGCGAGAACTACGTGGCCAGCGACGTGGCTGCCATTCTGCAGCACACGCGCCAGGTGGTGTACCTGGACGACGGCGAGATGGCGGTGCTCACGCGTGACAGCTATCGGGTGTTCGACCTCGACGCGAATGATGTATCGAAGGGCGTGAACCTGATCGACTGGGACCTGGATCAGATCGAGAAGGGCGGGTTCGAGCACTTCATGCTCAAGGAGATCTTCGAGCAGCCGGCGACGATCGAGAATACGATGCGGGGGCGGCTGGTCACCGAAGAAGGGTTCTCGAAGCTCGGCGGCATCAACCTGAGCAAGGCCGAGATGCTGGATCTGGAGCACGTCATCATCACGGCGTGCGGCACGAGCTGGCATTCGGCGCTCATCGGCAAGCTGATGATCGAGGACCTGGCGCGGATCCGCGTCGAGGTGGAGTACGCCTCGGAGTTCCGGTATCGCAATCCGATCGTGGACGAGAAGTCCCTGTGCGTCGTGATCTCGCAGTCCGGCGAGACGGCGGACACGCTGGCGGCGATGCGCGAGGCCAAGCGACGCGGCGCGAAGACGCTGGGGTTGGTGAACGTGGTGGGCTCGACGATCGCCCGCGAGGACGACGGCGGCATCTACCTTCACGCGGGGCCCGAAATCGGCGTCGCATCCACCAAGGCGTTCACCAGTCAGGTGATTGCGTTGGCGCTGATGACCCTGAAGTTGGCGCGGCTCCGGCAGCTGTCGGTGGAGAAGGGACGCGCCATCGCCCAGGCCATGGAGGCGTTGCCGTCGCAGGTGCAGGCGATTCTCGACCGGGCGCCGGAGATCGAACAGATCGCCGAACGATTCCGCGACGCCACGAACTTCCTGTACCTCGGGCGGGGCTACAACTTCCCGGTGGCGCTCGAGGGCGCGCTGAAGCTCAAGGAGATCAGCTACATCCACGCCGAGGGGTATCCGGCGGCGGAGATGAAGCACGGGCCCATCGCGCTCATCGACGAGAACATGCCGGTGGTGTTCATCGCGCCCCACGACAGCGTGTTCGAGAAGGTGGTCTCGAACATCAGCGAGGTGAAGGCGCGGGGCGGGCGGGTGATCGTGATCACGAGCCGCGACGAGCCGAGCCTCGAGGGCAAGATCGATTTCGAGATCCGGATTCCCGAGACCATCGACATGCTGTACCCAGTGCTGACGGTGATTCCGCTGCAGTTGCTGGCGTACTACATCGCGGCCAAGCGCGGGCTCAACGTCGATCAGCCGCGGAATCTGGCAAAGAGCGTCACGGTAGAGTGACCGCCGGATCGGAGGCGGGGCGCGCGTAGCGCCCCGTCGAGGGGCCGGCCCACCGGCTAACGTCCGCCGGGTCCCGTGCGTATCTTGAGGGCGCCGGATTCCTCGGCGTCGCTCACCGCCGTCCCCTTCCCACCGCGTTGCCGCCCGCCCTCATCGGATGCGCCGCGCTCCAGCATCCCCCGACGCATGAAAAACCGCGTGATGCAGGCCGTTGTATTCGCCGCGGCCGCCCTCGTCCTCGCCGCCCCCACGCTCGCGGCTCAGCAGTCCGTCCTCGAGACGCGCGATCCGCATCAGCAGCAGGACCCGAACTTCCCGGCGTTCTACAAGATGTGGACGCACCACGGAAGTCCGCTCGTGGACCACCTGCCCATCGTGCCCGGCATTCCGACGCCAAAGCAGTTTCTGGGCTACTACGTTGGCGCGCCCAAGACGCTGACGTACTACGACCAGATGGTGAAGTACTATCGAGCGCTCGCCAAGGCGACGCCGCGCGTGCAGGTCGAGACGATCGGTCACTCGGACGAGGGACGCGAACTGGTGGTGGTGTGGGTCTCGTCGGCCGAGAACCTGAAGCGCCTGGCGCAGAACCGCGCCAACCTCGCGAAGATCGCCGACCCGCGCGGGCTCACCGAGTCCCAGGTGCACGAGCTGATCGCGACGACGAAACCGGATTATCACCTGATGGGTGGTCTGCATTCCGGCGAGACGGGCCCGTCGGAAATGCTCATGGAACTCGTCTATCGACTCGCCACCGAGACCTCGCCGCTGATCGACAAGATTCGCGACAACGTGTACGTCTCGGTCACGCCGGCCGCGGAGCCCGACGGCCGCGACCGGAACGTCGACTGGTTCTACCACGGCCTCGACATGAAGGCCGAGTACGGACCGGCCGACTCGGCGGCTCACGCCGACAGCCTGCGCGCCGACAGTCTCCGGACGGACAGCGCGACGACCGGCAGACGCGGCGGGCGTGGTGGACGAGGCGCGCGGGATCGTGGCGCGGCCGCGGCGACCGCACCAGCCCGTGGCGGCGGCGGACGGCGCGGCGGGCTCGAGGGCGGGCTCCCATACTGGGGCAAGTACGTCTATCACGACAACAATCGCGACATCAACCTCTCGCAGGTCGAGATGCGCGCGATCACCGATTGGTACTTCACGGCGCACCCGCCGATCGTGCACGACCTGCACGAGGCCGAAGCGCTGATGTACATCTACAGCGGCGGGCCGCCGCAGAATCCGAACCTCGACCCGATTCTGTTCACCGAACTGCCGTTTTTCGCGAACTATCAGTTGGAGCAGACGACGAAGTACGGCATGCCGGGCGTATACACGCACGACTTCATGGATGGCTGGTCGCCGGGCTACCTGGGATCCGTGGCCTACAACCACAACGGCATGATGGAGATGTACGAGACCGAATCGGGCCATGACATCCCGGCCGATTCGATGGCCGACAGCATTGCCAACGCGACGCCGCCCGCGCGCGGTGGGGCGTTCGGCCGGGGGGGCGCGTTCGGCCGTGGCGGCCGCGAGGCGCCGGTCACCGGCAAGGGGCCGGGCCAGCCGCGCGAGTGGTTTCGCGGCCTGCCGCTGCCGGCCAACGGCGTGGCCACCTTCACGCGTCGCGACAACACGAACTACATGGAAACCGGCGTGCTGTCGGCGCTCCAGTTGACGTCGATGTTCCCGCAGATGGTGCTCGAGGATTTCTCCGTGATGACGAAGCACTCGCTGGATGACGGCAGCACCAAGGCGCCGTACGGCTACGTCATCCCGAAGTCGCCGGACATGACCAAGCCGGCGACGCTCGTCAACGTCCTGCGCGCGCAGCACATCGAGGTCGGCGTGCTACAGCGCGAGACGGTGGTCGGGAAGGACACCTTCCCGGCCGGCTCGTACGTGGTGAAGCTCAACCAGCCGTACGGCCGCCTGGCCAAGAACCTGCTCGAGAAGCAGATCTTCCCCGACGCACGGCTCACCACGTACGACGACAGCGGCTGGTCGATGGGCTGGGCGTTCGACGTGACCGTCAAGGAGATCGAGGACAAGTCGATTCTCGACGCACCGGTCACCCCGGTCAAGAAGGCCGAGGTCGTGGGCACCGTCGCCGGCAGTGGGACGGCCGGGCTCGCGGTGGCGCACTACGGCTCGAACAACATGATCAGCTTCCGGTACCTGCTGAAGCAGGTCCCGATGCAGGTGGCCGACTCGGCGTTCACCGCCGACGGAGTGAGGTTCCCGGCCGGATCGTTCATCGTCACCGGCTCGGCAGCGGACCTGGCCGCGGCGAAGCACATGGTCGATTCGCTGGGGCTCACGGCAGCGGCGCTCTCGTCGCTGCCGCGCGTGCGTGCGCACGAGGCCAACGTACCGAGGGTCGCGATCTACTCGGATTGGAACGGCACGCAGAACCTGGGCTGGTATCGCTTCACGTTCGACAAGTTCCACATTCCGTACGACCTGATCTTCAAGGAGCGGCTGGAGCAGGGGAATCTGAAGAAGGACTACGACGTGATCGTGATGGCGGCGCAGAACATTACCCGCTCCGCCGTATTCGCCCCGAAGGCCACGCACCCGCAGCCCTACGAGCGGAGCGCCAAGTACCAGTTCCTCGGCATGTACGGATCGACGCCCGACATGAGCGGCGGCTTCGGCCAGGCGGGCGTGGACGCGATCGACGCCTTCCTCGATGCGGGCGGCACGCTGATCACCGCCGCGCAGGCGGTGGACTATCCCATCCAGTTCGGGCTCGCCCGCTCGGTGGAGACCGTGAACCCGTCGGGCGTCACGGCACAGAAGCCGCTCGTGATGGCGAAGATCACCCGCACCGACAGCCCGATCTTCTACGGGTACGCGACGGATACGATCCCCGTGAAATTCGGTCAGGGCTCGCAGGTGTTCCATGTGGGCGTCGCCGATTCCACCCGGATCCTCGCCGAGTACGTTGGCGGCGACTCGTCGGTGCTGAGCGGATTGATGACCGGCGCCGACCATCTGAAGGGTCAGCCGTTCGTGATGGACATCGCGAAGGCACACGACGGCCATGGACGGGTGATCATGTTCGCCAACAACCCCATCTACCGGTGGCAGAACCACGGCGAGTTCAACATGGTGTTCAACGCGATCATGAACTGGGACGACCCGACGCCGCCACAGCGTGAGGCGCCGGCCGCGCACTAGGCGGCGCCATGCGTGTGCGGTAGCCGGGCAGTCCGGCTACCGCACCACCGGGAGCACGAGGTGCGATGGGAGCGCCGGCGAGCAGAACACGCGCTGGGTGGCCTTCACGAAGTCGGCCGTGGTGGCCGCGTAGATGCTCGGCACGAAGGTCTGCGGGTTGCGGTCGATGATCGGGAACCAGCTCGACTGAATCTGCACCATGAGCCGGTGCCCTTGGCGGAATACGTGGTCGCGGTCGCGAAGGGGGATCTTCCACTCGACCGGCTGCCCGGGCGTGAGCGCCGTCGGGTGCTCATAGCTTGTGTTGTATCGCCCGCGGCGCACCTCCATGGCGATCGGGAGCTCATAGCCGTTCACCGAGCGCGCGTACTGGCCGGGAGCCGGACCGGCATCCGGATTCCACACGTCCGCCTGTGCGGTGTCGGGGTAGACGTCGATGAGCTTGACCACGAAGTCGGCGTCGGTGCCGGTGGTCGAGGCGAAGAGGTCGGCGGCCACGGGACCGGTGACGGTCAGATCGTGATCGAGCGGCGTGCTCACGAAGGTGAGCGCGTCGGGCCGGTGGTCCACGAACCGCTGGTCGGCCACCTCCCAGGTGCGCCAGTCGCCGCCGGGGTACGTCGGCGAGATCGGGCGCGCCCGGTACGGCACTGGATTCTCCGGGTCGGACACGTAGTGGCGCGACGCGCTGTCGTCGCCGGCGGGCGCGTCGAAGGAGAGCGAGCCATCGGTGTGGAGATACAGATTCTGCTCGCGCGTGTCGGCAGGCGGCCACGTCGCGTACTGCTGCCACCGGTTCGAGCCGGTCTCGAACGTGGTCACCGTCCACTGCGGCTTGGCGCCCTGCCCGTGCAGGTAGTAGCGGAAGTAGGGCGCCTCGATGGTCTCGCGGAACTCGCGCGCCGTTTCGTGCCCGCCGAGCGCGATGAGGCCGATGCTGTCCCCCCTGGGCGACTGCCATTCGCCGTGGTACCAGGGGCCGGCCACCATGAAATCGGTATGGTCGGGGTCGTGCTCCGCGGCATGGCGGAAGATCTGCCACGGTCCCCACGGATCCTCCTGGTCGAAGAAGCCGGCCACGTTGAGGTTGGGTACCGTGGACGCGTGCAGTTGGTTCACCCAGGCCTCGCCCTTCCAGAACTCGTCATAGTCCGGGTGCGCGACGATGTCGTTCCAGAAGGGAATGCGCCCGTGCAGATAGCGCGCATTCATGTTCGACAGCGGACCGAGGTGCAGGTACCAGGAGTAGGTGTCGTACTGGTCGAAGGCGAAGTGGGTATTGCTGTTCTTGTCCGACTGCTCCATGACGGAGTACTCCACCGCGTAGCTCTCGCGGAGGGCGCCGTAGCGGTGCATGTCGTCGTTCATCCACTGATCCACGGGCGACGCCTGCTCGCTCACTGCCTTGAGCGCCGGGTGCGGGTGCAGCAGCGTCATGGCCGCCGTCAGACCGGGGTACGACACCCCGTAGATGCCCACCCGTCCGTTGTTGTCGGGCACGTGCCTCACGAGCCAGTCGATGGTGTCGTAGGCGTCGGTCGTCTCGTTGGTCGCCGTAGGGTCGGACAGGTCCACGTGCGAGCTGAGCGCGAAGGTGCCCTCCGAGCCGAATCGCCCACGCAGGTTCTGATAGACGAAGATGTATCCGTCGCGCGCCAGCTCCTTGAGGTTGGCGGGCATGCGCGTGGGCGCCGCGGATGGCACCCCGTACGGTGTGCGCTGGATGAGAATCGGCAGGGGGCCACGACGGCCCACCGGCGTCAGGATCACGGTCTGCAGGTGCACGCCGTCGCGCATCGGGATCATCACCTTCTGCCAGGTGAAGAGGGGCCTGGGCGCCGGCTTCTGTGCGCCGGCGGCGGTGGCCACGGCGAGCGCCAGCAGGGTGCGGATACCGAAGCGCATCGATCCTCCAGGGGGCGGGGCGGGGGCGGCGGATGGGAACCGGACCGCGGCGCGCGGGATACCGCGGCCGCGCGCCCCCAGCATGGCGCTCACCGGCGCTCCCGACAAGAGGCAGGGACGGCCCCGGTCCCGGGCCACGCCCTTCCACCGCCGGCCCGCATCGCGTAGCGTATGGATCATCCGGCCGCCGTCCTCGCCACCACCCCTCAAGGAGCCACCATGTCTCGCCCGCGCTCGCTCGTCGTGCCCGCCGCGGCGCTGATCGCCGCCACGCTGCTCGCGCCCGCTCGTGTCGCGGCGCAGGGCCATCCGAACATCCCGCCCAGCAACGACGCGGCCGAGGCGCGCATCAACGCCAGCCCACGGCACGGCGAGTGGGTGAAGATCCCCTGGGGCGACGGCAAGAGCGATTCGCTCATGGCCTACGTGGTGTATCCGGTTACGGCGCGCGAGCACTCGCCGGTGGTCGTCGTGGTGCACGAGATCTTCGGACTCAGCACCTGGGTGCGCGGGGTCGCCGATCAGGTAGCCGCCGAGGGGTTCATCGCCATCGCGCCCGATCTCAACTCGCGGGTGCGCGGCGGACCGTCCACGCAGGAACTCACCCGGGACAGCGCGGTGAAGATCATCCGCGGCGTGCCGACGGCCGACAAGAACGCGGGCGTGACCGCGGCCGCGACGTACGCGATGTCGCTGGCGTCGGCCGAGCACAAGTACGCGGTGATCGGCTTCTGCTGGGGCGGGAGCACCACGTGGGGCTACGCCATCAACGGCGGCATTCCCGGCTACTCCGGCGGCGTGGCGTTCTACGGGACGCCCTACCTGCAGGCCGGGCGGCCGATTCTCGATTCGCTGAAGAAGATCAACGAGCCGGTCCGGTTGTTCAGTGGCTCGCTCGATCCGCGCATCGGTGCGGCGATGCCGGCTATCGACTCGGCGATGCACACGCTGGGGAAGGACTACTTCGGGCACAACTACGAGGGAGCGATCCACGGCTTCATGCGCGCCCAGGACGATCCCGTACAGCCCGAGCGGAAGCCGGCGCAGGAGCAGGCGAATCTGGCGGCAGCTGAGGATGCCTGGCCGAAGACGGTGGCGTTCCTGAAGAAGCAGCTGGGGATCGACTAGCGGCGCCCGCTACTTGAGCCACACGGCGATCGGCAGCGCGATGTTATGGCCCTGCTCGCGCCGGCGCAACGACGGCGGTGCCGCCTAGGCGAACACCTCGCTCTCCAACCACTCCGTCAGGCGTGCGTCCAGCTCCTCCTCCGGCTGTCCCGGATCGAGCGGAATCGCCGGCCAACGATTCCCGGCGTTCAGCAGGTACCACGTCGCGGGCATCGCCTCGATTCCCTTGTTCGGGTTGCCCGGCTGCGCGTCGTAGGAAACGAAGTGAAAAGGTCGGCCGCGGTGGTTGAAGCGGCGGTGTTCGTTTCTGAAGGCGGCCATGCACGAGTCCTTGTTCGAAGGGGGCCGCGAGAGCCTCGAAATCGCTCCCAGCGGGCCAGGTCCGAAATATAGCCCGGTCCACAAGTGCGGGGCCGCCGAGCGGCAAACGTCTGCTATTCGGCGCGAATCGCGATCGTGGGATCCGTGCGGGCCGCGCGCCGCGCCGGCAGGTACGTCGCCGCGAGCGCCACCGCCGCCAGGACCGCCGGGACCACGATGAACGTGACCGGATCCGTGGTCGTGGTCTGGAAGAGCATCGCGCGCAGGAGGCGGGTGGACGCGAGCGCGCCGCCAAGCCCCACGGCGGCGCCGAGCATCACGAACTTCACGCCGTCGCGCAGCACGAGTCGCACGACGTTCGCGTGGTTGGCGCCCAGCGCAATGCGAATGCCGATCTCCCGCGTACGCTGCGACACGCCGTAGGCGACGATCCCGTACAGGCCGACGGCCGACAGCAGCAGCGCGCCGAACGCGAAGCCGGTGAGTACTTCGGTGATGAATCGGGTCTGGCCGTCGATGGCCGCCGCACCACTCTGCACCACGCTGGGATCGTCCCGGAACTGAATGGACGGATCCACGCCGCGAATGGCCGCCGCGACCGGTTTCAGCAAGTGCGCCGGATTTGGGGCCCGCACCCTGAAGTTCATCCACGGCCACACCTCGAGCGTGTAGGGCAGATACACCTCGGGAGCGACGTTCGACGCCGGGCCGTACTCGTGGACATCGGCCACGACGCCGATGACGGGCAGGGTGATGGGCTGCCCGAAATCCGCCCGCGCCTGCGACTGCCGGCGCACGGTGATCGTCTCGCCGAGCGGGCTCTTTCCCGGCCAGAGCTGCTTCGCCAATCGGTCGCTGATCACGAGCCCGGAGGGCGAGCGCATGTCGGCGTCGGTGAACCAGCGGCCGGTGACCATCGGCGTGCGCATGGTGCGCAGATAGTCGGCCGACACCAGGTGATACATCGCCTGCACCAGCGGCTGGCCGTCGGTGGGAACCCCAGCCTTCTGCACCGTCGTCGAGAGCAGTGCGCCACCGGCGGCGGCCGACGACTGCACGCCCGGCAGAGCGTTCACCGCGGCGAGAATGCGCGTGTACAGCTGCGCCGCCCCCTGCGGGCTGTCGTACTGGTGCGACTGCGGCGCCACGGCGAAACCGATCAGATCATTGGCGTCGTAGCCCATAGGAACCGAGGCCAGCCGTCGGAAGCTCTGAATGAGCAGGCCCGAGCCGATGAGCAGTGTGAGGGCCAGCGCGAATTGGAGTGACACGAGCAGATTTCGCGCCCGCCGCTCGTGATGCTCACCCGCCCCGGAGACCCCACCCCCGCGGATGCGCTGCATGGCCTCGCGCCGGCTGGCGTGGAGGGCCGGCGCCAGCCCGACGACGACCGCCGTGAGCACGGATGCGCCGAGGGCGAATACCAGTGCGCGTCCATCGACGGCCAGTCGAGCGCTGAACGGCAGCAACGGGCCCAGCGAGTGCCGCGCGTACCCCACGAGGGCCGACGCGAGGGCGGCGCCGACGGCACCGGCGACGAGCGACAGCACCAGCGACTCGGCGAACAGCTGCCGCACGAGCCGCCAGCGACCGGCGCCGAGCGCGACGCGCACGGCCAACTCGCGGCCGCGAGCGCTGGCGCGGACGAGAAACAGGTTGGCGACGTTGGCGCATGCCAGCAGCAACACGAGGCCGATGGCGCCGGACACGAGGAGCAACGACCGGGGGAGATCGCCGAACAGCTCCGTGCTCATCGACTGGAGTCCCACCGACGTCCAGTGCTCCTGGTCGGCCGGGTATTCGCCAGCCAGCCGCTGCTGGACGACGCGCAGGGCGGCGACGGCGCGCGCCGAGTCGACGCCCGCGCGGAGGCGCACGAGCGTCCGGCTGTCCACGTGCAGTCCGCGCCGGGTGAGCACCTCGGGGTGGGTGGCTTCAAAGGCGGCGATCGGCTCCCAGAGCCCGACGGGCATCCAGTAGTTGCCGCCGAAGTTCGGATACGCGAAGCCGCGCGGCATCACGCCGATGATCGTGGTCGGCACGCTATCCATGTCCACGCTCGTGCCGAGCATGCCGCGGTTGCCGCCGAAGCGATCCATGAACAGGTCGTACGAGATCACGGCGACGCGCGGGCCGCCGGCCCGCTCCTCGTCGGCCCCGAAGGCGCGCCCGAGCAGCGGCTGCGTACCCATGAAGGAGAAGAAGCCGGGGGTCACGTATCCCACCAGCATGCGTTGGGGCTGACCATCGCGGTCCGGGATCGACAGCGCGTCGCCGCGGACGAACGCGGCGTCCTGGATGGGCGAACCGGACGCCCCCAACTGGGCCTTCCAGTCGCGATACGTGGGGAACGATGGCAGGCGAAGGCCGCCGTCGTCGCGCTGCTCGAACACGGTGCGGAGCTGGTCGGGCGCTCGATAAGGCAGCCCGCGGAGCAGCACCGGATCCATGATGCTGAATGCGGCGGTGGTGCCGGCGATGCCCAGGGCCAGGGTCAGGATTGCGACGGCCGCGAAGATCGGGGCGCGGCGCAGCGTGCGGACGGCATACCACAGATCGCGGACGGCGCCGTTGATGGATTCGGGCATCGGCGGATGGGGTGGTGGGCGGCGGAGGCTCGTGGGATTCACCGGGAGAATCGCCACGTCCGGACCACGGCGGAAGGGTGCGGCCCGGAACGTCCGGCCACGCCCCCTGCTCTCAGACACTGGGGCTGGGCGCCGGGTTGCCGGCCGGGACGAGGGAACGCGGTTGCCGTGTCCGGGTTCCAACCATCAGTGTTTGTTCCCCGAACTACCGCCTCGTCCGGTGCGGGCTCATATTGCCGGTTCCTTCCCCCGTTCAGGGAGTTCTGATGAAGCGATTGGTCATGCGCATGATGCTGGTGGGCGTCGGGGCGATCGTGCCGGCGACCGCGTTCGCGCAGGGGCTGCGGCCCGAATTCAACGTCGGCGTGGGCCCCACCATTCCGACCGGTGACGTCAGCAGCCGCATTCCCGTGGGCTACAACGTGAACGCCGGGGTGGGCATCACCCCGCCCGGATCGGCGCTCGGCTTCCGGCTGGAAGGCCTGTACGACGCATTCAACGGTCGGAGCAACTACACGCTCGTGTGCGGCGCCGGCACGACGTGCACCCGCCAGGCCTACGCCACCGGGCTCACGCTGAATCTCAAGTACGAGGGGCTGCTGCCCTACAACGGACGACCCGGCGAGCGGCACCGCGGCGGCCGGAGCAGCCTGTACGTGATCGGAGGGTTCGGCTTCTACAACGTTCACGCACCCATCGATGGCGGATTCACACCCGGAGGGGGTTTCGGGTATGTCAATCGGACACGCGCCTACACCGGATGGAACGTGGGGGGCGGGCTGCGCATCCCTGCCGGCGCCGTGTCCATCTATGTGGAAGCGCGGCTGCACATGATCGCGTCGACGGGGATGCGGTTCGTGCCGATAACCGTGGGGCTCATTTTCTAGGTCGCGGCGCCCGTGCAGCCTGGCCGGCAGCCTGACGAATACCGGCGAGCGAGAATTCCACGATATGGTCGGCGGCGGCCGCGAGTTCCTTCCGCGTCGGCGGCCACCCCGGGAACGCGGTGTCGCGGAACTTGTTGGGGGCGGCGTAGAACAGGCACTGCGACTGGATGCTGAGCACGCACCGATGCACCCGCCGGTCCGCCGGTTTGCGGCGCATCAGTTCGGCGACGAGCGCGCTGAGGTAGCGAATGCGCGGCATCAGGGCCTGCTCGGCGATCCAGGCGGCCAACGGCGTCGGTTCGGAGCTCTCGTGCGCCATGAGTTGATGCACCCAGGCCACGCGAGCCGGATCCAGTTGATGATCGTTGCCGGCGATGGTCCGCACGTACGCGTTCACATAGTGGCGGAGCCGCTCCACGGGAGGGCGGTCCTCGGCGGCGAAGATCATCCGTTCGGACGCCGAGCGGATGGCGTCGATGGCCGCGCCCACGACTTCGCGGTAGAGGCCGAGCTTGCCGCCGAAGTGGTAGTTGACGGCGGCGACGTTTGCCTTCGCGTCGCGGCAGATGTCGCGCACACTGACGTTGTGGTACCCGTGTTCGGCAAAGCGCGCCGTGGCGGCGCGGATGAGCCGGTCGCGGGTGGTCACGACAGCGTTCTCCGGAACAGCAGGGTGGCCGCAATCATGGTGAGCGCCGCGAAGACGAGCAGGTAGGCGAGGTCGAAGCCGATGGCCGCGAAGCCCGTGTTCTTGAGCAGCAGGCACTTGAGGGCGTGCACGGCGTAGGTGAAGGGATCGACCACGGCGATGGCGCGCATCCAGCCGGGAAAGGCCTGCTGCGGGTACACGGCGCCGCTCGGAAACCAGAGCAGCGTGTTCATGACGCCGAACAGGGCGCGTGGGAGCAGCGGGTCCTCCATGCGCACCATGATCAGGAACATGAAGCTCACCAGCGCCACCGACGTCACGGCGATCACGATGAGCAGGCGCAGCATCCGCACCGGGGCGAAGGGGTCGGGGATGCCCGCGATCACGGATCCGATGGTCATCAGCACGGCGCCCGAGAGCATCGCCTTGATGGCGCCCGACACATTGAAGCCCACGATCAGCTCGAGACGCGTGACCGGGGTGACCAGGTATCCCTCGTGCAGCCCGCGCGCCTTGTCGTCGATGTAGATGATGCCGCCGCCGATCATCACCATCATGAAGATCGACATGACGATGGTGCCGGGTAGCAGGTACTGGATGTAGGGCACGTACGGGTAGAGTTCGACGGTCTCCAGCGTGGCCTGATTCGAGAGGCGATGTGTGGTGGGGGGCGGCTGGTTGTAGGCCGCGAACAGGCCGGTGAAGGTGCCGGCCAACGTGGCGCTCACGAAGTTGTCGGTATTGTCCTCGATCAGCGCCACGCGCGGGTCGTCGCCGGACAGCACCCGCCGGGAGAAGCCAGGCGGGATGGTGAGCACGCCATTCACCTGGCCGTTGCGGAGCGCCTGGATGGCCTGGCCACGATCGGCAAAGGGCACGGTGGTGAACGTGTTCGCGTTGGCCGTGACGGCGTTGGCGAGTTCGTGGATGCGCACGGCGGGCACGCCGCCGTCCAGATCGACGAGGCCGACCTTGAGGTGCTTGACCTGGCCCCCGAAGGCGTAGCCCAGGACCACGAGTTGCACCACCGGCATGAAGAGCGACATGACGATGAGCATGGGGCTCTTGCGAAAGCGGCGCAGATCGCGCTCGATGATCGCCCAGGCGCGTTGCATGCCGTTACCGTCTCCGACCCATGCTGCGCCGTTCGCTCATTGGCTGTTCCTGGAGCGCGTCGCGTAGCTGGTGGCCGGTGTAGTGGACGAACACGTCGTCCAGCGAGGTGCTCTCCACGGCGAGGGACTTGATCGTGACGCCGGCGTCGGCGGCCGCGGTCATCAGGGCCATCGTGGTCTGGGGGCCGCTGTCGGACATGATGCGGAACACCGGGGCTTGGCCCTCCACCCGCTCCACGGCCGGCAGCGCTTCGAGCCGCGCCTTCCAATCGGGCGGCGTCTCGGAGAACGCCACCTCGAGCGTGTTCTCCCCCGGCGTGTCGGCCTTGAGCTTCATCGGTGAGTCGAGGGCCATGAGCTTGCCGTGGTCCACGATCGCGATGCGGTCGCAGAGCTTGTCGGCCTCGTCCATGTAGTGCGTGGTGAGGAGCACGGTGAGGTCGCGTTCGGCCTTGATCTTGCGCAGCATCTCCCACACCGAGGTGCGCGACACCGGGTCCAGTCCGGTCGTCGGTTCGTCCAGAAAGAGGATGCTCGGCTCGTGGACGAGCCCGCGCGCGATCTCCACGCGGCGCCGCATGCCGCCCGACAGGTTTTTGACCGGTGCGTCGGCCCACTGGCTCAACTCCACGGCCGCCAACAATTCGGCGATCAGCGGCTTGCGCCGCTCGCGCGGTACGCCGTAGAGCTTGGCGAAGATGAGCAGGTTCTCGTAGGCGCTGAGTTCGAGGTCGCTGGTCATCGCCTGCGGAATGACGCCGATGGCGCGTCGGACGTCGTCGGCGTTGGTGAGGATATCGTGGCCCCCGACGATCGCCGTCCCTTCGGTGGGCAGGAGCAGCGTGGTCATCATCCGGATGAGCGTCGACTTGCCGGCGCCGTTGGGGCCGAGCAGGCCGAAGATCTCCCCGTCAGCCACCGCGAACGAGATGCAATCGACCGCAGTGAAGTTGCCGAAGCGCTTGGTAATGGCGCGAACGTCGATGGCCGCAGCACTCACGGCGCGGCGACCGGCAGCAGCACGTAGGCCGTCATGCCGACGGCGAGGCGACGATCGGCGTTGTTCACGCGCAGGCGGATTTCGAATGTCCGGATGTCGCGCTTGGTGCGGCTGACGTCGCGCTGGGTGGCGAACCCGGCGTCCACGGCGCGGTAGAACACGGTGCCGGTGCGCTCGTCGCCCGAGGGGAGGCGCACGGTGAGCGTGTCGCCCAGGCGCACGCGGTCGATGTAGGTCTCTTCGACGTCGGCGCGCACCCACAGGCTGTCGGGATTCACCAGCGTGACGATGGGCTGGCCGGCATTGACGAACTCGCCTACCCGCGCCGCCCGGACGTCGATGACGCCGGCCATCGGGGCGCGGACCTCCGTGTAGCCGAGGCGCACATCGGCCTTCTGGGTCTGCGCCGCCGCCGCGCGCTGCTGGTCGCGGGCCGCCTGCAGGGTGCTGCGCTTCATGGCTACCTGCTCCTGCGCGGCCTGTGCCAGGGCCACCGCCGCGTGCTGCGCACGTACCTGCTGGCTCGACGCCTCGAAGCGCGAGGTGACGACGCTGTACGCCGTGCGGGCGGAGTCGAGCTGCTGCGGGGCGACTCCGCCCGTGCCGGCCATCGCTTCGTAGCGGTCGAGCACGCGCTTGGTGTTGATCATGGACGCGGAGTCCTCGGCGGACTGGGCGACGGCGGACGCGAGGTTGGCCCGCGCCTGGCGGAGTTGCTCGGCGGCCTGCGTCTCCTGGAAGCGAAGTTCCGACTGGCTGGCCTGCACCTGCGAGGCGGCGGCCTGCGCACTGCGGGCGTAGAAGCGCTGATCGGCGGCGAGTTCACCGGGGGCGAGCACGGCCAGCAGTTGCCCCGCCTTCACGGAGTCGCCCTCGGTCACCAGCAGGCGACTCACCTGGCCCGGCACCTGCGGGCTCACGATGGCGTCGTTGGTGCTGACGATGCCGGTGAGGGTGAGCGCGGTCGGAGGACGGAGCAGGATGTAGGCGGCGACGCTCGCGACGACGACCACGCCGGCGAGGGCGAACAGGCGCTTGCGATGCATGCGGGGCACTCCGGGCCGGGCCGTGGAGCAGGGGTTCGGGCAGGTTTGGTTGAAACGAATGTATAAAACGTCTGTTTGAATAGATCAAGCCGGCGCCGCGGATGCGCGCGGGGCGGACGCGCGCTACTCGTCCAGGACCGCCCGCACCTTGCGGGCCAGAGCGGTGGGGGTGAAGGGCTTCTGGAGGAATCGCCCGCCGGAGGTGATGGCGCCGTGGCGCACGACCGCGTCGTCCGTGTAGCCCGAGATGAACAGCGTCTTCGCGTCGGGGCGCAGCCGCGCGAAGGCGGTCGCGAGCTCGCTGCCGTTCATATCCGGCATGACGATGTCGGTGAGCAGCAGGTGGATCGGGCCGCGGTGTCGCGCCGCCAGGGCCAGGGCGGTGGGGCCGTCCGGTGCTTCGAGCACGGTGTAGCCGTAACGGGCCAGCATACGTCGCGTCGTGTTGCGGACGGCCGCCGAATCCTCGGCGAGGAGCACGACTTCGGTTCCCTCCAGGTGCTCCGCCGGATGCGGGCTCGTGGCCGCCGGCACGGCGTCGTCGAGCAGCAGGGGCAGGTACACCTTGAACGTCGTGCCCTGTCCCGGTTCGCTGTACACCCAGATGAAGCCGTCGTGCTGCTTGACGATCCCGTATACGGTGGCGAGCCCGAGCCCGGTTCCCTTGCCGACCCCTTTGGTGGTGAAGAACGGCTCGAAGATGTGGGCCCTGGTCTCGTCGTCCATGCCGATGCCCGTGTCGCTGATGGCGAGCAACGCGAAGCGTCCCGGCGTGGCGGGCCAGTGCGCTTCGGCGTAGCCGCCGTCGAACTCCACGACGTCGGTCTCGAGCAGCAGCTCGCCGCCGTCGGGCATCGCGTCGCGCGCATTGACGGCAAGGTTCATGATCACCTGGTCGAGCTGTCCGGGGTCGATGCGAACGATCGATTCGGGCGTATGCGGATGCGTCTTGATATGGACGTCCTCGCCGATGACGCGCCCGAGCATCCGGGCCGCGGCAACGACGGCCTGTTCGAGGATCACGGGGCGCGGCTCGATGACCTGCTGCCGACTGAAGGCGAGCAGTTGGCGCGTGAGCGCAGCCGCGGAGCGCGCCGCGCGTTGCACCTGGACGAGGCTGGCGTGGATCGGCGCTTCCGTCGGCTGCTCCTCCAGCGCCAACTCGATATGGCCGGAAATCACGGTCAGGAGATTGTTGAAGTCGTGCGCCACGCCGCCGGCCAGGCGCCCCACGGCTTCCATCTTCTGGGCCTGCCGGACCTGTTCCTCGAGCGCCCGCTTTTCCGTGATGTCGCGGACGGCGGCAATTCGCCCGGGGCGGCCGTCGATGACGTGGTTGCGGGCGGTGGCCTCGAGTGCGATCCGGCGTCCGTCCTCCCGTCGCCCCACGTATTCGTACGAGCCCTCGATCTGCCCCGTGATGCGCCGTCTCACGTCGGCCAGGGACTCCTCGGCCACGAAATCGGTGACCGCCCGCCCGACGACGCGCTCGAGTGGAACCCCGAACAGGGCGGCGTACCCGGGGCTGGCGTCACGGATGATGCCGTCGATCGCGATGCTGATACCGCCGAACGAGGCCTCGATGAGCTTCTGGAGTCGCGCTTCGCGCTCCGCCAGCGACTCCTGAGCTCGCTTCCGGTCGGTCACGTCCTGCACGACCCCGATGACGCGGGAGACCCGGCCGGAGGCGTCCACGATCGGTGACGAGTGTGTCATCACCCATCGCACCGATCCGTCCGGACGGACGACCCGGTATTCGACGGTGCCAGGGTCCTCGCCGCGCGCGGCACGTTCCATGTGCTCGATCACGGCGGCCCGATCCTCAGGGACCACGGCATCGAGAAACGTCCGCCTGTCCGCGTAGAGGCTCTCGCAGCTTCGCCCCCACACCGTCTCGTAGGCGCGGTTGACGAGCACGATCCGGTCGGTGGCGACGTCGGCCATGAAGATCACCTCGCGGATGGTGTCGGCGATCTGGCGAAGCCGCTCTGCCCGCTCGTGCAGTTCGCGTTCCACCTCGATTCGCCCCGAGAGGTCCTCCTGGGTGGCCAGAAAGTGCGTCACGGCGCCGTCCGGCTCCCGAATCGGCGAGATGCGCACCAGGTCCCAGTACTCTTCACCAGTCTTGCGTCGGTTCAGCAATTCCCCCTGCCAGACCGCGCCCCCCGTGATGGTCGTCCACAGGTCATCGTATACGCTGGCCGGCGTCGTGCCGGCGCTGATGAAGCTGGGATTCCGGCCGAGCACTTCGTGGCGCTCGTAGCCCGAGGCGTCGAGGAATCGCTGGTTGACGTACTCGATGGTCCCGTGCGGGTCGGTGATGATCACCGACGCGGGGCTCTGATCGACCGCGAGGGAGAGCCGATGAATGAGGGTCTGCTGAGCGCGGCGCTCTTCCCGGGCGTGGCGTTCGGCCAGGGCGCGTCGCACGGCGGTGCCGAGCCGCGCCAGATTGCGCTTGAGGACGTAGTCCGCCGCGCCCCGCTGGATGCACTCCACGGCGCGTTCCTCGCCGAGCGTCCCGGTGATCAGGATGAAGGGGGTATCGATGCCGTGGGCCTGCAGGCTCTCGAGTGCGTCCATGCCGATCCACGACGGCAGCGTGTAGTCGGCCAGGACCACGTCGAACTCCCCGTCGGCGATCGCGGCTTCGAACCCGGGCGCGTCGGACACGACCTGCGCCGTGACCGAGAATCCGTCACGCGTGAGCGCGGCGACGCTCAACTCGACGTCTGCGTCGTCGTGCTCGACGACGAGCACGCGGAGCGGCGATGCGAGCGGCGCTCGATCGCCGGTCACGGATCCCTCGGACTTCCGATCCGAGCGGTTGCGGGGGGCTCGTTCACGCCCAGCCAGTAGGTGCCCAACTGGCGGACCACGTCGCGGAATCGGTCGAATTCCACGGGCTTCTGCACGTAGCTGTTCACGCCCAGCCGGTAGCACTCGGCCACGTCGCGTTCGATGTTCGACGAGGTGAACATCACCACCGGGATCTCGCGCGTCCGCGGGTGCATGCGCACCCGCTGCAGCACCTCGAATCCGTTCACGCGGGGCAGCTTGATGTCGAGAATCACGAGGCGCGGCAGCACGTCCGGGGCGGGGACATCGCTCCGCTCCCCACACCCGAGGGCGTCGAGCGCCTCGACGCCATCCCGCGCCACGGTGACCGGCTCGGTGATGCCCGTGCTTCTCAACGACCCGAGGATGAACTCGACGTCGGCGGCGTTGTCCTCGACGAGCAGGACGCCGCGAAATGCCGGGCTCATGCGCGCGGTTCCGGCCGGGTGCCGTCGAGGGTGAAGTAGAACGTCGCGCCCTCGCCGGGGGCCGCCTCCGCCCAGATCTCCCCCCCGTGCTTGTGCACGATGCGGCGCACGGTGGCCAGCCCCACCCCCGTGCCTTCGAACTCCTCGGCGGCGTGCAGCCGCTGGAACACGCCGAACAGCTTATCGGCGTACTTCATGTCGAAGCCCACCCCGTTGTCGCGGACGAACGTGACAGTGCGCCCGTCGCGGTCGGCGCTTCCGATGGCGATGCGCGCGGTGGCGCGGGGACGCGTGTACTTCGCCGCGTTCGCGATCAGGTTCGTGAAGACAATACGGATGAGTCCGGGGTCGCATCGCGCGGCCGGCAGAGGATCGATGCTCCAGACCATGGCGCGCGCGCCGAATTCCGGTTGGAGGTCCTGGATCACGTGCTCGATGATCTCGTTGAGGTCGGTGAGGCCGGGCTGCATGGCCTGGCGGCCCACCTGGGCCAGGTTGAGCAGGTCGTCGATGAGCCTTCCCATGTTCCGGGTACCATCGACGATACGCTGGAGGTAGTGCCGGGCCTGTGGCGTGAGTTCGGCGCCCGCGGCTTCACTGAGCAGGCGGGCAAACCCATCGACCTGACGCAGGGGCGCGCGCAGATCGTGCGACACGGAGTACGTGAACCCCTCCAGTTCGCGGTTGGCGGCCTCGAGCTGCTGGGTACGTTCTGCCACCCGCTGTTCCAACTGCGTATTGAGCCGGCGGATCTCTCGCGCCGCGCGCCGGCGTTCTCGCATTTCCCGTTGAATTCGTTCCAGGCGCCGGCGTTCGGAGATGTCGCGGATGGCCGCCATCGCCAGCGACTGGCTGCCGAACTCGAGCGGGCTGAGGCTCACCTCGACCGGGAACTCCGTGCCATCCTTGCGCAGGCCGGCCAGTTCGAGTCCGCTGCCCATGGGCCGCCGGTGCGGATCGCCGAAATAGCGCTCGCGGTGGTTGGAGTGGCCACTGCGCAGGCGAACCGGTACGAGCACCTCGATGGCCTGGCCGACGAGTTCCCGCGCCGGGTATCCGAACAGCCGCTCCGTCTCGGAATTCACCAGCACCATCCGGCCCGTGCGGTCGACGAGGACGATGGCATCGGGCGCCGCGTCGAGGGCGCGCCGGAATTCGTCGTTCAGCGTGTTGGCGGCCGGCGTCTCCGCGGCATCCCGCTCCGACGCATAGCGCATGGGGCCTCCGGTGGGGTCGGCGGTAGGTGCCGCCGTACCCGAAAGGTTACGCGGCCAGCCGGAACGGCGTCACCCGGGCATTCCTGCAGCGGACCCCGGCCGCTCAGTCCGCCAGCGGAACGAGTCCGAGTCGGACGGCATACCTGACGAGCGTGACGGCGTCGTGGATGCCGGTGCGTTTCATGATCTCGCCCCGGTGGGTCTCGACGGTCTTGTCACTGATGCCGAGTCGGCGCGCGATCTCGCGCGTAGTCTGGCCCTCGGCCACCAGCCGCAGCACTTCGAGTTGTCGCGGGCTGAGCTTCTGCAATGTCCGACGGACGGCGAGGGCTCCCTCGATGGCCGGCGCCAGCCGGTCCATGTTGTGCTTGAGCACGATGTCCTCGGCGCCGGCTCGGATGCACGAGACCGCCATCGTGGCGTCCAACGCTCCCGACACCACGATGAGCGGTGCCGTTGGCCGGATCGCGCGCAGGTCGCGCATGGCGGCCGGCGCATTGTAGGCACTGAGCGAATGGTCGGAAAGCACGACATCCGGGCCGAACTCGTTCAACGCGTGCACGAACTCGTCGCGCGTCGCGACGCGTCGCGTCGTCACCGGGCCGCCGGATTGGCGCAGGGCGTGTTCGATCAGTTCACCATCTGCCTCGCTATCTTCGAGGAGGAGCACGCGGAGTCGGGATTCGGTCATATCGCAGGCACTCCTCTGCGGGGGGCGGGGCCCATGGCGTGGCCTCGGAAGCAGCTGGCCTCGCGTCGCGGCGTTCGGGGCCGCCGATCGCATTGACGCCCCAACTGGTGTCCTATCAGTAATACCTCGTATCCTGATATCACAAGGGGAAGCGCGCGCGCCGGCGACCACCGGGAACGATGTGTCGCTCGGAAGATCCGGCTGGTATCCGGCAATCCCCCGAGTATTCACCCCTTTCCCACACCTTCGATGCCAACTGCCTACTATCTGAACGTCACGCTCCACGTGCTCGCGGCCATGTTGTGGCTGGGCGGCATGTTCTTTCTCGCCGTCGTGGGTGCCCCCGTGCTTCGGGCCGTCGATCCCCCTGCGTTGCGGCAGCAGCTGTTTCAGGAATTGGGGATCCGATTCCGGACGGTGGGGTGGTGGGCCATCGGGGTGCTGGTAATCACCGGGGTGATCAATCTGCACTACCGCCACTGGCTGCGGTGGGACGGCGTGCTGAAAAACGTGGCATTCTGGCGGACGGCCACGGGTCACGCGCTGGCGGCCAAGCTCGGTGCCGTGGCGGCGATGATCGTGGTGAGCTTCGTCCACGACTTCATCGTGGGGCCGCGCGCGGGAACGGTGCCACCGGGGAGCGCGAAAGGGCTGGCACTCCGCAAGCGCGCCGCGCTCCTGGCCCGTGTGAATGCCGTGCTGGGCGTGATCGTCGTGATCGCGGCGGTACGTCTGGCGCGCGGTGGCTAACCGCCACCGGGCGTGAGCCGTTCAGAACCCGGTGCGGCGGTTGCGGCGCCCGTCTTTCTTCCCGCGGCTCCCCACGGCTCCCGTCAGGTCGGCGACGGATCCGTAGACCGCGATCGCCGGCGGCTCGTACGGCAGGCGCGCGTCCGGCGCGGTGCTGGGCGAGGGGTCGAGCGTCGCATGCTGGCGAGTGGATTCGATGAGCCGCTGCATACCATTGTATTTATGGCCCTGCCTCGCCGGGCGGCAGGTGCCGCCAACCGTTTCTGCAATTCTCCCATCACATGGGCGGCACCGCTCTCACACTGTCGCACGAGCCTCCGGGGCGTCCGTAGCCCGGAAGTTCCCGCGGTCAGAAACCGGTGCGCCGGTTGCGGCCTCCACCCCGTCCGTGGCTGTCACGTCGCCCCCGGCGTCCGACCGTTTCCGTGATCTCGTCGATCCGGCCGTACTCGGTGAGCCGGGGGTGTGCGTAGGGCCGGCGTTCGGGTCGCGGGGGCGACGCGGGCGCCGGCACGGCGGGCCGCGCGGTCGGATCGGGGGCGTTGGGAACGGGAGAGCGCATCGCGTTTCTATTTATGGGCTCCGAATCGTGATGTAAAGCGCGAATCCCCGTGAGTCGCCACGTTGGGGTCACGCTGCTGGCAGGTCACTCACATTGAGGCCGTGACGGTGCACGAACGCCCACGCCGGGATTCCCGGCGTGGGCGTTCGGCGTCGCGGTTGTGCGCGTTATCACTGCTTGCAGGCGCCGTGCGGATCCGGTTTCGGGTGATCGACCACCACGCGGTGATCGAGATCTGCGACGTGCACGGCCACGTCCTCCACGAAGTTCCCGACGCGCGCCATGTGGTCGTAGTCGATGTACTCGGGTTCGTCCGTCACCTGGTGGTAGTCGGAGTGCAGGCCGGTGGTGAAGAAGGTGATCGGAATGCCGTAGCGCGCGTATTCGTAGTGATCGCTGCGGCAGTACACGTTCTCGGGGTGTCCGTCGGCGTCCATGGCGTAATCGAACACGAAGCCGTGGTGGTCTTCGGTGTTGACCTGCTCGACGAGGTTGCCCAGTTCGGTGGACAGGCGGCGGGAGCCGACCAGCATCAGGTCGTTGGGCGCGCCGTGGAGGAATGCTCCGGCCTTGTCGGTGCCCGTCATGTCCCAGGCGTCGCCGCGTCCGACCATGTCCATGTTCAGCTGGGTGACGATCGAATCGCGGGGCACGGTGGGGTGGTCGGTGAAGTAGGTGGAGCCGAGCAGGCCCTTCTCCTCGCCGACGTGCCACACGAACAGCATCGACCGTTTCGGATGCGGGTGGAGCGACATGATCTTCTGCGCGATCTCGAGCGCCGTCACGGTGCCGGAGCCGTCGTCGTCGGCGCCGTTGTCGATGGAGTCGAGGCGCGCCGTACCCGGATGCGCGGCCCGCCACGCGGCGAGTTCCTCGTTCACCTGCGCGATCTGCGCCGGCGTCGCCGGTCCGCCGTGGCTGTCGGCCCCGAGGGGGCGCACGATGTGATTGAAGAGGCGGAGGGAATCGTGATCCACCGGCGTGTGCGTGAAGCCGATGTGATCGTTGTGCGCACCGATGGCGACGTATTCGCCCTCGAGAGCCGGGTCGCTGCCGGGGATGATGCCCACCACGTTGCGGGCGGGGGCGGCCACGGGCGTCACGTGCACCTGCACGTCGAGCGCCGCTGGCTTGCCGGCGGCGCCGGGCTTCAGTTCGGCGAGTGGCCGGTCGAAGAACTTGGCTGCCGCGTCGGCGCTCAGGAATACCACTGGCGTGTTGCCGGTCGGGGGCTGGGCCTCCGGATCGTCGACGAACTCGGCCGGCCGGCTGAAATAATTCAGATACATGGCAGGCGCGATGACCGCGACCACCGCCGGGCCGCCGTCCTTGGTCATCATCGCGCGCAACGCGGCGGTGTTCTGGCCAAGGGCGAAGACGACGAACTTGCCGGCCGCGTCGGCCGGCACGATCATGCCGGACGGATCGCCAAGCACGCCGCCGAACGCCGTTGCCAGTCCCGACTTGGCCACCGACGCCGTGCTCATCGAGGCCCATTCGGAGCCGAAGGCCAGTGGCACGCCGTCCGCGGTGAGACGCGACGCACTGGCGGTGACCCGCTGCTTGAGCGGAATGGTCTGGAAGTAGGTGCCGCTGTCGCCCGCGGGCACCAGTCCCATCTTGGCGAGCTCGCCGGCGATGTAGGTGGTGCCCTTGTAATCGCCGATCGCGCCGGCTTCGCGTCCCTGCATCGAGTCGTCGGCGAAGACATAGAGGCGCGTCATCAGGTCGGCGGCGGTGATCGCGGCGGTGGTCGGTTGCGGGGCGTGCGTGAGGGGTAGCGTGGTGGCCGGCAGCGGCACGATCACGGGCGGCGGCGGGGGCGGCGCGGCGTTCTGGGCGGCCAACGCGGCCGGAAGCAACATCGCGGCGAGGCCGAAGGCGAGGGCGGATCGGAAATTGTGCATGGGACCGGATCGAGGTGGGAGGGCGATGGCGGTGACTTCCCTACAAATATTCGGGAAATCCCCGGCATTGTGCCATACGCCCGACGAACAAATTGGTTTCGGCCGGCGGGACGGGATTCCCGCCGACTATGCCCGCACGTTCGGGACGCCGGACGGTGGGCTACGCGACGGGACTTAGCCCGGCGCGCAGGTTGTGGGGGCGCTGGCCACAATCGACGCTCTGCAATCCCAGAGTACCCGCGCCGGTCCCGTCTGGCGAGGGAAAAGCCGTCGGTCCGATCGCGCGCAGCCATGGACACGCGTGATGTCGAACCGAGTGATTGGCGGATACCAGCGTAACGAGCCCCCGGGGAGGTCGCGAGACCACCGCGGGGGCTCAGTACGTTCGGGCTGGCGGCGGCTAGCCGTTGGCGGCGGCGTGGGCCGCGGGCTTCACCAGGTGGTGCTCGAACCACTCCCGCGCGAGCCGCGTCACTTCCTCCATCGCGCCCGTTTCTTCGAACAGGTGCGTGGCGCGCGGGACGATGTCCATCCGCTTGATGCACCAGAGCCGTTCGAAGGCATCGCGGTTGAGGTCGATGACCACGCGGTCGTACTCCCCGACGATCAACAGCGTCGGTGCCTGCACCGCTGACAGTGCGCTTCCGGCGAGATCGGGGCGGCCGCCGCGCGCCACCACGGCGTGCACGCGGTCGGGCCGGTGCGAGGCGGCGATGAGCGCGGCGGCGGCCCCGGTGCTGGCCCCGAAATATCCCAGGCGCCAGGTCCGCCCGGCGAAGCCATCGGCCATGAGATCGGTGACGCCGAGGAGCCGGTGAGCGAGGAGCTCGATGTCGAATCGGAGATGGCCCGTGAAGGCATCCTCGGCGCCCTCTTCCGGCGTGAGCAGATCGAACAGCAGCGTGGCGACGCCCGCCTCCTGCAGGCCGCGCGCCACCTGGGTATTGCGCGGGCTGAGCCGGCTGCTGCCGCTGCCATGCGCAAAGAGGACGAGGCTCGTGGCGCCGGCCGGAATCGAGAGGTCGCCCGCCAACGTCACTTGGCCGAAGGGAAGATGGACGTGGCTGTCACGGACGGTCGCGGTGTTCATGGTCAACCTCTCCGAATCATGGTCTGCTCACTGCTCACTGCTCACTGCTGCCTGCTCGCGCCCGCGGCTCTGCGAATGCCGGCGGCTACAACGCCGTCGGATACGTCTCGGGCATCTCGCCCCGCGCCCAGACCGCCGTGCGCTCCAGCGGTTCAACGGCCCGTGTGCGGTCATAGTGGAGTACGGCATCAAACTGGGCTGGCAGGTGGGTGTGGAAGTAGTGGCTCTGCCGTTCGGTCTGCGGCCGGTAAATGACCCCGATCGCGCGCTGCAGTCGCGCATGGTCCAGGGCGGAACGCACGTCGCGCGTCCGATCGGGGAACAGCAGGAAATTCGGAATCTCCACTTCGTGGAACAGCGCTTCGTAGCTGCCGCGCAATCCGGGACGCACGGTCTTGCGCTCCGCGGGTTCGTCCCAATCGGACGCCGCGGTCACCGTGCCGTCGTAGGTGCTGAAGCCGACGAGCACCGCCTGGTCGCCGTGCCGCTGCCGCGCGATCTGGCCCACGTTCAACTCGCCCGAGTGGCCAAGTTCGGTGGCGCGCGCGTCGCCGAGATGCGAGTTGTGCGCCCAGACGACGATCTTCGGGGTCTGAACGCGCGGCCGGAGGAAGGCGACGAGCGCATCGAGCGTTTCCGCCATGTGCAGGTCGCGCAGGTTCCAGCTCGACACGCGACTGCCGAACATGGCGCGGTAGTACTGCTCCGCGTGGGCCACGACCTGGGCGTTCTGCTCGGCGAAGAACCGATCGTCGGCGGCCAGAAGTCCATCGCGTTGGGTGAGATTGCCCGACATGCGGCGCAGCTCCACGAGTTGCGCCACGACTTCCGCCTCGCACGACGGGCCGAGCCCGCTGGTGGCGGCATAACCGTAGGACTGTGGATCGGACCCGTACTGATCGAAGCACGCATATCGTTCGCGCGCGCGCTCGGCCGCCTCGGGATCGACCCGGCGCAGGTACGTGAGCACGGCGTCGATCGAGGCGTGCAGGCTGTACAGGTCGAGGCCGTAGAAGCCGACCTTCTCGTCGGGCCGATCCCTGGTGTCGTTGAATTCGCGCAGCCAGCCGACGAAGTCGAGCACGTCGGCGTTGCGCCACATCCATTGCGGGAACCGCACGAAGCCCCGGAGCGCTTCGGTGGCGTCGGCGTCGTCTCCCGTGCCACGGACGTACCGATTGACGCGATAGGCGTCGGGCCAGTCCGCCTCGACCGCGACGGCCGAGAACCCGCGCTCGGCGATGAGGCGCTTGGTGATGGCGGCCCGGATGCGATAGAACTCGTGCGTGCCGTGCGAAGCCTCGCCGATCAGCACGTACGGCGCGTCGCCGATGCGCGCCAGCAGGGGGTCGAAGTCCTCGGACCCGCCGGTGAGCGGATGTGCCGCATTGTGAATCATCTGCGGCAGCGTGACCCGTGTGATGGTTGGCATGGTCCGGTCCCCTAGCAGGTGGGCCTCAGCATTGGGCGGTCGCCGGGTCGCGGGTCACGCGGGCTGCGGCGAGCAGCTGTTGGACCTCGTCGTCGGTCGTCTGGTCGAAGTTCAGGTACCACAACCCGACGCCGTAGAACGGATCGGGGGTGGACACGCAGACGCAGTCGTCGGCTTGACGGCGCAACGCGTCGTACGCCTCGCGCGACGCCACCGGCGCGGCGACGACGATGCGCCGCGGCCGTTGGGTGCGCACGGCCGCCACCGCGGCCAGCATCGTCGAGCCGGTGGCCAGCCCGTCGTCCACGAGCACCACGGTGCGATGGTGCAGCGAGGGCGCCGGCCGATCGCCGCGGAACAACCGCTCACGGCGTTCCAACTCCAGGCGCTCGGCGCGCTCCACCCGTTCCACGGCGCTGCTGGGGATCTGTAACTGCCGGATGACTTCGTGGTTCACCACGCGGGTGTTCCCGCTGGCGATGGCGCCCATGGCGTATTCTTCGTGGCCAGGCACGCCGAGCTTCCGGACCACGAACACGTCGAGCGGGGCGTCCAACGCCTCGGCCACTTCGTACGCCACCGGCACGCCACCGCGCGGCAGGCCGAGCACGATCAGATCCGGATCTTCGGCGAGCGGCTGCAGCAGCGCCGCCAACTGCCGGCCTGCGTCGCGGCGGTCGGAGAAACGAGTGCGCATCGTCGTGTCGTCTCCGGGATCAGAACGCGACGGCGATTTCATCGTCCACCTCGCAAACGCCAGGCGCCGCCCACGCCGCGCGCTCGGCATCCTCGCGCTCGGCCCATGAGTGCACCGTGCCCCGCAGGACCACCTTGCCGTTCTTGGCTTCCACGGAGATGTGGTCGGCTTCGGTGACGGCGCTCCGTTTGAGCGCTTCCTCGATGCGCTGATTCACCTCGAGCGCGGACACCTTGGGTTGCTGCACGCTGACGCGGTTGATGACGCCCTTGACGCCGGTCAGGCAGCGCACCGCCTTCTCGGCGGCCGTCCGTTGGAACTGCCAATCCACGGCCCCGTCGAGCGAAACCCACCCGTCGTCCACCAGCACCTGGAGTCGCGCGTCGGGTACTTCGACGTCCCACTTCAGCGCCGACACGGCCGCGTGCGCGATGTCGGTGTCGGTGCGCACGAACGACTTGGGCAGCTTCACGCTCACGTCGTCGGCCACGGCGCGGACGCCATGCACCCGTTCCGCCGCGCGCGCCGCGGCGTGCTTCTGGGCATACGAATCTACGAACCCCGAGAGCGTGATGACGCCGTTCTTGACGGCGACGCCGATCTCGGCCTCGCGGACGTTGGGCTGCCAGGCCAGTTCCTCGATCACGTCGCGCTGGAGTTGCATGTCGGTCTTCATCGGATCCTCCTCACCGCCGCGTGGCGGCCGGCAGTCGAACGGTTGATGGCGTCGGCGGGCTCAGTGGACGAGCGCGCCTGGCGTGGAAATGCGTTGGATGATCTCCTCGATCAGGGCGGGATCGCTCGCGCCGACTCGGACCGCCAGATCGGCCTGGGTGACGATGCCGACCACCCGCAGGTCGGGTTTCACCACCGGCAGCCGGCGGACCTGGAATTCCTCCATCTTCCGCCCGATTTCCTCGAGGGGTGTGTCTTCATGCACGAACACCAGGGGATGGCTCGACATGTGGTCGCGGACCTGGCATTGGGCAGTGCCATGGTCGGCGAGGCAGCGTACGACGATGTCGCGGTCGGTGATCACGCCGACGAGGCGGCGCGTCTGAACGTCGTCGATCACCGGCAGCATGCCGACGTCGAGGGTGCGCATCAGCTCGGCCGCTCGGGGAATCGAATCGTCCGGGGTGGTCACGGTCGGATTCGAGGTCATCAGGTCTCTGGCTTGCATGGGAGCCTCGTGGCGGAATTGGGAGGGGGCATGCATACGCATTGAAGAGTGCGGTCCCATGGGATCGGGAGCAGTCCGTAGAACCCGCAAGATCGGTGCGGAGGGGACACCCGCAGTGTCCGGGCGACCCTGACAGGGAATGTTCCCGTTCCCCGGTAGCGGCGCCTGGAGGGGCGGCGAACTTGAAACCAGGTGCCCCAGACGCGATTTGCCGGCGCCAGCCGACTCCCGGAGGCGGCCCATATGGTCGTGAAACGCGCGTTGCAGATGGTGTTTGCGCTGAGCCTGCTCGGGACGGCGTTCTCGGGCACGCTCAGCTATCGAGAGATGTTCGTGGGTGGAATCCTGTCCTGTCCGTCGCCGGGGGCGCCGGGCACGATGCTCGGCTATCCCGCCTGCGTGTACGGCTTCGTCATGTTCCTGATCGTCAGTCTGATCGCGGGCGCCGGGCTGTTCTTCGGCGCCAGGGAAGACGCGGCCGGCGGCGCCTAGGCACGCGCGGTGCGGTACTTTCGCGCAGCGGACAATCCGCCCCCCACGGGGGCCCTCGACCGATTCGTGCGGCGATACAGTGGCGTGAGCTACGCGCTGGCCGTCGTGGCCATCTACCTGATGGCGGCGACGGCGCTGGGCCTCGCGCTCGTACCGTCGATCGTGCTCGTGGCGCGCGCCGCGCCGCGACTCTGGCACTGGGCGTCGTGGGGGCGGTGGCCGCTGCTCGGCCTGCTCGGCGGCGCGGGGGTCTTCCTGTGGGGCTTCGCGCTGCTGGTGGTGGTGCCGGTGTTCAACGCCATCCTCCCCACGCGGCTGCGGCCCTTCGACGGCGGCATTTTCACGGCCGCCGCCGTGCCCTGGTACCTCCACAACGCGCTCTTCTATCTGGTGCGCTATACCTTCCTGCCCTTCGTCACGCCGACCCCGATCGGTGTCTGGTTCCTGCGCGCCATGGGAATGCGGATGGGGCGGCGCGCGCGCATCACGACCGAGAACTTCACCGATGTCTCGATGATCATGCTCGGCGACGACGTATCGATCGGCGGAAGCGCGCACATCTTCTGCCACTATGGTGGCGCCGGGCGGCTGGTGATCGCGCCGGTGACGATCGGGAGCCGCGCGACGATCGGCGAGAAGGCGACGGTGATGGGTGACGTGGAGGTGGGGGAGGGGGCCACCGTGCTCGCGCACTCCGTGCTGCTGCCGGGCACGCGTGTGGGCCCGCGCGAACGGTGGGGCGGGGTGCCGGCCCGCCGCATCGAGCCGGCGGAGTGGGACGAGTACAAGCGCACCTGGCTCGGCGCGCTCGGGTCAGCGCGCCGAGCCGGTACGGCCGGGCCTACTGCAGGTCCGCGTTGAGCAGGGCCGCGAGGCGGTACCCTGCCAGCGCCATCTGTGCCTCGGAGGTTCTGAGCGCTTCGGCCTGGTAGGCCGTGGAGGGCGTGACGCCCTGCGCGATGCCGGAATAGACGACCGTCTGCGCGAGATGCAGCCCTTCCCGCTCCCACCCGGCGATGTCGGTGGCCGCCGCCGGGTCGGCGAGGGCGGCCAGGGTGTACCGTTGCTCGATCTGATCCGCGAGTCGCGTGGCGTAGGCGATCGAATCCTCGCCCACCAGGCGCGGCGCCGCCTCGTCAAGGATGCTGTCCCAGTACCAGTGCAGGCGGTTGTTGCCATCGAGGTGGAAGTTGTTGCCGCCCATGTCACCGCGGGGAAGCGGATTCTGCGCATCGACGAGCGAACTGCAGTGCAGCGGCTGGTGGATGTCTCCGACGAGGTGGAGGAGCCAGGCGAGATCGACGGCCTTGGTGGTGTCGGCGACGTTCGGGTCGGCGATGGCGGCGCGGAAGGCGACGATGCGCTCGCCGGCGTTCATCGAGTCGGGGCCGGTGCCCGGAATGTCGTGCGGGTGACCGTCAACGATGTCCCAGTAGAAGTCGGCGTAGTGCCAGTTCGAGCGGTTGTACGCGTGCCAGGGCTGGTTGCGGTCGCGGATCAGGTCGGCCCAGGTAGCGGCGTTCATGAACAGCGCGCGGTCGCGGTCGGCCTCGCGGCCCGTGGTCGGGCGTAGTGACGCGAGATTGGCAAGCGCCGGCCCGTGCATGAGCAGGTCGACGGCGCGGGCGCGGGCGTGCGGTGTCATGTGCGCCCAGGCGATGTCGGCGATGGTGCGGTGGCCGGTGGCGTTCCAGGCGGAGCCGATGGCGGGGAAGGCGAACACGCCGAAGGCGACTATGGCAAGCGCCGCGATCGGCGCGCGGAGTCGTTTCGTCATGCGTGAAAGATGTCATGGCGCGCGGGCGACCGCACCGGGGGGGGGCCTACGCGACCGCCCGGTGTCCCCGCCCCCGCGCCACCACCGGCCAACTGGTCTCCACGGTGTACCCACGGACCCCGTACGCGAGGTCGTGCAGGTGGGTCACGATGCAGACGTGGTTGGGCACCACGCGCACCAGGTCGCCCACCTGGGGGCGCCAGCCGCTCCGGCCCAGGTCGAGGATGCCGTGCTCTTCGGACATCGAGGTGACGACCACCTCGGGATGTTCGAGCAATGCGCCGAATCCATGGTCCGCGACGCCCCGCAGCGGTTCGCGGCCCAACGCTTTGCTCCCGGCGTCGATCACCGCCTGTCCCGGTACGGCCGTGCTCACCACCGTGGCGAGCACGGTGAGCGCGCAGTCGTCCCAGCCGCAGGCGCCGATGTTGACCGTGGTCCCGTCGTTGTACGCATAGGTGCCGGGCCGGAACTCGGTAACGCCCTGAAGTTCGTGCGTTCGCCAGAGCGTGGGAGTGGAGCCGCCACTCACGACTTCGGGGTTGAGACCGGCCCGCCGGAACGCGTCGAGCGCCGCGCCCAGCGCGTCGTTCAACGCACGCAGGTCGGGCTCCTGTTCGTGCACCGGTCGGCGAATATGACCGGGGTAGAAGGCGATCCCCTTCCAGTGCAGCGGCGGGTGGGCCACCACGATTCGGGCCAGCGCAATCGCCTCATCCGTGTCGGGCGTGCCGACGCGGTGCATGCCGAGATCCAGTTCCACGAGCACGCCCACGGGGCGATCGACCGCGCGGGCGGCGGCCTGGAGATCATCGATGGCGCGCCGCGAGTCGAGGGCGACGGTGAGCGACACGTGCTCGGGCAGCGCCGCGAGGCGTTGCGCGCGCGGCGCACCGATGGGCGGGTAGGCCACCAACAGGTCGCCGGTCACGGCCGCCATCACCTCGGCTTCGAACGTGGTGGCGCAGGTAAGTCCCACGGCACCGCGCTGGATCTGCTCGGTGGCCACGCATGGCGACTTGTGCGTCTTCACGTGCGGCCGGAGGGCGAGGCTGTGTTCGCGTGCGTAGGTGGCCGCGCGGTCGAGGTTGGCCTCGAGCCGATCGAGGTCAACCAGCGGGACGGGCGTCTCGAGGGCGGAGAAGGGGATGGGATTGAGCATCTATCGGCGTGCGGGTTCCCGAATCTACACCGGCGACACCCGTCCCGTCACGCGCCGGGTGGAGCTAGGCCGTCGCCGCCGGTTGGCGGAGCGCGTCCCATCCCACGAGCCGGCGCGCGTCCTCGTCCCACAGCGTGAGCCGCACGCTCTTGCGGCTCTCCAGGATGCCGATGGTGGTGGCTTCCTGCAGCTGAGCGTTGGCCGCGTGGCACTCCTGCAACCGGTAGTTGGGGATGCGCGGGCTCAGATGGTGCACGTGATGGAGTCCGATACTGCAGGTGAACCAGTTGAGCACGGCGGGCAGTTTGTAATACGAGCTGCCGCGAATCGACGCCGTGACGTAGTCCCACTGCTCGTGATCCGCCCAGTACGTGTCTTCGAACTGGTGCTGCACGTAGAACAGCCAGATGCCCGCGGCGCCGGCGATCATGAACACGGGCACGTAGATCTCGGCAAGGGCCGCAGGACCGATCAGCGCCGAGAATCCCAGGACGAGGGCGAGGAGCGCGAGGTTCGTCTCCCGCACGCTGGCCTGTTCCTTCTTGCCGGTGGCGGTGCTGAGCGAGCGCCAGCGCTGGCCCACGGCCAGATGCAGCGGTCCGAGTCCGAACAGCACGACCGGGTGGCGGAACACGCGGTAGCGCAGTTTGCCAAAGCGCGAGAGCGCGCGGTACTCGCGCACGGTGAGCGTCCACACGTCGCCATTCCCGCGGCGATTCAGATCTCCCGACGAGGCGTGATGCAGCACGTGGTCGCGCCGCCACTGCACGTACGGCGTCAGCGCGAGCACGCCGGTAAACCAACCGACGACGTCGTTGGCCCAGCGCGTGGCGAAGAGCGAGCCGTGCGCGCAGTCGTGCATGATCGTGAACGTGCGCACGGTGAGGCCTGCGGTGGGCACCGCCAACAGGAGTGTCACCCAGTAGGGAAGCGCGAGGCTGCGGTACATCACGTACAGCGCGATGGCGAGCGGCACGAGCGTGCTCACGACCTGCCAGACGCTGTGGGCCACGGACGGGGCCTCGTACGGCGCGACCATCTTTCGCCATCCGAGGCCGGCGCGGGCGTCGGGAGGAGCGGAAGACACGGTGGTGGATGCCGGGGCGGCCGTCGAACTGATGTCCATGAGTGTGTGATCGAGGGACGCCGGGGGCGGGCTGCCCCCAGATGGGGCGTATCCGGCTTCTGAAATCTACCGGGAGAGAGCCGACCGCGCGAACGCCAGATCGATCTCGATCATGGGTTTACGTCCAAATCGCGCCGTGTGGGCGGCAAACCGGACGTGGCGGGCGACGTGGTTGCGTGGCTCGACCGTCGGGTGTGGTGCCATGGTCCGGACGCTACATTGGGCGGATGCACCGCCGCCGACTCTATCGCATCGTCGCGCTCCCTCTCGCGCTCTGGTTCGTGGCCCTGGCCACCGACGTGGGCGGCGTGGACGCGTGTCCCATGCACGATGCGATGGCGGCAGCAATGGCGGCGATGCCGGGCATGGCCGGCATGGGGGCGGCGCCGTCGGCACCCTCGATGCCGACCCCGCACGGTCCCGTGCACTGCACGTGCATGGGCGCGTGTTGCGGGTGTGCCATGGCCACGCTGCCGTCGGCACCGGTGGCGCAGCTCCCGGCCGTGGCCGCGGTGGGTCACACGCCGCGCGTCGAGCGCACTCAGCGGACGTTCGCCGCCGTGGCGCGGTTCGTTCTTCCACCGGCCATCGGTCCACCAACACTCCAGGCCTGACCGACTGACGCCATTGGCGGCGTCTCCGCGCGCGGACCCCCCGGGCGCGGATTCTCGTGATCATGTCTGGAGACTGCATGCGCCGCATCGCCTGCGCGCTCGCCCTCGTGGCGTGCCCATCCGTCCTGCTTGCCCAACAGAAGACCCAGCAATCCGATTCCGCGCGCGCCGACTCGGTCCAACGCGCGGTCCGCAGCCTGAACTCGGTGAACATCGTCGCCGCGCCGGTCGATCGGCGTCAGCCGATCACGGTGACGCACGTGTCGGCGTCGATGATCAACACCACGCCTTCGAACAGCACCTGGGACCTACTCCGCCAGACGGCCGGCATCGAGGTCCATCAGCAGGGGCAGGGCCCAGGATTCGCCTCGGACGCGTCGCTCCGCGGGTTCAGCTCCGACCACTCCACCGATCTGGCGCTCTGGATTGACGGCGTCCCGGTGAACGAACCGATCAACGGCCACGCCGAGGGCTACAACGACTTCAGCGAGCTGTTCACGCAGGCCGTGCAGAGCATCGACGTCATCAGGGGGCCCACCAGTCCGCTGTTCGGGAACTTCGCGATGGCCGGTGTGGTGAACGTGCACACCATCGAGCGGATGCAGGGCTCGGAGCTGACGGCGCAGGCAGGGTCGTTCGGGGCGGCGAACGCGACGCTGCTCACGGGGTTCGATCACGGCGCGCGGGGGGGCGGCGTGTTCGGCGTGCACTATCAACATGACGACGGATTCCGGCCGAACGGAGTCTTCAATGTTGGCCAGGCGCATGCGCGCGTCGTGCACGAACTGGGGCAGGGCTGGTCGATCGACGCCGGCACCGAGTTGTATGCCACCGGGTGGAACTCGTCCGGCTTTCTGAGCGACAGCGAGTTTGCGGCGCATCAATACGACATCGTCTCGAATCCGTCGGACGGCGGCTTCAAGCGGCGCGCGCAGGAGCGGGTGAGTCTGCGCTACATCGCGGGGTCGCTATTCTGGCGCACCACGCTGTACGCCACGCAGGGGCGGTGGCAGCTGTTCCTGACGATCCCGCCGGCGGGTGGACGGTTCGAGGGGAGCGGCAGCCAGACGGAAGAGGAGGATGCCCGCTACGGGTCCGGACTCACCAGCGCGCTCACCTGGGAGCTGCCGCACGGGGAAATCACCATCGGCACCGAGGGACGGTGGGATCACGCCCGCTACGAGAACTACTTCACCACGGCGCGTGCCCGCGATTCGGTGAACGCGCTGATCACGGCGCGACAGCTCTCGGGCGCGGTGTTCCTGGCGTCGCACGTGGATCTCACCAACCGGTTGCGCGTGGATGTCGGGGGGCGCGCCGATGCGTTCGACACGAAGTCGATGCAGGATCTGAACGGAGACTTCACGGGAAGTACGGGCGTGTTCTCGCCGAAGATCGGCGCGTCGTACCGGTTGGGCGCCGGCGTATCGGCCTACGCCGACTGGGCACGGGGTTTCCGGTCCACCGACGGGATCATCGAGGATCCCTCCCTGCCGGTGATCACCGAATGGAACTACGAGGGCGGGCTCAAGTTCGATCGCCGCGGGACGAGTCTCTCGGCGACGCTGTTCCGGATGAACGTGAGCAACGAGCAGACGTTCAACCCGCTCAATGGCGAGTCCAGCAATGGCGGAACGAGTCGGCGGCAGGGGCTCGAGGTGGGCTGGTCGTCGCTGGTCGGCAGCTCGACGCTCGTGTCCGGCGACTGGACCTTCAACGACGCCCGCTACACGAGTCTGACCATCGTCTCGGAGGACGGCGGACCGCCGACGAACGTGAGCGGGATGCGCGTGTACAACACGGCGAAGTACCTGGGAACGACGGCGGTGCAGTTCCATCCGGCCGCGCAGCCATGGAGTCTCACGCTGAGCGGCAACTGGGTGGGGCCGTACTCGCCGTTCGACGAACCGGCCACGGTGCTCGGGGCGTACGGCCTGATGCACGCGAACCTGTCGGTGCCGGTGGCGGGGGGGACGGTGAACGTGGGGGTTCGCAATCTGCTCGACCGGCCGTATCCTGAACTGGTGGCGGGCGGGCTGGTGTCCCCCGGTCAGCCCCGCGCCCTGTTCGTGCAGGTGCAGCGCAAGTTCTGACGGAGGCGGTGATGCGTTGGTGGTCCCGATCGTTGGTCCCGATTCTGTGTACCGTCGTGCTCGCGGCGGGGTGCGATTCGATGCACGACACCCTCGACCGGCTGCGGGGGGAACCGCTCATCCGCGGGGCCACCATCAATCCGGCGGTGCCCAGGCCCGATCTCACGATGACGGGTACCGACGGGAAGCCGTACGACTTCGCGACGCAGACCGGGGGACGGGTCACCTTCATCACCTTCGGCTACACGCATTGTCCCGATGTCTGCCCGGTGCACATGGCGAACCTGGCCGGCGCCATGAAGCGACTGACGCCCGAGCAGCGTGGGCGGGTGTCGGTGGTGTTCGTGACCACCGACCCCACGCGCGACTCACTGCCCCAACTGCGCCGGTGGCTCGATTCGTTCGATCACTCCTTCATCGGATTGCGCGGCACCGACCAGCAGTTGGCGGCCATGGAGCAGGCGTTTCACATTCCGCCGGCCGCGCGCGAGGTGCTGCCCGGCGGCGGGTACGGCGTGAGCCACTCCGCCCAGGTCTTCGCCTTCACGCCCGACGACAGCGCGCACGTGATCTACCTGCCGGGGACCACGAGCGCCGACTATGCCCACGACATTCCGCGCCTGCTGCGCGATGTGTACTGACATGAAACGCATCGTGCTGGGCCTCGCGCTCGTGCTCGCCGGCTGCCGTGTGGTCTCCGTGGATCAGGCCGGCACGGTGGGGTGGTCCAACGGCTACCTGGTGAAGCCCGCCGCCGGCTCGCCGGCGGTGCTCTACCTGCGGATGACCAACCCGACGGCGCAGAACGATACGGTGATCGGGGTGCGCATGGCCGCGGCCGACAGCGCGCAGGTGCACCGCACGATGGCGATGGGCAACGGCATGGAGCACATGGAAGCCGTGCCGGCGCTGCCGCTGACGGCGCACGATACCGTGCCGTTCGCGCCGGGCGGATTCCACATCATGGTGTTCGGGCTCGACTCCACGCTGGCCCGCGGCGATTCCACGTCGGTCACCGTCACCTTCGCCCGCGCGGGCGACGTGAACGGCTGGGCCCACGTCATCACCTACGCCGACGTCGACTCGCTGATCCTGCGCTGATCGGCCGGCCCGCTACGGCCGTCCGTTCGGATTCCAGTGTGGGCGTGGCCCGTCGGCCAGCAGTTCCACCGCCCGCACGCCGGCGTTGATCACGCCCGCCATGTGGTCGAAGTCGATCTTCGAGATCTCGTCGCTGGGCTGGTGATAGTCGTCGTGCAGATTGAAGGTGGAGAGCGTATGCGCCGGAATGCCCATGCGCGCGAAGGCGATGTTGTCGCTCCGCTGGAAGAACTGCTGCTCGGGGCGCCGGTCGGGAACGATCGGGAGTCCCGCGTCCTCGAACATCCGGCCCATGGTCGAGCGATCGAAGCCGGTGAGCCAGGCGCGTCCGGGACCGCCGGCCAGGGAGTCGGGCCGTCCGATCATCTCGATCTCCAGGTTGGCCACCATGGCCGACAGCGGCCGCACCGGGTGCGCGATGTACCAGTTGGTGCCCAGCAGTCCGACTTCCTCGCCCGTGGTCGCGACGAACACCAGTGTGCGCTTCGGCGCCGGGCCGGCCTTGATCACGCGCGCGATCTCGAGCACCGCCGTGGTTCCGGACCCGTCGTCGTCGGCGCCGTTGTAGATGGAATCGGCGCCCGGCGTGGCCGGGGTGCGGATGCCCAGGTGGTCGTAGTGGGCGTCCACGAGCACCACGTCGTCCTTCAACGCCGGATCGACGCCGGGGATGACGCCAACCACGTTGCCACCCAACGCCGGCGTGTCGGTGAAGGTCGCGCTGCCGTGCACGGTCTGGCCGGTGGTGCCCTTGGCCGCTCCGGCGAGCGGTGTGGCGAGGAGCACGTCGGCGGCGTGCGTCGTGATGGTGAGTGCGAGCGGAGCCGGGGCGGATGGCGGCACCTGGGGATCCAACACCAGAATCGCCCCGGGGCGAGCGGTCGCCGCGCGCACCGCAGCCGGGGGCAGCGCGTCACCGGCGACGATCGCGACTCCCGCCGCCTCCGCGAGCGCGGCTCCGCCCGGTGCTCCACGGCCGCGCCCGCGGCCCCGTCCCCGGCCCGGGTTCGCCGGCTCGGACAGGATCACCAACCGGCCGCGCACCTGCTCGGCGGTGAGCGGGTTGACGGTGTCGCCCGCCACGCCGCCGTAGATCGCAACCACGCCATTGATGGAGCCGGGTTGTGCGCCGCGCGGCGCGGAGGCGACGAAGTCGTGCAACGCGTGGAGCGTGGTGCTACCCGCGGTGATCGTCGCCGAGGGGTCGAGGGTGCGATGCACCATGGGCACGTGCTGGAAGTAGCCGCTGTCGCCGGCGGGGGTGAGGCCCGCCGCCTGCATCCGTGCGGCGATGAATCGGGCAGCGCGCATCGAGCCGGGGGTGCCCGTACCGCGTCCCTCCATGGAGTCGTCGGCGAGCGCGGAGAGAATGCCGCGCACGTGCGCGGGCGTGACCGCCACGAGCGACGCCTGTTGCGCCCGTACCGGGTGGGGCATCAACCACAATGTGGCCAGCACCAGGGCGCCGGTCAGGCGGCTGCAGGCGGTGCGGGGAATCGGGGCGGAGCGAACGGGAGCGGTCATCGTGCGGGGGGATGTGGGTGGGGGCGGGGGCGTCCGTGGTGGAGCGTCCGGTCAAGATACGTGGTGGTGCGTGCCTCCGCTGGCGCGATACTCGAAGCGTACGGGGTGTACGGTGCGAGACGGATCCGGGTCGTCTCCGGCTGCGGCGCCCCTTGACCGTCGCGAACGGTGTGCGCTAGGCTTCGATCAGCAACGATCCGCAGGGGCGATGGAGCTCGCCCGAAACCGCCGGCGTGTCCGGCTGATGGCTCCTACGCAATCACCGCGCAGGAGCCATTATTGTGCCCATGACCGAACCGCATCCGGTACTCAACGAGAACCAGCGCCGGCACTTCTCGGTGCTGTTGGTGAGTCTCGACGAGGCGCTGGCCCGCATCGAGCAGTTGTCCGACCGCGGACACCGGGCCTGGGGGCCGCTCACCGACTACACCGACGACCTGCCGAGCCGATTCGCGGACGAGGCGGAGTCGCTGATCGCCGATCTTCGTGCACGCATCGTGCACCTGAGCGCACTGCTGGGCACTGAGCCACGCCGCATGTCGCGCCTGCGAAGCATCCGCGCGATGGTCACGTCGGCCACGATTCGCCTGGAAGACAGCCGCGCGCGCGGGCTGCGCGGCTATGGGTCGGTGGACCCGAGCGTGCACGAGCAGCTCGATCCGGTGCTCGACGACCTGATCGAACGATTCCGCGCCATCTCCCGCCTGGCGGCCTGGGAGGCCGCAGGCCCGAATCAGCCGGAGAAGCGATGAGACTGGTGATCAACGTGGGATACGTAGCGCTGGGTGCCGCGATCGGCGGCGCCCTGCGCTATCTGGCAACGGTGTTCATCCAGACGCGGGCCGGTCCCGGGTTCCCCGTGGCGACGATGCTGATCAACATCACCGGCTCCCTCCTGCTGGGATTCCTCATGGCGTATCTGGCGGAGACGGCGTTCGTGAGCCCGCAGCTCGGCCTGCTGCTCACGTCCGGATTGTGCGGGGGCTACACGACGTTCTCCACCTTCAGCTACGAGACCTTCGCGCTGCTGCGCGACGGAGAGTACAATCGAGCGGGGGTGTACATCGTGCTGAGCGTCGGGGTCTCGCTGGTGGCGATGTTCGCGGGATTCGCCGCCGCCCGGGGTGCCATTCACCTGCAGCGCGGAGGGGCATGACATGGCGGACGCACAGGCCAACATCACCCACGGGTTCAAGGGCGAGCGGATGCTCATGCGCATCCACATCGGCGAGAGCGACAAGTTCGAGGGCAAGCCGCTGTACCAGCAGATCGTGGAGCTGCTGCGGAAGCGGCACTACGCCGGATGCACGGTGTTCCGCGGCATCATGGGCTTCGGCGCCACGGCCCATCTGCACACCGACCGATTCCTGGAGCTGTCCAGCGACCTGCCGATCGTGGTCGAGTGCGTGGACACGCCGGAACGGATCGAGACGATCCTGCCGGAACTCGACGGGATGATCGGCGGCGGCCTGATTACGCTGGAGCGCGCGCGTGTCATCATGTACCGCGCCGACGTGCCGGCAGATCGTCGTACCGGCAGCTGGCCGATCGACGTGGGCAGCGAGTAGGCGGATCGTTACTGTACGGTAGGTCTTTCGAGGGAGACACGCATCATGACGACGATCACCGCCGACGAATCCATCAGGGCCAAGGGGTATGCGCATCCCGAGTCGCTGGTCAGCACCGCGTGGCTGGCCGAGCACCTGGACGATCCTGACCTTCGCGTCATCGAGAGCGACGAGGATGTGCTGCTCTATGACACCGGCCACATTCCCGGTGCGCAGAAGGTCGATTGGCACCTGGATCTCAACGACCCGGTGGTGCGGGACTATATCGATCGGGAGCGCTTCCAGGCGTTGGCCCGCCGGCTGGGGATCGATGAGACCACCCCAGTGATCTTCTACGGCGACAAGAACAACTGGTGGGCCTGCTATGCCCTCTGGGTGTTCCAGCTCTTCGGCTTTACCAACACGCGCGTGCTCGACGGCGGCCGCATCAAGTGGGAAGCAGAGGGGCGCCCGCTCGTGGAGGATGTCCGTCGGTATCCCGCCACCGAGTACAAGGCGCCCGATCGCAGCGATTCCAAGATCCGCGTGTTCATCGACGACGTGAAGCGCCACATCTCCGCGCACGGCAAGCTCATCGACGTGCGCTCCCCCGACGAGTTCACGGGGAAGAAGCTCCACATGGCCGACTACCCGCAGGAGGGCGCCCTGCGTGGGGGCCACATCCCGGGTGCGAGGAGCGTGCCCTGGGCGCGCGCCGCGAATCCCGACGGGACCTTCAAGACGGCCGACGAACTCCGGGCGATCTATGAACGCGAAGAGGGACTCATCCCTACCGACGACGTGGTGGCCTACTGCCGCATCGGCGAGCGCTCCTCGCACACCTGGTTCGTGCTCTCGTATCTGCTCGGCTACCAGAAGGTGCGCAACTACGACGGCAGTTGGACGGAGTGGGGGAATGCGGTGCGGGCGCCCATTGAAAGCGGAATCGTGAAGCGGTGAGGCAGTGAAGCGGTGGTGCCCCGCCTCACCGCCTCACCGCTTCACCGTCTCAATGCCCACCGTCCGTCTCCCGGAGCGGCGGCGTCGTGGTCGGCGCCCGCCGCCAGCGCGTCGCCTGCTCGTACGAATACGCCAGCTTGATCAGCGTCCGTTCGTCCCACGCCCGCCCGAAGAATTGCAAGCCGGCCGGGAGCACGCCGCCGTGGGAGTAGCCCATCGGCACGGTGATCGCCGGGAATCCGGTGTATGGCGAGAAGAGCTGGTTGTTGTCGCCGGCCGGTGTGTTCAGGTCGCCGATCAGCCGGGGCGGGTTGCTCCAGGTGGGGTACACCATCGCATCGAGGTGCATGGAGTCCATCAGCTGCGTGACGGCGGCGCGTAGCTTGGCGCGCATCGCATCCTGGGCGCGGCAGCCGGGGTTGTCGGCGGACGTATCCTGCACGGCCTCGGCGTTCTTGAGCCGCGTCTCGATGGACGGATGGTACTTGCCCGACTGAATGAGCTCGGCCAGGCTCTTCACCGGTGCGTTGGGACCGAGGGTGGCTAGGTAGCGGTTGAAGTCGTGCTTGAAGGTGTTGCAGCCACCGCTCCCGCGGGCCGAGCGCAGGAGTTCGGTCAGGTCGGGCACGGCCACGGGATCGATGATCGTCGCGCCCTGCCGGCGCAGGTCGGCCAGTGCGCGCTCGAAGATCTGCCTGATCTCCGGATCCAGGGTGCGCGTATCGTACGCCTGGTGCAGCACGCCGATCCGCGCGCCGCGCAGCCCGTCGCGCACCATCGCTGAGGCGTAGTCGGGGCTCACGTGGCCGCGGCTGGTGAGCGTCACCGAATCGTCGGGGTCGGGGCCGGCGATCACCTGCAGCACCGCCACCGCGTCGGCCACGGTGCGTGCCATGGGCCCCGTCATGTCGGCGCCGAGGAACAACGGTACCACGCCGGCCCGGCTCGTGAGTCCCATCGTCGGCCGGATGCCCACCAGCGCCTGGTGCGACGACGGTCCGCGAATGGAATTCCCGGTGTCGGTGCCGAGGCCCACCGTTCCCATGCTGGCGGCGACGGCGGCGGCGGGGCCGCCGCTCGAGCCGGCGGTCACGCGGTCCAGTTCGTACGGGTTGCGCGTGTAGCCCGGCAGAATCGAACTCACCGTCTCGTACGGGCTGAATGCCAGTTCGGCCATGTTCGCCTTGGCCAGGATGACGGCGCCCGCAGCGCGAATCCGCGCCACCACGAAGGCGTCCTTGTCGGGGACGAAGCCCTTGAAGGCCAGGGAGCCGCCGGTGGTCTGCAGTCCCTTCGTCTGGTAATTGTCCTTCACGATCATCGGAATGCAGTGCAGCGGCCCCAGCGGAGCCCCGCGCTTGGCGACGGCATCGAGACTGTCGGCCACGGCGAGCGCGTCGGGATTCGTCATGATGATCGCATTGATCGCCGGTCCGTTCTTGTCGTACGCGTCGATGCGCGCCAGGTAGTCGGCGACGAGCCCGTGGCAGGTGATCCGGCCGTCGGCGAGCGCCGCATGGACGTCGGCGATACTCGCTTCGACCACGCTGAAGGGGGGCGGGGCGGCCGGCTGCTGGGCCGCCGCCGGACGGGCGGCGAGCGTCAGCATGCCGGCGGCCAGTGCAGCGGGCAGGGCACGGGCGTATCTCGGGAGTCTCATCGTGATCTCGTACGGAGTGGTGTCTGCGGATGAAGGCGGACGGGGGCGCGACGGCGCGCGCACGCGTGGACGGGAAAGGACCGCCCAGTGATTTACCACATTTGTCGCCGGTCCGCCTCCGGCGGGCCCTCCCGGTGCCGGAGGCTAGCCGAGTCCGGAGTTCGGCGACATAATCGTGGCGAGCACCGACAGGTCGCGTCCCGCCACCCTTCAGCCCCCGCCACCATGTCCGAGTCCCGCCTTCGCACCCGGTCCGTATCCGAGATCGTGGATACGGCGTTCCAACTCTACCGGCAGGATGCGCCGCAGTACATCGCCGTGACGGCGGTCGCGTATGCCCCCTGGCTGGTGTTCCGACTGCTCTTTCTGCCGGCTGGCGGCCTGACGCCCGCCAGTGTCGCGCGGCCGGGCAGCGCCCTCCTGCTGTACTTCGTCGCTGCCCTCGGCACCCTGGTGTCGTTTGCGTTGATGAGTGCCGTGGTGGTGCGGCTCGGCTCCGACGCCTATCTCGGTACCCCCGGGCCGCGCGACATCGGTACCACCATCCGCGACGTGCTGCCGCGTGTGCCCGCCGTCATGCTCGCCGGCGTCTACAAGGCCGTGCTCGGGATGATCGGCCTCATGCTCTTTTTCGTGGGCGCGCTGTACGTGGCGGCGCGGTACTTCGCCGTCTCCACCTCGATCGTGCTCGAAGCGAAGAGTGCCAGTGGGTCGTTCGGTCGGTCCTCGGCGCTGTCCCATGGGCGCAAGGGGCACATCCTGCTCACCCTCCTCCTGGTCTGGTTCATCTATTTCGTGCTGAGCATCGCGGTGGTGATGGTGGGTGGGATGACGGGCAGCGCCGTCGTGCTGATCGTGTTGTCCACCGCGCTCACCATCGTCGCGTATCCCGTGATCGGGCTTACCGAGATGGTGCTGTACTACGATGCACGGATCCGCGGCGAAGGCTTCGACATCGAGATGATGGCGCAGGGGCTGGGGACGACGGCGGCCGAGGGCTGACGCCGGTGGTGGCGGTCGTGCGGCTGCTGCAGGTGCCGGACAGCCTGCACTGGCCGGCCGCGGCGGTGCGCGACACGGTGGCGGCGATCGCCCGCCAGGCGGCGTACCGGCGCTCCTTCACGACGTCGATCTTCGACCGATTGCTTGGCTGGCTCGCGGACCTCTGGGGTCGGATGCTTGCCCCGCTCCGCGATTCGACGGACGCGCGGGTGCTGGTGATCGTGCTCGCGGTGCTGTTGGTGATCACCGTGGTGGCGCGGCTGGTGGTGGCGGCGCGCGCCGGCGCGCCCGACGCCGGCCGCATTGGCGGCGGTGGGGCGGTGGTGTACGCCGGCGATTCGTGGGCAGACGCCGAGCGGCTCGCGGCGGCGGGTCAGTTCACGGCGGCGGCGCATGCGTTGTACGGTGCGCTGCTCGCACGACTGGCGGGGCGGGGCGCTGTTCGACTGCATCCGTCGAAGACCGCCGGCGACTACGCGCGCGAACTCCGTCGAGGCGGCCTCCCCGAGCAGACGCCCTTCCAACGATTCCGCGTGCGGTACGACCGCGTGATCTACGGAACGGGCACGTGCACCGCCGGCGAGTACGCCGCGCTGCTGGACGACGCGGAGCCGCTGCTGGAGCGGGCGGCGTGAGCGGCCCACCGCAGCCGGCGGCATCGGGGCAGGCGTGGTATGCCCGGCCGTCCGTGCTCCTCTCGGCCGTTGCGATCGTGGTGCTCGTCACCGCGCTGTTCGCGCCGGACGTGGCGAATGGCCGCACCGGCGACTCACGACTCACGACCTTCTCGGCCGGGCCGCAGGGGGCGCGCCTGTTCTACGAACTCGCGGGCCGGCTGGGATGGAAGCCGGAGCGTCGCATCACGCCCGCGGTTCCCGACGATCCGGCGACGATCCAGGCCGTGCTCGCGCCGGTGGAGCCGCTGACGATGGCCGAGGTGCACGCCCTGCTGGAGGTGGTGCGGCAGGGCGGCGGACTGCTGCTCGTGCTGCCCTCCGGACAGGGACCGTTGAACGATTCGCTGCGTCTCACACTCGGCGTGGGGGCAGCGTTCCAGCCTCCCGACTCGCTCAACACCGATTCGTGCACGGCCAACTCCGGGGTCGCAATGCCGCTCTGGCCAACGGGCCACGTGCTGCTCTACTCCCTGCGAAGGACCGGCCCCTCTCTGGGCCCCCCGGTCACATTCGCGCGGGTGTCGGCGGCGGGTCTGCACCCGTGGGATCGCCCGGCCGTGGTGGGCTTCCCGCTCGGTCGCGGGCGCGTGGTCGTGGCGTCGGATCCGGACATTCTCCGCAACGATGCCCTGCGCGTCTGCGAGTACGGGTTGAGCGTGATCGCGGTGCAGACGCTGGAGTATCTGCGCGCCGGCGGGAGTGTGCCGCGCACGCGCATTCTGTTCGACGAGTACCACCAGGGGAACGGCGCGCAGCCGGGCACCGTGTCGGCCATCGTCGCGTTCTTCGGCCGCACGGCGGCCGGTCACCTGCTGCTTCAGCTGCTCGGCGCCGGCCTCGTGGTGCTGCTGGCGGCGGCGCCACGCGTGCTTCCGCCGCGCGGCGTGACGCGGGTGCAGCGGCGGTCGCCAATCGAACACGTCGACGCACTGGCCCGAGCGTACGCCCAGGTCGGCGCCACGCGCACCGCCGTCTCGCGCCTCGTCCGCGGCGTGCGGCGGCGCATCGGGCTGGCGGCGTCGCGCGCGACGGCCGGCCGGTCGGACGACGAATTCCTCGACTGGGCGTCGCGCACGGCGCCGCATGTCGCGCCCGACGCCGAACGTGTGCGGCACGCGCTGGGGGCCGCGGTATCGCGGCGCGAACTCGCGGCCGTGGGCGATGCCCTGGCCCATATTGAATCCTCCCTCACCAGACTCTCATCATGACACTCACCATCGAGCAGGGGGCGGACACCCTGCGGCGTTTGCAGACCACCGTGGCCGCGCGCGTAATCGGCCAGGATCCGGCGATCGAGGACGCCCTGGTGGCGTTCCTCGCCCGGGGGCACCTGCTGATCGAGGGCGTGCCTGGTACCGCCAAGACGCTGCTCGTGCGCACCCTCGGGCAGGCGCTGGGCGTGCGGTTCTCGCGCATCCAGTTCACGCCCGACCTCATGCCCTCCGATGTGACCGGCGTGTCGATGCTCCGCGATCCGGCGCGCGGATTCGAGTTTCAGCCCGGACCGATCTTCACTGATCTGCTGCTGGCCGACGAGATCAACCGGGCGCCGGCCAAGACCCAGTCGGCGCTGCTCGAGGGGATGGGCGAACGGCAGGTGACGGTGGATGGGGTGACGCGGCCGCTCGACACACTGTTCACGGTGTACGCCACGCAGAATCCCGTGGAGCACGAAGGCACGTATCCGCTGCCCGAGGCGCAGCTCGATCGCTTCCTGCTCAAGACCGTCATCGGCTATCCGTCGTCCGCCGCCGAGCTGGAGATGCTGGCGCTGCACGAGTCGGGATTCGATCCCGAGCGCGCGGCGGCGAACGCGGTGCCGGCGGTCGTGACGGCCGACGAGGCACGAGCCCTCCGTGCGCTCGTCGACGGCGTGCGCGTCGCGCCCGAGGTGCGGGAGTACATTGCCAACGTGACGCGAGCCACGCGCGAGGAGAGCGCCCTCTCGTTGGGCGCGTCGCCGCGGGCGACGGTGGCGCTGATGCGGGCGGCGCGTGCCGCCGCCGTGCTCCAGGGACGCGACTACGTCACGCCCGACGACGTGAAGGATCGCGCGCTCGCAGCGCTTCGCCACCGGGTGACGCTGGCCCCCGAGTTGGAGGTGGAGGGCCGTACGGCGGACGATGTGCTGATGGCCGTGTTGTCGCACATCGAGGCCCCTCGGTGAAGCTGCGCGGCCTGATGGCGCGCGGCGGACCGCTGCTGCGATTCGGGCCGACCCCGCGGCTGGCGTGGGCGCTCGCCGCGGCCTCGGTGCTCTGGTTGTTGCCGGGGCGCGTGGGAAGCGTGGCGGGTATGGCTGGAGTGGCGGTGTTGGCGGTGGCCGCCGCCGTGGACGTCGTGCGCCTGCCCCCGCGCCGGCGGCTCGACGTCACGCGCACCGTGCCGGGCGCCATCGGGATCGGCGATCGGGCCCCGGCGTCGTACGTCGTGTCGTCGCGGTGGCCGCGTGGCCTGTCGGTGGAGCTGTACGACCGCCTTCCAGCGGCGATCGCCGGTGGGGTGGGGCGGGTCGAGGTCGTACTCGGCGCCGGGGGCAGCGCCCTGCTGCCCTTCGACGTGACCGGCATGTCGCGCGGACGCGCCCCGCTGGGCGATGTGGGCATTCGCGTGCGCACCGCGCTCGGCCTGGTGAGCGTGCGGTACCTGGTGCGGTTGTCGGACGAGGTGTTCGTGACGCCGTCGGTGGCCGGCGTGCGTCGGTTCCGGCTGCTCGCCATGGAGCATCGGCTCGACACCGCCGGCGTGCGGGCGCTGCGACGCCGCGGCGAGGGGCACGGCTTCGCGGGGCTGCGCGAGTACGTGCTGGGTGACGACCCGCGCGCCATCGACTGGAAGGCCTCGGCGCGGCGGGCCAAGCTGATCACGCGCGAGTACACCATCGAGCGGTCGCAGACGGTGCTCACGGTGATCGACGCGGGCCGCGGCATGACGCAGCTGGCCGGAGGCTACACGCGCTTCGAGCAGGCGCTCTCATCGGCCCTGGTCCTCACCGACGTGGCGGTGGCGGCCGGCGACCATGTGGGCACGCTGGTGTTCGACGACGCCGTGCGCGCGTTCGTGCCCGCGCTGCAGAGCCGTGGCGCGTTGCGCCGCATCCGCGACGCGTTCGTGCCGCTGGAGCCCACGCTGCGCGAGCCGGACTATGCGGGCGCGTTCCGCTTTCTCGCCGCGCACCAGCGCAAACGGGCGCTGATCGTCTTCTTCACCGACGTTATCGATGCCCGGGCGTCGCAGGCGCTCGTGGCCCACGTGACCCGAAGCGCGGCGCGGCATCTGGCGCTCGTCGTCGCGCTGCGCAACGACGCGGTGTTCCAGGCGGCGCTGCTGCCCACCGACGGCGGCGCGGCGCGGGTCTACGAGAGCGCGGCGGCGGAGGAGCTCATCCTCGCCCGCGAGGAAGCGCTGGAGCGCATGCGGCGCGCCGGCGCCGTGGTGCTCGACGTCTCACCCCGCGTGATGACCGCCGGCGTCGTGAACCGGTATCTCGAGATCAAGCGCCGGGGCGCGCTCTGAGGCGGTGGCTGGCCCCGCGGTGGATCCGCGGGCGCCCCGCCCCAAGCGCAGGTATTCCACCAATGCCACCGCCGTCACCGCGGACACGCAGAGCTTCACTGTGAGCGGCCACCACTCGATGGGCGAGACGAAGCCCTCGAGCGTGCCGGCCACGAGCAGCAGCAGCGACGACCCGGCAATCAGCCGGATGGCCCGGGTGCCGTTCTCGATGAGCGCGTCGCGGCGCGTGCGGGCCCCCGGAATCAGCAGCGCCGCGGCCAGCAGGAAGCCGCCGCCGCCGGCGATGCAGATGGCCGACAGCTCGAGCACGCCGTGCGGGGCGACGAACGCGAACAGCAGCGACGCGATCCCCTTGGAAGCGTAGAGTCCCACCACGGCGCCGATGCTGATGCCGTTGGCGATGAGCAGCCACACCGTTCCCAGTCCCGCCGTGAGCCCGAACGCGAACGCGGCAAAGGTGATCTGCACGTTATTGGCGATGATCGTCGACGCCATCACGGGGCGGAACACCTGTGGATCGGGTATGTATCCCTCGCCGGAGCGCGCCCGTCGCACGCCCTCCTGCGCGCGGTCGAGCATCTGGGGCGGCACGAGCATGCGCGCCACCGTGGGGGCGCGGTACACCGCCGTGCCGGCAATACCGGCCGGCAGGAAGAGAAGCACCGCGGCCAGGAGGATCGGGCGCGCCGACCGCCGGATCTCGCGCGGCACCTCGCCGAACAGGAACTGCGCGATGTCGCGTGCCGGAATGGAGCGTCGGCGGTACAGCAGGTTGTGCGCGCCGGCCACCAGCCGGTTGAGGTAGAACAGCTCCGGCGACTCGCGACCACGGGCGGCGGTGGAAAGGCGCGCGAGATCGGCCGAGAGGTCGCGATACTCGCGCACGAACTCCCGCACGCCCTCCTCGCCGAGGCCCTTGAGTCCGCGCCGCCTGGCATCGGGCAGGCGCGAGGCGAACACGGCCCAGCGCGGCGAGCCGGCGGCGATGATGGCATGTCGCTCGCGCGCCGCCCCCGTCTCGTTGCGGGCCGGCAGGCCGGCCCGGCGCGCCGCGCGTTCGGCATCGAGCAGCCGGCTCAGCCGGGCCTGATCGGAGCCGGGCGGCAGCTCCGCCAGAACGGTCACGAAGCGCGTGACGAGCTGATCGGCCAGGGCCAGACGACGGTCGGCGGCGATCTCCATCCGCCGGTTCATGAACTGCTCCAGCACCGCGAATTCGTCGTCGCCCAGACGGGTATGAAGGGCGGGCAGCGGCTCGGTGGCGTCCGGCTCGTCGCCTTCCGCGCGCGGAGGCGGCGTGTGCGTGACGTTCTCCCGCACCACGATGGTACCGGCCGCATAATCGCCGAGTCGCTTCCCTGAACGGGAAAAGAGCACGCTCAGCATTCCCACGCCGTATGTGAACACGGGCTGCATGTCCACGATGCGCAGCAGGTTGCGAATGGCCGACGCCCCGAAGGTGATGGAGTACCCGCCGTCGCGCACGACGCGCAGGTGTTGGAAGCGCTTGCCGGGCGTCTGGCCGTCGGCCAGCGCCTCGAACAGCACGTAGTAGCCCCAGAGCACGGCAAACTGCGCGAGTACGAACACGGTGAACACCCAGGCCGTCGTGGCGCGGCCGCCCAGGCCGCGCGCCGTGGCGCCGAGCACACTGAGCCCGATCGCGACCGCTACCAGCAGCAGGATGCAGATCAGGTAGTCGATCGTCGCGGCGAAGGCGCGCGACCCGACGCCGGCCAGGGTGTACGAGACGACGACGAGTTCCGGCGTCTCGACGTCGAGCGTCGGGGAGAGCGACGGGACAGTGGCGCTGGCGGCGGGAGTCATGAGGTCCGGGCGATACGCTCGCGGTAGGCGGAGGTGGTGTACACCTCCGGATTTACCACGTTCGGTGCCGGTTGGCCACGCAGGTGCGCCATCGCGTTCGCCGCCGCCATCGTCGCCATACGATCCCGCGTGTCGGTGCTCGCCGAGGCGATGTGCGGCACCAGCACCACGTTCTCGCACTCGACGAGTCCGGGGGCCATGGCCGGCTCGCGCTCGTACACATCCAGCGCCGCGCCGGCAATCTCACCGCCGCGCAGCGCCGCCACCAGCGCCTGCTCGTCCACCACGGGGCCGCGCGACACGTTGATGAGATACGCCGTCGGTTTCATGAGGCGGAGCGCGCGGGCGTCAATCAGGTGCCGCGTCTCGGGCGTGAGCAGCGGATGGAGCGTCACGAAGTCGCTGGCCCGCAGCAGGTCGTCGAACTCCGCCCACCGCACCGAGCCGTCAGCGTCGATCCGGTCTCGGGCGTGCGGGTCGTAGGCCAGCACGTCCATGTCGAACCCCGCCGCGCGACGCGCCACGGCGCTCCCGATGCGCCCGAAGCCGACGATGCCCAGCACCTTCCGCCGCCCGCTCCCGCCGGGGCTCACGTCGGCGCCCAGTAGCAGATTGGGTCCCCACAGTTTGTAGCGGCCCGCGGTCATGTAGGCGTGCGCTTCGGGAATGCGCCGGGCCACCGTCAGGATCAGCGCCCACGTGAGGTCGGCGGTGGTATCCGTCAGTACGCCGGGCGTGTTGCTCACCGGAATGCCGAGTTCGGTGGCGGCCGCGACGTCGATGTTGTTGAACCCCACGGCGTAGTTGGCCACTCCCCGCAGCGCCGGGTTGAGCGCCAGCAACGCGCGGTCCACCGGCTCGGTGAGCAGCGGCAGCAACACGTCGCCCCAGCGAACGCCGTCCTCGAGCACGACGCGCGGCACGGTCGCCTCGTCGTCGGCCTGGCCGATGCGCACCTGCGCGGACTCGTGCGCCAGCAGGTCCAGCCCGGCGCGCGGGATCCGGCGGGTGACGAAGACGCGGTTCACCGCCGCGACTCGGGCTCGGTCATGAAGCGGGCGAATCCCTCGCGGTCGTCCGCGGCCGCCGCGAGGCGGGCCACGCCTTCCCGCAGCTGGGCCATGGACGTCGCGATGGACAACCGCACGTAGTGTTCCCCCTCGGCGCCGCGCGTACCGAACGATTCGCGATGCAGCACGGCCACGCCGTGGCGATACAGAGCGAACAGCTGGAACAGCCGCGATGGCGAGGTGCGACGCTTCGCGTCCGGATCGAGCGCGTCGTACGCGGTCAGCACGCCCAACCGCTCGCACGCGCCGCCGATGTTCGGAAACACGTAGAACGCGCCCTGCGGCGTGCGGCAGCGCACTCCGGGAATGGCGTTCAATGCCGGCACCACCCAGTCGCGGCGTTGCTGGAACTCGGCCACCATCGCCGCGATGGCCGCGTACGACTCCGGGCGCTCCAGCGCCACGCGCCCCGCCTCTTGCGTGAACGGGGGCACGCACGAGGTGGTCTGGATGATCTGCCGCTTGAACGTCTGCGCCTCCTCCGCGGTGGGCAGCACTGCCCAGCCCAGCCGCCATCCGGTCATCGCGAATCCCTTCGAGTGCCCGCTGGCGATGATCGTGCGCTCCGCCATCCCCGGCTGCGACGCGATGCTGGCGTGCTCGGCGCCGTCGAACAGGATGTGCTCGTAGATCTCGTCGGCATACACGCGCACGTCGGGCCCGCACCGCTCGCGGATCACCGTGGCCACGTCGGCCAAGAGTCCGGCCGGGAGCACGCCGCCCGTCGGGTTGGAGGGCGAGCAGAGCATGATCAGCTTGGTCTTCGGCGTGATCAGCGCCGCCAGATCGTCGGCCGTGAAGGTGAAGTCGTGGTCCTCGCGTAGCCGGAGCGGCACCGGCACCCCGCGCACGAACGTGGTCCACGATTCGTAGATCGCGAAGCCGGGGCTCGGATAGATGACCTCGTCGCCGGGGTCGACGTAGGTCTGAATGGTGAGCGAGATGGACGGCTTGGCGCCTGGCAGCACGACCACGCGCTCGGCATCCACCGGAATGCCGCGCGTGCGCGCGACGTACTCGGCGATCGCCCGCCGGAGCGGGAGCACGCCCTGCGGATCGGAGTAGTGCGTGTTGCCGCGGCGGATCTCCGCGATGCCCGCCTCGTTCACATGCGGCGTGCTGTCGAAGTCGGGCTCGCCGATGGTGAGGCGCACGACGTCGCGGCCGGCGGCCACGGCGCGCGCGATCTCGGCGCCGAATGTGAATGACCCTTCGACGCCGAGGTCGTCGAGGCGTCGTGCGTAGAGCGGCATGGCGGGAGAGAGCAGGGGGTAGCGGTACCGAACGCGTGGAAAGTTGCGGCTCCGACGGCGGCCCCGAAAGGGTGGCTTCACGGGCCGGGTACTATATTCTGCCCCATGCGAATTCTTCTGCAGCGCGTGTCGCGCGCCGAAGTGCGGGTGGGCGCCCGCGTCACCGGGGCCATCGGACGCGGATTCCTGCTCCTGGTGGGGTTCACGCACACCGACACGGAAGCCGAGCTGGTCTGGATGGCCGACAAGGTGATCGGGCTGCGGCTGTTCAGCGACGCCGAGGACAAGATGAACCTCGCGCTCGCCGACGTGGACGGCGCGCTGCTGGTGGTGTCCCAGTTCACGCTGTACGGGGATGCCGCCAAGGGGCGCCGTCCCAGCTTCATCGATGCTGCGCGGCCCGAAGTGGCCATCCCGCGGTACGAGCGGTTCGTGGCGCTGTTGCGCGAGCGTGGGGTACGCACCGAGACGGGCGAGTTCGGCGCGATGATGGATGTGGAGCTCGTGAACGACGGCCCGGTGACGCTGTGGCTGGAACGATGACGCACCCCCGGGTCATTCTCGCCTCGGCGTCCCCGCGGCGGCGCGACCTGCTCACGCTCATCGGCATTCCGCACGACGTGCGGCCGGCCGACGTGGACGAGACGTTGCGCGCGGGCGAGTCACCGGCCGAGTACGTGGAGCGGCTGGCGCGCGAAAAGGCTACCGCGCTCGGCAACCAGGACGCGGTCACCATCGGCAGCGACACCACGGTGGTGGTCGATGACGACGTGCTTGCCAAACCCGAATCGACCGCTGACGCCGCGCGCATGCTGCGCCGGCTGAGCGGGCGCTCGCACGTGGTGATGACCGCCGTGGCCGTGGCCTGGCGGGGGCGCGTGGAGTCGGGGGTGGAAGCGGTGGGCGTCACCTTTCGTGAACTCAGCGATGACGACATCGCACGCTACGTGGCCACCGGGGAACCGATGGACAAGGCGGGGGCGTACGGCATTCAGGGCTACGGGGCGACCATCGTCACGCGGGTGGACGGCGACTACTTCGCGGTGATGGGGCTGCCCGTGAATCGGATGGTGCGGCTGTTCGAACGCCTCGGGCTGCGCTATCCGTTCGGGCCGCTCGCGGCGTCGCGGCCGTAGTCCGGCCCGTACGCCGACCGCCACCGCTCCACGCGATCCAGGACGTCGCGCACCGCGATGCGCGGCATCCGGCCCGGGCGGTTCTCCATCGAGATCGGGTAGTCCTCGCCCGGCTCTCCGTACGCGTCGATCATCAGGTCGTGGAACTTCCGGTATGGCCCCGTACGCTTGGGGTTGGTGTACCCGAGCAGACTCACCACCGGTCGATCGAGCGCCACTGCCATGTGCAGCGGTCCCGTGTCGGGCGCCAACACGAGCGCCGCGCCGTCCATGATCCCCACCAGGTTCCGCAGCCCGCTGCCGAGCGCCGAGTGCGGCCGGCTCGTCGCGTGTTCCAGAATCACCCGTTCGGCGTGCTGTTCGCGGGGCGAGCGGCCCCCCACCAGCACCGGCTGAAGGCCGAAGTCGTGATACAGGGCGTCGGCGACTTCGGCCCACCGTTCGGGCGCCCAATCCTTCTCCGGCTTGCTCGTCGCCACGACGATTGCCGCCGCGGGGCGGTCGAAACCGCGGTAGAAGTCGCGCTGCCAATCCCGCTCGCCCTTCCAGGGCCCCAGATCCCACACCACGGGATCGGCCTCGACGCCAATCGCGGTGAGGAACTCGAAGTACTGGTCCTGCACGTGCTGGCCGGCGTGCGGCGGAATCTTGCGGTCGGTGAACAGCCAGTTCAGATCGCGCGCCCGCGCGCGGTCGAACCCCAGCTTGATCGGTGCGCGCGTGAACGAGGTGACGATGCCCGCCTTGAAGTACACCTGCAGGTTGATCACCAGGTCGAAGCGGCGGCGACGCAGCTCGGCGCGGACGTTCGCGAAGGCGCGCCAGCCCTGCGTCCGATCGAACAGGACGATGTCGTCCACGGCGCGATGGCCGCGCACGAGCGTGGCCGGGCCCGGCTGCAGCACCCACGTGATGTGGCTGCCGGGATGCGCGCGCTTGATGGCATTGATGACGGGGAGCACGTGCACCGCGTCGCCCACGGCGCTCATCATCACGATGCAGATGCGCTCCAGCCTGGCTTCGATCATGGACCGGAAGCTACCGCGCCGAGCGAGAGCGCGGCATCGACGATCTCGGCGGCCGTGATGCCATCCGGCGACGGGCGCACGATGATGGTCGAGCGGCCCGTGCCCTGCGGGAAGGTGCGGTCGGGCTCCCCCGGTGCGAACACGCCCACGGCCGGAACGCCGAACGCACCGGCCACGTGGAGGGGGCCCGAATCGTGCCCGACGAAGAGCGCCGCCCGGGCCAGCGCCGCCGCCGCATCCACCAATCGCCCACCGAACTGGTCCACGTATGTCCAGGTGGCGTTCCCTCCCGACGAGCGTACTTCGTTCAGCTCAGCCGTGCTTCCCAGCCAGAGCGGGTCGAACCCGTGCCGTTGGAGTTCACGAGCCACCGCAATCCAGACGCGCACCGGCACGCACCGCGACCGCTTGCTCGCGAACGGATGCAATGCCACCACGCGTCCCGCCAGCGCGCGCTCCACGTCGGGCCGCGGCGAGAGCCGGTTGGCGTCCAGACGATAGTGCAGCGTCCCGGGCTCGATGCCGAACGGTTCGAGCAGCCGCGCTTCCTCGGCGAGCACCGGGCGGTGCACGTCCTCGGGGGCGAGCCGGTGGGTGAGCCAGCGGGCATTCTTCCGCCGCTCGAGTCCGATGCGCACCGGCACGCCACAGCGCGCCACGGCGCGCGCCGTGCGCCAGGGGGCCGCCGCGAGTACCGCCGTGTCGAACGAACCGAAGCGTACCTGCGCCATCGCCATCAGGAAGCGCAGGCGGCTTCCACGCGGCCATCCCGGCGCCCGGTCCCAATACGGGTCCGCGGCGATCACCCGGTCCACCTCCGGCACCAGCACGCCGATGTCGCGCGTGTACCGCTTGCACCACAGCGTGATGGACACGTTGGGAAAGCGCCGGCGGAGTGGCGGCGTGAGCGCCGAGGCGAACACGAGGTCGCCCAGGTTGTCGAGACTCACGAGCAGAAGGCGCCGCGGGTCCGGCGCTCGCGTTAGATTCTGGTTCACTCTGCCGCGCAACTTCGGCGGCCGGGTCGGGGTAAGCAAGCCCCGTCGCTCGTTCGACCGCGAATTCCGACACCGGCCACGCCGGAGACGATCCGGATGCGCATTCTCCACCTGGATACCGAGCGGGGCTGGCGTGGGGGCGAACGCCAGGCGTTCTGGCTGGCGGCCGAGCTCGCCCGGCGCGGCCACCAGTCGACGATCGCCGCCCGATCGCGGCACCCGCTGGCCACGCGCGCCCGCGACGCCGGGCTCCCGGTGATCAATTGTTCCCCGCGGTTCGAAGGCGACCCATTGCGGGTTTATCGGATCCGGCGGGCCATTCTGCGCTTCCACATCGACATCGTGCACGCCCATACGGGCCACGACGTCTCCCTGGGTGCCCTGGCGATCGTGGGTACGAAGGCCAAGCTCGTGATCTCGCGCCGGGTGGACTTCCGACTGCGCGACAACCCGGGCACCCGATGGAAGTACGGCCGCGCCTCGGCGCTCATCGCCGTGTCGCACGCGGTGGCCAACGTGCTCGTGGCGTGCGGTGTCGATCGGTGGCGTATCCAGGTGGTCCCCGACGGCGTGGACGTGTACCGCGACATTCCGCCGGCGTCGAGCGAGACGCTGGCCGAACTCGGCATTCCGCACGGCGCGCCGGTGGCGGTGCAGGTGGCCCAACTCGTGGGGCACAAGGATCCGATCAACTTCGTGCGGGCGGTGGTCCGGGCCCGGCGCGAGGCGCCTGCGCTGCACGGCCTCATTGCCGGCGAGGGCGGGCTGCGGCCGGCCGTGGAGGCCGAGATCGCCAAGCTGGAGGCCGGAGACTACGTCCACCTGGCCGGCTTCCGCGCCGATGCCGACTCGCTGATTGCCGCGGCCACCGTGTTCGTGCTCAGCTCGCGCGAAGAGGGCCTGGGCTCGGTGCTGCTCGATGCGCTCTTTCTGGGACGCCCGATCGCCGCCACGCGGGCCGGTGGCATTCCCGAAGTCGTGCGCGACGGCGTCGACGGGCTGCTCGCGCCGACACGTGACCCCGAGGCGCTGGGCGCCGCCATCGCGCGCCTGGTCAACGACCCGTCGCTGGCCGGTCGGCTGGGGGACTCGGCGCGCGAGCGGGCCGAGCAGTTCTCGGTGGAGCGCATGACCGACGCCACGGAACGCGTGTACGAAGCGGTGCTTGCCGGACGCCCCGTGGGTTCCTAGTCTGCACGGCATGCGCTCGCACACGCACTATCTCTGGTTCAACACCAAGCAGCGGCAGGAGATCATCGACATCACCGATGACCTCCAGGCGCAACTCGAGGCCAGCGGCATCCGGGAAGGGTTCGCGCTCGTGTCCGCCATGCATATCAGCGCCTCCGTGTTCGTCAACGATCACGAGTCGGGGCTCTGGCACGACATCCTGCACTGGCTGGAGCAGTCCGTGGCGCCCTGGGATCCCGATCGCTATCGGCACAATGAGACCGGGGAAGACAACGCCGCCGCCCACCTGCGTTCGCTCACCATCGGCCACGAGGTGATCGTGCCGGTGACCGCCGGCGCGCTCGACTTCGGCCCCTGGCAGCGCGTGTTCTACGGCGAGTGGGACGGGCAGCGGCGCAAGCGCGTGATCATCAAGATCATCGGCGAGTAGCGACTCGGGCCGGCGTCACAGGCGCTCGGCGGCCGCACGGGCGAGGGCTGCGATCTCGGCGTCCGTCACCGCCTCGTCGAAGCGGTCGCGCCGCTTGCGCAGCGAGCGGTCGAGCCGGCGCAGGTTGTGCGCCAGCGCGATCTCCGGCGCCCACCCGAAGGTCACGCGGTCCACGTCCAGCACGATCGCTTCGGGGACGCCGATGAGCACGTTCTTCGCGTTCAGGTCGTGGTGCCGCGCCCCCGCACGCGAGAGCTGAGCGACGAGCGTCGCCGTGAGGTCGAGATCGCGACGGCGGGACTCGGCGTCGGCCGCGGCGAGGCGCGCGGCCAGATCCTGCGAGACATCGGCCATGCGCGTCGCCACGTCCGAGCGCGCGAACGGTCCCGATCGGTAGACCGCGTATGCGAGGACTCGCGGTGTGGGGACGCCGGCGGCAAGGAGGCGCGTCGAGACGTCGAACTCGTACGGGGCGCGTGTCGGGTACACGAACCGGTCGCCGGTGAGGCCGGCCAGCAGGCCGCCGTGCCGGTTGTGGCGCACCACCATCCGGGCATCGCCGTCCGGCGTTGTCACCGCATACGCCGCCTGCCGCCCGGCGAGGATCTCCGCGTCGGGTCGCAGTCGCGCGAAGTCGTACAGCGTACCGGCGGCGAGAATCTCCCGCAGCAGCGGCACCAACGCCGCCATGGCGACGGCTTCGGCCCGGCCAACCGCCATTCGCTCGTAGCCCGCCGGCAGCACGCGCGCCGTCACACGACGACGCGGAACACCGGCACCGCCTGACGCTTGCCCCTGAGTTCCATGGGCGGACGCGGCTCCAGCGGTGGCCGGTCCGTCAACGCCGCGCGCAGGCTGTCGGTGATCAGGATCTCGCGGGCACCGGCCACCGAGCACAACCGGTTCGCCGTATTCACGGTGTCACCGATGACCGTGAATTCCAGGCGCTTCTCGGAGCCGATGTTGCCGGCGAACGCGTCCCCGTAGTTGAGGCCGATTCCGATCTCCAGTTCGGGGCGGCCCTCGGCAGCCCACCGGGCGTTGAGTACGTCCAGTTCCCGGATCATGTCCATGGCCGCGCGCACCGCCTTGTCCGGGTCGGTGGCATCGCCGATCGGCGCGCCCCACTGCGCCATCACCGCGTCGCCGATGAACTTGTCCAGTGTCCCGTCATGGCGGAACACGCAGTCCACCATCTCGGTGAAGTACTCGCTCAGCAGCCGGGCCATGTCGTCGGGGTTCATGGTCTCCGACAGCGCGGTGAAGCCGCGGATGTCGCTGAACAGCACCGCGACCTTCCGCTTGTCGCCTCCCAGACGCGTCGCCCCGGCCGACGACGCGATGCGTTGGGCCAGCTGCGGCGCGAAGTAGCGCTCGAAGTTGCTCCGGGCCAGCGTCTCGCGGCGAATGCGCTCCGCGAACTGGCTGTTCTCGATGGCCACGGCGGCGATGCCGCTGAACGCGACCACGAAGTCCATGTCGTCGTCGGTGAACCGGTGCGTGGTAGACACGTTGTCCACGTACAACACGCCGAGCACGCGGTCCTCGCTGCCGATGAGAGGCGAACAGATGGCGCTGCGCACGTGCTGCAGCACCACCGACTGCCCCCCGAAGCGCAGGTCCTCGCCGGCGTTGTCCGACAGGATGGCCACCTTGTCGGCCACGGCAGCGCGCGCGATGGACTGCGGCACCATGCGCGGCGCGTCGGCCCCCCGCCGGTCTCGCGAGATCTTGGGGGTCAGTTCGTCGCGCTCGTCGAGCAGGAGGATCGCCACCCGTTCGACGTCCAGGACTTCGTAGGCATACTGGACGATCCGATCGAGGATCGCGTCGGTGTCGACGGCCCGGCCCAGTCCCTTGGAGACCTCGAGCAGCGTGGCGAGCTTCTCGCGGTTCTTGTCGTTCGGCGCCGGCGGAACGCCGGGCGCGGCAAGGGGAGGCGTGTGCATGCTCACGGGGCGCTGGCGCACGATCGTCGCCCCCGGCGGCGTGCCCGTGTCCACGCGCGGCGGGGCCGGTTCGGGGGCCTCGACTACCTCGACCGTGAACTCCACGTGTCCGAAGGTGAGGTGGTCGCCGGCCGAGACGCGGCACGACGCGATGCGCGCGCCGTTGACGAATGTGCCGTTGATCGATTCCAGGTCGCGCACCTCCACGCCGTCGTCGTCGCACCGGAGCTCGGCGTGCTTCCGCGAAATCGTCGGGTCGATGATCGGGATGTCGCACGTGGGCGCGCGGCCCACGAGTTGCGGCACTGCGGCCGGCAACTCGAAGCTCAGGGTGTGGTCGGCGCTCGTGAGCTTGAAGGGCATGTGCGGAGAATATGCGGCACCGGGCCGCGTACGACTAGCCGGGACTCCCCGACGCGCGCACGCGCCCGATCGCCGTGAGCATGGCGCGCGCCTTGTTCTCGGTCTCCTCCCACTCCCGCTCGGGCACGGAGTCGTAGACGATGCCACCGCCGGCCTGAATCGACGCCTCGCCGCCGGCGATCACGCAGGTGCGGATGGTGATCGCCAGGTCCATGCGCCGCCCCCCCGCCGACAGGTACCCCACCGCGCCCGCGTAGGGACCGCGGCGCTCCGGCTCCAGCTCGTCGATGATCTCCATGGCCCGCACCTTGGGTGCCCCGGTCATCGTGCCGGCTGGGAAGGTGGCGCGGAAGGCGTCCATGGCCGACAGTTCCGGCCGCATGGTCCCCTCCACCTGGCTCACGATGTGCAGTACATGCGAGTAGCGCTCCACCACCATCAGATCGCTGACGTGCACGCTCCCGTACTGTGCGATGCGACCCACGTCGTTGCGCCCCAGATCCACCAGCATCAGATGCTCGGCGCGCTCCTTCTCGTCGGCCAGCAGCTCGGTGGTCAGCGCCTCGTCCTCGGCGGCGGTGCGGCCCCGGGGCCGTGTGCCGGCGATCGGTCGCACCGTCACCCGTCCCTCCGACACGCGCACCAGCAACTCCGGCGAGCTGCCCACCAATTCCACGCCGTCTAGGTCGAGGTGGTACATGTACGGCGACGGGTTCACCACGCGCAGCGCGCGGTAGAGCAGCGCCGACGAGAAGTCGTGCGGGATCACGATGCGTCGTGCCAGCAGCACCTGGAAGGCGTCACCGGCCACGATGTACTCCTTGATCCGCTGCACGTCGCGCAGGTACTTGGTCTTCTCGTAGTTGGAGCGCCCCGCGGCCGGCGTCGCCGCCTCGTCCAGTTCCAGCGCCGGCAGGGCCCCGGGCGCGCGCAGGCGCTGCATCGCGTCGGCAATGTCGGCGTCTGCGCGGTCGTAGAGCGCTCGCAGCTCGGCGTCCGTGCACGACGCGGGCACCGGCACCGAGGCCACGAAGCGCGCCCGCGAGCGGAGGTTGTCCACGACGACCAGCACATTGGTGAACACGAACAGCGCGTCGGGCGCGTCGAGCGTGCGCGGCGGCGCGTGGGGGAGGCGCTCGATGCACCGCACCACGTCGTAGCCGAAGTAGCCCACCGCCCCGCTCCAGAATTCGCCCAACTCTGGCACGTCCACGGGCGGATGCGCCTGTAGGAGCGCCTCGAGGTCGCCGAGCGGATCGGCGGGAGTTCGCGCCCCATGCCAGCCGGCGTCGGGCGTCCAATCCTCCACGCGGCCGTCGCTCATCCGCCAGGCGCTGCGCGGCTCCGTGCCCATGAACGTGTACCGCGACCAGGTCTCGCTCCCCGCCGGTGCCGATTCGAGCAGAAAGGAGAAGGGCCCGCGCTTGAGCTTGGTGAATGCCGCGACCGGCGTTTCCGTGTCGAGTACGCATTCGCGCCAGACGGGCACGAGATACCCGCGTCTGGCCCGCGCCTGAAATGCCTCAAAACTCATGGATGATCCGTTGCTCGTGGGCGAAGCCGCCGCGATACTTCAAGGAATGATCTGCCGCGCTGCGCTGTTCGTGTCGCTGCTCGCCGTCTCCGCCGGCGCCCAATCTACCTGGAACGATCCCAGGACCCTCGGCGTCGTCCGGACGGCCATCGAGCACCGCGCCGAGCAGCTCGCCGACACCGGCCTCGTGGAGTACCAGGCCACCGCCCGCGGATACCTGACCTTCCTGGTCCAACTCGGCCGTGGATTCCCGACGCCGCCCAAGATCGTCCGCACCGACCAGCTGGCGCTCCAAGTCTATTGGCGGTCGCCCAACCTCAGCAAGCAGCGGATCATCGGACGTCGCGACACGACGCTGCTGCCCACCGACATCATGTATCACCGCGATCACCTGGGCATCGTCCAGAACAACTTTCCCGACATCATCCGCCTGGGCCAGGGCGACGAGGTCCGCGACGTCCCGCATCCCCTGTCGCCCGGCGGGCTGGCGCTCTACGACTTCGCCATCGCCGACTCGCTCCGCATCTCCATTCCCGGCCAGACCTTCGACGTGTACGAGGTGAAGGTCCGGCCCAAAGACGCTGGCCGCCCGGCCGTCGTCGGCGCCATCTACCTGGACCGGCATTCGGGGCAGGTGGTCCGCATGGCGTTCAGCTTCACCCGGGCGGCGCTGCTCGATCCATCGCTCGAAGATATTTCCATCGTCCTCGAGAACGGGCTCATCGACGCGCGCTATTGGCTGCCACGGCACCAGGAAATTGAAATCCGGCGAACCGGCACCTGGTTCGACTACCCGGTGCGCGGCATCATCCGCGGCCGCTGGGAGGTGTCGGACTACAAGATCAACGAGCACATCCCTCCGCAGACCTTTGCCGGGCCGGAGTTCGAGCAGGCCGCGCCGCCGACGCTCAAGGCGTACCCGTGGCACGGCAACATCCTCGACTCGCTCCCGCCCGATGTCGCCGTGACCACCGACGCCGACGTGCGGCGCGTCCAGGCCGAGGCGCGGGCGATGGTGCGGGAACAGGCGCTGCGGCGGGCCGACCACACGCGCCTCCGTGCCCGGGGGCTCAGCGACTTCGCGAGCGTGAACCGCGTGCAGGGGCTGGCGCTGGGCTTCGGCGTCGAACAGCACGTCGCCGGCGGCGTGAGTCTGGCCGCGCATCCCCAGTACGGCATCGACGACGCGACGCTGCGCGGCACGGTGGCGCTCGACTGGCGGAACCCCACGGGCACCGCGCTGAGCCTGTATGGCAAGCACGTGCTCGCCGGGGCGCGCAACGAGCCCGAGCGGTCGGGCATCGTGAACAGCCTGGCGGCGCAGGAGTTCGGGAGCGACGCCACCGAGCCGTACGATCTGCGGGCAATCGGGGCCGATCTCAGCCTGCCGGCCGCCGGACTGCGCTGGACCATCGATCTGGCCCAGGAGGATCAGCGTGCCGTTTCGGTGCACGCGCGGCCCGCGCTCGGCAGCTTTGCGCCGACCATCGCCGCCGTGCGCTACTCGCCGCTGCACCTTTCGCTGCAACTCGCGCGTGAAGTGCCGGTGTCGTGGGGGCCCCTGCACGCCACCGCCAGTGCGCGATTGGACCAGTGGCACCAGACGGCGGCGCAGACGTGTCCCGGTGCCGGATGTGTGCTCGCACCGCGCGACACGCGGCGGGCGACGCTCATCGCCGACGCCTCGGCGTCCCTCGGGCCGGTGCAGTTGGTGAGCCACACGGACGCGGCCGTTGCCGACGGCTCCGGGAGTCCTGTGGCCCCACAGCAACTCGTGTACTTCGGCGGTCCCGTCACGGCGCCCGGCTATCCGCTTCACGGACTGGTCGGCACGCGCGGCGTCTCGCAGCGAGTCGAGGCGCGGTTTGCCGTACCGTTTCCCTCGTTCTCGCTGGGGAGTTTCGGGCGTTCGTCGAGCAACGCAACGGTCGCGCCGTTCTTCAATGTCGCGGCGCTCGATCCGGCCGCGAACCCGTTCGCAACGCCCGGCATGGTCCCCTCCGGTCGTGTGTTCCCGTCGGTCGGCGTCGGGCTCATCGGCTTTTTCGATCTGGTGCGTCTGGACGTCGCGCGCGGCCTCCGTTCGTCGGGACGGTGGACCTTCTCAATCGATGTGGCGCGAGGGTTCTGGAGCATACTCTGACGCGGCGACCGGTGCGCGCCCGCGGCTTCGAGTGGGCGCGGGCACCAACAGGGGGAACGACAATTCCGCGGAATCAGCGGACAGCGCGGATGAACTGCAAGAAGCTTGGGTTAGAGCACACCCTCATGAGTCAGCGCCTGGGATGAAACGGACTCTGGCGTGCCATCTGTGGCGCGCAACTGCAGTTCATCCGCGTCCTCCGCGCCTTCCGCGGAATTGTAGTTCCCCTGTTCGCGCCTGATGCCACCTCATGGCCCGTCCGGGCGCTCCGGTCCCGACATGGGCGAATGTGTGCCGGTTGGCGCCCGAATGAGTGCGCGTCCCGCATCGCCAGGGCATAGCGTGTCCCCATGTCCACCATGGTGCGCGACGACGATTGGCCGCGGCGCGTGCTCGCCGCCGCGGGCCCGCTGCCCGATCGAGATGCCGATCCCGTCCGGGTGCTCGCCCAACGGTTGCACCTCGACGTGGCGGATCTGGCGCGGGCCCACCCGGCGGCGCGCGCGCTGGTACCGGAACGCTGGGCCCGGCGCTTCGGCGTGCTACCGCTGCGGGCCACCGATGACTACATCGTGCTCGCCACCGCCGATCCGCTCGACCTCGAGTGCGAACGGACCCTGGCCTTCGCCACGGGGCGCGCGGTGCAGTTTGCGCTCGCCAGTCCGGCCGCGCTGGCCGATGCGGTCGCCCTGGCCTACAGCGACGGTGTCGCCGGCGCGGCTCCTCCCGAACACGCGCGCGACGTGCAGATGCTCACCGGCGAGCACGAGATCGCGCCGCCGGTGCTCGGCGACGAGGAGGCGGCGAGCATCACGCGCCTGGTGGACGACCTGCTGGCCGACGGGGTGGCGGCCGGCGCCAGCGACGTGCACATCGAACCCGAAGAGCAGGGAATCGCCGTCCGACACCGCATCGACGGTGTGCTCCGCCACGTGCGCACCCTGCCACGCAGTGTGGCGCGGTCGTTGGTGTCGCGCATCAAGATCGTGTCGCGCCTCGACATCGCCAACCGGCTGCGCCCGCAGGACGGCCGAGCCCGCGTGGCCGTGAACGGCGCCGCGGTCGATCTGCGCGTCTCCACCCTGCCCGCGTCGCGCGGCGAGAAGGTCGTGATCCGCATTCTCGACCGCCGCTCGGCGCTGCGCTCACTCGACGCCATGGGCTTCCACCCCGACGAGCGTGCCCGCATCGACACGCTGCTCGCCTGCCGCGAGGGGCTCATTCTGGTCACCGGTCCCACCGGCTCGGGCAAGACGACGACCCTCTATGCGGCGCTGCAGCGGCTGCAGCAGCGGAACCTCAACATCGTCACGGTCGAGGACCCCATCGAGTATCGCATTCCGGGCATCGTGCAGGTGCAGGTACACGAGCGCGCCGGACTCACCTTCGCATCGGCCCTGCGCTCGATCATGCGTCAGGATCCGGACGTGCTGTTGGTCGGCGAGATCCGCGACCGCGAGACAGCGGAGATCGCCATCCAGGCCTCGCTCACCGGGCACCTGGTGCTGTCCACGCTGCACACCAACGACGCGGCCAGCGCCGTGACCCGCCTGGCCGACTTCGGGGTGGCGCCGTACAAGATCGCGACGGCCGTGAAGGGCGTCGTGGCGCAGCGACTCGTACGACGGCACTGCGAGTGCATGAGGCCCGGTGTCGGGGTGTCGGACGCCAAAGCGTCGCCGGTGGTGGCCGTGGCCGAGCGACCGCGCTGCCCGGCCTGTGGCGGCGCGGGCTATCGGGGGCGGCTCGCCATCGTCGAGGTGTTGGTGGGCTCAGCGGAATTCGAGCGACGCGTGGCAGCCGGCGAACCGGCGGAGCGCCTGGCGGAGGTCGCCCGCGAAGCGGGGATGCGGACGCTCTGGGAATCGGGAATGGGCCACGTGCGATCGGGCAACACCTCCCCCGAGGAACTGCGGCGCGTTGCCGCGCCTCCCGTGGCTGGTAAGTTGAAGAGGCCGCGCATCGCGCGGCCGTCTCGCCCATCAACCGGGAGCGCCGTGTCCGAGTCGCCGATCTCCGTAGACGTCGGAACCATCGAGTGCTACGTGGTCCAACCGCACCCCGATGGGTGGCGTGTGCTGCTGCTGCAGCGCGCCGAAAACACCATCCGTCCCGGGTCGTGGGAGGTCGTCACGGGGAGCATCGATGCCGGCGAGCGACCGGAGCAGGCCGCCGTGCGCGAGATGGGGGAGGAAACCGGGCTGCCGGCGGACCGGCTGTACTGCGTCGCCGTGCAGCCCTTCTATCTGCCCAGGAGATCGAGCATTCAGATGTCGGTGGTGTTCGCCGCGTTCGTCGATGCGCCCGGCCCCGTGGTGCTCAGCGAGGAGCACCAGCACTTCGAGTGGCTGGGCGTGGACGCGGCGGTGGAACGCAGCACCTGGCCACGCGCCGGCCGGACCATCCGCGACATCGTGCACCTGTTGGGCCCGGCGAACATTCACCGCGTGGACGACGTCCTGCGCGTGCGCTGATCAGTCGTCGCCGCCCGGTTGGTCCGGGTCCGGCTGGCGGCGGCTGGTGCGCAGCACTACGTCGTGATCCGGCGCGTTGGGCTTCACGCGCACGCTCTTGGCCGGGATGCCTACGTGCACGTGGTACGGCCGCACGTCGCTCGTGGCTACCGCCATCGCACCCACCATCCCCTGTTCGGCCACATGGACGCCGGCCAGGATCGTAGCGTGATAGGTGATCCGCACCCCGTCGCCGATCACCGTCGCGACGTTCGTCACCTCGCACGGGTCGACGATGCTGTGCGTGTGGCTGTACACGTTGGCATAATCGCTGATCGACACGTCGTTCCCCAGGCGGATGCCACCCCGGTCGTCGAGCAGCACGTGGCGGTGTACCACCACGTCGTCGCCCACCTCGAGGTTGTACCCGAACGAGAACTCCACGTGCTGGAATGCCTTGAAATTCTCGCCGCACTTCTTGAAGATGTGCGGCGCCAGCAGTCGGCGGAGGAGCACGCCCAGCCAGACGTTCTGGCCGCCAAGCGGGGTGCGATCGTACGAGTACCAGAGCCAGAGCAGGGGCTTCACGCGCTGGAACCGCGCATCGTTGCAGTCGGCGTAGTACTCCGGTTCCAGCGTCACATTGCGCGGGTCCATGGCCGAGAGCGCCAACCGCGTTGCCGCGGGCAGCTTCGTGTCCTCCACGGCCGTCTCCCAGTTCGCCGCGTACTCGGGGTAGCAGATGTCGGTGAGCGTGCGGCGGCAGAGCAGCACCCGGTCGGCGGCAGGATCGGCGAGCGTCGCGTGCAGGCCCTCCAGCCAGTCTCTGGCCGCGGAGGTGATGGCGCGATGTGGAAGGTCGCGAAGGGGAAGGAAGGTCACGAGGCTCGCTCCTGGGTCATGTGTGACGCCACGATGGCTGTGAGACCAAATCCACGATCGCCTCGGCGAGTTCGTCCCGTCCCTCGCCCGTCACCGAACTGAAGGGGATGATCTGGTCGTCGGAGAGCCCGGTCACCTTCGCGAGGGCCGCGAGCCGGTCCGACCGGGCGCTGGGCCGCAGTTTGTCGATCTTCGTGGCCGCCACAAGCGTCGGAGCCCCCAGGTCGGCCAGGAAGTCGAGCATCGCCAGGTCATCCCCGGTGGGATCGTGGCGGGCGTCGAGCAGCTGCACCACGCCGCGCAGCTCGCCGCTCGACGACAAGTAGCCCTCAATCAGCGGCCGCCACTCGGCCTGCCGGGTCTTGGATACCCGCGCATAGCCGTACCCGGGCAGGTCCACGAGCGTGAACCGTTCGTTGATCGCAAAGAAGTTGATCTCGCGCGTGCGTCCCGGCGTGTTGCTCACCCGGGCCAGCTTCTTGCGGCGCACTAGGACGTTGAGCAGCGACGACTTGCCCACATTCGACCGGCCGGCGAAGGCCACTTCGGGCAGCGGCGACTCGGGACGCCAGCCGTCCGTCGTCGCCATCGGGCCCAGGAACTCCACCGACTGGACGACCAGCGGGTCCACCCCGCGCCCCGGAGGCGTGGTCACTGCCGGAGTGCGGCCGCGGAGGGCGCATCGCCGGCGTACGGGCCGCCCGCGAGTGCCAGCCGCAGCACCTCGTCCATGGTCTTGACCGGATGGAAGTGCACCGCCTCGCGCACCTCGGCCGGCAGCTCCTCCACGTCGCGCATGTTCTGCTGCGGAATGATCACGTGGTAGATCCGGTTCCGATGCGCCGCCACGGCCTTCTCGCGCAGCCCGCCGATGGGGAGCACGCGGCCACGCAGCGTCACCTCGCCCGTCATCGCGATGTCGCCGCGCACCGGCACGCCGGTGAGCGCGCTGGCGATCGCCGTCGCCATCGCGATGCCCGCCGAGGGGCCGTCCTTCGGCGTGGCCCCATCGGGAATGTGGATGTGCAGGTCGCGCGACCGCGTCGCCCGGCGGTCGATGCCCAGCGTTGCGGACCGCGACCGCGTGTAGCTCAGCGCCGCGCTCGCCGACTCCTTCATCACGTCGCCCAGCGTTCCCGTCAGTTGCAGCCGGCCGCGTCCCGGGACGGCGCTCACCTCGATCTCGAGCACGTCGCCCCCCATGGCCGAGTAGGCGAGTCCCATCGCCACGCCCACCTTGTCCTCCAGTGTGACCGCCGTTGGATCGAAGGGGGCCGGGCCGAGCAGTTCCTTCAGGTCGGCCGCTCGCACCACGTCGGGTCCGGCGGTCCGTCCCGCCGTCTCGGCGCGACGGCGGGCCAGTTTCCGCGCCACGCGCGCGATCTTCCGCTCCAACTCGCGCACGCCCGCCTCGCGCGTGTGCTCGTGAATGATGGCCGGAAGCACGTCGGGCTCCCACGTCACCGTCTCCGGCGCCACGCCGTTTGCGGTCAACTGCTTGGGCACCAGGAACTGCCGGGCGATTGCGAGCTTCTCCTGATCCAGATACCCGGGCAGCCGGATCACTTCCATGCGGTCGCGCAGGGGTTCGGGAATGCGCGGCAGGTAGTTGGCCGTCGTGATGAACAGCACCTGCGACAGATCGTAATCCAGTTCCAGGTAGTGATCGTTGAACGCGCGGTTCTGCTCGGGGTCGAGCACTTCGAGCAGCGCCGCGCCCGGATCGCCGCGGTAGTCCTGGCCGAGTTTGTCCACCTCGTCGAGCAGGATCACCGGGTTCATCACTTCGGCGCGCCGCATGGCCTGCAGCACGCGTCCCGGCATCGAGCCGATGTACGTGCGCCGGTGCCCGCGAATCTCCGCTTCGTCGCGCACCCCGCCCAGCGACATGCGCACGAATTTGCGGCCCAGCGCGCGCGCCACTGAGCGGCCCAGCGACGTCTTGCCCACGCCCGGCGGTCCCACCAGGCAGAGGATCGGTCCCTCCATCCGGCTCACCAGCGAGAGTACGCCGATGTAGTCGAGGATCCGGTCCTTCACCGGTTCCAGTCCGTAGTGGTCTTCGTCGAGAATCCGCCGAGCGTGCGCCACGTCGAGAACGTCGTCGGTGCGCGCCGTCCACGGCAGGGCCAGCACCCAATCCACGAAGTTGCGCGACACGGTGCTCTCGGGAGCGATCGGCGACATCCGGCGCATCTTCCGCAACTCGCGCAGCACGCGGGTCTTCACCCCGTCCGGCAGTCCCTTGTGCTCCACCTGCGCCTCCAACTCGGCGAGGTCGTCGTCCTCCTGACCGAGTTCGCGATGGATGGCCTTGAGCTGTTCCTGCAGGTAGAACTCCCGCTGATTCTGGAACAGCGAGCCGCGCACGTCCTGCTCGATCTTCTGTTCCAGCCCCAGCAGTTCGATCTCGCCGGTGAGCGTCGTGTCGAGCAGGCGGAGCAGGTCGGCCAGCGATTCGGCCTCGAGCAGCTTCTGCCGCGCCGACACGGCCAGGCTCAGATGGGCCGCGATCGCCAGAGCGCGCCGGGCGGGCGTCTGGGCGCTCTGGATGATCGAGACTACCTCGCCGGGAATGCGACGCTGCAGCGCGACATACTCCTCGAACTGCGACATCACGCGCCGCGACAGGGCCGTGGCTGGCGTGGCGCCGTCTTCGCTGGGCACCGTCGATGGCGCCAGCGTGGCGCGCAACACGCCCCCCGATCTGGCGTACCGGGTTACCCGCGCACGTGCCAACCCCTCGAGCAGCAGCTTGGTAGCGCCGTTTGGCAGCGGCGTTCGCTGCAGGACGCGCACGACCACGCCCACCCGGTACAGGTCCGCGGCTGCCGGCTCGTCGGCTTCGGCGTTGCGTTGCGTGACGGCCAGCAGGTACTGCCCGACACCGTCCGCTCCCGCGGATTCCGCGGCAGCGGCCGCATTGAGCGCGGCCAGCGACCCGCGCCGCCCCACGAGCAGCGGCATGACGGTGTTCGGGAAGAACACGACATCGCGCAGCGGAAGCACGGGCAGCCGGTCGCCGACTGGAACGCGTTCTCCGTCAGGGGTGAGAATTGGCATACTCAAAGATAGCGATCCCGGAGGTGGTGGGGCGGTGATGGGGTGGGGCGGTACGGATAGAGAAAGGCGGGGGGCCGGCTCTGCCGCCGGCCCCCCGCCTCATTCTCTGCCTCATTGCATCACCGACTCACGCTTCCTTCTTCTTTCGTTGCGGCGCGATCTCGAGCAGCGGCGGCGCTCCGTGCAGCACCGAACCCTCGGTGAGCTTCACCTCCTCCACGTCCTGCCGTGTCGGGAGGTCGAACATCACGTCGGTGAGAATCTCTTCGAGAATCGCCCGCAGTCCACGGGCGCCGGTGCCGCGCTTGAGCGCCTTGGTCGCGATCGCGCGCAGGGCGCTGTCCTCGAAGGTCAGCTTCACCTCTTCGAGTTCGAACAGCTTGGTGTACTGCTTGGTCAGCGCGTTCTTGGGCTCCTTGAGGATGCGCACCAGCGCTTCCTCGTCGAGCGTATCGAGCGCCACCGTGACCGGCAGGCGTCCCACCAGTTCGGGGATCAGCCCGTAGCGGAGCATGTCGTCCGGCTCCACTTCGGCGAACGGGGTTTTGTTGACGCCGTTGGTGGGGGCGGCGTTCTCGGTGCCCCCGAACCCGATCTGCCGCTTGCCCGTGCGCGCTTCGATGATCTTCTCCAGGCCGTCGAACGCGCCGCCGCAGATGAACAGGATGTCCTTGGTGTTGATCTGGATGTATTCCTGCTGCGGGTGCTTGCGGCCGCCCTGCGGGGGCACGCTGGCCACGGTGCCTTCGAGGATCTTGAGCAGCGCCTGCTGCACGCCCTCGCCCGACACGTCGCGCGTGATACTTGGATTCTCAGACTTCCTGGCAATCTTATCAATTTCGTCGATGTAGACGATGCCGCGCTCGCACTCGGCGACGTTGAAGTCGCCCGCCTGGAGCAGCCGTACGAGAATGTTCTCCACATCCTCGCCCACGTACCCGGCTTCGGTGAGCGTCGTGGCATCGGCGATCGTGAACGGCACGTCGAGAATGCGGGCCAGCGTCTGGGCCAGCAGCGTCTTGCCCACGCCCGTAGGGCCGATGAGCAGGATGTTGGACTTGTCCAGCTCCACGTCGTCGTCGCGGAGCGACGCCGAGTTGATGCGCTTGTAATGGTTGTACACGGCCACGGACAACGCCTTCTTGGCGCGTTCCTGTCCGATCACGTACTGGTCCAGGATGTCCTTGATTTCCTGCGGCGTCGGGACCTGGGTAATCGCCTCGGCAACCTCGCGCTCTTCGTCCTCGGCGAGGATCTCGTTGCACAACGCAATGCACTCATTGCAGATGTACACGGACGGGCCCGAGATGAACTTCCGGACCGAGTCCTTCGATTTGCCGCAGAACGAGCAGCGAAGGTGTTTGTCGTGGGACATGCTGGTCACTCGGCTGCCGTGGTGAAAGCAGGCCGCCATCTGGCGGCCTTCCATGAGGATATACCCGGTGTTCCCACCTGGTCAAGGAACTGACGACCGAGTTTCGCGAAGGTTTTCACTTGGCCCCGTCGGAACTGGTTTCGTGCCATTACTTAGCGGCCACGGGCGGTACGCCGTTTCCGGGGACGATCTCCGCGGCATTGGTGATCACGGTATCTATGAGTCCGTATTCCTTGGCCTCGTCCGCCGACATGAACCGGTCGCGATCCGTGTCCTTCTCCACCTGTTCGACCGTCTGTCCGGTGTGCTTCGCCATCAGTTCGTTGAGCTTCGAGCGCAGGTAGAGGATTTCCTTCGCCTGAATCTCGATGTCCGACGCGGTGCCCCCGCCGCCCGACTGCGACGGCTGGTGAATCATGATCCGCGAGTGGGGCAGGGCGATGCGCTTACCCTTGGTGCCGGCCGCCAGCAGGAACGCGCCCATGCTGGCCGCCATCCCCATGCAGATCGTCTCCACCGGTGCCTTCAGGAACTGCATCGTGTCGTAGATCGCCAACCCCGCCGACACGCTGCCGCCCGGCGAGTTGATGTACAGATGGATGTCGCGCTCCGGGTTGTCCGCCTGGAGGAACAGCATCTGGGCGATGATGATGTTCGCCACGTCATCGTTCACCGGTGTGCCGAGGAAGATGATGCGGTCCATGAGCAGCCGCGAGAAGATGTCGTAGCTGCGCTCGCCGCGGCTCGACCGCTCGATGACGTAGGGAGGATAGATCGTCGACATGGGTGTATTGCTCATCAGGTTGCCTGCTCCACGGTATTTCGTTCCAGTAGCCACGCGAAGACCTTGTCCTCGGTGATGCTGCGCTCGATTTCCTTCAACCGTCCTGCCTTCTGCAGCGACGCGTACACCTGGCCTGGCTCGGCGCCGCGCTTCTGTGCCACCTCGCCCACGCGCTCGTCCACGTCCGCCTCGCTGGCGGCCAGCTTCTCCCGCTCGGCCAGGGTGTCCACGATCAGGTCGCGGCGCACCTGCCGCTCCGCCACCGGCTGGAACTCGGTGATGAACCGGTCGCGCTCGTCCTGCGTGACCTGATACACCTCCAGGTACGCCTGGATCATCTGATTCACCCAGCTCGGCGGCACCTCGAACGCGTTGGCTTCGCCAATCCGCTCGATGAGCTGCTGCCGCACGGCGGCGTCCGCTTCGCGGGTGGCGTGCTCCGCGAGATCCTTGCGCACCGTCGTCTTCAGCGTTTCCAGCGAGTCGAAATCGCCGACCTCGCGGGCGAACGCGTCGTCCAGCGGTGGCATCGCCTTCCGCTTCACTTCCTGCAGCACCACTCGCACCGGCTTGGTCTTGCCGCGCTGTGCTTCGTCGGGGAAATCGTCGGGCCAGCGGACCCCCGCCTCTTTGGTTTCGGACGGTGCCATCTCCATGATCAACTCTTCGATGCCAGGAATGGCCTGCCCGCCGCCCAGGACGATCGTGTACTCCTTGCCCTCGGGGATCGTGCCGTCGTCTTCGGCCGTGGCCAGCAGTACGGTCACCATGTCGCCCGGCAGGGGGCGTTCCAGCACCGGCGCCCAGGCGGCACGTTGGTCGCGGAGCTGCTCGATCTGCTCGTCCACTGCCGTATCGTTGACCTCGGGGGCGGGCCGGTTCACCGTGAACCCTTCCACCCGGGCCAGGTCGATTTCGGGGCGGACCTCCAGGTGCAGTTCGAAGGTCATCGCCTCGCCTTCATTGAACTTGAGGTCGTGCACGTGCGGCTGAGCGGCCACCTTGAGCTGCTCCTTGTCGAGCACCTGCTGAAAGGCTTCCTGCACCACGCGTTCGATGACTTCCTGCCGGATGGCGTCCTTGTACTTCTTTTTGACGAGATGCGCCGGGGCCTTGCCGGGCCGGAAGCCGGGCAGGCGGACGTTGGAGGCGTAGCGCCGGGCCGTCGTGTTCTCGACGGCCTTCACGTCCTCGGCGGCGACGGTGACGGACAGCAGGCGCTCGACGCCGCCGCTTTTCTTGGTCGTTATCTGGATTTCCATGGGGTCGATTTCTTGGGTCCGGAGGCCGGCGGCGGCGGATCCACACCGGGGGCCGGACGGGCCGGATGTTCAGTGTCTCGAAAGCTAACCCTCGGGGGGAGGGGGGCCTAGGGTAGCCGGCGGCGCCCCGGGAGGCCTCGGAATTCCCCCTTGCGTTTCTATGGAAGGGGTGGCACGTTGGCGTCGTTCCCATAGAAACGCTATGGAGGTGTCCGGTGGGCGACTCGATGGACATTCTGCGCGGGACCATGGACGTGCTGATCCTGCGGGCGGTGAGTTGGGGCCCGGTGCACGGGTACGGTGTGGCCCGATGGATCGAGGGGGCGACGGGCGAGGCGCTCAAAGTGGAGGAGGGCACCCTCTACCCGGCGCTGCACCGTCTGGAGGACCGCGGCTGGATCGAAGCCGAGTGGGGGCTGTCGGAGAACAACCGGCGGGCGCGCTTCTATACGATCACGGCGGCGGGGCGGAAGCAGCTCCGCCACGAGACGGCGGCTTGGGGCAGGTTCGCCGAGGCGATGGCGGCGGCACTCGAAGCGCCCGGCCCAACGCCGGCCGAGGGCTGAGCAATGCGACACCCGAAGCCCGAACCCCTGTGGCGCCGCTACCTGCGCTTCTTCGGCGCCGAACGTGGAGGCCGATGTCGACGACGAACTGCGTGACCACATCGCCCGGCTGGAATCGGAGCTGCGCGAGCGCGGCGTGCCGGCTGACGAGATTGCCGACGCCGTGCGGGCGCGGTTCGGGGACCCGGAGGCGATTCGGGCCCGGCTCACGCGAAGCGACGAGTTGCGGCACCGGCGCGGGGTGCGGGTGGAGGCGCTGGGAAGTTTAGGCCAGGACATCGCGTACGCGCTGCGGCGGCTCCGGCAGCGGCCGGGCTTCACGGCGGCGGTGGTGATCGTGCTCGCGCTCGGCGTCGGGGCGACGACGGCGATGTTCAGCGCGGTGGATGCGGCGATGTTGCGACCGCTGCCCTTCGCGCATCCCGACCGCCTGCTGCTGGTGCACGAGATCCAACTTCCTCTCGATGCGGGCCCCGGGAACCCGGTGCCCGACTTCCACTATCCCGACTACAACGACGTCGCAGGCATGCGAGGCACGTTTGCGAGCGTGGCGGGATACGCGGCCGGTACGCTCAACCTCGGCGACCCCGCGCGGCCGATGCGGGTGAAAGTGGGCGTGGTCACTCCGAGCTTCTTCACCACCCTCGGCCGGTCGCCGGTGCGCGGGCGGCCGTTCACCAGCGACGAGGGGAAGCCGCGGGGGGCGGCGGTCGCGATTCTGTCCGACGCGCTCTGGCGGTCGCACTTCGGCGAACGGCCGATGCTCGACAGCATGATCGTGCTCAGCGGAAAGCCGTACCGGGTGGTGGGTGTCATGCCTCCCGGGTTCAGCTTCCCCGATGAGAGCGACCTCTGGATTCCGCTCACGAATCCGACAACCTTCGACACCTTCGCCGCGTTCCGCAGCTTCCTGCCGTCCTACGTGATCGGTCGTCTGGCCGAAGGCGCTTCGGCGCCGGGGGCCGAAGCGCAGCTTCAGACGCTATGGACCCGCGCCGCTGCCGTCGCTTCGGCCGCCGATTCGAACGCGACGCCGATGTTCCGCGAAACGATCGCCGGGCAGCGCAAGGACGGGTTCGCGGTGCCGTTCAGAACGGCCCTCGTCGGTGATCACCGGACGGCACTCCTGATTCTGCTCGGTGCCACGGGGCTCCTGCTGCTCATCGCCTGCGCCAACGTCACCAACCTGTTGTTGTCGCAGGCGGCCGTGCGGCGACAGGAGATTGCACTGCGCGCCGTGCTCGGCGCAACGCGTCGGCGGATCGTCCGCCAACTGCTCACCGAAAGCGTGATGCTCGCCGTCGCCGGGACGGCGTTGGGGATTCTGCTGGCGCCGCTCGTTCTGCGGCTGCTCACGACGCTCATGCCACCGCGGCTGGCTGGCATCGCGCCGCCGGAGATCGATCTGCGCGTGCTGGGATTCGCGGCGGCGCTGGCGCTGGTCACCGGAGTCGGGTTCGGTCTCTGGCCGGCGTGGGGTGCGTCGCGGGCCCAACTCGCGGACGCGGTCAAGTCCGGTGGCCGGGGGGCGACGGCGGGCGGAGCGGGACGCGGCCGCCGGATGCTGGTGGCGGCGGAATTGGCGCTCACGGTGTTGCTCCTCGTCGGCGCCGGGCTGATGCTCCGCAGCTTCGACCGGATGATGCACGAGCCGGTCGGCCTGGATACGCGCGGTGTGGGCACGCTGGAATTCACTTTCGACGCCGGCGGCAACGGCGCCGACCGCGTGGCCCGGATCCGCTCGATGGTCTCCCGCCTCGAATCGTCGCCTGGAATCTCCGCCGCCGGAATCGTCAACATGCTCCCATTGGGCGGCGAAGGCGGCATCGCCATCAGCGTCCATGCGGCCGATCGGCCCGAACCGCCGCGCGACTCGATGAAGTACGCCCGATATTTGATCTGCTCGGCGGGCTACTTCCGGGCCATGGGCATTCCACTGCTCGAGGGACGCTCCTTCAGCGCCGCCGACGATTCGACGGCGCCGCGGGTCGCGATCGTCAGTCGTGCCATGGCCGACGGGCTGTGGCCCAACGAGGACCCGATCGGCCGGCAGTTCCCGATGATGGCGAACCGGATGATCACGGTAGTCGGTGTGGTCGGCGACGTGCGGGATTCCGGGATCGAACGAAAGCCCGGCTATCAGATGTACTTCCCGGTTGGACAGCAGGGCACCGGATACCTGGCGCTCGTAGCACGCGGAACGCTCGCGCCATCGGCCATGCTTTCACGGCTGCGCGAGGCCGTCCGGGCCGTGGATCCGTCACAGGCCGTCTATCGCGTGCGGATGATGGACGATGTCGTGAGTAGTTCAGTAGCGCCGCGGCGCACCAACACGCTGCTCATCTCACTCTTCGGCGCGCTGGCGCTGGTACTCACGGCGCTGGGTGTCTACGCCGTAATCGCCTACTCCGTCACCCAGCGCCGCCGCGAACTGGGCATCCGCGCCGCGCTCGGCGCCACGGGTCGTGAACTCGTGTCGCTTGTCTCACGCGAGATGCTCGTGGTCGTCGTGCTCGGGCTCGCGCTCGGCCTCGCCGGCGCCTGGGCGGCGTCACGCGTACTCGCGTCGTTGCTGTTTGGCGTAACGACGCATGATCCCGTGACGTTCGTCCTGGCGCCGTTGGCACTTATTGTGTCCGCGGTCGTTGCCACGCTCATCCCCGCCCGCCGCGCCGCGCGCACCAATCCCGTGGACGTCATCCGGGAAGAATAGCCCAGCCAGTGCGAGAGGGGGGACTCGAACCCCCACGCCTTTCGGCACAGGATCCTAAGTCCTGCGCGGCTACCAATTACGCCACTCTCGCGTACACCAAAACTACGCAGGACCGCGAATCGCGCTACACCGAAACGACGCCACACCGAAACTACGCAGGACTGATACGTCGCGGGCCCCATCCCCCGCAGGAGCGGACGGGCGGGAAAAAGAAGGGGCCGGCATGTCGCCGGCCCCTTCCGTATTCGACTGTCCAATTGTCCGGCCTACTGAATCTGAATATTCACCGGCCGCGTCTGCCCGTTCCCCACGTTGAACACGAGAAGTTGCAGGTAGTCCCCCTTCTTCACCGCCTTCACCGCGGCGCTCAGGTCGTCCATCGTCTTGATCGGCATCGCCTTCGGATACAGGCTGCGCACGATGATGTCGCTCGACGGCAGCAGGCCGGTGCTCGTGGACGACGGATCGGGATACGCCGGCCCATTCGGCGACACCTTCGTCACCAGAAGTCCGTGCGAGAACTGCGCGGGCACGGAGTCCTGCTCCACCATCTGCTGGGTCACGGGTGCCACCGAGATTCCGAGCGTCGATTCGGCCTTGGCCGCGCTCGATTCCGTTGCCCCGCTGCGGTAGTTCGCCGCGGCCACCGTTGCCGGTGTCGCCGGCGGCTCGCCGAGCTTGACGGGAATGGTCAGCGACTTGCCGTGCCGCATGACGTCGAGCTTGACCGTCTGGCCCGGCTCATAGTTGCGAATGATGCGCTGCAGGTTCGCCACGTTCTGCACGTGCTGCCCATCCACGGCCGTGATGACGTCGGCATACTGCACGCCCGCCTTCTCCGCCGGGCTGGTGCCGTTGTCGTCCGTGAACCCGCCGACGTACGCGCCGTAGATCTGCTGCATACCGGCCACGTGCGCCGCCGCGACGTCCACGTCCTGAATGCTCACGCCGAGCACCGCGCGCCGCACGTGGCCGTACTTGATGAAGTCATCCATCACCTTGTGCGCCAGCGAAATCGGAATCGCGAATCCGTACCCGGCGTAGTAACCGGTGCCGCTGGCCAGCGCGCTGTTGATGCCGATCACCTGCCCCTGCAGGTTCACCAGCGGCCCGCCGCTGTTGCCCGGGTTGATCGCCGCGTCGGTCTGGATGAAATCACTGATCGCGTACGGGTTGTCCTTGGTGTTCAGCAGCCCTCGGAGCTGCCGTCCCTTGGCGCTGACGATACCGGCCGTGACGGTGAAGTTGAGCCCCAGCGGATTGCCGATCGCGAGCACCCACTGGCCGACGTGGGACGACGAGTCCTCACCCAGCGTGACGGTGGGCAGGTTGTTGGCGTCGATCTTGATCAGCGCCACGTCGGTGGTCGGATCGCGGCCGACCACCTTGGCCGGAAACGTCCGATTGTCGAGGAGCTTCACGGTCAGCTTGTCGGCCAGATCGCCGTTGTCGGCCACCACGTGGTTGTTCGTCAGGATGTAGCCGTCCTTCGACACAATGAACCCGGTGCCGCTCGACTCCTGCGGCTGGTTGCTGGGCGGCATCTGGAACTGATGGAAGAACTGATCCATGCCCGGCGGCACGTTCTGAGGCGTCTGCCCGCTGGCGCGGCGCTTCGGCTGCGTCTCCGCCTGGATCGACACCACCGCGGGTGTGACGCTGTTCGACACCCACTCGAATGCGTCGGAGAATGCGTCGGCGGTCTTCACCGAGGCCGGCGGCGTAAGCGTCGCCGTGGCGAACTCGGGACGAACGGCCTGCGCCCACGTGAGGCGCGTGAGGTTGAAGCCTGACGCGAAGATCAGGCCACAGAGGAATGCCACCGTGACGGCGGCGCCGAGCTTGAGTTTTGCAGCTTTCGACATTTGTCCGTTTCCGTCTGTAGGTCAAACTGCGTATACCGCTCATACACACGCGGCGGCCGATGGTTCGGGGCCGCCCCGCCCGCCGAGACGCTCTTTTGGACACATAGCAGACTGCGGTGGTTTCCGCGAGTCACAGAGGACAAAGAACGCGGGCGCCGGAAGAGTTTCCCGGCGCCCGCGCCTGAATGAACCGCGAATGTTTACGACTTCTTGTTGTCGTCCACGATCTCGTAGTCCGCTTCGACCACATCTTCGGGCTTCTCGCCCTCGCCACCGGTGGCACCGCCGTCCGGCGAGGCCGCGCCGGCTTCCGCCGCCTGCGCTTGCGCGTAGAAGCTCTGGCCCGCTTCGGCGAACGCCTTCGACAGATCTTCCTGCGCCGCCTTGATCTCGCCCATGTCGTCGCCGCGAAGCGCCTTGCGCGCCCGCTCCACCGACTCGTCGAGCTTGGTCTTGAGTTCGGCCGGCAGCTTGTCCGACCACTCCTTGGAGTTCTTCTCCACCTCGTACGTCATGCTGTCCAGACGGTTGCGCGTGTCGATTTCCTCGCGACGCTGCTTGTCTTCCGTCGCGTTCTGCTCCGCGTCCTTCACCATGCGGTCGATCTCCGAATCCGACAGCCCGCTCGACGCTTCGATGCGGATCTTCTGCTCCTTGCTCGTGGCCTTGTCCTTGGCGCCCACGTGCAGGATGCCGTTGGCATCGATGTCGAAGGTGACCTCGATCTGCGGGATGCCCCGTGGAGCCGGCGGAATGCCCGTGAGCTGGAACTTGCCGATGGTGCGGTTGTCGCGCGCCAGTTCGCGCTCACCCTGCAGCACGTGGATCTCCACCGTCGTCTGGTTGTCGTCGGCCGTGGAAAACACCTCCGACTTCTTGGTCGGGATGGTCGTGTTGCGCGGAATGAGCACCGTGGTCACGCCGCCCAGCGTCTCGATGCCCAGCGACAGCGGCGTCACGTCGAGCAGCAGCACGTCCTTCTGCTCGCCGGTGAGCACCGCGCCCTGAACCGCGGCGCCGATGGCCACCACTTCGTCCGGGTTCACGCCCTTGTTGGGATCCTTGCCGAAGAACTTCTTCACGATCTCCTGGATCTTCGGAATGCGCGTCGATCCGCCGACGAGCAGCACCTCGTCGATCTCGTCGGGCTTGAGCCCCGCGTCCTTGAGCGCCTGCTCCATGGGCGGGATCGTGCGCTGGATCAGATCGTCCACCAGCTGCTCGAACTTGGCCCGCGACAGCGTGTAGTTCAGGTGCTTCGGACCGCTCTGGTCGGCGGTGATGAAGGGGAGGTTGATGTCCGTGGACATCGTGCTCGACAGCTCCATCTTCGCCTTCTCGGCGGCTTCCTTGAGGCGCTGCAGCGCCATCGGATCCTTGGCCAGGTCGATGCCCTGATCCTTCTTGAACTCGGCCACGATCCAGTCGATCACGCGCTGGTCGAAGTCATCGCCGCCAAGATGCGTGTCGCCGTTGGTGGACTTCACCTCGAACTGGCGCGAGCCCTCCACGTCGTACAATTCGAGCACCGAGATGTCGTAGGTGCCGCCGCCGAGGTCGAACACCGCGACCTTCTCGTCCTTCTTCTTGTCGAGTCCGTAGGCCAGGGCCGCGGCCGTGGGCTCGTTGATGATGCGCAGGACTTCGAGCCCCGCGATCTTGCCCGCGTCCTTGGTGGCCTGCCGCTGCGCGTCGTTGAAGTACGCCGGCACGGTGACCACCGCCTTGGACACCGAGTGCCCCAGGTAGTCCTCCGCCGTCTGCTTCATCTTCTGCAGGATCATCGCCGAGATCTCGGGCGCCGTGAACCGCTTGCCCTGCACCTCGACCGTCGCCACGTCGTTGGCGCCGGCCAGCACCTTGTAGGGCACGCGCGAGGTCTCGTTCTTCACCTCGCTCATCTTCCGGCCCATGAACCGCTTGATCGAGAACACCGTGTTCTGGGGGTTCGTGACCGCCTGACGCTTGGCCACCTGGCCGACCAGCCGCTCCCCGTCCTTCGTGAATCCGACCACCGACGGAGTCGTCCGACCGCCCTCGGCGTTCGGAATGACCACGGGGTCGCCGCCTTCCATAACCGCCACGACCGAGTTGGTAGTACCCAGGTCGATGCCGATGACTTTGTCCGCCATTTCGTCCCCTGTGAGTGATTGGCGGGGCGACTGTCACCCCGCCGACGCCCCATTCAATCGCAAGAGCGGGGCCGGTTTTCTGCGCCACTCTGGCAGGGCCGCCCCCTTATTATCATTCTCCTGTCTGACACACTGGCGCCGGCCCCCGGAAGCTGACGGGGAGGCAGCCCGAACGCCCCGGCTGGCAGCCCCGTTCCCGAGTCCGCATGATCCCCCTCCGCGACGAAAACGTCTCCGTCCGCCAGCCGGTGATGACCTGGGCGCTGCTCGCGGTGATGTTCGCCGTCTGGATCTTCGTCCAGGGGGCGGGCTTCAACGATCTGGCCCTCATCACGAGTGTCTGCAACCTGGGGATGGTGCCCGGCGAGATCACCCATCAGGCCCCCCTCGGCTTCGCCCTTCCGCTGGGGCACGGGATGGCCTGCGTGATCGACAATTCCCGGATCAACATCTTCACGCCGCTCACCTCGATGTTCCTCCACGGCGGCTGGCTGCACATCCTGGGGAACGCCGTCTTCTTCTGGGTGTTCGCGCGGGCCGTGGAAGACACCATGGGGCCCGGCCGCTTCCTGGCGTTCTACCTGCTGTGCGGACTCATCGCGGCCGCCACGCAGATCGCATCGGACCCGGCCTCACCGGTGCCCACCGTCGGCGCCTCTGGGGCGATCTCCGGGATCATGGGTGCCTACCTGCTGCTCTACCCGCGGGTCCGGGTCCACATGCTCTTCATCTTCGTGATCTTCTTCAAGGTGTTCCGGATTCCGGCCTGGCTGGTGCTCATCTGGTGGTTCGGGGTGCAGCTGCTCACGGCGCTGCCTTCGCTCAACTCCACCGGCCCCGACCTCTCCGGTGGCGTGGCCGTCTGGGCTCACGTGGGCGGGTTCCTCTCCGGCCTGCTGCTCATTCGCCTGTTCGTACGGCCCGAGTACATGGACCAGCGGGCTCGGCTCCAGCAGCACTGGATGCATCCCCTCCCGCGCCTCTAGCCGCCCGCCCGGGCGACCACCGGCAAACCCCCGGCATGGCGTGGGCGGTTCTCCCCTTCCGGCGGGGGGGCACCGCCCGATAGCTTCTGCGCCACCCAAACAATTGGACCCCCATGTTCGGCCGCCTCATCCCCCGCGACGAGCAGTTCTTCCAATCGTTCAACGACCTCGCCGGCCTGCTGGTCGCGGCCGCCCAGGAACTGGTGAGCCTGTTCGACGATCCGGTACGCGCCGCTCAGCGGGTGCGGGCGCTCAAGGAGATCGAGCACAAGGCCGACGCGGTCACGGCCGCCGTGAACGTGAGGCTTAACCGCAGCTTCATCACGCCGTTCGATCGGGAGGACATCCACATGCTGGTGTCCCGCCTCGACGACGTCATCGATCTGATGGACGGCGCGGCGCGGCGATACGAGATGCTCCACATCAAGGACGTGCGGCCGGAGGGCAAGGAGTTGGCCCGCGTGCTCGTCCAGTCGGCCGATCATCTGCAGCAGGCGGTGGCCGGGATCAAGAAGCCCGCCGAGGTGGAGCGCCAGGTGGGGGCCGTGAAGGCGCTGGAGGAGGAGGCCGACGCCATCTACGAGCACGCCATCAGCTCCCTGTTCGCCAACGGCGGCGACCCGCTGGACGTGATGCGGTGGAAGGAGATGTTCGACACCCTGGAGCGCACCACCGACTACTGCATGCGGGTGGCCCAGGTGCTGCGGAGCGTCTCTCTCAAGAACGCCTGACGTGGCCGCATTCGTCGTCGCGATCATCGCCATCGCGCTGATCTTCGACTTCAGCAACGGGTTCCACGACTCCGCGAACTCCATCGCCACCATCGTCGGTACGCGGGTGCTCAGCCCGCTGGCCGCCGTCGTCTGGGCGGCGACGTTCAACTTCGCCGCGCTCTTCATCGTGAAGACCGCTGTCGCCACGGCCATCGGCTCGGGCATGGTGGAGCAGAGCATCGTCACCCCCAATGTGATCCTCGCGGCGCTGCTCGGCGCCATCACCTGGAACGTGATCACCTGGTTCTACGGCATTCCCTCGAGTTCCTCGCACGCCCTCATCGGCGGGTACGCCGGGGCCGCGATCGCAAAGGCGGGCATCGGGGCGATTCTCTGGGGCATAAAGTGGAAGCAGACGCTCTGGTTCATCGTCATCTCGCCGATCGTGGGTCTGATGGCGGGCTACCTGCTCATGGTGCTCGTGTTCTGGGTCTTCCGCCGGTCGGCGCCGGCCAGGGTGGACCGGTTCTTCCGGCCGGCGCAGATCGCCAGTTCGGCGCTGCTCTCGCTGTCGCACGGCGGCAACGACGCGCAGAAGACCATGGGCATCGTCGTCGCGCTTCTGGTGGCGGTGCAGCCCACCTTCGCTCATCAGACGGGGTTGCTGCACCACCTCTACCTGACCGACGCCTCGACGATCCCGCTCTGGATCGAGGTGTGCGCCTACACCTCCATCTCGCTCGGCACCCTGTTCGGTGGGTGGCGCATCGTGCACACCATGGGCTCGCGCATCACCAAGCTGCGCCCGGTGGGCGGCTTCTGCGCCGAGACTGGCGGGGCGATCGCGATCCTGGTGGCCACGCGCTTCGGAATCCCGGTGAGCACCACGCACACGATCACCGGATCCATCGTCGGCGTCGGCGCTACGCACCGGCTGTCGGCGGTGCGCTGGGGCATCGCGGGACGGATCGTATGGGCCTGGGTGCTCACGATTCCGGCCGCCGGCGGGCTGGCTGCCGTGGCCTACATCGTGCTTCGGGGGCTCATCGGGGCGTGACACGCGCGTGACGTCCCCGAGACGGCACGGTGGGGCGTGTCCGGGGGCGGTATAATACGGTAGGAGGATGTCCGCGTGCCCCCAGTCATGACCGTAGCCCCGACCCCGTCCCTGTTCTTCAACCGCGAGCTGAGCTGGCTGGCCTTCAACCAGCGTGTGCTCCATGAAGCCGAGGACGACCGCAACCCGTTGCTGGAACGGCTCAAGTTCCTGGCAATCTTTGCGAACAACCTGGACGAATTCATCATGGTTCGGGTGGCCGGGCTGCGCCGGCAGGTGGTGGCCGGCGTGCAGCAGACACCCCCCGACGGGCTCACGCCGCAGGAGCAGCTCGACGCCATCGGGCGCAAGATCGGCGAACTGCTGACGGCGCAGAATGCCTGCCTGGCCGAACTGCTCGACCGGCTGGGCGACCATGGGGTGCGGCTGGTGAAGATGGACGAACTCACCTCCGACGAACGGCTGGCCATGGACGGCTACTTCCGACGTGAGGTCTTCCCGGTGCTGACGCCGTTGGTGGTCGATCCCGGGCATCCGTTTCCGCACATCTCCAACCTCTCGATCTCGCTGGCGGTCGAGATCCGCGACCCCGACACCGGCGCCGTGCGATTCGCCCGGGTGAAGGTCCCCCGCAGCCTGCCGCGCTGGGTGCCGGTGGACGGACGCATCAACCAGTTCGTGCCGCTGGAGGATCTGGTGGGTGCCCACCTGGAGGCGCTCTTCCCCGGCGTGGACGTGCTCGACTGGTATCCGTTCCGCATCACCCGCTACTCCGACCTCGAACTGCCGGAGGTGCTGGATGAGCCGGAAGATCTGCTGGCGACGATCGAGGAGCAGGTGTTCCAGCGGCGGTTCGGCGAAGTGGTGCGCCTCGAAGTGGCGGATCAGACCCCGGTGCACCTGCGGCAGCTCCTGCTCGAGGAGTTGCAAGACGAGACCGAACTGCCTGCGGGCGCGCTCACCGAACGCGACGTCTCGGCCGCCGGCACGCTGCTCGGGCTGGGCGATCTGATCGCGCTCGGCGGACTCGATCTGCCGGCGCTGCGCGACGCCTCGTTCGTGCCCGACACGCCGGCGGCGCTGCGCGATCCGATGCGCTCCATCTTCGACGTGATCCGCGAGCGGGACATGCTCGTGCACCATCCCTTTGACTCGTTCACGGCCACCGTGGAACGGTTCATCGCCGAGGCGGCGCGCGACGAGCAGGTGCTGGCCATCAAGATGACGCTCTACCGTACGTCGGGCGACTCGCAGATCGTCGACGCGCTCACCGAAGCGGCGCAGCGTGGGAAGCAGGTGGCGGTGCTGGTGGAGCTCAAGGCCCGGTTCGACGAGACCAACAACATCAACTGGGCGCGTCAACTGGAAGAGGTGGGCGTGCACGTGGCCTACGGCGCGGCCACGCTCAAGACCCACGCCAAGACGGTACTCGTGGTGCGCCGCGAGGCCGACGGCATCCGACGCTACGTCCACATCGGCAGCGGGAACTACAACTCGCGCACGGCGCGGATCTACACCGACGTGGGACTGCTGACGTGCAGCCCGCTCATCGGCGAGGATGTGAGCGAACTGTTCAACGCCCTCACCGGCTTCTCGCGCAAGCGCACGTATCAGGCGCTGCTCGTCGCGCCGATGTCGCTGCGCAGCCGGTTCATCGAACTCGTCGAGCGCGAGGCCGCGCATGCGCGGGCGGGCCGCCCGGCCCGCGTGGTCGGCAAGATGAACGCGCTGGTGGACGAGGAGATCATCCGCGCGCTCTACGCGGCCTCCGACGCCGGGGTCGAGATCGACCTCATCATCCGCGGCATCTGCTGCCTGCGCCCCGGCATTCCGGGCGTGAGCGATCACATCCGGGTGGAGAGCGTGATCGGGCGCTTTCTCGAGCACTCGCGCGTGTGGTACTTCGCCAACGGCGGGGCGGGGCAGTACTACCTCGGCTCCGCCGACTGGATGCCGCGCAACTTCGATCGCCGCGTCGAGGCGGTGGCGCCGGTCGAGGACCGGACGCTGCATCCGCGGCTGCGGGCGCTGTTCGAGACGCTGCTCACCGACAACCGGCAGGCCTGGGATCTGGACGCGGACGGGGTGTGGCGGCAGCGACAGCCCGACGGGCCGGTGCGCGCCAGCCACGTGATTCTGCTGCGCGATTCATGGGGACGCTCGCCCGCCGAGGTGAGCGAGGAGCGGCCGGAGTTGCCGGCCGGCGTCGAAGCGCAGCCCTAGCGCGACTCAGACGTCGACGGTTGCCGACGAGTGTACCGCGCCGTCGGGCGCCACGATCTCCACCGGCCGGTTGGCCAGCTTCGCCAGCAGGTCGCTCTTCCGCTGAGCGCCCCACAATTCCAGGCGCAGCGCCCGTCCGGCGCGCGAGGGCACCGGTGCAATGCGCACCGCCCGCCGCAACCACCGCACCCGGACGTCGCGCACGGCGCCGGTGTGCCCGCGATCCAGCCCATCCGCCACCCGGAGAATTGCCGCCAGCCGCTTGATGCGGCGACGCACCTCGGGCGTGAGGCCGGCCAGATTCTCGTGGTTCTTGTTGGGCGACTTGCCGCGGTGGTAGCGCGCGACGTTCGCCACCATCACCTGCTCGTTGGGCGAAAGGCCGAGCAGCTCCGCATGCAGGATCAGGTGGTACGAGTGCTTGTGGTGCCCGCGGAAGCCGATGTGGTAGCCCACGTCGTGCAGCAGCGCGGCGTCGGCCAGCACCTGCCGGTCCTCGGCCGGCAGCCCCAGCCGTGCGCCCATGGAATCGAACAGGCGAAGGGCCAGGGCGCGCACGCGTTCTGAATGGACGGCGTCGAAGTGGCAGCGGACGGCGAAGTCGTGGATCGAGCGCTCGCGGGCCTGGCCGGGGTCGGACATGGTCGGCGCTACGCGCGCGGCTTCCAGCAGCAGCCCCTCGCGGATGCCGTAGGCGGAGACTTCGAGCTTGCGGGCCTCGATGCGGGCCATGACCTCGGTGCCCACCGCAATCCCGGCCAGGATGATGTCGGCCCGCCCCGTGTTCAGCCCGGGCAGGCTGCGCCGCTCGGCCGGCGTCAGCTCGGAGAGCAGTTCCAGAATCCGCTCCACGTCCACGTGCGGAATCGCCGTGCCGTGCACGCCCCGCGCGGTCATCATCCCCTGCCGGTGCAGGTGGATGCCGGCGAGGTTGGTGAACGTGCCGCCCGAGCCGATGAGCCGCGCGCCGCGCCATTCGCGCACCGGCAGGTGCGGACGGATGGTCTCGCGCACGTGGCGGCGCAGCCGGGCCAGCGCCTTGCGCCGGTCGCCGCCCGCGAGGAACTGCTCGGTGAGTCGCAACGCGCCCAGCGGCAGCGACGCCAGGTGCTCCACCACGCCGTCGGAGCTGAGCGCCAGTTCCAGCGAGCCGCCGCCGATGTCCATCACTGCCACGCGTCCGGTGCCGAGTTCGAAGTGCGCCTGCGCGCTGCGGAACGCGAGGCGTGCCTCCTCCTCGCCGGCCAACACGCGCACGCGCAATCCGGTCACCCGCTTCACCTCGGCGATGAATGCCTCGCCGTTGGAGGCTTCCCGCACCGCGCTCGTGGCCACGACGTCGATGCGGTCGGCGCGCAGCCGCCGGGCGAGCATCGTCATCCGGTTCAGGGCGTCGAGCGCCCGCGCGATCGCGTTGTCGTCCAGCGCGCCGTGGGTACCGAGTCCCGAGCCAAGGCGCGGCGCCGCCTTCATCTCGTCCACCACCTGGATGTGCCCGTCGGACGACACGTCGGCCAGGATCTGGCGGATGGAGTTGGACCCGATGTCGATGGCGGCAATCCGCCGTGGAGCCGGCGGGCGCGCACTCGGCCCGCGCTTCACGCCGAGGCGGCGACCCGCGCCCGCTCCGGAGGCGCGTCCGCGGGTTGCCACTCGGCGATCACCGCTCGGTCGTCCGCGATCAGGTCGTCGACTATTCGATCCCATCCCCGCTCGGCGGCAAAGGTCAGCGCGCGCTCGCGCATCGCGGCATGCATCTCCGGGTTCGCGAGCGCCGCACGAATTCCGGCGGCGAGGTTGGCCGCCCCTCCCGGATAATACAACAGCCCGCGTCCCGCAGTGACCAGGGCCCGCGGCCGTCCTGCCTGGAGCCCTGCCGTCGCCGAAATGCGCTCGGCGATGGCAGGGCTCACCGCGCGAGGACGACGAGCGCCGTCGCCGCGGCGATGATCTGTCCGGCCAGGACATCGCCGGGGTAGTGCACGCCCAGGAACACCCGCGTGAGCCCGATGGCCGTGGCCGCCACGAGCACCGGGATGGCCACCATGGGGAAGAGCACCGCGTACACCACGGCAATCGACATCGACGCCGCCGCGTGGCCCGATGGGAACGAGAACCGATCGGGTTCGCCGATCGAGGCCCGCACCGTGAGTGTCTGCGACGGACGCGGACGCCCGACGGTGCGCTTGAAGAGCTGCACGATGAGGTGCGAGGCCACCAGGGCGAGCATCGGTTTGGTGCCCGCGGTGGACAGCGGCCGCGTGCCGAACAGGGGGAGCGATGCGAGGGCGACGCTGCTGAACACACCGCCCGCATGCGTCACGGCCACCAGCAGGCGCCGCGCCGCCCTGGTCGAGCGCTCGTCCAGGGCCCATCGGACGTAGAGGTCACGGTCGTGCGCCGCGAGGCGGGCCAACAGCGGAGTCTGCATCTACCGCGGAGACTAGCCGCACTCTGTCACCGCCCCCTACGGCTCCGGCAACGAAGCTGTCACTTCCGCGAGACTTCGCGGCAACGGGGGCGTGGAGGGGTTCAGGCCGGGCTTCCGCCGGGTGCGTCGGGCAGGAACACACTGATCGAGCTGCCCTTGCCCACCACGCTCTCGGCACGGGCCGATCCGCCGTGCGCTTCGGCCAGATGTTTCACGATCGCCAGTCCGAGGCCGGTGCCGCCCTCCTCTCGGGATCGCGCCGCGTCCACGCGGTAGAAGCGCTCGAAGATCCGGTCCAGATGCTCCGGCGCGATCCCGATTCCCGTATCGCGCACCCCCACCCGCACGCCTCCCGCCTCGCGCGCTGCGAACAGCGTGACCGAGCCCGAGGGCGTGTAACGCACCGCGTTCTCGGCCAGATTCGAGAGAACCTGGCGCAGCGCCACCGGATCGGCGCGCACCGAAGCCGCCTCGTCGGGAATGTCGCGCGACAGCGTCAACTGCTTTTCGCCGGCCGCGCGGTCGAGATTCCCGAGCACTTCGGCCGCCATCTGCCGCACGTCGAGTTGCCGCGGCTCCGGCGTCCACCCGCCCGACTCGTAGCGCGAGAGATCCAGCAGGTCGTCCACGATGCGCTGCATACGGTGGGCATTGCTGCGGATCATCGCCGAGAAGCGGCGGCGGTCAGCGGGGCTGAGATCGGGATCCACGAGCGTCTCGGCGAATCCGCTCACCACGGTGAGCGGCGTCTTCAGTTCGTGCGACGCATTGGCCACGAACTCCCGCCGCACGTTCTCCAGCCGGCGGCGCGCCGTGAGATCCTGCAGGGCCAGCACGGCGCCGCCCCCGGGGAGCGGGCGCCCCACGAGCACGAGGACGCGGCCGTCGAGTTCCAGTTCCGTGGGGTCGGCCGAGGCGCCGCCGAGCGCCGAACGCAGACACTCGCGCAGGAGACGCACGGGGGGCAGGCGGTCAGCCGAGAAGGGCACCGGGTCGCTGGCGCCGAGTAGACGGCGGGCGCTGCTGTTCACCCGCACCACCTGGTTGCGCGGGTCCACCACCATGATGCCCTCGTCGAGCGCCTCGATGGTGGCGTGCATCAACTCCTCTTCCGACTGCAGCGCGGCGAGCCGCCCGGCCAGTTGCTCGGTCATGCGGTGCACGGCAGCCGACAGGTCGCCGATCTCGCCGGGCGCGTTGAGACTTGGCCGGCGGGTGAGGTCGCCGTCGGCCACGGCGCGCGCCACGTTGCGCAGTTCGACCACCGGGCGCGACACGCTGCGCGCGAACAGGGCGCCGAGCAGGAAGGCGCCGAGCAGCGCGACGAGCCCCGCCGCCAGCACGTCGCGCTGCGCCCCGCGCACGACGTCGTTCAGCGTGTCGAGGCTGATCGACACGCGGACGAACCCCAGCGGGTGCCGCAGGGCGACGTAGATCTCTTCGTCGCCCTCGCTGGCGCTGGTGCGGTAGGCGCTCCCGAATCCCGTGGCACGGGCCGCGACAATCTCGGGCCGCGTGCTGTGATTCTCCAGGCCGCGCAGCTCCGTGGCGGTGAACTTCGAGTCGCCGCGCACCACACCGTCGTGGCCGATGAGCGTCACCCGACGATCCAGTGCCACGCCGGCGGCGTTGGCCAGGGAGTCGGCATTCTGCGCCGGGCGCCACAGCACCGATACGAGCCGCGCCGAGCGCGTGAGGTCCCGGACCGTCTGTTGGCGCAGGTGGTCGCGCAGGCGCCCACCGGCGATGGTCACGATCGCCGTCACCAGGAGCACGATGACGACGGTGGAACCGAGCAGCAGCCGGCGGGTGAGACTCACGCGCCGCGCCAGGCCGGGCCGCGCAACCGGTAGCCGAACCCACGCACGGTTTCGATCAGCTCACCAGCCTCCCCCAGCTTGGAGCGCAGCCGCTGTACGTGCATGTCCACCGTCCGGGTCTGGATGTCCGGCGCGGCTTCCCATACGGTCTCCAACAAATGCGCTCGCGCCTGCACGCGGCCGCGGCGCTCGTAGAGCAGCAGCAGCAAGCGGTATTCCGTGGGGGTCAGTTCCACCTCGTGCCCGTTCACGCGCACGCGGTGCGCGCCGCGGTCGATCTCGATCGGCCCGTGCGTCACCACGTCGCCGGGCCCCACGCCGGAGGCGGCCACGCGGCGGAGGATGGCGCCCACGCGCAGCACCAGCTCCTGCGGGCTGAACGGCTTGGTCAGATAGTCGTCGGCGCCCACCGACAACCCTTCGATCCGGTCGCGCTCCTCGCGGCGGGCCGTCAGCAGCAGCACGGCGATGTCGCGCGTGCCCTCGTTGGCGCGCAACTCGCGCAGCACGTCGATGCCCGACATGCCGGGGAGCATCAGGTCGAGCACCATCAGCATCGGCCGCTCCTGGCGGGCCGCGGCGAGCGCGTCGGGGCCGTTGGCTGCCGTCGAGACGCGGTAGCCGGCTTTCGCGAGATGGAACGCCACCAGCGCGACGATGTCGGCCTCGTCGTCCACCACGAGCACGCGGGCGCCAGGGGCGGGGGCGGTCGGGGCGGTCATGCGTGCGCTCCGTCCAGCTGCTGGCGAATGCGCGCCACGATCATCCCGATCGCCACGGCATTGTGGCCCCCGCGGGGCACGATCACGTCGGCGTACCGCTTGCTCGGCTCCACGAATTGCAGGTGCATCGGCTGCACGGTCTTCACGTACTGATTCAGGATCTCCTCCAACGGCCGCCCGCGCCGGGCAATGTCACGCCGGATGCGCCGGATGAGCCGGATGTCCGCGTCCGCATCGACGAACACTTTGACGTCGCAGAGATCGCGCACGCGCGCCTCGACGAACAGCAGAATGCCGTCGATCACCACCACTTCGGCCGGCGGAACCGGGACGCGCTGGGGGCTCCGCAGGTGCTGCACGAAGTCATACACCGGCTTCTCGATCGACGCGCCCGCCGCCAACTGGCCGAGCTGGGTTTCCAGCAACTCCCAGTCGATGGAATCCGGATGATCCCAATTGATCTTGCGGCGCTGCTCGATGGGCAGCTCCGCGTAGTTCTTGTAGTACGCGTCCATGTCGATGAACGCCACCGACGTGTCCGTCAGCGACTCCGCGACGCGGCGCGCAACGGTCGATTTGCCCGAGCCGGTGCCGCCGGCAATCCCGATGATCAGAGGTCTCACATCGCGGTCCGTTGCGCTGGGCGCCGTGACCCGAATCTCGCCGAACCGAAGCCAGAGCGTCGCGAAGGGGCTGTCACGATCCTGTATCGTTTGGGAGGTAACGAAAGCCGATCTCGAAAGCTGATGGAGGCGTGAACGGCCCGTCAACAGCAGACTCCCGACGCCGATGCGCCTCCGCTAGCTTCGTCACATGAAAATCTCGTGTTCGAACCCCCGTTCGGCACCCTCCCCGCGAGACGGCCGATGAGCGAGACCGTGCGTGTATTCGTGAACGCCGCCGGGGTGGACGTCCCGCGCGGGGCCTCGGCCCTGGACGCCGTCCGCGCCTGGAAGGCCGCCGAGGCCGACGCCGTGACGGCCGGCACCCGGGTCATCAGCGACAGTCGTGGCCTGCCGATCGCCGGGGATACCCCCCTCCCGGCCGGCGCCATCCTCCGCACGATCTCCAGCCGCGGCGCCGAGAGCGGAGACGCCGACCCTGCCTCCGTCTCATGAGCCCACCTCTCGATCGGGAACTGCTCCGCCGCCTTCCCAAGGCCGAGCTGCACTGTCATCTCGACGGGTCCGTACGCCCGCAGACGCTCCTCGATCTGGCGCACGAGTACGGGCAGCCGATGCCGCGCCAGGACGCTGAGTCGCTGCGCGCCTACATGCTCGTCTCCGACGGGCACAGCCTGGAGGACTACCTCCAGCGATTCAGCGTCACGCTGTCCGTCATGCAGACGGCCGAAGCGCTCGAGCGCGTCGCCTACGAACTCGCCATCGATGCCGCGGCCGACGGCGTCCGGTACCTGGAGGTGCGCTACGCGCCGATCCTCAACGTGCGGCACGGGCTGTCGCTCGGCGACGCTGTCCACGCCCCGCTGCGCGGGCTCAAACAAGCCGAACAGGAGGTGGGGATCGTCGCCCGGATCATCGTCTGCGGCATCCGCAGCATGGCCCCCGAGGTATCGCTCGAGTTGGCCGAACTCGCCGTGGCGTTTCGCGGGCAGGGGGTGGTCGGGTTCGACCTGGCCGGCGGCGAGGCGGGCCACCCCGCGGCCACGCACCGGCAGGCGTTCGCGCACGCCCGCCAACATGATCTGGCCTGTACCTGCCATGCCGGGGAGGGCGACGGTCCCGAGTCGGTGCGCCAGGCCCTGCACACCTGCTGCGTCGACCGCATCGGCCACGGCACGCGGATCTTCGAAGATCCGTCGCTGCTGGACTACGTGAACGATCGCCGGGTGCCCATCGAGATCTGCCTCACCAGCAACATCCAGACCCGGGCCGCCGCGTCGTACGACACGCATCCGCTGCGCATGTATTACGACCGCGGGCTCAACGTGGTGCTCAACACCGACAACCGGCTGATGAGCGGCACCACGCTCACCGACGAATACGAGCACGCGTCGCGGCACCTCGGATTCTCGTTCGACGAACTGGCGCGGATGGCGCTGAACGGATTCGAGAGCGCGTTCCTCCCGTTCGAGCAGCGTGCGGCGCTGACGGCCGACGCCGAGCGGGAGCTGGCGCGGCTGCGCGCGGAACTCGCATGACGTCGCCGTACGGCGCCGAAGCGGCGGCCCGCGCCGCGGCCGCGATCCGGGGCCGCCTCGGCGCCTTCGATCCAGTGGCCGCGATCGTGCTCGGTTCCGGGTTGGGCGGGCTCGCCGAGCGCATCCATGCACCGGTGGTCATTCCGTATCGCGAGATTCCGGGCTTCCCGTCGTCCACCGTCGTCGGGCACGCCGGCCAGCTGCTGGCCGGCACGCTGAGCGGACGTCGCGTGCTGGCGCTGGCCGGCCGCTTTCACATGTACGAGGGGCACAGTGCCGCGCTCGCGGCGTTCCCGGCGCGCGTAGTGCACGCGCTCGGCGCGCCGGTGCTGATCGTCTCGAACGCGGCCGGCGGCATTCGCCGGAGCTTCGGCGCCGGCACGCTGATGCTCATCGACGACCACGTGAACTTCATGTTCCGCAACCCGCTGGTGGGCGCGCAGGAGCCCGGGGACGAGCGCTTCCCCGACATGTCCACTCCGTACGATCCCGCCCTGCGGGCGCTCGCGCGCACCGTGGCCCAGGCTCACGATCTCGCATTGGAGGAGGGCGTGTACGCCGGCCTGTTGGGGCCGAGCTACGAAACGCGTGCCGAGGTGCGGATGCTCGCCGAACTCGGGGTCGACGCGGTCGGCATGTCCACGGTGCCCGAAGTGCTGGTGGCGCGCGCCATCGGCATGCGCGTGCTTGGCGTCAGCTGCATCACGAATCCGGCCGCGGGCCTCTCCGACACCCCGATCACGCACGCCGAGGTCATCGAGACCACCGCCCGGGCGGCAGCGCGGTTCGAGACGCTGATCGCGGGCGTGGTGGCGGCGCTCTGAGTCGCCGGTTCCGCGTGGCGCGCGCCGCGTCCACGCGCCATCGTTGCGGTGCGCCGGATCACGGCGTCTTCGTTCCGGATCTACGTTCTTCCCTACCACGGTGCGCCTTCTAACTCTGGCCCGAGACCTTCGCCGACGGAAAGCCCGCGACCGCGAACGCCTGTTCGTGTGCGAGGGGGTGCGCGCCGTGGAAGAACTTCTGCGCTCGCCCATCGCGCCGCGCGGCATTCTCGTGGCGCCGCAGCTGCTCGATGCGCCGCGCGGCGTCGCACTGCGCGAGGCGATCGCGCGCTCCGGGCATTCGGTGGAAGAAATCGCGGCGCGCGAGTTCCATACGGCGGCCGAGACCGAATCGCCGCAGGGGGTGCTCGCCATCGCCCCGATTCCCGACCGCTCGCTCGACGCGATCGAGCCGGCCGACGGCCTCCGGCTGCTGGTGCTCGATGCGCTGCAGGACCCGGGGAACGTCGGCACGATCCTGCGCACCGCGGCCGCGCTCGGCGCCACCGCCACCGTGGCGCTGCCGGGAACCGTTGACCTGTGGAACGCCAAAGTCGTCCGGAGTGCAATGGGCGCCCTCTTCCATCACCAGTGCGTGGCGGCCACCTGGGACGACGTGGATGCGTTCCGCCGTCGCGCGGGCGCGCCGCTCTGGGTGGCCGACGCCGCCGGCACTCCCCTGGAGCACGCGCACGCGCAGGCGCCCGCCCGACTGGTGCTCGTGGTCGGCAACGAGGGCGCCGGCGTGTCGGCCGACGCCCGGACTCGCGCCGAACGGTTGGTGGCGCTCCCCATCTCGTCGGCGGTCGAGTCGCTCAACGTGGCCGTCGCCACCGGCATCCTTCTCTACGAGTTGCGCCCGTGAACATGCAGACCTACTGGCGGGTCGTCGCCTTCATCTTCGGCGCGCTGATCGGCTCGTTCCTCAACGTGTGCATCGGTCGCTGGCCGGCCGAGCAGTCCATCGTCCGGCCGCGCTCGCGCTGCCCGCACTGCGGCCATCAGCTGGCGTGGTTCGAGAACATTCCGGTGCTGAGTTGGGTGGCGTTACGGGCGCGCTGCCGGTGTTGCGCCGAACCGATCTCGGTGCAGTACCCACTGGTCGAGCTGACCGTCGCGGCAATCTGGTTCCTGGCGGTGCAACAGTTCGGCGCCGGGTTCACTGCCTTCCGCTTCGCGACGGTGGCTACGGTACTGCTCGGCGTCGCGGTCACCGACGCCAAGCACTATCTGATTCCCGACGGCTTCACCGTCTTCGGGCTGCTGTTCGCGCTTGCCGCCGCCGTGTACGCCGCGACGCAGCCCGACAGCGGCCCGTTCGCGGGGCTGTACGATTCGGTGATCGGGGCGTGCGCGGGCGCCGGCATGATCGCCATCGTCGGCTGGCTGGGCGAGATCGCGTTCAAGAAGGAAGCGATGGGGATGGGCGACATGACGCTGATGGCGTTCGTCGGCGCCGTCGTGGGGCCCAACCGCGCCATCCTCACCGTGTTCGTGGGCGCCGCCATCGGGGCCGCAGCGTTCATTCTCGTGGTGTATCCGGTGGCGTGGTTCCGCCGCGATCAGCGGATGGAGCAGGGCGAACTGCCGCTCGGCCCCACGCCGTTCGAGCCGCCGCTCGTGCCCTTCGGCGTGTTCCTTGCGCCTGCGGCCATCGTGACATTGCTTTGGGGAAATGCGGTGTTTGCGTGGATTATGGGCGGCTGACCGTCCCCGACTCTTCCCCCGTAGCGGATGATCGACGAACCGCCTCGCGCCTCGGGCGCGCTGGCGCGCTACACGCGCGATCTGACCGCTGACGCCCGCGCCGGCCGCCTGGAGCCGGTGTCCGGCCGCCGCGACGAGATCGCGCGGGTGATCGACATTCTGCTCCGGTACGGCAAGTGCAATCCGGCGCTCGTGGGACCGGCCGGCGTGGGCAAGACGGCGATCGCCGACGGGCTCGCCCAGCGCATCGCCGACGGGACCGTGCCCTTTGCGTTGCGCGACGTGCGCCTGCTCTCGCTCGACCACGTGTCGCTCCTGGCGGGGTCCACCTACCGCGGGCAGTTCGAGGAGCGCATCCGGGCGCTCGTCGCCGAGGTCCAGGCGTCGCCCGACGTGATCCTGTTCGTGGATGAGTTGCACAATCTGATCGGCCAGGGCACGGCCATCGGGACGCCGATGGATGCCGCCAACATGTTGAAACCGGCGCTGGCGCGCGGGGACTTCCGCGTCATCGGCGCCACCACCGACGGCGAATATGATCGCTGGGTGCTCGGCGACTCGGCCCTCGAACGGCGCTTCCAGAAGGTCCCGGTGCGCGAGTTGACCGCGGAGGAGACGCTGGAGGTGCTGCAGGCCCGCAAGGCGCGGCTCGAACGGCATCACAACGTGCTGATCGCCGACGACGCGCTCGCGGCCGCCGTACAGCTCACCGACGCGCACGTGCGCGACCGCCGTCGTCCCGACAAGTCCATCGATGCCCTCGACGAAGCGTGCGCCCATCTGCAGGCGGAGGCGGTGTACGCCCCGCACACCGAGGCGCTGCTCAAGGTGCGGCGGCTGGCCACGGCGGCCTCCCGTCCGCGGGGCGGGGCGCCGCCCCGCCACCAGGGCGACGCCGACGAGGACGATCTCGCCAGAGCGTCGTTCGACGTGCTGGAGCGATTCGGCGCCGCCATCGAGGCCGCGCTGGGCGAGGCCGAGGTGGGGGACCGGCGGGCGGAGCCGCGTCCGGCGTCGGCGAAGCCGGCGGCGTCCCCCGCGCCCGTGTCGCCGGCCGCGGGCCCGGCGCTCGACGCCGAGATCGCGCGGCATCTCATGGAAGAACACATCGTCGTTCGCGGGCAGGACGTGGCTCGCGTGGTTGCACTCATGTCGGGAGGTCCCGTCACGTGGGAGTGAGGAATCGCAGCATCGCGCTGGCGCTCGGAGCCGCCGCGCTCGTCGTCTTGGGCTGCGGCCGTCGCAACGGCCGGACGGGGCAGGGACCGTACGCCGACATGATCGCCGACGCCGCGCCCAAGGTGGAGAAGGCCGTGGGCGTACCCTTCAAGACGCCGCCCAAGTTCTCCGTGCTCACGCGCGCCCAGGTGCGTGACTTCCTGATGAAGAAGTTCGACGAGGAGAGTCCGGCCGCCGAGTTGGCTGGCCAGGAGGCCGCGTACAAGGCGTTCGGATTCATTCCCGACTCGCTCGACCTGCGCAGCTTCCTCGTGAAGCTCCTCACCGAACAGATTGTCGGGTACTACGATCCCTCCTCGAAGGAGTTGTACATCGTGCAGGGGGCGCCCGACGATCTCGTCGGCATCACCGTGACGCACGAGCTGGTGCACGCCCTCCAGGACCAGTACGTGAACCTCGACTCGATCCAGCGGGCCACCGGCGACAACGATCGCCAGATGGCCGCGCAGGCGGTGATCGAGGGCGAGGCGACGTACGAACAGATGGCGATCATGACGGGCGGCGCCAACGTGGCCACGCTCATGCCCGGTGGGTGGGACCGCGTGCGCCAGATGATCCGCGAATCGCAGGGCTCGCAGCCGGTGTTTGCCTCGGCGCCTCAGGTGATCCAGGAAGAGCTGCTCTTTCCGTACCTGAGCGGCGCCGAGTTCATCCGCCGCTTCAAGGTCCACGATCCGGGCAAGCTTCCGCTGTACGACATGCCGGTGTCCACCACGCAGATTCTCCACGAGGCCGCGTACTTCGATAGCGTGCGCGACGTGCCGGTGAAGGTCACGCTCCCCAAGACCGTCGGCACCACGGTCTACGAGAACGACCTCGGCGAGTTCGACACGCGCCTCTTCCTGTTCCGGCACACGCGCGATCAGGCGCTGGCCACCAGCGCGTCGGAGGGATGGGACGGCGGGCGCTACCGCATTCTCAAGGAGCGCGCCGGAACCGCCGTCGTCTGGGCCACCGTCTGGCACACCACCGTGGACGCCGCACAGTTCGTGGATGCGCTGGGGCAGGTGGCGGAGCGCCGCTACCGCACGCCGAATCCGACGATCGTCTACACCGGCCAGCGCACCTACCACGGGAGCAAGCGCACGGTGCAGGTCACCCCGCTCACCATCGACGGGCGCAGCGTGGTGCTCTACGTGGACGTGCCCGCCGGCAGCTCGACGAAACTCCTCGATCCGGCGGCGATCGCGCTGAAGTAGCGGCTACATCCCCGCGAGGCGCGAGATCGAGAAGCCGATCACCGCGATCAGGCCGCCGAGCACGTAGCCGATGAAGATGATCAGCCGCAACTCGCGGTTGATCACGCCGCGGATGAGTTCCTCCAGCCGTTCGAAGCTGAACGCCAGGACCTTGCGTTCCACCATGGCCTGCACGTCGAGTCGCTGGATAAGTCCGGGAAGCTGCGACTCCACCAGATCCCAGATGGCGGGCGCGAAGGCGCCGCCCAGGCGCGTCGAACTGTCGGGCGGGAGCCAGCGTCCCGGGCGGCCGATGGGCCGGTCCAGGGCGCGCTGAATCGCGGCGCGCGACGCGTCCTCGATCAACTCGCGCGACCGCGGCGATCTGGCCGCGCCCACGATCCAGGTGGCGAGTGTCGCGTCGTCCAGCGGCGCGAGCAGATCGCCCCACGTCTTCTGTTCGGCGCGGGCCAGCGCGTCGTCGAGCTTCTCCACCAGCAGGTGCCGCGTCTCGTCGGCGCGCAGTACGCGCACCAGCCCGCGCGTGACCGTCTCCATCATGCCGCGGGCGCGCTCGCTCTCCGGTGGGCCCACGATGTCGGCCAGTGGCTTGGCCAGATACGACGTGATCGCCTCGTGTACGGCGGTCGTGATCCGCTCGCGCACCTCCGGATCCTCGAGCAGTTCGCCCAGCTGCTCGGCGCCTTCCTTCTCCACCGAATCGAGGGCGCGGTCGAGCGTGCGCTCGGTGACGACGAGTTTGGCGATCAGCCGCTCATGGAACTTGAGATCCTCCACGAACCGCGAGAACAGGCCGTGCAGGCGCAGCCGGATGCGCTCGCGCGCCGTGGGGTCGCGGAGCACGCCGGCCAGCTTCTCGACGGCGATCGGCAGGTAGGCCTCGATGCCGCCGTCGATGGCCGACACGAAAGCCGGCGGCACCTGCTCCATGAGCGGCTCGCGAGACGAGAGCATCTGGTGCGCGCGTCGCTCCACGTAGTCGTGCACACCCTGCGCCAGTTCGTCGGATTGCGAGAACTCGGCGGCCCACTGGGATGCGCGGTCGGTGATCGCGGCCCGCCGTTCGGGCGTCAGCACGTTGCCCACCAGGCGATCCTTGAGTTCGGCCCGCCGCCGCGTGACGAACCCGCGGGCGCGCTCCTCGAACTCGGCTGAATCCGCGAACTCGGCCAGCCGCTCGACCACGATCGGAACGCCGGACGTCAGGGCGCGCTCCACCTCGAGCAGCACCGACGGGGGCAGGATATCGCGCAGCGACGCGCGCTCGGTATCGAGGATGTTGCCGATGACCAACGCCAGCGTCTCGTCGAGCTTCTCGCGCACGCCGGCCCGCACGAGTTCGGCCATGATGTCCGGGGGCGTGAGCAGCCGCTCGCCGACCGTCCGCCCCAGACTTCTGGCCAGGCGCGCCTGGTTCTTGGGAATCGCCCCCTGGAACCCGAGTACCTTCCGGCGCGGATGGAAGAGCATCCACACGGCCACCGTGTCCGACGCACCGCCGGCAATCGTGCCGATGGCCACATGCACGGCGAATTGCACCCACTGGTTCTGCGGATCGAGCATCGTGTGGGCGCCCCCTAAGGGGCGTCGGCGGCGAGCGGCTCTCCGGACGACGCCGACTCGTGCGACTCGTGCGACTCGTGCGAGTCGAGCGCTCGGGTGTCGCTGGCGCGGCGCCGTGGCGGGCGCGCCCGCTTGCCTGCCTCGTCGAGCAGCGCGTGCTGGAGCACCTGATCCATGCGCTCCACGAACGTGAATGCCATGTGCTGCCGCACCTCGTCGGGCACGTCGCGCACGTCTTTCTCGTTCGCTCTGGGCAGGATCACCTCGCGCAGTCCCGACCGGTACGCGGCCAGCACCTTCTCTTTGACCCCGCCGATCTCCAGCACCTTCCCGCGCAGCGTCACCTCGCCGGTCATCGCCAGGTCGCGGCGCACCGGACGCTGGCTGAGCACGCTGGCGATGGCGAGCGTGATCGTGATTCCGGCGCTCGGGCCGTCCTTGGGGATCGCTCCCGCCGGCAGGTGGATGTGCAGGTCGTGCTCCTTGAACGTCACGTCGGCAATCGCGAGCTGAGCGGCCCGCGATCGAACGTACGAATGGGCGGCGTCCACGGATTCACGCATCACGTCGCCCAGCTGTCCGGTCACGGTGAGCCGGCCCGTGCCCGCCATGAGCAACGCTTCGATCACCATCAGCTCGCCACCGCTGGACGTCCACGCGAGTCCCGAGACCACGCCCACCTCCGGGTCCTGCTCGGCGGGCTCCGGCATATAGTGCGGCACGCCGAGCAGCGCTTCCACGCGCCGCTCGTCGATCACCCACGCGCCCACCTCCCCCTCCGCCTTGCGGCGCGCTCGCTTGCGCAGAATGGCCGACAGGTTGCGCTCGAACGTGCGCAGCCCCGCCTCGCGCGAATAGCGGTTGGAGATGAAGGCCAGCGACTCGTCGGTGAACTGGATGTCGGCGTCGTCCATGCCGTGGTCCGCGAGCAGCTTGGGCAGCAGATAGCGCCAGGCGATCTCGACCTTCTCCTCCCCCGTATAGCCCGCGATCTTGATGACCTCCATGCGGTCGCGGAGCGGGCCCGGAATGTCGAACAGGTTGTTGGCCGTGCAGATGAAGAGCACCGACGACAGATCGAACGCCAGATTCAGATAGTGATCGGTGAACGTCTTGTTCTGGGTCGGGTCGAGCACCTCGAGCATCGCCGCTGCCGGATCCCCCGACGGGCCGCCCCCCGACATCTTGTCGATCTCGTCGATCATCAGCACCGGGTCGCGCACCTGCACGCGGCGCAGCGCCTGCAGCAACAGGCCCGGCATGGCGCCCACGTACGTGCGCCGGTGGCCACGCACCTCAGCTTCGTCGCGCACCCCGCCCACCGAGATCCGGTAGCAGGGACGCCCGATCGCCTCGCCGATGGCCTCGCCGAGCGACGTCTTGCCCGTACCCGGGGGCCCCACGAAACAGAGAATCGGGCCCTGCGACGTCCCCCCGCGAAGCTGGCGCACGGCGAGAAACTCGAGAATGCGCTCCTTGGCCTCGTCCAGCCCGTAGTGCCGTGCGTCGAGCGACTCCTGCACCTTGCCGAGCTCGATCTCGTGATGGCCCGAATCCGCGCTCCACGGCAGGGCCAGCAGCCAGTCGAGGTACGTGCGTACCACCTGGTACTCGCTGGACGCCGGCGCCAGCATCCGCAGTCGCTCCACCTCGCGCTTGGCTTCCACCAGCGCCTTCTCGGGGAGCGCGGCCTCCTCGATGCGCGTCAGCAGCTCCCGCACGTCCTTCTCGTTGGGGTCGGTCTCGCCCAGTTCGGTCTGGATGGCGCGCAGCTGCTGCCGCAGGAAGAACTCGCGCTGGTGCTCGTCGATCTTGATCTCGGTCTGCTTCTTGACGTCGTCCAGCACCCGCGCGCGGGCCACCTCGCGTTCCAGGCGGGTGAGCACGAACCGCAGCCGCTGGCCAACGTCGAGGCGCTGCAGCACCTCGTCGCGGTCGGCGATCCGGAAGCCGAGGTTGGTGGCCGCCAGATCGGCGAACCGCCCCGGGTCGGTCACGTTCATGCGGAGGATCGACGGGACGTCGCTCGAGATCTTCTCGGCCACATCGGCCAGCGTTTCGGCGGCCGCGATGACGCGCGTGATCAACTCGCGTCCGTCGGTGGGATCCACCGGGGTCTCGCGTGCGTCGCGGACGATCGCTACCGGGTAGGGCTCGGTCTGCTGCACGTCTTCGATCATGATGCGCTGCATGCCCTGCAGCGTGATCTGCACCGTGTGGCCCGGCAGATTGATGCGCTCGTGTACGCGCGCGGACACGCCGATGCGGTTCACCACGGCGGCGGTGTCGAGCGGGTCCTCGGCCTCGCCCGGGGCCACGATGAGCGCCACCAACAATCCCGGCTCCGGGTTGTCGTTCAACAGCGCCATGTTCTCGGGGGCTCCCATCTGCACGGCGATGGTGCCGTGGGGGAAGACGATCGTTGAGCGCATCGCCATGAGCGGCATCGTGCGCGGCAACAGCGATGCGAACAGATCTTCCTGCCGAGGGACTTTAGGCATTCGCCTCGATGGGCTCGATAGGTAGGACGCGAGTCGAACGGCGGCGCGGATCGTGTGGGGCGGGCGCGGCAGCGCGACCGACCCCGTTCCCTTGTCTCAAATCATAACAGCATCTACGTTTAACGGCTATGTTCGATGAGCTGAGTTCGAAGCTGGAATCCGCGTTCTCGCGCCTGCGGGGACGCGGCGTTCTTTCCGACGCCGACATCAAGGAAGGACTGCGCGAGATCCGTCGCGTCCTTCTGGAAGCCGACGTCAATTTCCAGCTTACTCGCGAATTCCTGGAGCGCGTCGAGAAGAAGGCGACCGGGGTCAGCCAGTTGCGCACGGTATCGCCGGCGCAACAGCTCGTGAAGATCGTCCACGACGAACTCACGGCCATGCTCGGCGAACGCCGAGAGGGACTGAAGCTCAGCTCTGTGCCGCCCACGGTCGTCATGATGGTGGGGCTGCAGGGATCCGGCAAGACGACCACCGCGGCCAAACTCGCCCGCAAGCTCAAGGCCGAGGGGCGGCCCACCCGGCTCATTGCCTGCGACGTGTACCGGCCCGCCGCCATCGACCAGCTGGAAACGCTGGGCCGCGAACTCGACGTGCCGGTCCACGCCGACCGCTCCACCACCGACGTGGTGAAGATCGCGATGGCAGGGCTCGACCAGGCCCGCCGCGCCCGCGACCGCGTGGCCATCGTCGATACCGCCGGCCGGCTGCAGATCGACGACGAGATGATGGCGGAGTTGGAGCGGCTCAAGGACGCCATCCGGCCCGACGAGATCCTGCTCGTGGCCGACGGCATGACGGGCCAGGACGCGGTGCGCATCGCCCAGGGGTTCGACCAACGCCTGGGGGTGACCGGCGTGGTGCTCACGAAGATGGACGGCGATGCCCGCGGCGGCGCCGCGCTCTCCATCTACGGCGTCACCAAGAAGCCCATCAAGTATGTCGGCGTGGGTGAGAAGCCCGACGCCTTGGAGGAGTTCCACCCCGACCGTATGGCCGGACGGATTCTCCAGCAGGGCGACATCGTCACGCTGGTGGAGAAGGCGCAGACCGCGTTCGATGCGGATGCCGCCAAGAAGCTCGAGAAGAAGGTGCGCAAGGAAGGGATGGATCTGAACGACTTCCTCGCCGCCATGAAGCAGATCGAGAAGCTCGGCCCCCTGGAGGGCGTGCTCAAGCTGCTGCCCGGGGTGAACACGAAGATGCTGAAGCAGGCCAAACAGGCCGACCCCCGCCGCATGAAGCACATGGAGGCGATCGTGCTCTCCATGACGAATGCCGAGCGGAAGGAGCCCGGCGTGATGAACGGGTCCCGCCGGGCCAGGGTGGCCAAGGGGAGCGGGCGCCCGATCTCCGAGGTCAACCGACTGCTCGAGCAGTTCCGTGAGATGAAGAAGATGATGAAGCGGGCGGCGGGTGGCGGGGGTGGCCTTCGCCCCGGCATGTTCGGAATGCGCTAGTTTAGTGGGTCGCAGGACGGGTGCGGCCGGGAGATGCCCGGCACGCGAGGAGCCCGCAGCAGTACCGTCACGTATACGAGGAGCATGATCCCATGGCAGTCAAGATTCGGTTGCGCCGCACCGGCCGCACCAAGCAGCCCTACTACCGCATCGTCGTCGCCGATTCGCGCAGCCCGCGCGACGGGCGGTTCATCGAGATCGTCGGGCAGTATGCTCCCCGGCAGGGCGAGACGGCACTGAACCTGAAGGCCGACCGCGTCAACCACTGGTTGGACAACGGCGCCCAGCCCACCGACACGGTCCGCTCGCTCCTGCGCAAGGCCGGCATCCTCAAGACGCGCCACGAGGCGCGGCTGGCCGAGAAGCTCAAGGGCCAGGCCGTCGCCATCGAAGCGCCCAGCGAGAGCTGAGCGCCCGGCCACCGGTTCGGAACATGGCCACGCCCGCATTTCTGATCGTCGGGCGGGTTCGCAAGGCACACGGCATTCACGGCGAACTCGTCGTCGAGCCGATCACCGACGCGCCGGACGCGATCTTCGCGCCCGGCCGTCGTGTCTTCGTGGGCACGCCATCCGGCGACGTCTCCCCCGACCGACGCGAACTGCATGTGAACAGCGTCCGCCCCATGGGCCCGGGACTCCTCGTGCACTTCGACGAGATCCCCGACCGGACGGCGGCCGAGCCCTGGCGGGGCCGCTATTTCCTGGTGCCGGCCGAAGAGGTGCCCCCGCCCGACGACGACGAGATCTACATCCACGATCTCCTCGGCATGCACGTCGTGCTGGTGACGGGCGAACCGGTGGGTGACGTCCGCGAGGTCTACGAACTCCCGCAGGGACTGGCCATCGATGTCGCCCGTGCCGCCGGCAGCGGCACCGTCATGGTGCCGTTCGACGAGCGTGTCGTGACCGATGTCGATCGCGAGGCCCGCGTGATCACCATCGATCCGCCGGCCGGGCTCCTGGACTGATGCTGCGCATCAACGTGGTCACCATCTTCCCCGAGTTCTTCGCCGGGCCGCTGGGCCTCAGCATCCCGGCACGCGCGCGGGCGGCGGGAAGCGTCGACTACCACCTGGCCGATCTGCGCGACTACACGCACGACCGGCACCGCACGGTGGACGACGCCCCGTACGGGGGCGGGGCGGGGATGGTGATGAAGCCGGACCCCTTCTTCGAGGCCGTGGAGGCGTTGGGCGCCGGGCCGCCCATCGTGCTCGTGTCCGCCCGGGGACGGCAGTTCACGCACGCCGACGCGGTGCGCTTCGCCGGCGGGGACGAGCTCACTCTGCTGTGTGGCCACTATAAGGATGTCGATCAGCGGGTGGCCGACCATCTGGCCACCGAGGAGTTGTCACTCGGGCCGTTCGTGCTTAGCGGCGGTGAGCCGGCGGCGCTGGCAATCATCGACGCCACCGTGCGGTTGCTCCCCGGCGCGATGTCGGACCACGAGAGCGCGCGCACCGATTCGTTCTACGACGACGCAGGGCTGAGCGCGCCGAGCTACACCCGCCCGCCCGAGTATCGCGGCTTCGCCGTACCCGACGTGTTGCTGTCGGGCGACCACGCGAAGATCGCCGCCTGGCGCAAGGCAGAGGGGGAGCGGCTGACCCGCGAATCGGCGTCGGAGCCGGAGCGCCCGGACTGAGTTCGGGAAGCCGGGCGGGTTGCGGTCGGACGGGAGCATCAACCGTTGGAACTACAATTTCGCGGAGAGCGCGGAGGACGCGGAATCAAGGGTGGGTGGGCACTCCCTTTTGTATTTCCGCGCGATCCGTGCCTTCCGCGAAAATTGTAGTTCCGCATGTTAGCGCCCGCTCGGCATGGGGATCCGGGGTGCCACGAGAGGCTGGACCTCGGGCTGGCGTCCCGGCCGACGGGCAATTATCTTCCCCAGTCTGCACCCGATAACTTGATATTTCACGGGCCCTTAGCCCGGAGACACATATGCACGCGTTCACCGAAACCCAGAAAGAGTGGCTCCGTTCCGACATTCCCGCCTTCCGTCCTGGCGACACGCTGCGTGTGAACGTGCGCGTGAAGGAAGGCGATAAGGAGCGCACCCAGGCGTTCGAAGGCGTGTGCATCGCGCGGAAGGGCGCGGGCGTCAGCGAGACGTTCACCGTCCGCAAGATCTCCAACGGCGTCGGCGTGGAGCGGGTCTTCCCCGTGCACAGCCCGATGATCGGCGACCTGACCGTGGTGCGCCGCGGTCGCGTACGTCGCGCCAAGCTCTACTACCTGCGCCATCTCACCGGCAAGGCCACGCGCATCAAGGAACGCAAGGTGCGCGTCACCGTTCCCAGCACCGGTTCCACCGAAACCGAGTGACCCATGGCGGCCCGGGCTGACCGCTCGCCGGCACGTGCCCGCCGCCATCGCTGGAGCCCGCTCGAGCGGCAACTCCGGCAGCAGATCGGCCCGCTGATTGCGGGTGTCGATGAAGTGGGACGGGGCCCCCTCGCGGGCCCCGTTGTCGCATGCGTGGTCGTCATGCCGCCCGATGTGCGCGCCATTGCCGGTGTGGACGATTCCAAGCGGCTCAGCGCCGCCCAACGCGAGCGGCTCGCCGTCAAGATCCGGGCGCGGGCGCTTGCCTGCTCTCTCGGGGCGGCCAGTGTGCGCGAGATCGACGAGATCAACATCTACAAGGCCACGGTGCGCGCCATGCAGCGTGCGCTGGGGCGCCTCGCCGTCTCGCCCGACCATGTGATCGTGGACGGCAAGCCCATCCGGACGCTCGGCGTGGAGCATACCGCCGTCGTCGGCGGCGATGCCCGCTGTTACAGCGTGGCCTGCGCCTCGATCGTCGCCAAGGTGACCCGCGACCGGCTGATGCATGCTCTGGCGCGGCGGTACCCGCTGTACCACTGGGAGCGGAATGTGGGGTATGGGACGCCGGCCCATCTGGCCAGCCTCTGGGCACATGGTGCCTCGGTCCACCACCGTCGATCGTTCCTGCCGCGTCTGCAGGCGGAGATGTTCGACTAGGCCCGTCGGAGCAGGCGGAAGTCCGCTCCAAATATGACGGGATTCCCGCGTGGGATCGCGACGCGTCAGAATTCAGTAAGTACTTGTTGCGCATAGGCTTACAGAGTTGCATTAGTTGCCCATCGGGAGTTCCCCGTTTTGCATTGAGTTTTGCCCATCGGGAGTTCCCCACGCCCGGAAAGTGCATGTGACGTTGGGCACCAATGAATGGGTTACCCAACAGAATACCCGTTGGGATCAATTCATTGGTCCCAGCGTGTATTTCCATCCCACCCACGAGCTGCCGGCTCCGTCCCGAGGCCCGCACCGTGCACCCGCCGCCCGCCCAGGGCGGCGACCACCGGAGGAAGACATGCGATTGGAACGCTGGAAGCTCTTTGCCGCCGGAGCGGCCGCGATGCTGTGCCTGATGGGCGCCGCGTCGACCGTTCAGGCCCAGGGGACCGTGACCGGGCGCGTGATGGCGTCGGGAACCAACGAGCCGCTGAGTGGCAGCCGCGTGATGCTCGTTGGGACGAGTCTCGTGACCGTGACCACGGCCGACGGCCGGTACACGCTGCGGAACGTGCCCACGGGCGCGCAGCAGGTGCGGGTCATTCGCGTCGGCTATCAGGAGCAGAAGAAGCCGGTAACCGTGACCTCCGGCGAGACCGCGACGCTCGACTTCTCGATGACCCAGGCGGTCGTCCAGCTTTCCGAAATCGTGACCACGGCCACCGGGCAGCAGCGCCGGGTCGAACTCGGCAATGCAGTCTCGACCCTGGGCAACGTGAGCCAGAAGGTCGAGACGACGCCGGTGAACAACCTTTCGGACCTGATGGTCGCGAAGGCGCCGGGCGTGGTGGTGTTGCCGGGCGCCATGACGGGGGCCGCCCCGGTGGTGCGCATCCGCGGCATCGGGTCGCTGGCCACGAGCGGCAGCGGCATCAACAACAACCCGATCTACATCATCGATGGCGTGCGCATGAACACCCAGACCTACGGGTTCGGCTTCAGCGGCACGCAGGGTAGCATGCTCAACGATCTGGATCCCAACGAGATCGAGGACGTCGAGATCGTGAAGGGGCCGTCGGCGGCGACGCTGTATGGTACCGACGCGGCCAACGGCGTGATCGTGATCACGACCAAGAAGGGTCGCGCCGGCAACACGCGCTGGACCTGGTTTGGCGAGCTGGGGAATGTCGACGACCGGAACACGTATCCCACGTCCTACGCGTCGTGGAGCCACAGTGGCGCCACCAACAGCCGCTGTTCGCTGGTGAACCAGAGCCTCGGCAACTGCACGGTGGACAGTCTGACCTCGTTCAGCGTGTTGCGGGATCCCGCGAGTACCGCGATCCATATGGGCAATCGCAGTGACTATGGGATGCAGGCGAGCGGCGGCTCGGACGCGGTGCGCTTCTTCGTCAGCGGCGACATCCAGAACGAGATCGGCCCCGTCAAGATGCCGGCGTTCGCGCAGGCGACGCTGGTCGACTCGATGGGGACGCCGATGCGGGATGAGTGGCTGCACCCCGAAGCGTTCCAGTCGTACAACTTCCGGACGAATCTGAGCGCGACGCTCAGCCCGAAGTTCGACCTGACGATGAACGCGGGGTACTCGAACACCAATCAGCGGTTGCCGGAGGTGGACAACAACATCTACAGCTTCATCTACAGCGCGCTCAACAACCCAGGCTTCAACCACAATGGGTTGGGCTACAGCGAGATCGGCACGCTGGGCGAGTACAAGAACGGCTACGGGGTCTACAGCCCGGCGCAGATCTTCCAGATGGTAAACGAAGCGGGGACGCAGCGGTTCATCGGCTCGTCCAATGCGACGTGGCGGCCCTTCTCGTGGATGACCAATACGGGGACGGCGGGCCTGGACCTGGCGAACCTGAACCAGTTGCGGATCAACCGCTTCGGCGAAGGCGCCAACTCGGGCACGCGGCGCGAGGGCAGCGTCCGCAACTCCCAAGACAACTATCGCAACTTCTCGGCGAAGCTGGTGAGCAACTCCACCTGGCAGGCGCGGTCGAACCTGATCGTCACCACGACGGTCGGCGCCGACTACACCAACCTGGAACATGACGGCGTGGTGGCGAGCGGCACCAACCTGCCGCCGGGCGCCCAGACGGTGGGGCAGGCGGCGGTGCAATCAGCCGGCAACACGCTGCAGACGGTGGACAAGACGCTCGGCCTCTATATCCAGGAGCAGGCGGCCTTTCGCGATCGCCTGTTCGTGACCGTGGCGGCCCGCACCGACCAGAACAGCGCGTTCGGGACGAACTTCTCGCGGATCGTGTACCCGAAGGCGAGCGTGTCGTGGATCATCTCGGACGAGAGCTTCTTCCCGAAGTTCAATTGGCTCAACCAGTTCCGGCTGCGCAGTGCGTACGGCGCGTCGGGCGTCTCGCCCGGCGGCACGGTCGCGTTGCGGACCTACAATGCCTCGACGGCCAACATCGCCAGCATCCCGGGCGCGGCCGGCGGGACCGACACGCCGGGGCTGCTGGCGAATGCGCTGGGCAACCCCAACCTCAAGCCGGAGCGCTCGGCGGAGTTGGAGGCCGGGTTCGAAGCGGATGTCATTGACAGCCGGGCCCACGTGAGCTTCACCTACTACAGCAAGAAGACGCACGACGCGCTGATCAGCCAGCAGATCGCGTCGTCGTCGGGCGCCTCGGCCCTGAGCGTGTTGAAGAACTTGGGCTCGGTGGCGAACTCGGGGCTCGAACTCGAGGTCAACGGCCAGCTCATCGATCGGCGCCTGCTGGGCTGGGACGTGACGATCGCGGCCTCGCACAACAGCAACAAGGTGCTGTCGCTGGGCACCGATCCCAGCGGCCAGCCCAACCCGACCATCGGGACCGGCAGCTCGCGGGACTCGGTCGGCCTGCCGGTGAACGCCGTGTTTGCGCGGCCGTACACCTACAGCGATGCGAACGGGGACGGCATCATCACGCCCAACGAAGTGACGATCGATCCGAACTACCAGTACATGGGCTATTCGGCGCCGCGCGACATCTTCTCGGTCACGAACGGGTTCGATCTGTTCAACCGGAAGCTCCGCATCACGGTGTTGACCGACTACAAGGGCGGCAACATCCTCAACAACAGTTCCTACAGCTTCTATTCCCGGGGCTCGGTGTGGTACGCGAGCAACGTGCCGTCGACGCCGCTGTGGGACCAGGCGCGCTCGGTCGCGTATTCGGGCGCCAAGAACCCGAACTCCGATTGGGGCTTCCGGGAGAGCGGACAGTACTGGAAGCTGCGCGAGGTGTCGGCCGCCTGGACGATGCCGAACGTGGTGGCGGCGAGGCTGCGGGCACGCGATGCCCAGTTGGTGTTCTCGGCGCGGAACCTCCACACGTGGACTTCGTACACCGGGTTTGATCCGGAAGCGAACTACTCCACGGGCGACGTCCAGAACACGTTCTCCACGCTGGCGCCGCCGACGTACTTCATTCTCCGCTTGAATCTCCACTACTAGCCCCGTCGAGGATCATCTACGATGACGAAATTCAGCTTCTGGCATCGAGGAGGACGGGCGGCGATCGCAGTCGTTTGCGGCAGCCTCTTCCTCGGCGCCTGTAACGTGAACCAGGAACTGCTGCAACCGCAGCAGCCGGGCGTGATCAGCCCTGAAGCGGTGGTCACGGCCACGGCCGCCGACGCGCTCTGGACCGGCGCGCTCGGGCAATGGAAGGCGGCCATGAATGGCAGCGGCGGCAGTAATAGGGAATCGCTGTGGAACTGGGAGGGGCTGTTCACCGACGAGATGCGGTCGACCGACACCTTCACCCAGCGGCAGGACGCCGACCAGCGGAACCTGCAGAGCAATGACGGTGTGCTGACGCCCATCTACAACACCGCCCAGCAGGCGCGTGGCCGGGCGCGGGACGCGATCATCGCGCTGGAGGCCTACGATCAGTCGGCCGCCGGCCAGCAGCACGTGGGCGAGATGTACCTGATGATGGGCTACATCGAGATGGAGATGTCGCAGGCGTTCTGCAACGGCATCCCCTTTGGCGAGACGGTGGACGGCGTGCCGGAGTACACCCAGCCGCTCACCAACGCGCAGGGGTTCACGCTCGCCATTTCACGGATCGACACGGCGCTCACCTTCCTGACGGGCACCGATTCGGGGTCGCTGAACATCAAGTGGGCGGCGCTGGTGACCAAGGCGCGGGCGCAGGTGGATCTCGGCGACTTCGCCGGGGCCGCCACCACCGTGGCCGGGATCCCGACCGGCTTCCAGTACAACTTCACGTACTCGCAGACCACCGTGGACAACGAATGGTGGATCGAGGGGCATAGCGTGAAGCGGTACTCGGCCGGGGATAGCACGGACGTCGCGGGCCAGATCCTGAACGCGATTCCGTTCGCGCGGCTGGCCGATCCGCGCGTATTGGCCTTCGATACGCAGACGAAGGCCGAGGACAACGTCTCCAATTTCGTGGACGTGCTGAACTGGGGCCGGGACGATCCGATCCCGGTGCTCTCGGGCATCGATGCGCGGCTGATCGAAGCCGAGGCGAAGCTGCAGGCCAACGATATTCCGGGGATGATGACGATCCTCAACAATTTGCGCACGTCGGCGCAGGTGCTCGGCGTGATGAACGTGCCGGTTATGGCCGCACTCCCAACCCCGGCCACGCAGACGGCCGCCACCGACCTGTTCTTCCGCGAGAAGGCGCTCTGGCAGTTCCAGCGCGGCTATCGGATGGACGACCTGCGGCGGTTGGTGCGCCAGTACGGCCGCGCGCAGAACAACGTGTTCCCGTCGGGCAACTTCACGTCGCTGGGCGGGCCGGCCGGTAGCTACGGCTCGCAGGTGGCGTTCCCGGTGCCGGATTATGAGAGGACCAACCCCAACTTCCACGGCTGCATCGACACCAACGCCTGATCCTTCGGGACGGGCCACATCGTCGGTGGCAGGCTGGAACGCAGCAAGGGCGGGGGGCGACGAGAGTCGCCCCCCGCCTTCTTCATTATAGATGCGTCGTCTTGGCGGGAAGCCGTCACCCATTCCAGCACTCGCGTCCCATCGGGGACGCGGGTGCTTTTGCTTGCTTAGGTCCGCGGCTCCAGGGGAATATGCCACGGATCAAAGGGGGCCACCGCATTGGTCACCATGCAATTAGTCATATCAACCCCGTCTGGAAAGTCGATGTGACGGCCGGACACGCTGGCGCGGTTATTCGCTTCTATACCGACCTGGATCTCGGGCGCACCTCCCGGCGCGAGCGAGATTGACATCCGTGCCTCACCGCCTGCACGGAAAGGTTGCGGTTTCCGTGGCTCCCCATGCATCGGCTGAACGGTGGGTCCCCGGTGACCGGGACAGCAAGGCGAACCCGAACGATCAAGATGTCCGTTGAGTGCGCTTGCAGGGCCGGCGTGGAACACGCTGGCGCTGCGGCATTCGTCGTCGGCCCGCGACTTCCCTCGGGGCCGGAGCAGTGCACCCGCCGCGGTGACGCGGCGATCCTTTGGAGGAAGACATGCGATTGGAACGCTGGAAGCTCTTTGCCGCCGGAGCGGCCGCGATGCTGTGCCTGATGGGCGCCGCGTCGACCGTTCAGGCCCAGGGGACCGTGACCGGACACGTCATGGCGTCGGTCACCAACGAGCCGCTGAGTGGCAGCCGCGTGATGCTCGTCGGCACGAGCCTCGTGACGGTGACCACGGCCGATGGCCAGTACACGCTGCGGAACGTGCCCACGGGCGCGCAGCAGGTGCGGGTCATCCGGGTCGGCTATCAGGAGTTGAAGAAGCCGGTAACCGTGACCTCCGGCGAGACCGCGACGCTCGACTTCTCGATGACTCAGGCGGTCGTCCAGCTTTCCGAGATCGTGACCACGGCCACCGGGCAGCAGCGCCGGGTCGAACTCGGCAATGCGGTCTCGACCCTGGGCAATGTGAGCCAGAAGGTCGAGACGACGCCGGTGAACAACCTTTCGGACCTGATGGTCGCGAAGGCGCCGGGCGTGGTGGTGTTGCCGGGCGCCATGACGGGGGCCGCCCCGGTGGTGCGCATCCGCGGCATCGGGTCGCTGGCCACGAGCGGCAGCGGCATCAACAACAACCCGATCTACATCATCGATGGCGTGCGCATGAACACCCAGACCTACGGGTTCGGCTTCACCGGCACGCAGGGCAGCATGCTCAACGATCTGGATCCCAACGAGATCGAGGACGTCGAGATCGTGAAGGGGCCGTCGGCGGCGACGCTGTATGGTACCGACGCGGCCAACGGCGTGATCGTGATCACGACCAAGAAGGGTCGCGCCGGCAACACGCGCTGGACCTGGTTTGGCGAGCTGGGGAATGTCGACGACCGGAACACGTATCCCACGTCCTACGCGTCGTGGAGCCACAGTGGCGCCACCAACAGCCGCTGTTCGCTGGTGAACCAGGGCCTCAACAACTGCACGGTGGACAGTCTGACCTCGTTCAACGTGTTGCAGGATCCTTCGAGTACCGTGATCCATATGGGCAATCGCAGTGACTATGGGATGCAGGCGAGCGGCGGCTCGGACGCGGTGCGCTTCTTCGTCAGCGGCGACATCCAGAACGAGATCGGCCCCGTCAAGATGCCGGCGTTCGCGCAGGCGACGCTGGTCGACTCGATGGGGACGCCGATGCGGGATGAGTGGCTGCACCCCGAAGCGTTCCAGTCGTACAACTTCCGGACGAATCTGAGCGCGACGCTCAGCCCGAAGTTCGACCTGACGATGAACGCGGGGTACTCGAACACCAATCAGCGGTTGCCGGAGGTGGACAACAACATCTACAGCTTCATCTACAGCGCGCTCAACAACCCAGGCTTCAACCACAATGGGTTGGGCTACAGCGAGATCGGCACGCTGGGCGAGTACAAGAACGGCTACGGGGTCTACAGCCCGGCGCAGATCTTCCAGATGGTAAACGAAGCGGGGACGCAGCGGTTCATCGGCTCGTCCAATGCGACGTGGCGGCCCTTCTCGTGGATGACCAATACGGGGACGGCGGGCCTGGACCTGGCGAACCTGAACCAGCTCAGGATCAACCGCTTCGGCGAAGGCGCCAACTCGGGCACGCGGCGCCTGGGCAGCGTCTTCAACACCCAGGACAACTATCGCAACTTCTCGGCGAAGCTGGTGAGCAACTCCACCTGGCAGGCGCGGTCGAACCTGATCGTCACCACGACGGTCGGCGCCGACTACACCAACCTGGAACATGACGGCGTGTCGGCCGGCGGCACCAACCTGCCCCCGGGCGCCCAGACGGTGGGGCAGGCGGCGGTGCAATCAGCCGGCAACACGCTGCAGACGGTGGACAAGACGCTCGGCCTCTATATCCAGGAGCAGGCGGCGTTCCGCGACCGGTTGTTCGTGACCGTGGCGGCCCGCACCGACCAGAACAGCGCGTTCGGGACGAACTTCTCGCGGATCGTGTACCCGAAGGCGAGCGTGTCGTGGATCATCTCGGACGAGAGCTTCTTCCCGAAGTTCAATTGGCTCAACCAGTTCCGGCTGCGCAGCGCGTACGGCGCGTCGGGCGTCTCGCCCGGCGGGACGGTCGCATTGCGGACCTACAGCGCGTCGACGGCCAACATTGCCAGTGTATCGGGACAGGCTGGGGGCACCGACACCCCGGGGCTGCTCGCGAATGCACTGGGCAACCCCAACCTCAAGCCGGAACGCTCGGCGGAGTTGGAGGCCGGGTTCGAAGCGGATGTCATTGACAGCCGGGCCCACGTGAGCTTCACCTACTACAGCAAGAAGACGCACGACGCGCTGATCAGCCAGCAGATCGCGTCGTCGTCGGGCGCCTCGGCCCTGAGCGTGTTGAAGAACCTGGGCTCGGTGGCGAACTCGGGGCTCGAACTCGAGGTCAACGGCCAGCTCATCGATCGGCGCCTGCTGGGCTGGGACGTGACGATCGCGGCCTCGCACAACAGCAACAAGGTGCTGTCGCTGGGCACCGATCCCAGCGGCCAGCCCAACCCGACCATCGGGACCGGCAGCTCGCGGGACTCGGTCGGCCTGCCGGTGAACGCCGTGTTCTCACGGCCGTACACCTACAGCGACGCGAATGGGGACGGCATCATCACGCCCAACGAAGTGACGGTCGATCCGAATTACCAGTACAAGGGTTATTCGGCGCCGCGCGACATCTTCTCGGTCACGAACGGGTTCGATCTGTTCAACCGGAAGCTCCGCATCACGGTGTTGACCGACTACAAGGGCGGCAACATCCTCAGCAACAGTTCGTACAGCTTCTATTCCCGGGGCTCGACGTGGTACGCGAGCAACGTGCCGACGACGCCGCTGTGGGACCAGGCGCGCTCGGTCGCGTATTCGGGCGCCAAGAACCCGAATTCCGATTGGGGCTTCCAGGAGAGCGGGCAGTACTGGAAGCTGCGCGAGGTGTCGGCCGCCTGGACGATGCCGAACGTGGTGGCGGCGAGGCTGCGGGCACGCGATGCCCAGTTGGTGTTCTCGGCGCGGAACCTCCACACGTGGACTTCGTACACCGGGTTTGATCCGGAAGCGAACTACTCCACGGGCGACGTCCAGAACACGTTCTCCACGCTGGCGCCGCCGACGTACTTCATTCTCCGCTTGAATCTCCACTACTAGCCCCGTCGAGGATCATCTACGATGACGAAATTCAGCTTCTGGCATCGAGGAGGACGGGCGGCGATCGCAGTCGTTTGCGGCAGCCTCTTCCTCGGCGCCTGTAACGTGAACCAGGAACTGCTGCAACCGCAGCAGCCGGGCGTGATCAGCCCTGAAGCGGTGGTCACGGCCACGGCCGCCGACGCGCTCTGGACCGGCGCGCTCGGGCAATGGAAGGCGGCCATGAATGGCAGCGGCACGAGTAACCGGGAATCCCTGTGGAATTGGGAGGGGCTGTTCACCGACGAAATGCGGTCGACTGACACCTTCACCCAGCGGCAGGACGCCGACCAGCGGAACCTGCAGAGCAATGACGGTGTGCTGACGCCCATCTACAACACCGCCCAGCAGGCGCGTGGCCGGGCGCGGGACGCGATCATCGCGCTGGAGGCCTACGATCAGTCGGCCGCCGGCCAGCAGCACGTGGGCGAGATGTACCTGGCGATGGGCTACATCGAGATGGAGATGTCGCAGGCGTTCTGCAACGGCATCCCCTTTGGCGAGACGGTGGACGGCGTGCCGGAGTACACCCAGCCGCTCACCAACGCGCAGGGGTTCACGCTCGCCATTTCACGGATCGACACGGCGCTCACCTTCCTGACGGGCACCGATTCGGGGTCGCTGAACATCAAGTGGGCGGCGCTGGTGACCAAGGCGCGGGCGCAGGTGGATCTCGGCGACTTCGCCGGGGCCGCCACCACCGTGGCCGGGATCCCGACCGGCTTCCAGTACAACTTCACGTACTCGCAGACCACCGTGGACAACGAATGGTGGATTCTGGGGACGAGTGTGAAGCGGTACTCGGCCGGGGATAGCACGGACGTCGCGGGCCAGATCGTAAACGCGATTCCCTTCGCGCGTCTGGCCGATCCGCGTGTATTGGCCGTCGATACACACACGAAGGCGGAGGACAACACCTCCGACTTCGTGGACGTGCAGAACTGGGGTCGGGACGATCCGGTGCCGGCGCTTTCCGGTATCGATGCGCGGCTGATCGAAGCCGAGGCGAAGCTGCAGGCCAACGATATTCCGGGGATGATGACGATCCTGAACAACTTTCGTACGAATCCTCAAGTGCTCGGCGTGATGAATGTGCCGGCGATGGCGGCGCTGCCGACGCCGGCCGCGGGTGACGCCGGCCATCGACTTGTTCTTCCGCGAGAAGGCGCTCTGGCAGTTCCAGCGGGGCTATCGCATGGACGACCTGCGGCGGTTGGTGCGGCAGTACGGCCGCGCGCAGAACAACGTGTTCCCGTCGGGCAACTTCACGTCGCTGGGCGGGCCGGCCGGTAGCTACGGCTCGCAGGTGGCGTTCCCGGTGCCGGATTACGAGAAGACCAACCCGAACTTCCACGGCTGCATCGACACCAACGCCTGAGCCCTCGGGACAGGCCACGGCGCGTCGGTGGCAGGCTGGAACGCAGTGAGCGCGGGGGGCGACGAGAGTCGCCCCCCGCGTGCTTTATTGCGTGAGAGATGGTCATCACCGACCTCGCGCTACGCATCCGCGGTCAGGCGACCGGGCGGGGAATGCGCCCGGTGGTCGCGACCGCCTCAGTGCCGGAGCCAGATGAGGGTGACGCAACCGTTGCCGGCGAGCGTGCCGGCGGCGTTGAGCGTCCCGTTGCCGGCGGCCATGGTCATATCGCCGTTGCCGGGATTCATCGTGGCGGTGCCCGCGATCGTGTGTGCGGCGCTGGTCGGGGATTCGCCGAATGCGTACGTCTCGATGCCGGCGATGTCGTAGGGGCTGATGAGTTGGTCGATGCCTTCCTTGAGGAATCGGCCGGTGCGCTGGGGTACGGGGAACGGCACGCCGTCCACGTACACGTTGCTCTCGCAGATGCCCCGACCGAAGTAGCGGGCGTCCGAGACGAGGAGCGTGCCCTGGATCTGGTTGCCGGTGACGAACGCGGAGCGTGGGGCGGCGCTCGTCTCCTCGCGCACGTAGAACCCGTTCCGGATCAACTCCGGGATGGTGTCGGCTTTGGGGAGTTTCATCGCGCCGGTTGCGGTCACGATGACAGGCGAGAGCATGTGCCCCATACGGAGGAGCGTCGTGGTAACGGGATCCGTATCCGCCCGGGAGGTGGAAAGCGTGAACAGCGACTGCTGGTATCCGAGTTTCTTGATGCGGATGAGGGTGGTGCTGGTGTCGGTAAGGTAGAGCGGAACGGTGCCCGTCTTGGTGGTGCGCACGGTGAGGCCGGAGACGAGGTCGGAGACGTCGGCGCCTTCGATCGGTTCACCGGTTTCGTCGTCGAAGACGCCCAGGATGCGGATGCGGACCTGCTGGGCGATGGTGTCGGTGGCGGCGGTTTGCGCCGTGGTGTTGCGCTGGGCGCGCGCCGTATGGGGCGCGAGGGCCATCCCGGCGGCTACCGCCAGGAGGGCGGCGAGTCGTGGCGTCGGGGGCAGCGCACGGTGGGAGTAGGGCATGGCTGGCGTGGCACGGAGTTCAGGGGATTGGGGCGGCGTCGTGCTGTCGATACAATTGTATGCAGTACACGGACTGTCAAGCGCTCTTTCCGGGACGTTTAGTGCGAACGCGCGGTACTGGAGGCGAACAACGGCGGGAACGGGAGCGGCCCGCATCACAATTATGATGCGGGCCGCTGTGGGATGTCGGGATGACCCGGGCGGGTCTCGAACCCGCGACCTACGGATTAAAAGTCCGTTGCTCTACCAGCTGAGCTACCGGGTCGGATTGGTGCAGCAAGAATAACCTAACAGTGTCCGGTCGCCCTGCGCCACGGAATCCTGGAGCGGCACGAGTTCATACGCTCGAGGTGCCGCGTCCTCGGTATCCGCGGCCTCCCGGGTCCCGTTGGTGAGCAGGAAGGGCGCGTAGCCCGGGTAATGCGCGATCAGCGTGGTGTCCGCCGCGCCCAGATCTCGCGCCACCACGACGGGTCCATGGAAGGCGCCCTGGAGGTTGTGGGCGTACATCGCCGTGAAGAACGGCTTGGTCGGATCTGGAGAGAGCTCCCGCACGAACACGAGCACGTTGGTGTGCTGCCTACGCACGCGGTCGATCGCTTGGAAGGCTGGACCGTACGTATGCGCCAGGTTGGCTCGCGGGGCCAGCCATGGCTCGATGGCCGCGACGCTGGTCACCAGCATGAGCGCGGCCGCGGCTACTGCAGCTCCCGGCCTCCGATCCGCGATTCGGACCAGAAGCCATGCGGTGCCAACCATCGCAATGGGAAGCAACTCGAACAGGAATCGAACGCCCGCGTAGAAGTAGAAGAAATAGGCGCCGGGTAGGAGGGCGAATGGCGCCACCAGGCGCCATCGAATCCGCACGCCCACGTGTCGCACCAGAAACACGAGCGGCAGCACGAGCGAGGCCGGCCAGAAGACGGCGAGCATCTGCCGGAACCCGCGTGCGGAGTGCACCACGGCCTGGTGCACGCCGAACCCGGAGACGTCCATCCACGGGAGCCCGTTCGCTCCGTATCTCACGAAGCCGCGCGTGCCGAACCCGAGGGCCTGAAAGCCGTGTTCGGCCAGCGTGTATCCAAAGCGGAAGGGACTGCCCGTCGTCATCAGGTTGTACCAGAGCAGGTGCGCCATCGGGAGGGCCGCGCCGGCGAGCATCGCGATTCCCGCCAGCACGAGCCGCTGCGTCGACGGGCGCTCGAGGAGCACGGCGAACAGGACCATCGCGCCCCAGAGGGCCACGCCGGTGAGTGGCCGCGTGGCGCCTGCCCAACCGGCCAGCAACCCAGCCGCAACCCAGAGGCCGAGTTGCGTTCGCGGGTGTGCCATTCGGAAGCCGGCGATGAGCAGCGCTCCCGCCGTCATCAGCAGTGTTGCGCTGAACACCTCGCTGAAGAAGCTCATCGAATAGTAGAGCGCCATGCCGTTGAGCGAGACGAGCGCCGCCGCGAGCAAACCGGTGCCTCGCGAGGCCACCGTCCGCCCGAACGCATAGGTGGCCACGATCAGGGCCAGTTGAATGCCGATCAGCAACAGCCAGTGGGCGACCGGCCCCGGGAACAGGGCGAGGACCAACGGCCAGCCCGGCGGGTATTGGCCATTGAAGAAGCCGCCGTGGACGTAGGCTTGCTGGATCGCGAAGAATCGTGCGAGGTGCGGGTCGAGGGGCTGCATGAACGGCGGATGCCACGCGTGCGCCGCCTGAAGCAGATAGAGGACCTCGTCAACGATGTACGGTCGAATGCCGCCGGTGGCGCGTGCGCACACCAGCCAGAACACCGCCGCGGCGGCAGCGATCATGCCGATGTTCATCGAAGTCCGGCGTCGGGTGCTCCGACCTTCGTGCGGGAGCGGCACCAGTGTCAGGACGAACGCCCAGGCCAGCATGAGTCGCGCGACGGGTCCGGCGATCGCGTAGATCGATAGGTGCTCGCCGACCGCCACGAACGCCGCGACCAGCGCGACGGATCCAGCGGCGAAGGCGACGAGACGCCCCAGCTCCCGGCGATCCAGCGCCGTCACGGTCCGGAGCAGCTGGAGCGCGAACAACAGGATCGAAAGGAGGAGCGCCGATCTGAGGTCGAGCCACCCGCGCGTGAGGATCGGGTCGAGGGCGATCGCCGCCGCGCCCATGAGTGCGGCGGGCACGTACGGCCGCCACCCGCGGCTACTCACGGGTCGGGCTCACGTACGTGGCGCACGCAAGCGACGATGTCGAACCGCATCGGCGTGGCGGTGGTTCATGCGGCGAATCTAGTCCCGGATGCGAGTGCGACAAGACGACGACTGTGCCGCGTCAACGGCGTCGGACCCGGCGCTCGACCGGGATGATGCACGCGGCAACGGCCGGGCCCGCAATGCACGGGCCCGGCCGTCGATCACAGGCTTCCGCACTAGTGCTTCGTGACCTCGCCGGTGGCCAGGTCGAGCGTGAACGACTGGGTCCCGACCATCAGCGGCACGAATTCCGTGCCGTTGAACGTGATCGTTACGGTCCGGGTGACGGTCAACGACTTGGTGATGCCGTCCCTTGAGATCGTGGCCGTGCCCGTGACATCGCGGGTGATCGTCCCGGCGGTCGGATATGGGTTGGTCGATCGGGGCAGGGTCACCACGAGGTCGGTGAGACTCGACGCCGCCGAGACGTTCGCGGTCCGGGTGGCCACGCTGTCGGCCCAGTAGGCGCTACTGGTATCCGAGCCGGTCCCGTTCCACGTCCTCGTCGTATTGCGGCCCAGCAGGCCGGAGACGGTGAGGTCCCGCGTCCGCGACACGGTGTCCGCGCCATGCGCGGTGGTCAGCACGCCTGACGCCGTAGCGGTGATGTGCACCGATGCGGTCGTCGTGTCGTTGAATGCGAGCATCGGCGCGCCGGTGGAATCGAAGAACTCCACGGTCCACACCCGGGACAGGCCGTGGAGCGTGACGGACGGACACGAGTAGATGTACGTAGCCGAATCCAGGGTGCAACCGCTCGCGGCGCCGAACGTGGCGGCCAGGGCGGCGCGGTTGGCGGCGGGAGCTGTAGAGCCGGGTGCCACGTCGAAGCCGAGCATCGTCCCCGTCAAATTCAGGAGGTCGAGATCGGCGGCGGTGGACTGACCGGCGGGAACCGCGGCAGCCTGCGCGCTGTCAGCCGGCGTGAGCTGCAACGAGAGTGAGTTCGTGAGCAGATCGGTGCCCGCACTGCAGGCGGTGAGGCCCGCGGCCAGGACGCATCCGGCGGCGATGAGACGGTAGCGATGCATTCTCGTGTTCCTCGGCTCGTGGGTCGGCGCGCCGGCGCGAGCGTCGTGCCCGCGGCGTCGGCCCCCCGTGTCGTGTGCACCTGATAGACGCGGAGGCCGGCGAAGCGTTTAGTGATCCAGCCCACAATTCGACGAAATTTCTTCTTGTGCGCCTCGCGCGCGGGGGCGTCTGGTGATTCAGCTCACACGGGCGATGGCGCGTTCGGCGATTTCGCGGCCGATGGCGAGCGCCGCTGTCGCCGCGGGGCTCGGCGCGTTGAGTACGTGAAGGGATCGCTCTCCCTCGGCGAACGCGAAGTCGTCGACGAGCGTGCCGTCGGGTCGCAGCGCCTGCGCGCGAATGCCCGCCGGCCGCGGTTCGAGCATCTCGGCCCGGATGCTGGGCACGAGCTTCTGCAGGGCCTTGACGAACGCGCCCTTGGAGAATGACCGGTGCAGTTCGCCGAGTCCCATCCGCCAATGGGCCGCGGCCAGCCGTCGGAATCCGGAATATCTCAGCGTTCCCAGGGCGTCGCCGATATTGAGGGAGAGGCGGCCGTAGGCTTCGCGGCCGAGGGCGAGCACGGCGTTTGGACCGCACTCGGTGCCGCCGTGGACCATGCGCGTGAAGTGAACGCCCAGGAACGGGAAGGCTGGGTCGGGCACGGGGTAGATGAGGTTCCGAACGAGGGTCGGGGCCCCCGGCTTGAATGCGTAGTACTCGCCGCGGAAGGGCGTGATGCGGAGCGCGGGTGCCAGGTGGTCCAGTCGTGCCACGCGATCGCTGTACTGTCCCGCGCAGTTGATGAAGTAGCGAGTGGCGTATCGGTCCTGGCCGGCCACCACGATGCGAGCGCCATCGCCGCGCTGCAGGTGGGTGACGCGCTGTCCGGTGGCCAGCCGGCCGCCCGCCGACTCGATGAGCGCGACGAGCTGCCGCGAGACGGCGACGTAGTCGATGATCCCGGTCTCGGGCACGTGCAGGGCGGCCACACCGGCGGCTTCGGGCTCCACGTCGTGCAGGCGGTCGCGATCGAGGCGCGTGACCCCGTTCAGTCCATTGGCGCTCGCCCGGGCTTCGAGTTCATCCAGGCGTGGGATCTCGGCGTCCGAGGTCGCGACGATGACCTTGCCGCAGACATCGTGCGCGATGCCATACGTGTTCGCAAAATCCAGCAGCTCGTGGTATCCCGTTCGGCAGAGGCGGGCCTTGGCGGTGCCCGGCCGGTAGTAGATGCCGGAGTGGACGACGCCGCTGTTGCGGCCCGTCTGGTGACGCGCCACGCCGGGTTCCTTCTCGAGCACGAGCACGCGGGCGCCGGGCGCCTGTTGGGTGAGGCGCCATGCGGTGGCAAGGCCGACGATGCCGCCGCCGGCAATGATGAAGTCGTAGCGTGGTGAGACCGCTTGCACTCCGCTCATGCAGGGGGCGTTCAGGTGGAGGCGCGAGATTGACCAATCGGGTGCCGGTTGCCGGCACACTACGTCCTGCACCGCTGGAGGGCCAGGGCCTGTGTGGCCCGCGGACCCGACATGGACATCGGTCGAACGCTACCGCGCCAATGTAGTTGATGCGACAATCAATATTCGGCCGGTGCGGTGCCGCCCTCCACTGATACCCGGCGTGGCCCGGTGGCGCGTGGTGCACCAAGGTGGGGCAGGGCGGCGCTTCGGAGGGTGCCGCGTGGTATAGTTCGAACGCGGATCTTGTGGCGTTCGGATGGGAGTTGGGAACCCGATCGCTTCCGGCTGGGTCGGCCCTCGACGAGGCAAAATCATGTGGCACCTTTGACGCACCAGCGCGTCCGGCGGGATCCCGAAGTGGGGTGGGCGGCACGCAAATTGCTTCCAGATATGGTGATTACGTCAATCGGCTATCCCCAGAAGCCCGAGCGATCCAGATGGAGTCAGCTTTGACCGAAGGAGTCCTTCCCGGCCCGCATGGAGCCGTCGTGTTCCAGACGGTGTCCGAGGGTGCCATCCTCCTGCACACCGAGGAGGAGGTCTACTACGGCCTCAACGCGGTGGCGGTGCGTGTCTGGGAACTGCTGCCGGACCATCAGGATCTCGACGAGCTCTGTGCTCACCTGAGCATGCATTACCCCGACGTTGCCCTCGACCAGCTGCGAAATGACGTGATGGAATTGCTGGATGCGCTTCAGCGGGCCGGACTGGTGGTGCCCCGATCATGATCGCGGGCGTGCGGCGTCGCGCGGTGGCGTTGGGCGGGCTCCCGTTACTCTCGGCGCAAGACCTTGCCGGCGTGGGGCGGGCCCAGTGGAGTCTAGTGCGTGCTCGCCTCTCTCTCGTGCTGACCCCGCGGGGCCGCCTGCTGGCGACCGTGACCGCTGCGGGCGCCGCGCCGGGGCCGAGCGGAGATGCGATTGCGCGGGCAAGACGTGTGGCCCTGGGCGTGGATCGGGCGGCGGAGTACGGGCTGTTCACGCCGACGTGTCTGGTGCGGGCGATCGCGCTCGAGCGGCTGTTGATACGCGAAGGGGTCGCCGGGGCCGTGGTGCGCATCGGCGCGCGGCAACGCGGTGGACGTCCGCAGATGCACGCCTGGATCGAGATCGGCGGCGTTGTGATCGGCGAGCGGCCTGAGGTCGCTGGCACGTTCACGCCGCTTCACGATTTTACGGCGACACGGCGCGCATGAGCGGCGAATTCAGGTTCGGGGCGGCGACGCCGGTCGGCGACGCGGCGGGCGATGTCCGCTTTGTCGTGCGCGGCGGATGGCGGATGAGCCGAAACCATTTTTATCCGTTGCGGGACGGGCCCGCATCCAGCGCGAGCCTGCGGCTCGCATGTACTGCATAACTTTGGGGGACTATGTACGAGAAGCCAACGCTGGAACGGTACGGCACGCTTCGCGAACTGACACTTCGTGGATTCGGACATCACTCGGAGCATGGCCATTTCGGCCATCACTTCTTCGGCGGATTGTGGACCGATGAGACGAGTGATCGTTCCTGACGAGCGTGAGAACGGGCGGCGCCGGTCGGTCTGACGGCGCCGTCCGACTCTCGTACGCATGTACTACTACCATCTCTTCGGGCGGACGTTCGCTTCCGAGATCGAATTTCCGGAACTGACGGGCGCGCCGGCGAATGAGATCCACTGGACGCTGCGGGAAACGGCGATACCGCCATCTTCCGACCCGCTACCGCTCATGGGCGCCGAGGAGGTGAGCGACGGTGTTACGGTCGCGCTTCGCGGTACGTCCACGCGGTTCCGGCTGACGTACGACGACACCGGAAGTTTTGAGATATCTGAAAGCGGCCGGACGATCGTCTGGCATCGCCCGACCGATGCCCCGGCCGACCTTCGCAACGTCCGCACCGATATGCTTGGGCGGGTGATGGCCGTGGCGCTCGACGCCGCCGGGATTCCGACCCTGCACGGGAGCGGCGTGGCGCTCCGAGGCGCGGGGGTGCTGTTTCTGGCTCCCAAGCGCCATGGCAAATCAACGACGGCGGCCGCGCTGGTCCAGGCCGGTGGGCAGCTGCTCGGGGACGACATGCTCGCCGTGGTGCTCGGGGACCAGCCCATGGTGCTGCCGGGAGTCCCCGCGGTGAACCTCTGGCGCGATGCGGCGAGCTGGCTCCGACCAGCCGCGGTCCCGGGTGAAACCACCGGCAAACAGCGCGTCGACGGGCAAAGCCTGGGCTCCTGCGCTGACCAGCCCGTTCCGCTGGGCGCAGTGTATCTCCTGGCCCCCACCGGAGCCGAAGACGGAGTGCGGGTACGGCGGGAACAACTGCCCGCCGTGGAGGCCGCGCTGGCCCTCGTTGGGCAGGCCAAGATCGGCGCGTTGCTGGGGCCAGGAAATGCCTCACGGCTGTTGGCGCAGTGCGCGACGTTGTCGGCCGCCGTGCCCGTGTACCGGCTCACGGTTCCACGTGAACTCGGGCGTCTTGATGACCTGGTGCGTTGCGTCGGCGAATGGCACGGAACGCCGCTGCGAACGGGGGGCGGAGCACCGGTGTGGTGAGTGCCATGGGCATCACCGCCAACGCTCGGCGGGGCGCACCCGCGACGATCTTCTCGGATGCAGGCGACGTGCGACCTATCATCCGGATCCGCGGGCTGGAGAAACGCTTCTCTACCCGCCGTTCCCTGGGGGATTGGGTGCGGCGTCCCCGGCAGCGGGCGCAGGTCACGGCGCTGGCGGGGGTCTCACTCGACATCCCGCGCGGCGGGTTTTTCGGACTCCTCGGCCCAAACGGCGCCGGGAAGACCACGCTCTTCAAGATCCTGGCGACGCTCGTCCGACCGGACGCGGGAGGGGTTGAGGTGGACGGCATCGACGTGCAGCGCGACCCGACCGCGGTGCGTGCGGTGCTGACTCCGGTGATCGCCGACGAACGCAGCCTGTACTGGCGGTTGTCGGGCCCCGAGAACCTGCGCCTTTACGCTGCCCTGTACGGCGTGCCCGCGTCGCAGCGCGACTCGCGAATCCGCGGACTCCTCGAGACGGTGGGCCTTGCCGATGCCGCGGACCGCATGGTGGGCACCTACTCCTCGGGGATGAAGCAGCGGCTGCTGATCGCGCGCGCGCTTCTCTCGCGGCCGTCGGTGCTGCTGCTCGACGAGCCGACGCGCAGCCTCGACCCGGTGAGTGCGCGCGACTTCCGCCAGTTTCTGCGCCAAGAGGTGGCCGGCCGTCAGGGCTGTACCGTGGTGCTGGCCACCCACAACGCGGACGAAGCCTTCGATCTATGCAACCGGTTGGCGGTTCTGAACCGGGGGGCCCTCGTGGCCACCGGAACCGCCGATGCATTGGCGCGCGCGGCAGCGAACGAACGCTGCCGAATCATCCTGGCGGCGCCCGATGCGGTGCGGGCAATCGCTGTGGTGAATCAAGCGGGATTCGGCCGCTTCGAGGCCGGGGCGCTGCAGGACGATGGTTGGGTGGCGCTCGAGGGTCCCGCCGCCGGGGGCGCGGAGCGGACCGCGGAGCTGAACGCCCTGCTGGTGCGCGCCGGGATTTCCGTGGCCGGCATCGAGCCGGTGCGGTTGGCGCTCGCGGACCTCATCGAGGGCTTGGTGGCGCGGGCGCCGACGTCGCCGGAGATCGCACCGTGAGGAGGGTGTCGGCGCTGGCCCGGGCGAATTGGATCGTGTTCGCCAGCTATCGCATTGAACTCGTGATGTCGGTTTTCGCCCTGCTGGCCACCGTCGTACCGCTCTACTTCGTGTCCGGCGCGCTCCAGCCAGTGATGGGACCGGTGATTCGCGATGAAGCGCACAACGCCTTCGGCTTTCTGCTGTTGGGGCTCGCCGCGATCTCGCTGGTGTCGACGGCTGTCAATGCGCTCCCAACGCAGGTGGGGGGGGAATCGGCACGGGGACGCTCGAAGCGTTGCTTGCCACGCCCACGCCATTGCCGGCTCTGTTTCTCGGAATGGTGGCGTTCAACCTGGAGTGGGCGGCGATCCGGACCGTGATCTTCGTGGGCGCCGGATGGGCGCTCGGGGCGCAACTCGTTGCGGCGCAACTGGTCCCTGCGGCGGCAATCCTCTTGCTGCTCGTGGCCGTTCACTTTGCGTTCGGACTGTGCGCCGCCGCGTTCGTGATCGCCTTTCGAACGACGGGTGCCATCCCCAAGGCCGTGCTGTTTGCGTCCTCACTCCTCGGCGGGGTCTACTATCCCACCCACGTGATTCCATCCTGGCTCCAATCGGTGTCGGCGCTCGTGCCCCTGACCTACGGCCTGCGCGCGCTGCGGCGGGTGCTGCTGCAGGGGCAGAGTCTCGCGGCAGTTGGCGCTGACGTGGGCATCCTGGCAGCTTTCGGGGTGCTCCTCACAATTCTTGGCGCCGTCGCCCTGACGGCCGCGCTCCGCTACGCGCGCTCGCAAGGCACCCTCGCGCAGTACTGACGATGGTGGCCCGGTTGCCGAGTGCCGAGGCAGAGCTGCTGCTGGATCGGGTGTGCGCATCCGGTGTGCGCACGGCCCCGGGGGCGCGCGCTGCCGATCTCGACTGGCTGGCGGTAGCGGAACTCGCGGAACGGGAGAATCTGCTCGGCGTGTTGTGGCCGGCGCTCGCGGCGGAACACGAGGCGATTCCCGACGCGATCGCCGGCGCCATGCGGCGCCAGGCGCTGGTCAGCGAGTTTCGCATGGCGGCGCTCGAGGCCGGGCTCAGTCGCGCGGTGCAGCTGCTCGACGATCACGACATCCCGGTGATGCTGATGAAGGGCTCGGCGCTGGCCGTCACCCGGTACGGGGCGTTTGCCCGACGGCCGATGGGCGACCTCGACCTGCTCGTGCGCGAGAGCCACGTTCGACGCGCCTGGGAGTTGCTCCGGGGGGCCGGCTGGTCGCCGGAGCGAGAGGGCGTGGACGCGTTCTACGAAGAGCACCAGCACCTGTGTCCGTTGATAGCCCCCGGCGGCGCCAATGTGGTGGTGGAACTCCATCGATGTCTGCTCTATCCGCACGGCCCATTCCCACTGCCGGAATCCGACGTGTGGGCGGCGGCCGCGCCGATCGAGGTCGGCGGGCGCACGGCCTGGGTGCCGTCACCCGAGCATCTGGCGCTGCACCTGTGCCTCCACTTCGCGTGGTCGCACGAGATGCGGTTCGGGTTGGCGCGGACCGTGCGTGACCTGGGTGCGCTCGTTCCTGCCGTCGATTGGGAGCGCCTGGTGCGATTGGCGCGTGCGGCGCGTGCCGAGTCGTGCTGCTACTGGACCCTGCGGTTGGCGGCATCGCTCGGTGGCGTGCCCGTTCCCTCCGACGTGGTGGCGTCGCTGGCCCCGCGTTCGCCACGGTGGCTGCGTACCGCGTTGGAACGAATCGTGACCACGGAGGCGCTGGATCCGCGACAGGAGTTCGTCCCGTCGCTCCAGCTCTGGCGCTTCGTATGGACCCTCGCCATCCGGCCCGGTGCGTCCGGTCACGGTCGCGCGCGACCGTGGGCGTTTCGCGAAGATTTCGGAAAGTTCACGCACGGCATTCCGCCGCTTTCGCTCTCGCGCAGGATTCTCGTGCAGCTGGCGGCGCTGCCCTACTGGGCGCGGGTTCTCGCCGTCGCCATGGGCCGGGAGCGCCCGTCGCGTAGCCGGGGCGCCTGACCACCGCAGGTTGCCGCGCCTCAACAGTGCGTATAGTTAACAAGCATCGACCCACGGATTCCGCTCCGGGTATCTGCGATACGTGTTCGCCATTTCTCGACGTCATTGCCGTGCTGAGCTCCGCGCACCCGACCGCTCCCTGACCGTGGGCGGCAGCGGTGCGTACCCGCCGGCACGAGCCCGTCGATGAACTGGTCCGGGCGGTTCTCAGCGCTGTCGCCGCATTGGCTGTTCAGCGACGCCGGGGGGCCGGTTCCCGGCCTCGACAAGGAATCGCGGCGCCAGCGCCGGCTGGTGGTCGACACGATCATGCTCGGCGTGGTCGGGGCGCTGGCGGCGCAGCTGTTCATGCATCTGCTCGTGTGGGCGAACGACCTCTTTCTCTACTACCTCGCCGGGTATCGGCCACCCGGTCTGCCGACCGAGAATGGCGCGCTCGCCGAGCACGTCGGTCGGTTCGGCCTCTGGCTCATTCCCGTGGCCACGACGCTGGGCGGGTTGATCGTCGGCATCATGGTGCAGGACCTCGCGCCGGAGGCGGAGGGGCACGGCACCGACACCGTGATCCGTGCCTTCCACCAGCACGATGGCATCCTGCGCGGGCGCGTGGCGCCGGTAAAGCTGGTCGCCTCCGCGATCACGATCGGGTCGGGCGGCGCGGCCGGACGCGAAGGACCGGTGGCGCTCATCGCCGCCGGCGTCGGTTCGTGGTATGGATCGATCACCGGATGCGACGCCGAGCACCGCCGCCTGCTGTTGCTCATCGGGATGGCGGCAGGGCTGTCGGCGATCTTCCGCTCGCCCATCGGCACCGCGATCATGGCCGTCGAGGTGCTGTACTCCGACATGGAGTTCGAGCGCGACGCCCTGCTGTACACGATGCTGGGGTCGATCGTCGCCTATGCGGTGAACGGGATGTTCGTGGGCTGGCAACCGCTGTTCGAGATGCCCGGTCCGATCGCGCGGCTGCACTCGCCGCTGACGTACGGGTGGTACGTGGTGCTCGGCGTGGCGGCCGGAATGCTGGGCACCCTGCTGCCGGTCGTGTTCTACGGGCTGCGCGACTGGTTCAAGGGGCTGCCGATCCGGCCATTCCTGCGCCCGGCGCTGGGCGGACTGCTCACGGGACTCATCGCGCTCGCCTATCCGCAGGTGATCGGCGGTGGTTACGGGTGGATGCAGCAGGCCATCAACGGCCAAATCCTGCTGAGCACGCTGGTGGTGCTGGCGTTCGCCAAGATCTTCGCGATGAGCTTCTCGGTGGCGAGCGGGGGGTCGGGTGGGGTATTCGCGCCCAGTCTGTTCGTAGGTGCGATGCTCGGGGGGGCGTTCGCCACGGTATTGCACCAGCCGGCGGCGCCGTTCGTGGTGGTCGGCATGGCGGCGGTGTTCGCGGGGGCCGCGCATCTGCCCATCGCCACGCTGATCATGGTCTCGGAGATGACGGGAGGCTACACGCTGCTCGTGCCGGCGGCGCTTGCGGTGATGGTGAGCTACCTGGTGCAGTCACGGCTCTCGTCGCGTCTGAAGTACCGGAGCATCTATGAGGCACAGGTGCCCAACCGGGCCGATTCGCCGGCACACCGGCGCCAGCAGTTGCAGGCTGCGCTGCGGGTGCTGCGGAACAAGGGGCTGCCCGACCTCTCCGACATCGGCGAGCTGGATCTGTTCACGCTCATCAAGTCCGGACTGCCGGTGGAGCTGCCGGGCGGACGGCGACTCGTGGCCGGGACCCTGCGCGCCGACAGCTCGATCGTGGGCTGCACGGTGGCCGACACCGTGCGGCGTCTGGAGGCCCCGGACACGACGGTGATCGCGATCGTACGCGGCGAGACGTTCGTGGTTCCAGCGGCCGAGACCGTGCTGGAAACCGGCGACCGGTTGATTCTGGTGGCGGCGTCCGTGGCGGTGGACGAGGTCCGCCGCCACCTGGCCGTGTGGTAGCGAGGCCGCCCTACCCGCGTGCCCAGAAGAGTCCGTACATCAGGACCGCGAGCACGACGCTCGTGAGCAGCACATAGAGCCGGTCCTTCTGCACCAGGAATGCCCCGAGCGTCAGCGCCACGCGCGCCATCGGCGTGAGAATGAGCAGGACGAGTCCGGCCTGAACCATAGCGGCGCGCTGCCCCGCCAGTACGCCATGCACGATGCCGGTGAGGCTGCTCAGGGTCGCAGGCACGCCGCGGAAGGTGCGGTAGTCGGCGGTCGCGGCGCCGTGTTGTTGCAGGTACAGCACGCCGGCGACGATGGTGACGACGGCCGCTATCAGCACGCCGACCTGCAACAGCCGTCCGATGACCTGATCGATCTGGTGGTCGGTCCAGCGCGGTTGGCGCGCTCCGCCGTTCTGCGGTGCCGTCATACGGCCCCCGTGATGCCCTTGTAGAGCATCTCGGCCGCCATGACGACGACCACGATCGTGAACAACCGCCGCAGGAGCACGGTGTTGGCCCTGGTCAGCAGGCGCGCCCCCAGCAGCGCACCGGCGAGCACGCCGAGCATCACGGGGAAGGCGATGGACGGATCGATGTAGCCTTCGTGGAGATAGATGCCGGCGCTCGCCGCGGCCGTGACGCCGATCATGAAGTTGCTGGTGGTCGTGGAGACCTTGAAGGGCAGCTTCATCGCGTGGTCCATGGCCAGCACCTTGATGATCCCCGATCCGATGCCGAGGAGTGCCGAGAGGATGCCGGCCAGGAACATGAGGCCGAGTCCTGCAGGCACGCCCTGCACGGAGTAGGGCTGGAGCCCGTTCGCCGTGGGATAGGTGGAGTCGAGCCGGAACCGCCGCGCCCACTTGTCGGGGTGGTCGGCCAGCACGTGCTCGGCGCGCGGCTGCATGGACTGGTAGGCGGAGTAGAGCAGGACGATGCCGAAGAGGATCGCGAGAGCGCCGGTGGGGATCAGGCCGGCAATGGAGGCGCCCACGAGCGCGCCGATGGTCGTGCCCGTTTCGAGCAGGATGCCGATGCGCACATTGGTGAAGCCTTCGCGCACGTAGGCCGCCGCGGCGCCCGACGACGTGGCGATCACCGACACCAGCGAGGCGCCGATGGCGTAGCGAATGTCGACGTGGAAGACCAGCGTCAGCATCGGCACGATGACGAGGCCGCCGCCAAGACCGGTGAGCGCGCCAAGCAGGCCGGCGCAGACGGCGCCCGCGGCCACGAGGAGCGCGAGGGTAAGGACACTCATGCGCCAAATCTCGCCGCACCGGGCGTCCACGCCAAGCACGCCCGGCAAAAAACTGCTTCAGGACGTCGGCGCCCGGAGGTGGGCCAGGGTGTCGGGGAGCCCCAGGCTCTGGAGGATGCCCAGGAATTTCGGATCGGTGCGAATGGGGTCGAAGATGGGTTCGGCGAGCGATTCCGCAGACAGGAGCGGCGCGTGGGCACGGGCGGCGGTATCCAGCGCGGCGAGGGCGCCGGCCGAGTTGCCGGCGCCGAGCATGGCGTGCGCCGAGATCACCGCGGCGTCCGGGCTCTTGGCCGCGGCGGCGGCCTGGGCGATGGCCCGCGCGCGCCGACCATCGCCCACGCGCGCGTAGGCGTAGGCCAGCATCGCGTTCACGGCACTGGAGGTGGGATTCCGGCGCGTGCCCATGGAGCCCGCGGCCTCCAGTGGCGCGAGGGCCGAGTCGGCGTGGCCGCCGAAGGCCTGAACGACGCCGAGTGCGAGTTGCGTGACGTATGTGGTGGAGTCGAGCACCATCGCTTTGCGGGCGGCGGCCAGGGCGGCCGTCTGGTCGCCCGCGATGCTCAGGGCCATGGCGAACGAGGCGAGCCCGGTGGCGGAGGTCTGGTCGAGCGATGTCGCCCGGCGCAACTGACGCACCGCTTCGGTCACCTGACCCTGCAGGAGGAGCGCTTCGCCCAGGCCCTGACGCGCCGAGGCGTCGCGCGGGTTGATGGACACGGCCCTCCGGAAGTCGCGCTCGGCGTCGGCCCATCGGAACTCGGCTTTGAGGAGCGCGCCGCGTGCGGTGTATGCGTCGGCGAGTGTGCTATCGAGGGCGATGGCTTTCGTGGCGGCGGCGATGCCGAGCGACAGGAGCGAATCGGAAGGCGTGGAATTGTACGTGGGCAGCAGCGCGTAGGCGTGGGCGGCGGCGGCGTAGGCTTTGGCGAAGGTCGAGTCGCGTCGCACGGCCCAGTCGAGGGTGTCGATGGCCCGTCGGAGGCTTCGCGCGCCGGGGCGGCTGATGAATCCGGTGGCGCGGGTGTAGGCCTCGTATGCGGTATCGTCCTTGGTGCCGCGATCGGCGAGGAGCTGGGCGCGCGGCGCGAGCTTCGGTTCGAGCGCCGTCGCGATCGCCATGGCGATGCCCTGCTGCACCGAGAACATGTTGCTCATGGCGGGATCGTACATGTCGGACCAGGCGATGAAGCCATCGTTCGTGTTGACCAGGCTGGCTGCGATCCGCAGCGAGTCGCCCTGTTTCTGCACCGTGCCGTCGAGGACGAACCCCACGTTGTACGCGGCGCCGAGTTCCTGCTGGGTGCGATAGGGCGCGTTGCTCGCGGCGCCGGGGGGGATCGAGGCCACCCGGATCCCGGGGATCCGCGTGAGCGCGTTCACCAGTTCGGTGGTGATGCCATCGGCCAGGGTCTGATCGCTGGAATCGGCGCCCTGATTGACGAACGGCATCACGAGCACGGAGTGCGCCCGGAGCGAATCGGGGCTCGCCGCGGCGTCGGAGACTCCGGCGCGCTCGCGCATCGTGACGACCGCTGCGGTGGCGCCGGCGGCGAGCAGGACGAACGCCACCACGATGCCGGTGAGCCGGCGGCGGGTGCGCCCGCGCGCGGTGGCGGGGATCGCGTCGGTGCTGACGATGGACGGGTCATCGAGCGCGTCGACGATCTCGCGCGCCGATTGCGGCCGCTCTTCGCGCTCCTTCTCCAGACAGCGCATGACCAGCGCCGTGAGCCGCGGCGGGAGCCCGTCGCGCAGCTCTTCGAGTGGGCGCGGCGGCTTGGCCATGTGGGCCGCCAGCAGCGCCTGCGGGGTGAGCGAAGCGAAGGGCGGGCCGCCGGTCAGCATCTCGTAGGCCATCACGCCGAACGAATAGAGGTCGGCGCGGGCATCGACGTCGGGGTCGGCGGCGATCTGCTCGGGCGCCATGTAGGCCGGCGTGCCCACGGTGGTGCCCACCTGTGTGAGCATGCTGGACCGCGGTCCGCTGGGCGTACGCTGCGCCGACAGCACGGCCTTGGCGATGCCGAAGTCGGTGACCATGGCGGAGCCGGAGGCGAGCAGGACGTTGTCGGGCTTGATGTCGCGGTGCACGATGCCGCGTTCGTGGGCGTAGGCCAGCGCCCGTGCGACGTCGCGGAGAATGGTCACGACGTCGCGCACCGGCATCGGGCCCGACGTCATCATGTGGGCGCGGAGCGACTCGCCCTCGATGAACGGCATCGTGAAATACGGGAGCCCGTCCACCTCGCCGGCCGTGAGCACGCCGACGATGTGCGGATTCTGGAGGGTGGCCGCCACCAGGATCTCGCGCATGAACCGTTCGAGGTGGACCGACGCCGCCAACTCGGGCGACACGACCTTGACGGCGACACGGCGACTCAGGGCCCGGTCGAACGCCACGAACACGCGCGACATGCCCCCGCCACCGAGCTCGCGCTCAATGGTGTAGGTGGGCCCGAGCTGCTGCTGTAGCGCGTCGCGAATTTCGTTCATGAAACGCCGATGGCTGTGAGCGTGCGTTCTGCGCACCACCCCTGAGACAATCCGGCACGCCTCAAGGTTGACCGCGTGCTCGGCGCGGCCGTCCGGGATCGTGGGCGCCGCCGGCGCCGATGCTCCCACGGATTATACGCCGCGCGGGCGCAAAGCGCGGCATCAATCCCGATGCTGCCGCGATACGCGCCACTGCCCCGTTTGTTCCACGCCATCCGCCGTGCGCGTCACGAAGGTGCCGGAAATCACGTCCCCGGCCACGGTTCCCGTGAACGTCGTGGTCACGCGGCACTGGCAGTCGGGCGCCACGTACGGCTCCAACGTGCCGCGGACGCGGCTACCGGCGAGGGCGACGAACTCGATGCTCAGCACCTGCGTCGAGGTGGCATGGCGCAGGTGCTCCGCAGGCGAGTCCACGGGGTGCGGGGCAACGCCATTGACCGGGGCCATCAACACGTCACCGAACGCCGAGTCGCCGCGCTCCGTGATGCGAAAGGTGATGTTCCCGGCGCGGCCGGTCTGTTCGCCCACGTAGGTGCCCTGCCATTCGCCGGCCAGCGCTGCGAGGGCCGCCGGCTCTGCCTGCATGGGAACGGGCACCGGTTGGTAGTGGCAGGCGGCGAGGAGCAGAATCGCGAGCGACTGAACGATGGGCCTCGACATGGACTCTCCGGGTTCGCGGCGGGCGCCGGTGCATCGCGCCATTCGTGAAGATGTGCGCCCCCGCGGCGCCGGTCTGTCGGGCGATCGATCCGATCGTGCGGGGGAGCCGCCTGACGGCGGCACGCGAGCGGCGCGGCGTCGTCGGAAATCCCACACAGGTTCGGAGAATCACCGACGGCATGCGTCGGGGGGCTTCTCCACATTGCGTCCGGTAAACTGGCGCCACAACCCCGAGGAGGACCCGTGACGGCCACCGAAATCCCGACGTCGAATCTTCCGGGCCGGCCGGACTCCTCGCCCTCGGCGGCGGCGTCCCTGGCCCCCATTCTCGCGCCCACGAGCATCGCCGTCATCGGCGCGTCCCGCACGCCGGGTACGATTGGGCACCAGATCCTGAGCAACCTCATTACCGAAGGCTTCACCGGGGCGGTGTATCCGGTGAATGCGCGGGCCCGCGCCGTCTGCTCGGTGCGCGCCGTGCCCGCGGTGTCGGCCATTCCGGAACCGCCCGATCTGGCCGTGATCTGCGTGCCCAAGGAAGCGGTGGTCGATGTGGCCGATGAGTGTGGGGCCATGGGCGTCCGCGGTCTGGTGGTGATCTCGGCGGGATTCCGCGAAGTGGGCGGTGAGGGCGCGCCGCGCGAGAAGGCGCTGCTGCATCAGGCGCGGCGCCACGGCATGCGGCTGGTGGGCCCCAACTGCATGGGCGTGTTGAACACGCATCCCCACGTCTCGATGAATGCCACGTTCGCGCCCGGTATGCCTCCGGCCGGCCATGCCGCGTTCGTCTCCCAATCCGGCGCCCTGGGTGTGAGCGTGCTGGACTACGCACGCGAATACGGCATTGGCATCGCCCAGTTCGCCTCGGTGGGCAACAAGGCCGATGTGAGCGGCAACGACCTGCTGGAGTATTGGGAGCACGACGACCACGTGCGTGTGATTCTGATGTACGTGGAGAACTTCGGAAACCCGCGCCGGTTTCTCGAGATCGCGTCGCGCATCACGCGGCACAAGCCGATCATCGTCGTCAAGTCGGGGCGATCGCGGGCCGGCGCGCGGGCGGCGTGGTCACACACGGGAGCGCTGGCGGCGAGCGATCTGGCGGTCGACGCCCTGCTGGCCCAGGCCGGCGTGCTTCGGGCCGGTTCGGTGGAAGAGTTGTTCGACATGGCGATGGCCCTCGGCGTCACGGCGCTGCCGGCCTCGCGCCGCACCGCGGTCGTGACCAACGCCGGCGGTCCCGGCATCCTTGCCGCCGACGCCCTGGACGCGTCGGGGCTGGACGTGGTGGAATTGAGCGCCGATACCGTGGCAAAGTTGCGGCCGATGTTCCCGGCCGAGGCGTCGATCCACAACCCGCTCGACATGATCGCCTCGGCCACCCCCGAGGGGTACCGGCTGGCGATCACGACCATGCTCGCCGATCCGGGCATCGACGCCGTGGTCCCGATCTTTATCCCGCCGCTCAACACCGATCAGGAATCGGTGGCCGAAGCAATCGTCGCGGCGGCCGCCACCAACCGCCACAAGCCCGTGCTTCCCGTGTTGATGGGACGGCGCGGACTGCCGGAGGGCCGGGCGGAATTGCACGCCGCCGGTATCCCGGCCTACGTGTTTCCCGAATCGGCGGCGCGGGCGCTGGCCGCACTCAACCGCTATCGCGAGTGGCTGGACCGGCCGGTACTCGTGCCGCCGCGGCTGGATGTGGATCGCGAGGCCGCCGCGTCGATTCTGAAGCGGGCGGTCGCGGAGCATCGCGGGCATCTGAGCGAATTCGAGGCGCTGCAGCTCCTGGCGACCTACGGCGTGCCGGTGGCCGCCGCGCGCGTGGCCGCGGGTCCGGAGGCGGCGGTGGACGCGGCGCGCGCCATCGGGTTCCCGGTGGTGTTGAAGGTCGTGTCAGCCGACATCGTGCACAAAAGCGATGTCGGCGGCGTGCGGGTCGGCGTGCGCTCGCCCGACGAGGTGCGGTCGGCGTACGACGCCATGCTCCACGACGTCGCCGCGCACGTGCCCGACGCGACGATCGACGGCGTGCTCGTGCAACGCCAACTGACCGGCGGTCGGGAGACGATCCTCGGTGTGGTGCGCGATCCAGTGTTCGGGCCGCTGGTGATGTTCGGGTTGGGCGGCGTATTCGTGGAGGTGATGCGTGACGTGGTGTTCCGCATGCCCCCGCTCGACGAACGCACAGCGGACGAGATGGTCAGGTCCATTCGGGCCATCGGCATCCTGACCGGGGCGCGGGGCACGGCCCACTCGGACATCCCCGCCATCGCCGACGCGCTGCGGCGCCTGGGGCAGTTGGCGGAGGACCACCCGGAGATCGCCGAGCTCGACGTGAACCCGCTGATGGCGCTGGAAGAGGGGGCCGTGGCGCTCGACGCGCGGGTGCGGTTGACGCCGGCGGACTGAACCAACGGCGGGGTCAGGCTACTTGGGCAGCCGGGGCGAGGGCAGGCTCACCAGCACCGACGTGATGAGGAGCACGAGTCCGGCGAATGCCAGCTCGACGCGCGCCGACCGCTTGAAGGTCTCCGATGCCAAGGGCGTGCCGAGCGAGGGCCGAACGCGGCGCCAGTTCCAGGCCCCGATTCCGAGGACGACCGCGACCACACACAACTTGACGATCAGCGCCTCACCGTACGACGTGGTCCAGAGGGCCGCTACGTACTTGAGGTGACGCACCGCGGTCAGGACGCCCGACGCGACCAGGACCGCGACTGCGGTGAGCGCGAGGGGTGAGAACGCATTCACCAGATCGGCGACGGTGAGCGCCTTGTCCTCGCCGCGCTGCGGTCCGGCGAGCACGGTGGGCAGCGCAATCGTCATCAGCACGAACAGCGTCCCGATCCAGAGGGAACCGGCCAGGAGGTGCACCGGATTTACCAGCGCTGCCCATCGCAGCGAGATCAGGCTGCTCAGCGCCGCGCCGATGGTGCCGAGCGCGGCCAGCGGCCACCCGCCGCCGATGCGCGCCACGACCAGACCGAACCCGACGATGGCGATCGCGAACAGGACCATCTCCACCGCCGGCTGCGCTCTGCCGGCGACCAGGACTTCGTCGACGCGAAGGTGCCGGGCGGTCGCGGCGCGCACGGCGGCCGCCAGCAGGAGTCCGGTGGAGAGCAGGATGCCCACCAGCCCGATGGTCGCGGCGCGGCGCCCGGCCTTGTCGAACAGCTGCGCGCGCGCGGCGTCGGTGGTGCCGCGGCGCAGTACGGGGCCGAGGACGGCGTAGCGGAGCCCAACGACACCGATTGAGAGAAAGGAGCCGATAAAGCCGAGCAGTTCGCGAAGAGGATCGGTCAGATTCATGTGGGTGAGTCGCCGCAACGAAATGGGCGCGCCGGGGGGCACCCGGTGAAACTAAGACGCGAGACTCACTTCGGGAACGCGGCCGGGGAAGCTCAGCCCGTGCGTGCGCGCAGGGCTGCGGCGATCCGCGCACCCGCCTCGCCCAGTGGCGCCGCGAGTGCTTCGACCAGCGCCACGTCAGCCGCCGTATACCTGCCCGCCGCGCCGGTGGTGGCTTCGTTCTGGATCCGGCGGGCGAGTTGTCGGATCGCAGCGGTGTGCTCGTGTGTCTTCGCTTCCTCTGCCGATGCACTCTCCAGACCGACGGAGTAGCGGACCAGCGTCATCGCGTCGTTCATGGACAGGACCGAAGCAGGAGTTTCGGATTGACCGGTCGTCATGGCGCGCTCCGCGTTGGGGGGTCGGTACCGACCGCGGACGGCGTGTACCGCGCCGCCCTACCCGGAACATACCCGGTCCACGCGCGGCTGTCGCGCGTCAGTCGGTCAGGCCCGGCCGGTCGCGGACGGTCATCATCGTACCCTGCATGAGCGCAACGACGGTCTCGGCCTCGTCTTCGGCAGCGAAGGCCCGAAGCTCGCCCTCGCACACGGTGATCGTGCGGCCCGCCTTGCGCACCCGGCCCACGGCCTCGAATCGCCGGCCGGCGGCCGGCGCCAGCATGTTCACCTTGAACTCGATGCTCAGCACGGCGGTCCCGGGCGGCATGAGCGAGAGCGCCGCGTAGCCGCATGCCGAGTCGACCACCGACGACACGACGCCCGCATGCAGGAAGCCATGCTGCTGCGTGAGCGCTTGCCGGAAGGGCAGGGCGATCACGACCTCGCCCGGGCGCACGGAGCCCAGGGTGGCGCCGAGCGTGGCCATGAAGGCCTGGCGCGCAAAGCTGCCTCGGATCCGGGCCTCGAAGTCGGGATCCCGGGGTTGGAACGCACTCACGGCGCGCGTCGGAAGATCAGCCGCGGTCCGTTGTCCTGATCCAGGGTGAGCAGCGGGCCGTTGATCAGGTAGCGGAATGTCTTCGCTGTGCCGTCGGCGAAGGTGACGCTCACGCGCCCGCCGGGGGCGAACGCATAGTGTGCATCCACCGGCGGCTGGCCCGGCTGCGCGATCACGTGCACGGTGCCGCCCGGCGCGAAGTCATAGCTTACCGGCACGTCGGGGCCGGTCATGCCCAGCCAGTGCGCGACGACGCCCTGCGAGTCGGGGGGTGTGCCGTTCACGAGGTTGCGATAGACCGTGCCCCCCTTCATGACGAATTCGACGCGGTGGAGGGCCGTGATGTCCACCGACGGATCGCCGCGGGTGGCGATCAGGTCGGCCTGGTAGCCCGGTGCGACGCTCCCGATCGATTCGTTCATGCCCAGGGCCTCGGCAGCGAGCGACGTGGCCGAGACGATGGCCTTCATCGGATCCTCGCCGGCCTGGCGCACACGGCAGATGAGGTCGTCCACGTTTCGTCCGTCCGAGCCCGCCACGGCATCGGTGCCGAACACCACCTTGAGTCCCGGCGTGGCGATGGCGCGCCTGATCAGGTCCACCGCGCCCGGCAGCACCTGCTGCATGGCGGCGAACCCTTCGTCGTTGTAGTTGCCGATGCCCTGATACTTGGCCCGATTCTGGAGATAGTTCCGGAACACCAGGCTGCACTGCGGATCGAAGTAGACGCCCCGGTCGGCCATCAGCTTGAGGTCGGCATCGGTGGCGAACAGGCCATGCTCGATCTGCGTGCAGCCGGCGTTGACGGCGGCTTCGACGCTCGCCGCGCTGTGGGCGTGGACGAGGGTCCGGAGGCCGACCGCCTTCGCCTCGCCGCACAGCGCCTGCAACTGTGCGTCGCTCATCGTCTGCTTGCCGCCGTCGCGGATGCTGGCCGACGCGAAGATCTTGATGAAGTCGGCGTCGTCCGCCTTGTGCTGGCGCACGAGGGCGCGCATCGAGTCGGGTGACAGGCGGGGGTCCGCGAACGGCATCAGCGACGTGAGGATGCGCGGGCCCGGCACGTCGCCGCGGGCGATTGCATCGCGGAGCGCTCTGTCGAGCGGGTCCCCCGGGCTCTGGATCGTCGTCACGCCGCCAAGCAGGGTGGCGAGGGCATTCTCGCGCATCGCCATGGTGACGTCGGCGGCCGATTCGCCGTCCCGTCCGGTGTGCAGCCGGCCCTCGCGATCGAAGAACCAGGCCACGTGCGCGTGCGAGTCGATGAGGCCCGGCAGAATGGTGAGGCCGGTCAGGTCGTACGTCACCGGCGCGTCGGCGCCGGCCCGGCCGAGTCGCCCCCGGCCGCCGCGTCCCATGCTGCCCACCCGAACGATGCGCCCGTTGAAGACGGTGATCGTCGCGTCGTCGCTACTCCCGCCGCGCCCGTCCAGTACGTGGTCGGCACGGATGGTGATCGGGGTGCTCTGCGCGACGACAGGGGCGGACATGGCAGCGGTCAGCGTGAAGGCAAGCGTGGCCTGGAGCGCCAACGGGAAACGCGGCATACGACCTTCCGGGAGCAGCTACGAGGCGGAGGTGGCGGAACGGAGTTCTGCCGGAGATACGGCGCCGACCGATGCGGCGTTGCCGGCGACGAGCCGGCGGTGGTAGTCAATCTGCCCCAGATGATACGTGAGGTGCGTGGCGAGGTGAATGAGCATGTCCTCCGTGGCGCAGTGCTTCCCGGCAACCGCCTGTGGATAGGTGGCGGCCATCTCCGACGCCGTGAGGCGCGACAACACGGAACCGACGTCGGCCTCCGCGGCGTCGAGTTCGCGGAGCATCTCGCTTCGGGGGACGTCGCGCCGGCTGAACTCGGCGTCGCGATCGCGCACGTAGTCGGTGCCCCCAAGTACCGCGCCGATGTAGTGACGCAGGTTGCCGGCCAGGTGCAGGGCGAGCGTGCCGGCCGAGTTCGGAATGGTGTCGGTACGTTTCCAGATATCCGCTTCGCGATCGTAGGCCTCGAGTTCGCGCTGCACGGCGTGGAGGTCGCGGACGAGAATCCCTCCAATCAATTCTGCGGTTGTCATCGCACGGTCCTGGTGGTGGTGAACGCGGCACGGATCGCCGCCACGCCGCGGCCTATGGGGCCGACGGCCCCTGCTCGAATCGCCGGATTTTCTGCAGGCGACGCTCGTACCGGGCGAGCGCCTTGTACTCAGCGCCCAGAAACGCGCCCACGAGCTCGGCGGCCAACTCGGCGCCGATCACTCGTCCACCCAGACAGAGCACGTTCATGGCGTCATCCTCCACGCCCTGACGTGCCGCATAGGTGTCATGGCAGATCGCCGCGCGCACGCCCGGGAACTTGTTCGCGGCCACGGAAATGCCGACGCCGCTGCCGCAGATGAGGATCCCCCGCGCCGCCCGGCCGTCGGCCACCGCGTGCGCCACGCGTTCCGCATAGTCGGGGTAGTCGTCCTCAGTTTGGAGCGTCATGGCCCCGCAATCGAACGGCTCGTGGCGATTCGCGGCAATCGCGCGAAGTACGCGCTCCTTGAGCGAGAAGCCCCCGTGGTCGGTCCCGAATGCGACGATCATGAACTCGAAATCTAGACGATGAAAAAACCCGAGCTAGCCCTCTCGAACCGCGCTCCTTATAGTGCACGGGTGAAACGCACGGCAACCGCACTTCTGGCCGCATGCGCGCTGACGGCGTGCGTACGACATCCCGCGCTGGCGCCGGCTCCGGTGCGCGCCGCGTTGGCGCCCTCGGCCGCGGTCGCCGACTCCGTCCGCCTCGCCGCGACCGATTCGGCGCTGGCTCGCGCCGACTCGGCCAACCGCCAGGCCGACACCGCGGCGATGCCCGGCGATTCGGCTGCGGTCAGTGACAGCGACGTGACCACGAGCGCGTCGAAGATGTTCGGCGACTCGGCGGCTGCCGTGGACTCGGCGGGGCCCACGTGGGACATCGACGTGCGTTCGTACGAGACGCGCGACCGCGTGCAGCACTATGTGTCGCTGTTCACCGGCTCGGCCAAGGATCGCATCGTGGACTGGCTGGAGCGCGGTACGCGGTACGAGCCGATGATCCGCACCGCCTTCCGCAACGTGGGGCTGCCCGAGGACATGTACTACCTGGGGCTCATCGAGAGCGGCTACAACCCGAACGCCTATTCCAAGGCCGCCGCGGTCGGGATGTGGCAGTTCATGACCGGCACGGCGCGTGGCATGGGGCTGCGCGTGGACTGGTGGGTCGACGAACGCCGCGATCCGGTCAAATCGACGGTCGCGGCGGCCCGGTTCATCAAGGGGCTGCGCGACCAGTTCGGGTCGCTGTATCTGGCGGCGGCGGCGTACGACGGGGGCCCCGGCCGGATCTCCCGCGGCCTCGCGCGCTACGCGGACGATCTTCAGGACACCGAAGGGGACGACCTGTTCTTCGAACTGGCGGACAAGGACTACCTGCGCACCGAGACGCGGGAATACGTGCCGCAGCTGATCGCGGCCGCGCTCGTGGCCAAGGCGCCCAAACGCTACGGGTTGGACATCAAGCCCGAGTCGGCGTTCGCATACGACTCGGTCCGGGTGGCGCCGATGACGTCGCTGGCTGCCGTCGCGTCGGCCGCCGGCACCACCGTGGACGCGCTGGAAGACCTCAACCCCCAGATCCTGCGCGGCATGGCGCCGCCGCACGATTCCATCCAGGTCCGAATTCCGGTGGGGCGCGCGGAGCGCTTCGACAGTACGTTCGCCCTGCTCCCCAAGTCGGAACGCGTGGGCGCACGCGTGATCCGCTCCCGCTCGGGACAGTACATCTCGACGATTGCCCGCAAGTACCACCTCACCAACCGGCAGCTCGAGGAGTTCAACCCCAAGCTGCGGCGGTACACGAGCGGACACCTGGTGCCCGGGCAGCAGGTGATCGTCCCCACGCGGGCTGTGGCCCTGGCGGCCCGGCAGGTCCCCAATCCGGCCATTGAACTCTACGGGCTGGTGAATGGACGCCACGTCGTGCGGAAGGGAGAGACGCTGAGCGGGCTCGCCGTGAAGTACCACACCACGGTCAAGCGTCTCATGGCGCTCAACCGCCTCAAGCGCGACATGATCTTCATCGGACAGACGCTGCGCATCACAGGGTCGGCGCCCCGGGCGTCATCCGCGTCATCCAGCAGGAGCTCGAGAAAGGCGGGCAGCGGCAGGTAGGCGCGGACGCAACACGCGCCACCTGCGCTGGTGCATCAATCGATGATGCCAGGCCCCTTGTAGCCCTTCATCAGGATCCGATCGTATCCGTTGGTCGGATTCCGACCCTCCGAAGTGGCCGCGTGGACCGCGACTTCACCCCGGTTATAGACCAGCAACGCCAGGCTCACCTGTCCGTGATACTGCTCCACAAGTGAGTGCAGATACCGGAATCCGATGTGCAGATTCAGTTCCGGTTCGAACAACTGGTCGTTGCGCAGGTTCTTCTGATAAAAGCGCGCCGTGGCCGGCATCAACTGGGTCAGCCCGAGCGCCCCCGCCGAACTCACCGCGCGCGGGTTGAACTCGCTCTCCAGCTTGACCAGCCGGAAGGCCAGCTCGGGGTCCACGTTCTCGGCAATGGCCGCGTCGTAGACCTTCCCGGTCATGCCGGCGGACACGCCGTACTTGGCCGAGTAGTGAATGATGCGTTCCGCCCGTTCGAGCCGGCCCTGGAGGTCGGTCATCTGACTCCGGGTGCTGGCCAACTGGGCGCGCAGGGTCGCCGCCTCGCCGAGCGGGGCCGAAGAGCGCTCATGTGTGACAACCGCCGCCTGGGCAACTTCGGCCGAGGGCGACGGATAGAGCAGGAGAATCATCGCCGCGGCTGCTCCTGCCCCAACGATACCAAGCAAACGTTCCATCCGACGTCGTCGCCGCGCGGCGTCGCCACGGTGCACATACGTTCCAGATAGGTTGCGCATAAAGTATTTAGTGACAATGGGTTAGATACTTTGTGCCCCTGTCCATCCTATCTCACAATAAGCGAGTGCAGGCCGGCCTTCAAGCTCTTGCCCAGTCCCCTGTTTGTCCACCTGTTTTCTCCATCAGGCGGACGTCGCCAATGGTCATGGAGCGGTCGATCGCTTTGGCCATGTCGTACACGGTGACGAGGGTGATCGTCACCGCCACGATGGCCTCCATTTCGACCCCGGTGCGGCCGCTGGTTCTGGTGGTCGCCTCGGCGCGGAGGCCGGGGAGGGCAGGGTCTGGGGCCAGTGTGACCTGGATGTCGTCGAGCGGGAGCGGGTGGCAGAGCGGGACCAACCCGGCGGTTCGCTTGGCGGCCATGATGCCGGCAATGCGGGCCACTCCCATCACGTCGCCCTTTGCGACGGCGTTGGCCTGAATGGCCTTCAGTGTGGCCGGGGCCATGCGGATGGTGCCGGCGGCTCTGGCCGTTCGGACGGTGACGGGCTTGGCCGACACGTTCACCATCCGCGCGTGCCCGTCGGGCCCCACGTGAGAGAGATCGTCGGTCATCGCAGCGCGGCCTCCAGTTCTCCGAGCAGGGTGAAAGTGACCAGTTGGGGGTTGGCGTTGCCCGCCGCCCGGGCCTTGGCCCGCTCCACGGCGTCGGCGGCCTGGGCCGCCCGCACGGCCGCCTCGCTGTCGGCGCGGTCCACGGCGGCGCGCGTCCGTTCGCTCAGCAGCACCGTGAGCGCATCGAGGGCGTCCGAGAACCCGCCGCGCGCCTTGGCACTTCCCTGGACGAACGCGGTGTGCATGCGCGTGGCGCGGTCGGTGGTGGCAGCTTCGAGCATCCGGCGGGCCCGTGCCACTGCGTCGCCGAGGGCCGAGTGCGCGAGCAGGGTTCCCGGCGCTCCGCCGGCCATCCGGAGCAGCTCGGCCTGATCCTGAGGCAGCGACTGCCCCCGCAACTCCGCCTGGACGGTTTCGTCGCCCAGAAACGCGGCGACTTCGGCGTCGCTGAGCCGAGCCATGCGCAGGGCAATGACGCGCGAGCGGATGGTGGGGATGAGCGCTCCCGGCTCACTGGACGTGAGGATGATGGTGGTGTTGGCCGGGGGTTCCTCGAGCAGCTTGAGGAAGGCGTTGGCGGCCTGGTCGGCCCCCTCCTGCGAGACCATGCGTTCGGCGTCGCCGATGACGAACACCTTGCGGCGGGCGACGGCGGGGGCGAGGGCGGCGGCGTGAACGATGGCCCGGATCGTCGCGATGAAGATGCCTTCATTCCCACTGGGGGGCGCGTAGAGTCCGCCCGCGGCGACACGCTCGGCGATCGCGTCCCCATAGTCGGCCAGGACGTCGGCGGGCGTCGGAGTGCTGTCCTTGAGCCTCGGTCGGGGGAAGATCCAGTGGAGGTCAGGGTGTGTGCCGGCGGCGGCGTAGCGGCACTGCTGGCATTCGCCACAGGGGCGCGGGTCCGACCCGTCGCAGAGCAGGCGCTGGCTCAGCCAGAGGGCGAGGCGTTGCTTGCCGATTCCCGCCGGGCCGTGCAGGAGCAGGCTGGCGGGGAGGGTACCGCGTTCGACCGCGGATTCCAGGCGTCGGCGCACGGCGGCGTGGCCGAAGAGTGGGATGGTGGACACCCGGGGAAGATACCGCGCGAAGGGCGCCGGCGGATGAGGCGGGTGCGGTTGTGGGGCATTCGGTGGGGATGCGCCCTGCGAAATCTTTGCGTCGCAAAGTACTTGCCAAAATTGCGCGACGGGGCAAGATTCAGCCCATGTCCACTTCCGCGCCGCCGAAGCAGCGCTCCTCCCGTCCGCCGGAGATGCACGAGCGGGCGATGGACAATCTGCGCTTCATCCGCGAAACGATGGAGCGCGCCGGCGCGTTCACGGCGGTGTCGGGGTGGGGGGAAGTGATCATCGGCGTGACGGCGGTGGCGGCGGCGCTGGTGGCGGATGCCCAGCCGACGGCCGGGCGATGGGTGGCGGCGTGGCTCGGAGAGGCGCTCGTGGCCGGCAGCATCTCTGCCTGGGCCACCTGGCGCAAGGCGCGGGCGGCGCGCGTGTCCCTGCTGTCGGGTCCGGGCCAGAAGCTGGTGCTGGCGTTCGCGCCGGCGATGCTGGTCGGCGCGGTGCTCACCGCGGGCCTGATGGCCCACGGGCTGCGGGACATGCTGCCGGCCGTGTGGATGTTGCTGTACGGAGCGGGGGTGATCGCGGCCGGCGCGTACTCGGTGCGAATCGTGCCGGTGATGGGGGCGGCGTTCATTGTGCTGGGCACGCTGGCGCTGTTCACACCGGCCAGTTGGAACACGCTGCTGCTGGTGGCCGGTTTTGGTGGAGTGCACATCATGTTCGGGTTTCTGATTGCGCGGAGGCACGGTGGGTAAGCAGAGTGCGGTTCCCAAGGATGAGGGCGATCGTGGTCGCGGTGCGCGCAAGCCGTCGCACGGGTTGACTTCGGTGCGCGGCAAGTCGCCGGACGAGCCGGGCAGCGCGCTCGAGCTCGACCGTCTGATTCACGAGCGGATGCGGCTGGGCATCGTGAGCGCGCTCGCCGTGAACGACCGTCTGAGCTTCAACGATCTGAAGGCGTTGATGCAGACCACCGACGGGAACCTGAGCGTGCACGCGCGCAAGCTCGAGGAGGCCGGGTACGTGACGTGCACCAAGACGTTCGAGGGGCGGATGCCGAAGACGCACTACGCGCTCACGGCGTCCGGGCGGCGCGCGCTGGAGCGCTATCTGGCGCACATGGAGGCGCTGATCCGCGCCACGCGGGAGGGTTGAGGCATGGCGGCGGCGAAGGATGGTCGGCGTTCCGGTGATCCGCTGCACGTGGCCATCATCATGGACGGCAACGGGCGATGGGCGACCACGCGCACGCTGCCGCGGACGGCAGGGCACCGGGCGGGGGTGCGCACGGCGCGGGCGATCGTGGAAACGGCCCGCCGGGCCGGTGTGGGGACGCTCACCCTGTACGCCTTCTCGGCCGACAACTGGGGCCGTCCGCACGGCGAGGTGACGGCGCTGATGCGGTTGCTCCGCCGCACCCTGCTGATCGAATCCCGGCGGTGCCGGGACAATGGGATTGGGCTGCGGGTGATTGGGCGCCGCGACCGGCTACCGCGAATGCTCCTCCGCACGATCGAGGAAGCCGAAGCCATGACGGCGTCGTGCCGCGACATGCAGTTGCGCGTGGCGGTGGACTACTCGGCGCGCGACGCGATCCTGCGCGCGGCCGCGGCGGCCGCCGCCGAGGGGCTCGACGAGGGCACGCTCACACGCGAGCGGTTCGCCGATCTCCTGGCGCACGTGGATCACGCGGCCGCATCGGTTCCCGATGTGGACCTGCTCATCCGCACCGGCGGCGAGCAGCGCCTCAGCGACTTCCTGCTGTGGGAGTGTGCCTACGCCGAGTTCGCGTTCACCCGCCGTATGTGGCCCGACTTCACCGGCGAGGAATTCGACGAGATTCTCGCCGACTTCGAACGACGGGAACGTCGGTTCGGCGGCGTGCCGGAGCAGGCCGCCAGCTAGACGGCGCGCGACGCCTTCGCATAGACGCCGGTATTCAGAATCGCGTTTCGAATCCCTGAATCACGCGCACGGTGTCGCGCGCGATGAGCAGTTCTTCGTCGGTCGGAATCACCCAGACTTCGACGCGGGAATCCGGCCCGCTCACGCGCACCTCGGTGCCGCCAACGGCGCCCGCGTTCGCCGCGGGGTCGATGGTGACGCCCAGCCAACTCAGCCCGTCGCAGATGCGGGCCCGGACTTCTGGCGAGTGCTCGCCAATGCCGCCCCCGAACACGATGGCGTCGGCGCCGTTCATCGCCGCGAGGTAGGCGCCGATGTACTTGCGGGCGCGGTAGCAGAACAGGTCGATCGCCAGCTTCGCCCGGCGGTCGTCGTGCTCGCGCGCTTCGGCGAGCAGTTCGCGCATGTCGTTCGTGAGCCCCGAGACGCCGAGCAGTCCGGACTGTTTGTTCAGCAGCCCCTCCACCTCGGGCAGCGACAGCCCCTCCTTTGCCGCCACGTAGTCGAGAATCGCCGGATCCAGGTCGCCGGAGCGCGTGCCCATGACGAGGCCCTCGAGCGGCGTGAATCCCATGGACGTATCCACCGAGGCGCCCCCGTCGATGGCGCAGATCGAGCAGCCGTTGCCGAGGTGCAAGGCGATGATCTTCGTCTGCTCGCGGGTCCGGTCCGTGAGCTTCCGGTAGCGCCAGCTCAGGTACCGGTACGACGTCCCGTGGAAGCCGTAGCGGCGCACGCGGTGCCGCCGGTAGAGCTGATAGGGGATGGCGTAGAGATGGGCGCGCTCCGGCAGGGTCTGGTGAAAGGCGGTATCGAACACGGCCACCTGCGGAATGCCGACGCCGAGCACGGCGCGCGCGCCCACGATGCCCTTGAGATTGTTCGGATTGTGCAGGGGCGCGAGGTCGATGGTGTCCTCGATGGCGCGCATCACTTCGTCGTCGATGCGGACGGAGTCACGGAAGTGCTCGCCGCCGTGGGCCACCCGGTGCCCCACGGCCTCGATGGACCCCAACGTGTCGATGTCGACGCCGGAATCGGGGCCCGCCATCCAGTTGATGGCGAATTCCAGCATCGTGCGGTGATCGCGGGCCGCGACCGTGCCGCGCACCGGCGGGCGACCGGAAACCATGAACGTGTACACGGCCTCGCCGCCGATGCGTTCCACGTGCCCGCGCATCAACCGCTCGTCGCGGTTTTCGCGCATGCGGTCGGCATCCGTGCGCACCAGTTCGAACTTGAGCGTGGACGAGCCGGAGTTGAGCACGAGAACATTCATTTTTGCTCCGGGTGCAGGGGCGGACTCCGCGTTGGCCGACCGAGACCTGGCGTCGGGCAAGCATCAACAGCTGGCACTACAAGTATCGCGGAACGCGCGGAGGGGCGCGGAAATTACAAACTCGGCGAAATCGTAGTACTCCCAGTTCGGGTTCGTCCACGCACGGAGCCCCGGGGGGCGCCCCGACGCCCTCGCACGGGTCTCAGATCGCGAGCCCGATCGCCGCGGCGGCGGCGCGGATGTTGGTGAGCGCGCCCTCGGGCGTGGCCCCGGTGACGGACAGGTGTCCCATCTTGCGTCCGGGGCGCGCCGACGTCTTCCCGTACAGGTGCAGGCGGACGCCCGGCAGTTGCAGGGCCGGCGCGAAGTCGGGCATTGCTCCGTCGCGCCAGAGGTCGCCGAACAGGTTCACGATCGCTGCCGGCTCGACGATGCCCACGTCGCCCAGCGGCAGATCGCAGATGGCGCGCACGAACTGCTCGAACTGACTCGTATGGCAGGCGCGCTCGCTCTCGTGGTAGGAGTTGTGCGGGCGTGGCGCCAGTTCGTTCACGAACAACTCGCCACCTTCGGTGCAGAACATCTCGACGCCGAGCAACCCTTCGAGCGCCAGCGCGTCGGCGATTCCGATTGCCACCTCATCGGCGCGCGCGGCGCGCGCCGCCGAAACGGGCGCCGGCAGGACGGACCACGAGAGGACCTGATTGGTGTGGTGATTGAGCGCCGGCAGGTAGGCCACGGTCTGCCCCGAAGGCCGCCGAGCGACCATCACCGAGATCTCCTGCTCCAGGGCGAGTGCCTGCTCGGCCACGGCGTGCCGCTCGCCGAGTGCCCGCCAGGCGTCGGCGCAGGCGTCCACCGTTTCCACGCGCACCTGACTGCGTCCGTCGTATCCGCCGTGGCACGACTTCACGAAACACGGGCCGAACTCGCGCACTGCGGCTTGCATGTCGGCGAGCGATTGCACGTCGCGATACGGGCCGACTGGGAATCCGTGCCGTCGCAGCCACGCCTTCTGGCGGCCGCGGTGTTGCACGTCGGCGATGATGGCCGGCGCGGGGCGCACGGGCGCGAACCGAGCCGCTGCCTCGAGGCCGGCGGGGGCGATCTGTTCGATTTCCAAGGTCACGACGTCGCAGTGGCGCGCCAGTTCCGCCGCCGCGTCGGCGTCGTCAAACGGCGCGGTGATCAGCCGATCGACGACGGCGTGGGCTGGGCAGTCTGCCGCCGGATCGAGCGCGTGGACGGCGTAGCCCATGGTCCGGGCGGCCTGCGCGGTCATGCGGCCCAGCTGCCCGCCGCCGAGAATACCGATCGTGGCGCCGGGGGCGATGATCGTCATTTGGCGAGGTGCGGACTCAGATCCGTTTCGAGCAGGACGTCCGCGGCCCGGCGTTCGCGCCACTTGCGCAGCCGGTCGCGCACCTCGGGGTGGCGCCCGGCCACGATGGCGGCGGCGAGCAGGGCGGCGTTCACCGCGCCGGGTTCGCCGATGGCCAGCGTACCCACGGGGATGCCTTTGGGCATCTGCACGATGGAGAGCAACGCGTCGAGCCCATTCAGGGTGGTCGCGGGAATCGGGACGCCGAGCACCGGGAGCAGCGTCTTGGCGGCGACCATGCCGGGCAGGTGAGCGGCGCCGCCGGCGGCGGCGATGATCACTTCCAGTCCGCGCGATTCCGCGTTGGCCGCGTAATCGAACATCCAGTCCGGCGTCCGGTGCGCCGACACGACGCGCACTTCGTGCGGCACCTCGAGCGCGGCGAGCGTTTCGGAGGCGGCTCGCATATGGGTCAAATCGGACTTACTCCCCATGATGACGCCGACCCATGGTGCCGGGGTGCCGGGAGCGGGGGAACGGGAGGCGCGCGCAGACGGCATGAGGACGAACCCGCGAGAGAGGGGAGCAAAACCGTGCGCGCGGTAATATAGGCCGCCGGCGGGTGATGCTCCACCGCGGTCCGGGGCTTTCGGCGCGCACAGCGCGGGTCTATAGTACCGACCGGATCGATGGCGGGAGCGACGGCTCCCGTCGTTTCGCCCGACGCACCGTCGTGAGGCCCGGTCATTGACTCGAAACACCGACAAGGACACGCCGCCCCGGCTGGCGCAGCCGTCCACGCGGAGCACCAATCTGCCCGCGACGGACGACGCCTCCTCGGAACTCGACCGCATGATGATGCTGGCCGAGGTGATGGACTACGTCATCAAGGTCTCCAAGCCGACCCCGCTGGTGCTGCCGCGGCCCCGGGTGTGGATTCCGATCCTGACGCTGTTCTTCTTCTTCTTCACGCTGTATTCGTACTCGGCGCGTCCGGCGTGGATCTGGGGGCCACAGGTGGATCCGGCGGCGGTGACGGCCACCCACGACGCCGACATGCGCTTCGCGATGTTCCTGTTGGCGCAGCGCATCCTCGAATACCGTCACGAATTCGGTACGGTGCCGGCAACGCTGGCCGACCTGGGCGACAAGATTGACAGCGTGAAGTACGTGCCGCTCAGCGACACGTCGTTCAGTCTGCGCTACGAGTCCGCCCGGCCGATCATTCTGTACTCCACCGAGTCGATGAACGCCTTTCTGCGCAACGCCGTGCAGGTGGTGACGGCGGGGAAGCCCCGGTGACCCGTCGGCGCTCCGGGTTCACGTTCGTCGAGATCCTCACGGCGATGACGATTGTCGCGATCCTGGCGGGCATCGTGATTCCGAAGACCGGGGATTTCATCAAGCGCGCCAAGGCCGCGGCGGTGGTGGCCGACATCCGGGCGATTCGCGACGGCCTGGACGTCTACTATACCGACAGCACGAGTTACCCGCCGTCGGCGGCCATGGGACAGGTGCCGCCGGCGCTCGCGCCCTACCTGCCCATGCACACGTTCGTGAAGCCCGACTATCAGCTCGAGTACGACAACTGGGCCGTGACCGACCCGTTGAGCCAGTATCCGTCGGCGACGATTCTGCTTGGCATCACCATGCGCACGGGCGACGCCCGGCTGGGACAGCTGGTGATGGGCCTGCTGGCCACGACCCCCCACTTCCAGTCGGGGGACGAGTACACCTTCATCGTGTACGGGCTGTAGCGCGGGGAGGGGTGCCGGGGCCCGCCCGGCGACGAACAAGGGGCCGCTCCGTGGAGCGGCCCCTCTGGATTCGTGCGAAGCTCCCCAGGTAGGACTTGAACCTACGACCCTCCGATTAACAGTCGGATGCTCTGACCAACTGAGCTACTGGGGAATGGTCGTTGAAAAGTATCCGGCGGGGCGGTGAAGTCAACGGAAACGGACGTCACCCGACCACTTCCGGCTGTCCGCGGTGCAGGGCACGGTATTCGGCGAATTCGGGGAGCACCGTACGGAGCCAACGCCCGGTGTGCGAGGTTGGATGGCGCGCCACCTCTTCGGGACGCCCGGCCACCACGACTTCGCCACCGGCGTCGCCGGCTTCGGGGCCGAGATCGACGACCCAGTCGGCGAGCTTGATCACATCGAGATTGTGCTCCACGAGTACCACCGTGTGGCCGGCGTCCACGAGGCGGTCGAGCACCTGAGCGAGCTTGCGAATGTCTTCCAGGTGGAGGCCCGTGGTGGGCTCGTCCATGATGTAGAGCTTCCGGCCGGCGCGCCGCCCGGCCGTGGCCAGTTCCCGGGCGATCTTGAGCCGCTGCGCCTCGCCTCCCGACAGCGTGGTGGCCGGCTGCCCGAGCCGAAGGTACCCCAGCCCCACCTGCTGGAGCTGCCAGAGCGCCTGCCCCAGCTTCTCCTCGCGTGGAAAGGCACGAATGGCCGCGTCCACGGTGAGCTGCAGGGTGTCGTGGATGTTGCGCCCGTTCACGCGCACGTCGAGCACGTCGGTCCGGAACCGCTTGCCGCCGCACTCGTCGCAGGGCACGAACACGTCGGCCATGAACACCATCTCGACTTCCAGATACCCGGCGCCCTCGCAGGTGGGACAGCGCCCGCCGTCCACGTTGAAGCTGAACGTGCCGGCCGTGTACTTCCGCTCGCGCGACAGGGGCGCGGCGGCGTACAGCTTCCGGATCTCATCGAACGCCTTGATGTACGTCACCGGATTGGAGCGCGGCGATTTGCCGATGGGGCTCTGGTCGATGCTCACCACGTCGTCGATGGCGTCGGCGCCGGTGAGGCGGGCGTAGCGGCCGACGCGCTCGCCGAGATGCTGCTTGGCCGTGGTCTCACCGCGCAGCGCGGTTTCCAGCGCGCGCATGAACACGTCGTGCACCAACGTGCTCTTGCCCGATCCGGAAACGCCGGTGACTGCGGTGAGGGCCGCCACGGGGATCCGGACGTCGATGCCCTTGAGATTGTGCTCGGCGGCGCCGGTGAGCGTGATCCAGCGAGGGCCGGCGCGGCGGCGGTTGTCGGGCAGGGGGACCTCGCGCTCGCCGCTCAGATACCGTCCGGTGAGCGGGCTCGCCGCGGCCTCGGTCATGGGGCCGGCGAAGACGAGGGCGCCCCCGAGCTCGCCACTGGCCGGGCCCAGCTCCACCATGTAGTCCGCGGCGCGGATGGCTTCGAGATCGTGCTCCACGACGAGCACCGTGTTGCCGGTGTCGCGGAGCCGCTGCAGCAGCCGGAGCAGGCGGTCCATGTCGCGCGGATGGAGCCCGATGGACGGCTCGTCGAGCACGTACAGCGTGTCGACGAGCTGCGAGCCAAGCGAATTGGCGAGCCCGATGCGCTGTGCCTCGCCTCCACTCAGCGTTCGGGTGGCGCGATTGAGGGTGAGATACCCCAGCCCCACGTCGCAGAGAAACTGCACGCGGCTCCGCACCTCGCGCAGCACGTGGTTCGCCACGCCCCGTTCGAATTCGGAGAGGGTCAGCTCGTCGATCCAGGCCAGCACGCGCTCCATGGGCAGGTCGCTCACGGCCGCGATGCTCACGCCGCCCACCAGCACGTGCAGCGCCTCGGGCTGCAGTTTGGCGCCGCCGCAGGCGCTGCAGGTCTGCGCCGTCTGGTACTGCCGCAGGAAGACGCGGATGTATTGCTTGTACCGCTTCTCCTCGAGGTCTTCAAGGAAGGGCATCATGCCCTTGAAGCCCTTCACGCGGGCGTGCAGCAGCGCGTGCCGCGCCTTGGCCGGCAGGTCGCGCCACGGCGTGTCCATGGAGATCTTCTCGCGCTTCGCGAACTCGGCGAGGGCACGGCGCTTGTTGTCGTAGCGCGGCTTGGTCCACGGATCGAGGGCGCCGTCGCGCAGCGTCCGCTCCGGGTTCGGCACCACCAGCGCCTCGTCGTACTCGAGCACGGCGCCGAAGCCGTTGCAGGTGGGGCAGGCGCCGCGCGGGCTGTTGAACGAGAACAGCTGCGGGGTGGGCGTCGGGGCCGGCGTGCCGTCGTTCGGGCACTCGAACCGCTCGGTGAACCGCATGCGATGCTCGGCGGCGGATCCGCCGGCGTCCGCGGCGACGAGTACCACGCAGTAGCCCTCGCCCTCGACGAACGCCGTGCCGACCGCCTCGGCCAGGCGGCCGCGCACGTCAGGCGCCACCACCAGCCGGTCGACGATCACCAGCACTTCCTTCGCGAACGTGATGTCGACGAGCTCGGTGGCCAGATCGTCCAGGTGCTTCACGGCGCCGTCCAGGCTGACGCGCAGAAATCCCTGCGCGCGCAGGTTCTCGACCACCACCTCGTGCGTGACCTCGTCGGACATGTGCAGGGGAAAGGCCACCGAGAAGCGGGTGCCGGCGGGGAGCGCCATCACGGCGTCGCTGGCCGACTGCACGGTGTCGGGGGCCATTTCGCGGCCGCACCTGGGACAGACCGTGTGTCCCACGCGGGCCCAGAGCAGCCGGAGGTAGTCGTAGATCTCGGTGGCCGTCCCGACGGTGGACCGCGACGTCTTGGTGGGGTTCTTCTGCTCGATGGCCACGGCGGGGGAGAGCCCGTCGATGCGGTCCACATCGGGTTTCTCCATGCGCTCCAGGAACTGGCGCGCATAGGCCGACAGCGACTCCACGTAGCGCCGCTGCCCCTCGGCGTAGATGGTGTCGAAGGCCAGCGACGACTTGCCCGAACCCGAGGGGCCGGTCACCACCGTGATGGCGCGCCGCGGGATCTCGAGGTCGAGATTCTTGAGGTTGTGCTGCCGGGCGCCGCGGACGACGATCGAATCCTTCATATCAACCCAGAATCTACTCCGGACTGCAACCGGCCGACGGGCGGTCGGGGGTACGCCGTGGGGATTCCACAGTTGGCGGTGGATCAGGGCGGCATTTAGGATTCCTCCCATGCCTGATGCCGCCGCCTACCACGAAGAAGAGGTCCTCGGAAAGGCGTACGATGGGCGGCTGATGCGACGTCTGCTGCGTTACGTGCGCCCGTACGGCTGGCTCGTGGGCATCTCGCTCGTGCTGCTCATGCTCGACGGGCTGCTGCAACTGGTGGGGCCGGTGCTCACGCAGCGGGTGATCGACGTGGCGCTGCCCAACCACGACATCGCCATGGCCACCCATGCCGCGGTGCTGTTCGCGGCGTCGCTGGCGGTGGCATCCGTCGCGCAGTTCGGCGACACGATGCTCACGAGTCTGCTTGGGCAGCGGGTGATGCGCGATCTGCGCAACGACCTGTTCGCGCATCTGCAGCGGCTGCCGATCCGATTCTTCGACCGCACGCCGGTGGGCCGGCTGGTCACGCGCACCACGGCGGACGTCGAATCGCTGAACGAACTGTTCACGGCCGGCGTCGTGGCGGGGCTGGGCGACCTGTTCACGCTCGCTGCCATCGGCATCATGATGCTGGTCACCGACTGGCGGCTCGCGCTCGCCGCGTTCGGCGTGATCCCGTTCATCTATCTCAGCTCGCACTTCTTCCGGCGTGCCGTTCGCACGTCGTATCGCGACATCCGCACGCGGCTGGCGCGCATCAACGCCTTCCTGCAGGAGCGCATCTCGGGCATGCGCATCCTGCAGCTGTTCGGGATGCAGACGGCCGAAGCGGAGAAATTCGACCATCTGAACGAACGGCACCTCGACGCGCACCTGCGGTCGATTGTGTACTACGCGGTGTACTTCCCGACCATTGAAGTGCTGACGACGGTGGCGCTGGCCAGCCTCCTGGTGGCGAGCGCGCATCGCGTGCAGGCGAACACACTGCTGGTGGGTACGGTCGCCATGTTCCTGCAGCTCGTGCGGCGCTTCTTCCAGCCGCTGCAGGACCTCTCCGACAAGTTCAACACGTTGCAGCAGGCGATGGCGGCGTCGGAGCGGATCTTCAACCTGCTGGACGAACCGGTGGCGGACGTGGGCGGGGCGGACACCACGGCGATCGGCGCCGGCGAGGCGGGGGTGGAGGTGGAGACCCTGGAGGGCGCGCGCGGCGTGACGATCGCGTTCGAGGACGTCTGGTTCTCGTACGACGCACCCGGAACGCCCGAGGATCAGCTGCGCTGGGTGCTGAAGGGGGTGAGCTTCCAGGCACGTCCGGGGCAGACGGTGGCGCTGGTGGGGCATACCGGCGCCGGCAAGACGACGATCGTGAACCTGCTGCTGCGATTCTACGATCCGCAGCGCGGACGGATCACGGTGAACGGCGTGGATACCCGGCGCATTCCCGCCCATGTGCTGCGGGGGCTCATCGGGTACGTGCAGCAGGACATCTTCCTGTTCGCGGGCGACGTGGCCGGGAACATCCGACTGTCAGCCCCACTCACGGATGCCGACGTCGAGCGGGCGGCCTCCCGGGTGGGCGCCGACCGGATCATCCGCCGCTTCCCGGACGGGTATGCGCATCCGCTTGGTGAGCGGGGCGGGTCGGTGAGCGTTGGGGAACGGCAGCTCCTGTCGTTCGCGCGGGCCATCGCTGCCGATCCGGCGGTGTTGGTGCTGGACGAAGCCACGAGCGCCGTGGACAGCGAAATCGAGGCGGACATCCAGCGGGCGCTCGCCGAACTGATGGCCGGGCGGACCACGATCGCCATCGCGCACCGGCTGAGCACGATCGTCGAGGCCGACGAGATTCTGGTGCTCCACCATGGCGAGGTCGTGGAGCGCGGCACGCACCGTGCCCTGATGGCGCGCGGCGGGCTCTACGAGCGGTTGTATCTCCTGCAGGCGGGGGGCGGTGACGCCACGCACCGCCCCTCCAAGCGCTTGCCAGCTTCGGGGGTCTTGGGGTAGGTTTTGCCCCATGCCGAATGCAACGCGGCGCGTCCTCCTGGTGCGCCGCGTTCCGTCCTTTTTCGACCGTAGCGCCGAGCGCTCATGCCGGTCCTCCAGCTGCACGACGAACAGCATCCGCTGAAGCAGGGACAAACGCGGCTGGGCAGTGGCCCTGACGCCGACGTCCGTGTAAGCGATGACGCATCGTTGGGGGTGCAGGCGCTGCTGGAGCTGGGCACCGATGACCAGGCGGTGCTCCGCCGCGCCGGCATCGGCAGTAGCGTCCAGGTGAATGGGGTCCCGTTGGGCGCGGAGCCCGCGCCGTTGATCCACGGCGACAAGCTGGCGATCGGGGGCGTGGAACTCCGGTTCTCCGACGACCGTCAGGGCGGCGCCACCCAGTACGTCGCGGCTTCCGAGATCGCCGAGCTGGCGGCCAAGCGGTCGGGACCGGCACGGGCGACGACATCCGCCGGCGGACGACTGGTGTCACTGGTGGACGGCAAGGAGTACGCGATTGCCGACACCGGCGTCGTTATCGGCCGCGATGCGGCCAGCGACGTGGTGGTGGCGCAGAACGAGGTCTCGCGCCGCCATTGCCGAATCGCGCCGGGCGAGGGCGGGTACGTACTCGCCGACGAGAGCACCAACGGGGTGTTCGTGAACGGCGAACGGGTGGACGGCCCCCGGGTGCTGGCCCGTGCCGACGTGATCCGCGTGGGAGGCGAGGAGTTCCGCTTCTATGCCGATGTGGCGCCGATGGGACAACCCGCCGCCGCGGCGCCCGCCGCGCGACAGACTGCGCCCCGGCCGGCTCCAGCGCCGCTCTCCGACGAGCCCACGACGTTGCCGACGCAACCGCCGGCGCCGGCCGCGGCACCAGCGGTCGAGCGGACCACGCGCTCCGTGGACCGGCGACCCATCCTGGCCGAACTGGAACTCCTCAACGAAGGGCTCACCAAGGGCCTGCGGATCGAGATTCGCAGCGCCCTTTCGCATATCGGCCGCGGCGAGCACAATGACGTGGTGCTCGCTCACGACAGCGTGAGCGACTCGCACGCCAAGCTCCAGCGTCGCGAGGACGGCTGGTATCTGGTGGATGCGGGCTCCACCAACGGCACCTTCGTCGGCGGCGTGCGCCTGACCGATGAGCGCCGGATGGATGGATCACCGGACCTGCGGTTCGGCGGCGTGAAGGTGCGATTCCATCCAGGCGACGGCGCCATCGACGCCGCGCCGGGCACACGTCAGGTGTCGGCCATGGCTCCTCCGCGTCCGGTCCCGCAGCCGCCAGCCGAACAGGCCGGCGTGCCGCGCTGGGCCTGGATCCTCCTTGCGCTCGTCGTGGTGGCTGGCGCCGTCTACTTCATGAAGGCGTAATGGTCAGGCTGCTGCACGCCGCGCGGACGGATGTGGGCATGATCCGGTCCGGCAACGAAGACAACTTCGCCGTCGACATGAGCGAGACTCGCGGCGTGTTCATGGTGGCCGACGGTATGGGCGGACACGCGGCGGGCGAAGTGGCCAGCGAGATGGCGGTGCAGATCGTGATTCGCGAATTGCATGCGGTGCAGGATCTGGAGGCGCCCGAGGCCGGACAGCGGGTGGGCGCCGCGCTCACCCACGCCAACCGGTCCATCCACGATCGGACGATCACCGAAGTAGACAAGCAGGGGATGGGCACCACGGCGTCGGTGCTGCTCGTCTCCGCCGCGCGGTATCTGATCGGCCAGGTGGGCGATTCGCGCGTGTATCTGCTGCGCGATGGTGCGTTCGCCCAGTTGACCAAGGATCACTCGTACGTGCAGGAGCAGGTGGACCTGGGCAACCTGACACCAGAGCAGGCTCGCTACCATCCCTACAGCAATGTGATCACGCGGTGCGTCGGCGCGAGCCCCGAAGTGGAGCCCGACGTGTATACCGGCGAGGTCAAGCTCGGTGACGTCTTCCTGGTGGCGAGCGACGGGTTGACGGGGATGGTGGACGACCGGCGCCTGCAGCAGTTGCTCATGGCGCGAACCATTCCGGAGCGGAAGGTCGCGGCGCTGATCTCCGAGGCGAACGGTCGTGGCGGGCTGGACAACATCACGGCCATCGTGGTGCAGGTGGAAACGAGCGACGACCCGCCCGGCGACGTCACGACGCAGGAGATGGCGGCGGTCGGCAATCGGTGAGCGAGTCGGAGACCGTCGGATCGGTTGCCGCGCTCTACCTCGGCAATCTGCTCTACGCCCTGGAGTTGGCGGCGATGACCCTCGACGAGCAAGGGAAACCGGAGGACGCGGCGTTCTACCGGGGCATCGCGCGGAAGCTTGCCGAAGCTCGAGGGCGGGAGAAGCAGGGAGCGTGAAGCGGCGGGGCGGTGAGGCCGCCACGGGATTTCCCGCGGGCGACCTCACCACGTCCCCACGTCACACGCCGAAATGCACCCGCACCTGAAGCGACCGGGGGCGTCCGTATGAGGCGCCGCTGAAGAAGGCACCCTTCAGGATGTAGTGCCGATCGAACAAGTTGTCGACGTACAGCTCTGGGCGCACCACCGTCCGGCCCACGACGAGCGTGTAGCCGAGGCTGACGTTGGTGATCGCACTCGGCGCCACCTTGATGCCGCTGTTGAAGGCGAACAGCCCGGTGCTGTACGAGCACCCGCAGTCGGCGGGGTCGACGCCATTGGTCAGCCCCGATCCATAGATCTCCGTCGCGCTCGCGTAGAAGCGGTTGGCGGAGTAGGTGCCGCTGGCCACGATCGAGAGTCGCTGGTCGTGGTCCTCATCGAAGTATCCCTGCGGCGTGTCCTCCGGGAAGAACCCGCCGGTGACTGGGCCGTGTGCGTAGGCGTGATTCAGCGCCGCGTTCACGTAACCGGACAGGGGGCCCTGCGGGTGGAATTCCACCACGCCTTCGATCCCGGTGACGCGCGACAACGCGAGATTCACCGAGGTCGTGATGGCGGAGCCCGGCACCGTGTTGTCGTCGATGCCCGGTTTGCTGTCCTTGTAGTAGGCGGTCAGTTTCGTCACGATGCCGCCCACGGGCAGCCGGTGGATGAGGCCGGCCTCGTAGAAGTTGTCCCGCTCGGGAAGGGTGGGGGCCGTGGCCGCGCCGCCCTGCGCCACGCTCGTGATGGCGCGGAGGTCTTCCACGTTGGTGGGGGTGAACAGCCGCCCGTAGTACAGGTAGAGCGTGGTGGCCGGGTTCGGGAAGAAGTTCAGGCGAAGGCGCGGGCTCCACTGGGTCTGCGTGCCGGCAAAGGGCGCCCGGTGGGCATCGTAGCGGATCCCCGTCCGGATCTCGAATTCCTCGATCGGGGCGTACGCGACCTGTGCGTAGACGCCCACGTCACTGCCCTTGAGACCGGAGTTCGAGGCCGGCCCCGCACCACCGCTCGCGTCCAGCGTCGAGAAGTCCTCGTGCCCCGTCGTGGCCAACGCCTGGATCCCCGTCTTGAAGGTCATGTCGTGATGGGGGGTGACGGTGAGATCCTCTTTCAGCCCGAGCGTCGTGAAGGACCGATTCTCCTGCACGTTGTACGGCACGGTGTCGGGATAGAAGTAGAACTGCGGATCGTCGCCCTGTCCGGGCGCGTAGCGGAGACTGCCGGCGCGATAGAAGAGGCCGGTAAAGAGTTCGGCGGGCGCCTCGCCGTCGGTGCTCGCTTCCGGCGCCGCGAACAGGTGGTGCCAGCCGAGGTTCGCAAATCCGTTGATGTCGGTCTGGTGGTCGTCCAGGGAGGCGCCACCGGAGCTGTCGTAGGGCACGCCGAAGCGGCTCCGCGACCAGTTGAGATCGAGATCGACCACGTCCGACGGGCTTCCCCGGTACTCGACCTTTCCGAAGCCGAACACGTCGGTGCCGTGATTGTGGAAGTTGATCGGCACGTCAGTGCCCGGCGTGCCGAACACCGGCTCCAGCCGCATGTCGGTAGACTGGTAGGCCCCGGATGCGAAGACGCCGAGGCGCCCGGCATTGGTGCTCATGTTCAGGCTGCCGCCGCGGGCGTTGAACGACCCTGTGTAGGATGAGGCGTCGAGGTGGAAGCCGCCGCTCGGGATCTTCGTGGCGACGTTGATGATCGCGGCGTTCTTGTCCCCGTACTCGGCGTCCCAGCCCCCGGTCTGGAAGTCGATCTTGTTGACCACCTGGGGGTCGAAGAGCTCGTTGAGGCTGCCCGAGATGCCCGACGGCACCGGAACACCGTCCACGTAGTACGTGTATTCGGCGTGCTGACCCCGGATGTGAACCTCGCCGGTGGGTGCCCGCGCGGCGCCGGCGATCGACTGCTGCAGAATCTGCGACGTGGTATTCGTCGGCGCGCCGTGATAGTTGTCCTGCTTGAACGTCTGATCGCCCGTGCGGGTATTTACCGCCAGGGGAGCGGTACTCTGCACCTCGACGGCGGCCAGGCTGACGACCGCGGGCACGAGGTGTAATTCGAGCCGGATATCCCCGCCGCGTCCGTCCACGACGAGCGGCCGGCGCTGGGGAGCGAAGCCGATCAGCCGCACGGTGACCACGTAGTTGCCGGAGGCGAGGTTGTGGATCGTGAATCTGCCGAATTCGTCAGTGGACGTGTTGGTGACCACGGCGCCGGCGCGGGTGACGGCGATTTCGACGTTCGCCAGCGCCGCGCCGGTGCTGCTGTCGGTGACGACACCGACGATGTCGGAGGTCGCCACGGGAGCTGCTGAGGCGGCGGCAGATGGGACAACGGCCCGTGCGCGGGCGGGGAGAAACGCGATCGCGGCGCACGTCAGTACGACCGCGACGCGCCCGGCTGGGCGCACGCGTGCGATGAACCTGGACATGAGAGGCCCTTGGTCTATGGGTGAGTTGATGGAACGCAATGGAATGCGGGCCGAAGCAGCGGCTCCGGCATCAACTCACGCGGGCGGGCCCCGGGAATGTGGAGTGCGATAGGCGACCCGGCGGACCGTGGTCGCGACGGCCACGGGCACCGCGGCGGCGCGTGCGCCCGCCTGCAGATGCGCTCCGTCGTGCGGGAGCGGTGCCGACCAGTGGGTTAGCGTCTGGCAGAGGACGCAGTCGGCGGGGTGGCCCGGACGGCAATTCTTGTGGCTGTGGTCTTCGATGTGCACCATCGAGGCCGCGCCATCGGTCCGCTGGACGATGGCGTCCGCCAGCGCGACCACCGGCGGCAGTCCCATCTGGAACAGTGCCGCCAAGAGGGCGAAGACTCGGAACGACCGTCGCATCCGCAGCATTGTCCGATGATAATGCCGTGCAACGCGCCGCGAAAGCGCCCATGCGCCAATCGCACGAGCGTGGTGGAACAGGGAGAGTGACGCGACGCTACCCGAGCAGCTTCTCCCCCGCCTGGACCATCGTCCGCACCGTGCCGGCCGGTTGCCGCAGGAAGCGCAGCAGCGGCGCGGCGGGGATGGCGGTGCGGTGGGCCGTGAACACGCGCAGCCAGCGGGCCGAGCGGTAGAGCTCCTCCGACAGCTTGGGGAGATCGATGGCTCCCGACCATCCGCGAGCCTCGAGGCGCATCGTAACGCCATCGCGGCGCAGCAGGGGAATGTCGAGGCCCAGCATCTGCGTCTTCACGGGATAGTCGAGCAGGAGGGTGGCCGGGGCGAGCCCCAACTCCCGCTCGAGCGCCGACTCGACGCGGGCCACGAGCCCGCGATCCTCGGCAATCCATTCGCACTCGTCGCCCGCGAGATGGGCGGCGGGGATCTCGAACGACCGCTTGAACAGGCGCCGCTCGCGGAGGGCGGCGAGGAGCGGCGACGGGTGATCGCGCTCGAGTTGCGCGAGCAGCGCCTCGTCGGTGAACCCGGCCAGGGCCGCGGCATCGATGGCGCCGGCGTCGAGGGCATCGGACACGATCCGCATGTACATCACCGTGGCGCTGCGCACGGCGTGGTGCCAGTACACGTTCCGGTACATCTGGTACTTGGCGAACAGTAGGGACTCGAGCGCGGCCAGCCCCTTCTCCACGAGCCCGATGCGCCGGCGCCCGGTTTCGGGATCGGTGAGGACGGTGAGCGAGTTGAGGAGGCGATCGGCATCGATGCCGACATGGCCGACGCCGCACATGAGGATGTCGCGGCGCAGATACTCGATCTTGTCGAGATCGAGCGACCCGGAGATCAGGCCCTGCAGCGCGCAGTCGCTGCGGCCGCGAATGAGCGCCATCACGCGGTCCGGCGCATCGGGGCCCAGCGACCGGGCGAGGCGTTCCGCGATTGCGCCGGTGGTGATCAGCGGCTGCGCCACCTCTTCGTGGTGGATGGCGCCGATCTCCTCGAGGGCGTGCGAGAACGGATAGTGCCCGATGTCGTGGAGGAGGGCGGCGGCCCGCACGATGCCGGCATCGGCGCGCAGCTCGTCGTCGAGCGCGCCCGATTCGTCGAGCAGCGCGAGCGCGCGCCGCGCGAGGTGGTACGTCCCGAGGGCGTGCTCGAGGCGCGAGTGCGTGGCGCCTGGATAGACCAGATAGGCAAGCCCCAACTGCCGCACGTTCCGCAACCGCTGGAACGCCGGTGTATCGATGAGCTCGTGCGCGAACGGCTCAACGGAAATGGTCGACCAGAGGGGATCGCGAATCGAGAACATGGGAGACGAGAGGAACGTGACGAGGCAGGGCCGATCCCACGCCGGACCAACACCGCGCCGCCGACGAATGTCGCCGGCGGCGCGGTCGGACTACTCGGCTCGCGGTCCGGCGGCGGCGACGTCGGGCCCGGCCGCTTTCTCGAACTGTTTGAAGTTGTCGCGGAACATCCGGGCGAGCTTTCCGGCCTGCGCATCGTACGCCGCCTTGTCGCTCCACGTCTCGCGCGGGCGGAGGACGTCGGACGGTACGCCGGGGACCTCGGTCGGTACATGGAGGCCGAACACGGGATCGGTCTCGGTGGCGACGTGCGCCAACTCACCGCGGAGCAGCGCCTGCACCATGGCGCGGGTGTAGCCGAGCTTCATGCGCGAGCCGACGCCGGCGGGGCCGCCGGTCCAGCCGGTGTTCACCAGCCACACGGTGGCGTCGTGCGCATGGAGCAGTTCACCCAGCATCTGCGCGTACTTGGTGGGGTGCCAGACCAGGAATACGGCCCCGAAGCAGGCCGAGAAGGTCGCCTGGGGCTCGGTGACGCCGCGTTCGGTGCCCGCCACCTTGGCCGTGTACCCCGACAGGAAGTAGTACATCGCCTGCTCGCGGGTGAGCTTGGCCACCGGCGGCACGACGCCGAACGCATCGGCGCAGAGGAAGACCACATTCTTCGGGTGCCCGCCGCGTCCCGCCGGCACGTGGTTCCGGATGTACGATAGGGGATACGAGGCGCGTGTGTTCTCGGTGATCGACTGATCCCCGAACTTGACCTTCGACGTCACCGGATCGAGCACGACGTTCTCGAGGATGGTGCCGAACATCTGCGTGGTCGCGAAGATGTCAGGTTCGCCCTCCGCCGACAGGTTGATGACCTTGGCGTAGCAGCCGCCCTCGTAGTTGAACACGCCATCGGTGGCCCACCCGTGCTCGTCGTCGCCGATGAGGTCGCGGTGCGGGTCGGCGGAAAGGGTGGTCTTGCCGGTGCCCGAGAGGCCGAAGAAGAGCGCCGTATCGCCGTGGTGGCCGATGTTCGCCGAGCAGTGCATGGAGAGCACGCCGGTCTTGGGCATGTAGTAGTTCATCACCGTGAACATCGCCTTCTTCAGTTCGCCGGCGTAGCGCGTGCCGCCGATGAGGATCATGCGCCTGGCGAGATTGAGGACGATGAACGTGCCCGTCCGGGTGCCGTGCCGGGCCGGATCGGCCTGGTACTCCGGCGCATGGAGCACGGTGAAGTTGGGCGCGAACGCGGCCAGATCGGCCAGCTCCGGGCGGATGAACATGTTCCGCACGAACGCCATGTGCCACGCGTTGGGCGACACGTAGCGCACCGAGAGACGGTGCGTCGCGTTGGCACCGCAGTACAGGTCCTGCACGAACAACTCCTCGCGTTCGTCGAGGTACTGCCGCACGTCGGCGAGCAGCGTCTCGAAGTGTTCGGGCGAGAAGGGCTGGTTCACGTCACCCCAATCCACGTCGTGCTCCGCCGACGCATCGCGGACGATGAACTTGTCCTTGGGCGACCGGCCGGTGTGCGGCTTGGTGACCGCCACCAGGGGCCCCATGTCCGCGAGTTCGCCCTCGCCGCGCTCGATGGCGCGCTGAATGAGCTGCGGGGCGACCAGGTTCCAGTGCACCGTGCCTTCGGGATGAAGGCCCTGTGCGTCGAGTCCCTGGCCGGTGGTCGGCGTGGTCTGTGTGGCCATGCTATAACCTCGAAAAGATGGTCGGAGAGGCGGCGCCGGCTCCATTGTTGGCGGAGCTGGTCCGGGCGCGTTCCTGCGCGTCGACCACGGCGACCGCGGCCATGTTCACGATGTCCTGCACGTCGGCGCCGCGTTCGAGTACGTGCACCGGCCGGCGCATGCCGACCAGGATCGGACCGATCGCCGTGGCGCCGCCGAGGTGAATGAGCAGCTTGTAGGCGATGTTGCCGGCGCCCAGGTTGGGGAAGATGAGGACGTTGGCGGACTCCGTCAGATTGCTGAACGGGTAGTCGCGCCGCATGATCTCCATGTCGAGCGCGGTATCGGCCTGCATGTCGCCGTCCACCATGAGCGATGGATCGCGCTCGCGCAGCAACTGCGCGGCTCGGGCCATCTTCTCCGTCTCGGCGTTGCGCACGGAGCCGAAGTTCGAGAACGACAGCATGGCGATGCGCGGCGTGACGCCCATGGTGCGGGTGATGCGGCTGGCGGCGTATCCGATCTGCGCCAACTGCTCGGCGGTGGGATCGAAGTTCACCGTCGTGTCGGCGCAGAACACCACGTGCTTGGCGAACACGAGCATGTACATGCCGCTCACGATGCCCGCTTTGGGGTGGGCGCCGATCACCTGCAACGCCGGCTTGATGGTTTCCGGGTAGTGCAGGTTGACGCCCGACACCAGCGCGTCCGCGTCGCCCCGGGCCACCATGCAGGAGCCGAAGTAGTTGCCGTTGTACAGCTCGCGGCGCGCCTCGTCGAGCGACAGCCCCTTGCGCTGGCGCCGCTCCCAGAGGAACAGCGCGTACTCCTCGCGCCTCGGCGAGTTGGACGGGTCCTCGATGGTCACGTCCTCGAGCGACACGTTCATGTGCGCTGCCGTCTGTTCGATGATCGAACGGTTGCCCAGCAGCACGGGCTGCGCGATGCCGTCGTCCACGAGAATCGCCGCGGCGCGGATGACCTTGGGCTCCTCGCCCTCGGGAAACACCACGCGCTTGGGCTGCTGGATGGCCCGATTGATGAGTCCGCGCATGATGCCGCGGGCGCGGCCAAGCCGCTCCTCGAGCTTCTCGCGGTAGATCTCCACCTCCACGAACTCGCGGGCCACCCCACTGGCCACGGCCGCCCAGGCCACGGCCGGCGCCACCCAGAGCAGCGCCCGGTGATCGAAGGGGAAGGGAATGAGGTACTCGGGGCCGAACTGGACGTCGCGCAGCCCGTAGAGCGCCGAGACGTTGTCGGGGACATCCTGCTTGGCCAGCGCGGCCAGCGCCCGCGTGGCCGCCATCTTCATCTCCTCGTTGATCTGCGTGGCCCGGACGTCGAGCGCGCCGCGGAAGATGAAGGGGAAGCCGAGGACGTTGTTCACCTGGTTCGGATAGTCGCTGCGGCCGGTGGCGATGATCGCGTCGTCGCGCACCGAGCGCACCTCCTCGGGCAGAATCTCCGGCACCGGGTTGGCGAGCGCGAAGACAATGGGCCTGGGGGCCATCGTGGCGATCATCTCCGGCGTCACGGCCCCGGCCTTGGAGAGCCCAACGAACACGTCGGCCCCTTCCAACGCCTCGGCCAGCGTCCGCATCTCGGTCTTGACCGCGAACCGCGCCTTGTACGGATCGAGCTGGTCCGCGGGGCGATCGGCGTGGATCACGCCCTTGCTGTCGCACATCACGATGTTCTCGCGCTGCACGCCCAGCCGCACGTAGTGCTCGGCGGTCGCGATGGCGGCCGCGCCGGCCCCGGAGAACACGACCTTGAGACTGGCCATGTCCTTCTCGATGATCTCCACGGCGTTGAGCAGCGCGGCGCCCGAAATGATGGCTGTGCCGTGCTGGTCGTCGTGGAACACCGGGATCGACAGCTTCTTGCGAAGGGTCTCTTCGATATAGAAGCAGTCGGGGGCCTTGATGTCCTCGAGGTTGATGCCGCCCACCGTGGGCTCGAGCAACTCGCAGAACTTGATCACGTCGTCGGGGTTCTCCGACCCCACTTCGAGATCGAAGACGTCGATGTCGGCGAACTGCTTGAACAGGTTGCCCTTGCCTTCCATCACGGGCTTGCCGGCGAGCGCGCCGATGTTGCCGAGGCCGAGTACGGCCGTGCCGTTGGTGACCACGGCCACGAGGTTGCCCTTGGCCGTGTACTCGTACGCCTTGTCGGGGTCGGCTTGGATGTCGAGACACGGCTCGGCGACACCGGGGGTGTACGCGAGGCCGAGATCGCGCTGGTTGGACAGCGGTTTCGTGGGGACCACGGCGATCTTGCCGGGGCGGCCCTGCCGGTGATAGTCGAGAGCGTCGTCGCGTTTTGTCATGGTGAGACGTGAAAAGTTAGCGTCGGAGCCGAGATCGCGGCACCATGGAGCGGGAAACGCGAGGGCCTCGGGCCGTCCGCGGGTGCATTCGGCAACGGCAGCTGAGCGTTGTCAGTCTGCGGTGAGCAGCCCACGGTGTGCACAACGGCAATCGGCAGCCGGCGGTGAACCGCCGACTGCCGACTGCTGACCCCAGCACAAGAGATAAGATGACCTGACAACAACCGTTTACTACACCTTCAGCGCGTCACCGTCACGCGCCGCCACCTGGTACAGCACCGGCATCAGGTAGACGCTGATGAGCAGCCGCGAGAACAGTCCGCCGACGATCACGAGGGCGAACGGCTTCTGCGAGTCGGTGCCGACGCCCGTGGCGATGGCCGCCGGCAGGAGGCCGAAGGCCGCCACGAGGGCCGTCATCATGATCGGTCGCAATCGCAATAGCGCCGCCTCCCGCGTGGCCTCCACGATGCCCATGCCCCCCAGACGCAGTTCGTTGGCATACGAGATGTACACCACTGCGGTCTGCACCGAGACGCCGAAGAGCGCGAGGAAGCCGATGCCCGACGACACCGAGAACGGCGTGCCGGTGATCCAGAGTGCCATGAGCCCGCCGAGCGGCGCCGACAGGAGCACGCCGACCACGGTGATCATCGGGAACTTGAAGTTGTCGTAGAGGAAGAACAGGATCAGGAAGATCAGCACCAGGGTGATCGGCAGCACGATGCGCAGTTGTGCCCGCGACGCCGTGTACTCCTTGTACTCGCCGCCCCACACGGCGCGATAGCCGGTGGGCATCTTCACCTGCTGGGCGACCTTGGCGCGGGCCTCGTTCACGGCGCTCGCCAGGTCGCGGCCCTGCACCGAGAATTGCACGCCGATGTAGCGATGGCTCGATTCCCGGTAGATGAACGAGGCGCCGTTGGCGATGGAAAGCGTCGCCACCTGGCTGAGTGGGATCTGGGCGCCGTCCGGGGTCGCGATGAGGATGTTGCCGATCTGTTCCGGCGTGCTGCGGAACTGCGGCTGCAGGCGCACGACGAGGTCGAACAGCTGCTCGCCCTGCACCACCTGCGTGACGGCCGACCCGCCGACCGCCGCCTCGATGAGATTGTTCACGTCGCCGGCGCCGAGGCCGTAGCGCGCCAGCTTGGCGCGGTCCACCTTCACGGTGAGCGCCGGCTGACCGAGCTCCTGCACGAGGGTGATCTGAGTGATGCCCCGTACGTGTTCGAGGACGTGCTTCAGCTCGCGTCCCTTGGCCTCGAGCGTGGTGAGGTCGTCGCCGAAGATCTTGACGTCGAGCGCGCTCTTGAGGCCGGTCTCGGCCTCGTCCACCGCGTCCTCGGCGGGCTGCGTGTAGTTGAAGGTGATGCCCGGGAAGGTGCGCAGCCGCTTGTCGATGGCGGCGATCAACTCGGGCTTGGTGTGATACGGGCCCTTCCATTCATCGTACGGCTTGAGGCCGACGAAGAACTCCATGTTGAAGAAGCCGGTCGGGTCGGTGCCGTCGTCCGGGCGTCCGTGCTCGTCGGCCACATCGGTGACTTCGGGGAAGGACTTCAGGATGCTGCGGATCTTGGGCGCGAACTGCGACGACTCCTGGAACGAGATCGTGTACGGCATCGTGGCGCGGACCCAGAGCGCACCCTCGTCGAGCTTTGGCATGAACTCGGCGCCGATGGAGAACGTCATGGCGATCGCCACGCCGAACAGCGCCGTGCTGACGCCGATGACCAGGCCGCGATGGGCGAGGCTCCAGTCGAGAGAACGCGCGTAGATGTCCTTCACCCACTCGAACACCACGTTGCGCCGTTCGCGCACGCCGCGTTTGAGCCCCCACGCGCAGAGCGGCGGGAGCACGATCACGGTGATGAGCAGCGACCCGACGAGCGCCGCGATCGTGGTGTCGGCCATCGGCTTGAACAGCAGCCCCGAGGGCCCCGACAGCACGTAGATGGGCAGGAAGCCGGCGACGATGACGGCGATGGCGTACACAATGGGCCGATCCACTTCGGCCGCCGCGTCGGCGATCACGGCGCGGATCGAGTACTCGGATCCTTGTCGCTCGGCGAGTCGTCGGAAGATGTTCTCCACCATCACGACCGCGCCGTCCACGAGAATGCCGAAGTCGATGGCGCCTATGGATAGCAGGTTGGCCGGAATGTGTCGGAGGTCGAGCACGATGAACGCGAACAGCAGCGATCCGGGAATCGCCACGGCGACGATCAACCCCGACCGGATGTCGTAGAGGAAGAAGATGAGGATGATGACGACGAGGATGATGCCGCGGAGCAGGTTGTCCTCGACCACGCGCGTCGTCAGGTGGATCAGGTCGCTCCGGTCGTAGAACGGGTGGACCTTCACGTCCTTGGGCAGGATCGAGTCGTTGAGCTGCTTGGTCGTCGCCTCGACGGCCTTGAGCACGGTCTGCGCCTGCTCGCCGGTGCGCATCAGGATCACGCCTTCCACGGCGTCGTCGCGGTCGTTGAAGCCGAACTGCCCGAGGCGCGGGGCGTGTCCGATATCGATCTTCGCGATGTCCTTCACGAGCACCGGCACGCCGTTCTTCACCGTGATCACGATGTTGCCGATGTCATCGGTGGTCTCGACGCGTCCGAGGCCGCGCACGTAGTAGAACTGCCCCCCCTCGGAATAGAAGCCGCCGCCGGCGTTGCCGTTGTTGTTGCTGAGGGCGGTCTCGACGTCGCCGATGGAGAGGCCGGCGCCGGCGAGCTTGGTGGGATCGACGTCGACGTGGTACTCCATGGTCTCGCCGCCGAGTCCCGATTCGTCAGCGACCCCCGGCACCGCCTTGTACGCCTTGGACAGCACCCAGTCGTTGAGGATCTTGAGTTCCATCGTCGACCGGTCGGGGCTGTCGATCACGTACCGGTACACGAGGCCCGAGGGGGAGAACAGCGGCGAGACGCCGGCGTTCACGCCGTCGGGCAGTGTGACATCGGGCAGCCGCTCGAACACGCGTTGCCGCGCGAAGTACGGATCGGTCTTGTCCTTGAACGTCAGCACGACGTCGGAGAGGCCGTACAGCGAGATCGACCGCTGGACGACGAGATTCTCGACGCCGTTCATCTCCGTTTCGATGGGAACGGTGACCAGCCGCTCCACCTCTTCGGCGGCGTGGCCCGGCCACTGCGTGATGATCTCGACCATGGGCGGCGACAGGTCGGGATACGCGTCCACCGGCAGCCGCGTGAACGACCAGGCACCGAGGCCGACGAGCGTGAGCGCGAAGATGGCCACGAGGAACGGCTGGCCGAGCGCCGCACGCACGATCCGATTGATGCGGGACGGCGGCGCGGCCTCGGCTCCGTGGTCCGGAGGCAGGATCGGCGCGGTCACTGGCTCTCCGCGAACTGAATGAACAGGGCGCCGTTGGCGAGCACCTTGTCGCCGGCGGCGAGTCCCGAGGTCACTTCGTAGCCGTCGCCGACGCGGTACCCGTACGTGATGCGGCGGCGGGCGAACGAGCCGTCGGGCAGGGCGATGAACACGAACGGCAGATTATCCTCGTCGCGGAGCAACGCCGAGGCGGGAATGACGAGCCCGGTGTGGCGCGACCGGGAGTGGATCTCGAGGCGCACGAACATGTCGCGCTTGAGCAGGCGGGCCGCGTTGTCGGCCACGATGCGCACGGCGGTGGCCTTGGTGCCGGGATCGACGAGTGCCGCCACGTAGTCCACGCGCCCCGTCACGGGCTTCGGCGAGGCGTCGGTGTAGATGCTCGCGGTCTCTCCCTCGTGCACGAGGGCGAGGTCGCTGGGATAGACGCTGGCCATCACCCACATCGTGGACAGATCGGCCACGGTGAAGGTCGGCGTGGCGCCGGCCTCGAGCAGCTGGCCGGGGTTGATGAGCTTCTCGACGACCACCCCCGGGATCGGCGCCCGGATGACGCCTTCGACGGCGCTCGTCAGGTTGCCGCCCTTGATGGCCTGGATGGTGGAGTCGGCGATGCCCAGCGAACGCAGCTGCTGGATGGCGGCATCGACGTCGGCCGCAGCCTGCGACGCGTCGGTGCGGGCCTGGTCGAGATCGCTGCGGGCGAGCGCGTCGTTCTGGTAGAGCTGCTCGTCGAGCGTGAGAATGCGGGTGGCGTTGCGCGAGGCATCCTCGGCCTTGCGATAGTCGGAGACGGCCGACGCGTAGTCGGGCGACGACACCGTGGCCATGGGCGTCCCGCTGCCCACCACGCTGCCGGTGTTCACCAGCAGCCGGCGTACGGGGCCGGAGATCGGCGCCAGCACCTGTGTGGAGTGATCGCCGTTGAAGGCCACGGTCCCCGTGACCTCGAGGCTGGGCCGGAAGGTGGTATCGGCCAGCGTGACGACGGTCAGTCGGGCGCGTTGGGAGTCAGTGACCGTGAACGTGGTCGGCTTGACGATCGCGGTGGTGTCGGCGACGGCACTGCCGCTGGTGCAGCCGGCAGCGAAGCCGGCGAGGGCGAGGAGCGCGGCGACGGCAATGGTCGCGGGCGCGAACGGACGCTTACTCACGGGGAGCTCCAGGGGCGAACGTGGACAGCGGCGCGCCGGCGGCGCGTTCGAGATCGGCGCGCGCCGAGTTGGCGGCAGCGAGGGCTTCGGCGTACTGGTTTTCGGCATCGAGCAGCGACCGGCGTGCGTCGAGGACGTCGAGGGCGGAGAGGCCGCCCAGGCCGTAGCTCACCGTGGCAACGCGGTAGGCCTCGCGCGTGGCGGGGAGCAGTTGGTCGCGAATGTAGATGACCTGCCGCATGGCGGCGTCGGCGGTGGCGTAGCTGGTGCGCACGTCCTGGCCGACGGCGGCGCGCATGTCGCGATACGCGGCGGCGAGTTCCAGTTCGCGGTGGTGCGTCTCCGCGTAGTCGCCGCCGGTGTGCTGCCAGAAGAAGAGCGGAATCGGGAACGCCAGCCCCGCCGAGTAGAGCGTGCCCTGATCGCCCTTGAAGTCGCGATACGCCGAGAGGGTGATGTCGGGCAGGATCGACTGCTCCCGCACCAGCGTGCTGTTGAGTTTGGCGGCGCGCTGCTGCGCCTGGAGATCGGTCAGTTCGGGGCGCACGCGCAGGGCCTTCTGCTCCACGGCGTCGAGATCGGGGAGCGGCGGCGGCACGTCGAGCGAGTCGAGGAGCGCGATGGCCGAGCCGAGCGGGCGTCCGAGAATCCGGTTGAGCGCGGAGCGCGCGTTGGTGACGTCGCGCGCGTTGGCAATGAGGTCGTTCTGCGACTGGGCGACATCCACCTGTGCCTTGATCACGTCGAGGCGCGGTACCGAGCCGGCGTTGAAGCGCGCCTGCGTCTTCTGCAGGAAGTCGCGGGCCAGGCTGTCGGCCTGCTCGAGGTCGCGCCGGTGCTGTTCAGCCAGCAGTACGCCGTCGTAGCTCTGGCCGGCGGCGGCGGCGATCTGCTGCTGCAGCAGGCGGTACTGGGCCATGGACGAGCGCACGTTGGCGGTGCCGATGGAACTCTGCAGGCGAATCTTGTCCGGGAAGGGGATCACGAATCCGAGGCTCACGTTCTTCGACTGGGCGGTGCCCAGTCCGAGGAAGCGGGTCTGGTCGTCGAGCGACGCGCTCACCGCCGGGTCTGGCAGGGCCATCCCCTCCACACGCTGTGCGCGCACCTGCGCCGTCTGCTCGCGGGCCACGTCGAGTTGCGGGTTGGCGACCAGCGCCGTGGCGATGGCCTGGTGTCGCGTGAGGCGAAGCGTGTCGGCCGCGGAGGTGCCGTCGCGCGTGGGCGCTCGTTCTTGGGCGGATGCCGCGCTGGCGATGCATACCAACGCGCACACCCAGAGGGATGGTCGCATGCAGGGTCTCAATTGAATGTCGAATGAATGGCGGCAGGACGTACACGGGCGTCGGGCGCACCGCGTCCTGCTGCTACCGTCGGAACGTCAGCCGATGGCGGGTGGGGCGCGCGTGGAGTGCGCCGCCTCGTCGCGTGTCACCACGGACACGTACTCGCGCGACTGCGCGAAGTGCGGGTGATTCGTGGTGACGATGGCCGTGGAGGCGGTGGACGGCAGCGCCCGGATGGAGCGCAGCGTGCAGACCGGGCAGGTGGCCTCGTTGTGGACCACGAACACGTGCGACGTGCCCGTGGGCTCCATATGCGATTCGGGCGCCTCGTGGTGCGGCTCCATCATCGGCGCCAACGCGATCGTGAACTCCAGCACCATGAGGGCGAGGAGCGCGATCCTGCGGGTCAACCGTGTCGGAGAGGCGCCGTTCTGGCGAAAGAGGCCGGTCATGTGCGGGACAGAATACGACTCGGTACCGGAAAGCGCCAGTTAGGTTCCCGATCGGGCGCCGCTCAGCGCGCGGCGGCGTACCGGCGCAACCGCGCGAGCATCTTCCGGTCGGTCTTGGTGGCGTCGTCGCCCTTGGGCGTCTCGAGCACCTTGGCCACGGTGCGGAACCGGTCGTCGGTCATCAGACGGCGAAAGGGTGCCGCGCCCAGCGTGCCCTCGCCGATCAACTCGTGCCGGTCGCGGCGCGAATCGAACGGCATTTTGGAATCGTTAAGATGCAGGACGCGCAGTCGCCGGGCGCCGAGCACGTCGTCGAATCGGGCCCAGACGCCGTCGAAGTCGCGCACCAGGTCGTAGCCCGCCGAGTAGATGTGGCACGTGTCCACGCAGACGCCCATGCGTTTGCGCTGGGCGGCGGGCACGAGTTCCAGCAGCTGCGCGAGTTCCTCGAAGGTGCTGCCGATGACGGTGCCGGCGCCGGCCGTCGTCTCCATGCACAGGATGGTCTTGCCGGGCGCGCGTTCGAGCGCCTCGGTGATTGCGTCGGCGTTCCGCTGAATGCCGGCGCTCCGCTCGTCCATGAAGTTGCCGGGGTGCGACACCAGGTAGGTGATGCCGAGCGCGTGGCACCGCTCCAGTTCGGCAACGAACGACTCGATGGAGCGGCGCCGCAGGGTTGGATCGGGGCTGGCGAGGTTGATGAGATAGGAGTCGTGCACCACGGTCACGGCGACGTCGGTCTTCCGGAGTTGTTCGCGAAAGGCCTTTGCTTCGGCGGCGTCCACGGTGCGTTCAGCCCACCGGTTGGCCATCTTCGTGAACATCTGAAGAGCCGTGGCACCGATCGCGGCGGCGCGCGGCGGCGCTTCGTGCGTGCCCCCGGCCATGGACACGTGGGCGCCGAGGAGCTCGCCGTCGCGGCGGGGCTTCACCCGCCGCGCACCCGCACGCCGGCTGGGTGGCGTGGGGCTCATACGAATTCGGACGACCGTCCGCGCAGCGAACGGCCGCAGCGCGGGCAGAACAGGTCTCCTTCGCGCTCCTGCAGCGCGTACTCGAACGGACGGCCGCACGCGCAGGCGGACTCCAGCCCCTCGTGCCCGCAGGCGAGGCAGAAACGGTCGTCCTGATCGTACGCGCGAAAGCGCGCACACACGGCGCAGCGTTTGACGATGGTCATCGGTGGCGAAGCCAGAGGGTGGGATCCACCGCCGGGCCCCCGTGCTGGCGGACCTCGAAGTGGAGGTGGGGCGGGAAGTCGGGATCGGACACCCCCACGGTGCCGATCACCTGGTCGCGCGTCACATGCTGCCCCAGCTTGACGCTGGCGGTCTGCAGCGAGCCGTAGATCGAGTAGTCGCCGCCGCCGTGGTCGACGATCACGGTGAGCCCGTAGAGTCCCAGTTGGCGCACGCTCACCACCTCGCCCGGCGCCACGACGTGCACCGGCGTTCCCGCGGGCGCCGCAATGCCGATGCCATTCCAGCGAATCGTGGTGTTGTTCGACTGCACCTGGCGGCCGAACGGATACAGAATGGCGCCCTGCACGGGCCAGTCGAGCTTGCCGTAGTCGGCGGTCGTGATGCTGCTGCTGCGGCCGGCGGCGCTGGGGCTGGCCTCGGCAGCGCGCTTGCGCGCCGCCTCCAGGGCGGCGATGGCGTTGGTGAGTTGGCCCTCGGTGCGCCGCACGTCGGCCAACCGCTGCTCGGTCTGCCGCACCTGTCGCTTGACGACGGCGAGATTGCGCTGCCGCTGTCGCTCGAGCGATCGCAGGTTGGCCTCTTCCTCCTGCTTGTCGCTCCGGTTCTGCGCCACGGCGTTCTGCAGCGTCACCAGCCGATTGCGGTCCTGGGTCACCTGGCTGCGCAGGGCCTCGACGTGGTTCACGAGCGCGCGGTCACGCAGGGCCAACAGGTGGAGGTACTTGTACCGGGCCACGAGATCGCCGAACGACTGCGCCGAGAGCATCACCTCGAAGGTGAACAGCGGGCCACGTTTGTAGATCTCGACGAGGCGGTTCTGGAGCACCGCGCGCTGGCTGGCGAGATCGTCTTCGGTGCGCACCAGATTACCGGTGGCCTCGGTCACGTCGGCGTTGATGGTGACGAGCTGGCGGTCGAGGGCGCCGACGAGGCGTGCCGTGGCGTCGGCGCGGCGGTCGAGGTTGGTCACTTCCTCGTCGAGGTCGTGCGCCGAGTTCTGCAGCTCCTGCATGCGTTGTTCGAGCGCCGCGCGTTCGCGGCGGATCTGTTCCAGCGTGTCGCGCTGGGCGCGGAGTCTCCGATCAGTTGCGCTCTGCTGTTGGGCGCGTGCGGGCCGGGGCATGGCCCCCAGCGCGAGGGCGACGGCGACCGCGGTCGCGACGGCGGCGAACGGAGGGCGCCTCACAAGCCGCGTAGGTGCCTCCCCACGGCCACCGCGCTGCCCGCCAGACCGATGAACGCGCCGGCGGCCACGCCGAGCACGGCGAGGGACGGACTGAAGAAGACCGTGTGGAAGTTGAGGTAGCGATCGATGAGGTGCATGCTGAGCCAGGTCAGCAGCAGGGCAAGGAGGCCGCCGAGCACCCCCTTGCCGAAGCCCTCGAGCAGGAACGGGCGACGGATGAATCCATCCGTCGCGCCCACGAGCCGCATGATCGAGATCTCCTCGGCGCGGGCCAGCACCGCCATGCGGATGGTGGCGCCGATGATGATCACGGCGACCGCGGCGAAGGCGAGTCCGAGCGCAAGGCCGGCCACGCCGGCGATGTTGCGCAGCCGGTAGAGTTGCACCAGCCAGTCCTCGCCGTAGCGCACGTCGTCGACGAACGGATAGCTCTTCAGCCGCTCGGCGACGCGCTGTACGGTGGCCGGGTCGCGGAAGCCGGGCTTGAGCCGGATGTCGATGGACGCCGGGAGGACGCCGGCCTCGAACACGTCGGAGAACTCGGTGAGTTCCTTGCGGGCGCGGGCCAGCGCCTGATCCTTGGACACGATGTCCACGCTCTGCACTTCGGGGAACGCGGCGATGTCGCCCGCGGCGGCGGCAATCGACTCGGCATCGGTGCCGTCGGCCACGAAGGCCCGGACCTCGACCCGCTCCTCGACCTGCTGCAGGGCGCCGCGAATGTTGAGCGCCACGAGGCCGAACAGGCCGAACGCGAACAGCGAAAAGGCGATCGTGGTGACGCTCAGCGCCGCCAGCAGCGGGGAGCGTTCGAGCGAGGCCGAGGCGTCGCGAATGGTGCGCCTCATGCGCCGGTCCCCCCCTGGTCGTTGGAGTCGAACACGATCTGGCCGCGGTTGAGCTCGACCGTGCGGTACTCGGCGTGACGCACGAGTTCGAGGTCATGCGTGGCCATCATGATCGCCGTGCCCGACGCGTTGATCTCGCGCAGGAGCTGGAAGATGCCGCGGGTGGCACGCTCGTCGAGGTTCCCCGTGGGCTCGTCGGCGATGAGCACGAACGGATCGTTCACCAGCGCGCGGGCGATGGCGACGCGTTGCTGCTCGCCCCCGGAGAGTTCCTTGGGGAAGGCCGTGGCCTTGGAGGCGAGCCCCACCTGGGTGAGCACGCGGCTCACCTTCGGACCGATCTGGGGGCGCGGCGTGCCGGTGACTTCGAGCGCGAAGGCGACGTTGGCCTCGGCGGTGCGGTCTTCGAGCAGGCGGAAGTCCTGGAACACGATGCCGAGGCGTCGGCGCAGCTTGGACACCTCGCGGCGCGACGCCTGCTCCGAACTCACCCCGCTCACGCGCACCACCCCGCTGGTGGGGCGCTCGTCGAAATAGCTGAGTCGCAGGATGGTGCTCTTCCCGGCGCCGCTCGGACCGGTGAGGAAGACGAATTCCCCTTTCCCCAAGCGGAACGAGACTTCCTTCAACGCCATCCCCGACCGCTGGTATTCCTTGGTGACCTGGTGGAACCGGATCACGCCCCCCGACTCCGCGGCCGTCAATGCAACGCCTGCTCGAGGTCGGCGATGAGATCGTCGGCGCTCTCGATGCCGATGCTGAGGCGAAGGAACCCGTCGGGGATGCCGACGTGGGTGCGCTCGCTGGAGGAGAGGCCGGTGTGCGAGGTGAAGCGCGGCTCGGAAACCAGGGAGTCGACGCCGCCCAGGCTCGGGGCGTGCTGGAACACGCGCAACTTGCGGAGCATGCGGTCGACGGCCCTGGCGCCGCCGCCCAGTTCGATGGCCATCATGCCGCCGAACCCATCGAGCGTTCGCGCGGCGAGTTCGTGGTCGGGGTGGGAGGGCAGGCCGGGATAATGCACCTTCCGGATGTCCTTGTTGCTCTCGGCCCACTCGGCCACGCGCATGGCGTTGGCGTTGTGGCGCTGCATGCGCACGTCGAGCGTCTTCAGCCCGCGTTCCAGCAGCCACGCCGCGAACGGGTCGGGTGCCTGTCCCCAGAGCATCATCTTCTGTCGTACTTCTTCAATGTAGGGGGCCGTGCCCGAGACGATGCCCCCGATCACGTCGTGGTGTCCGTTCAGGTACTTCGTGGCCGAGTGGATGGATACGTCGGCGCCGTGCTCGATGGGGCGGAAGTTGATCGGGCTGGCGAAGGTGGCGTCCACCACCAGCGCGATGCCGCGCTCCTTGCAGATGTAGCTCACCGGCGCCAGGTCGAGCACGCGGCAGGTGGGGTTCACCGGCGTCTCGAGGAACACCACCCGGGTCTGCTTGTTGATCGCGCGGCGCCAGGCGCGCACTTCGAGCGGATCGATGAGCGTGACCTCGATGCCGAGCGAGGCGAGTTCCTGTTCGAGCAGGGCGCGGGTGCCCCCGTAGATCCAGCTGCTGGCCACGATGTGGTCGCCGGGGCGGAGCAGCGCGGTGAGGGCGCAGGCGGTGGCGCCCATGCCGCTGGAGACCAGCACCGACGCTTCGGCGTCCTCGAGCGCGGCCATCCGGCGCTGCACGGCTTCGGCGTTGGGCGCGTTGCCGTAGCGGGGGTAGCGCATCCCCCCGCTGGTGCCGATCTCCTGGATGTAGTTGACCGACTGGTGGAGTGCGCGTACCACGGGGGCGTCGACTTCACGCTCCCCGGCCTCGAGGCCGCCGTGCAACGGCAGCGAGGCGCGGTTGAGTGGACGCTGCGGTCTCTTGGGCATCGGGTGGGCCTCAGGCGTACGCGGGTGGGCGCCCGCGCGAATCCAGGTCGGGCTTGATCACCCGGACGATCTCCGATGGCGAGGCGCCCGCCACGTCGCGCAGCACCACGTCTCCCTTCTTCATCGCTTCGTCGATGTGCACCGTGGCGAGTTCGTGGCGGCGGGGGCCGTACACCCACGCCAGTTCGCCGTCGCTGAGCAGTCTCGAGCGAGCGTCTTCCGGATGCATGAACACCGCCGGTCCGCGCGCAGGGTCGCCCACTCCGGTCGCAATGAATTGCGCGACCCGCAGCGGACGACGAATCTGCTCATCCACGTTCTCCTCCAAGTGCCACGTACTGTTCGTTGCGCCGGATCACCAACCGCCGGCGCCACAGCGCATCGAGCGTGCTGCGGGCGTCGGGCTCGGTCTCGCCCATCTCGCCGGCCAGATCCGCGACCATGCCGCGGCCGTGCCGCTTCACCGCCTCCCAGGCCCGCCGCTCGCGCTCGCTGAGCACCCCGACCACATGGACGCCGTCTTCCTGTTCGATGGCCAGTGCCAGTCCGTGCCGCTCGAGCACCGTCTCGATCGCCTCCCAGTGGTCGTCGGTCATACCCCGAAACAGAAAATACGCCTCATGCGGCGGATTCTCGGCGCAGTAGCGCAGCAGCAGCTTGGCGATCACCTCGTCGGCGCACGAGAAGTCCATCATCGAAACGTGCGAGAAGTCGAGCACCGTCAGCGTGCGCTCGTGCGCCTCGCGCATCAGCAGTTCGATCTGGTTGCGAACCGCAGCGCCGGTGGGCCGCGTGACGAGGTTGGAATAGAGATTCGCCGACACCGTCTGCCGGAGAACGGTCCCGAGGTCGATGTGGTTCATTCTTTTGCCGCCGTGCGCTCGGGGATCGTCACCTGCACCTGAGCGCCCGGAAAGGGGGAGAGGTCTTCTTCCAGAGGAACATCTTCGTCCCACTTCGGCACGAGCGCAATGCGCGCCGTGCCGCTACGAATGGAAAGCTTGCCTTCCCACCGGCCGCAATAGCGGCGGACGCCCGACAGGCCCTGCCCGCGGCCCGGGTCGCGGAACCGGCTCACGCCGCGGATGACGGCCGCCTCGAGGGCGGCCCCGTCGTCCCAGCGGTCATCGCGCACCCGGCCCGGCGCGCCCTCCAGCGAGTTCCGGAACCCGATGCCCGCGTCGCACACCGCGATCTGCACCACCCGGCGCCCGAGGCGCTTCTTCCAGGTGTAGGCCTGCACCGCTACCCAGCCGCCGCGGCCGGCGTGCTCGACGATGTTCTGGCAGACCTCGGAGAGCGTCATCGCGAAGCCCACCGTCGCCTTGGCGTCGAGACTCAATTCGGTGGCGATGATCTGCTGAGCCTTCTGCTGAATGCGCTCCACCACCTCGTGGACGTCCTCGCTCCGCGTGACCGGCGTGACTTCCAGCAGCACGCGCGAGTCGCCGCCGGTGCGCTTGGGCACCGCGCCGTGCAGCTCGTAGAGGTCGTCGGCGTACTTGAAGAAGTCGGTACGCGCCCAGTACCCCACCGTCTCCTCCCCTTCGGGCACGGCGAACGCCGGCCGCTCGGCGCGCGACTGCGCCAGCGTCAGGAGCGCGGTGAGACCGTACGGCGATGCCCACCGGCAGTGGCGGGCGTCGATGAGCACTTTCACATCGGTGGGCACAGGCGCCAGCTGCTCCAGCACTTGCTCGAAGGTCTGATCATCGAGCGACGGTGGGACGTTGATGACGGTGGTCACGTGGCGCTGAGTTCTCCTCGAAGATGCGGTGCGAGCCCGGTGGCCCCGCGATGCTCCAGATTCCGGCCCGCGGCCCGGTGGGCCGTGCGAATCGCGTCATCCAACTTATCACCGGCGAGCAGCCGAGAGAAATAAGTTGCGCCCCACACGTCACCACAACCCGTCGGGTCGCCGTCGGCGGGGCTTGACATGGGCGTGGGAATCAGTGCCGTCCGGATCGGCCCCGCGACGCCCCCCAGGCGGCGCGGACGCCGCAGATCGGCCAGCCGTTCGAAGTCCGGCGCCGCGAAATACACGGCGCCGCGCGCGCCGAGCGTGACCACGAGACACCGCGTGCCGGCGTCGAGCGCGGTGGCCGCCAGGGCCATCGGGTCGGGCGCCATGAGCGCCATCTCGTCTTCGTTCACCTGCACCACGTCGAAGCAGGCGCACCACTCGCGCACGTTCGGGATCGGACGCGGCGTGCGCAGCCCGTCCTGCTGGATGGCCAGCACCAGCGAGTGCAGGTCGCAGTAGATGGGGCCCGGGAAATGTTGACGGATGAGTTGCGCCGTCTCGAGGTCGATCTCCCAGCCGGCCAGCAAGTTGATGTACAGGGCGTCGAGTCCGCGCAACAATGGTTGCAGGCCGGCCCAGGTCCACGGCGGCACGCCCCCGGTGAGCCGCTCGGTGCGCCGCGACTCACTCACGTAGTGAATTTCGACCCGGTTGTTGGGGTACGGCACTTCCACCAGTGGCGCGTCGGGGGCCAGGTGCCGCAGCGTGGCGGCAAATTCGCGCGCCTGCGGCGCCAGATCGGCGCCGACCTTGATCAGCGGGACGATCTGCCAGTCGTCGGGCAGCGCCGCGTCCAGTCCACTCAGGCTGTACGTGACACCGCCCCACTCCTCGATGGGACGCTCGCGGACGTCGCGTCCGTGGATGACGTCCCAGACGAAGGTGCCGAGAATTCCGACCTTCATGGGCGACAACCGCCGGATTCGTCGTTGGCCAGATGGGCTGATTGCATTCCTACCCTTGTCCCGCGGTATCGGCCCTGCGCTGCTCGTGCTCCCGGTGGTGTGGGCCCTGCGCCGTGCCTGGGTGTTGCCGACTACGAGTCGAGGAACGCCTTCACGGCGCCCACCACTCCCGCCGTACCCGGTAGTTCACCGGGCACGATGCGCGCCGCCGCCACCGCGGGCGCGAACGCCCGCCGTCGCACTTCGGCGCCGAGGGGCGTGAACAGCCGGTCGCCGGCGGCCGTAACGCCGCCCGTGACCACCACGACGTCGGGATTCAGGATGTTGAGCAGGTTGGCGACGCCGGTCCCGAGGTAGCGGCCGGTGTCGCGCACGATCTCGTTGGCCACCGGATCGCCCTGTCGGGCCGCGTCATAGACGGTGGCCGCCGTCAGGTCGTCCAGATTGCCGTTCACCATGCCCGGCATAAGCGATTCGGTACCCTCGCGCACCAGCACTTCGCGCGCCCGCGTGGCGATGGCCGGTCCCGAGGCGTAGGCCTCGAGGCAGCCGTAGTTGCCGCACTTGCAGTGGCGGCCGTTGAGTTCGATGGTCGTGTGCCCGATCTCACCGGCCACGTCGGAGGCGCCGTGAAAGAGCTTGCCGTCCACGATCAGTCCGCCGCCGATCCCCGTGCCGATGGTGAGTCCCACCACGTGGCGGCCGCCGCGCGCCGCGCCCTGCCACCATTCCCCCAGCGTCGCGCAGTTGGCGTCGTTGTCCAGCGTGGCGGGCAGGCCCAGCCGGTCGACGATGCGGTCGCGGAGCGGGAAGTCCTTCCAGCCCAGGTTCGGCGCGACGATCACCAGTCCGCGCTCCCGATCCAGCGGACCCGGCGCCCCGATGCCGACGCCGAGAAAGGCGTCGCGGCCCACGCCGGTCTCGCGCATCGTCGCGGCAATGGTGGCTTCGATCTGGGCGGCGATCCGGTCCACCACGCCGTCGGCGCCGGAGGCGACGCCGGTGGCGGCGGATAGGACACCGTGGGTGTGGGCCCCGTCGGCCGACAGGGCGCCGGTCACGATGTTGGTGCCGCCGAGGTCGACGCCCACGATGTACTGCTTCGGCTGGGTCGCGTTCATGTGGAAGGGGCAGAGGTGCTAGAGAAGATGGCGCACGAGGGCCACCACGTCACCTGCCGGCAACTCGCGCATGCACTTCCAGTGCTGGAGGGGGCAGACGACGGGCCCGTGCTTGTCGCAGGGGCGGCAGTCGAGGGCCGCGTGCCCCACAACAATAGAATGGGGCGCCAACGGCCCGAACCCGAAATCCGGCACGGTGGGCCCGAAGATGGTCGCGGTGGGCGTGCCCATGGCGGAGGCCAGGTGCTGGGGCGCCGAGTCGTTGGTGATGAGCGCCCGGCAGCGGCCGATGAGTTCGGCCGAGGCGAGCAGGGAGAGGTGCCCGGTGGCGTCCACGGCGGCCGGGCCGGCGGCGTCCACGATCGACTCCGCGAGCGCCCGATCGTCGGTGCTGCCGATCACCACCAGGCGGACCTCGTCGGCCAGTTCGCGGGCGAGGTCGGCGTAGTAGGGCCAACGTTTGGTGGCCCAGACGCTGCCGGGGGCCAGCGCCACCAGGGGGCGTTCGTCGTGCGACGCGCCGAGCAGCGCATCGACGGCAGCCTTCTCGACGGCGCCCGGATAGAGGCGAGGGCGTCGCTGCTCGGCGTCGGGCTCGCGGTCGGGGGCGGCGAGTTGCCAGAGCCGGGCCGCGTGGTGCAGTTCGCGTCGATAGGGGACGGTGCGCGAGTACAGCGCGTGGCCGGCCGAGGTGGCGAAGCCCACGCGCACGGGAATGCCGGTGGCCAGGGCGAGCGCCGCGCTCCGCATCGATCCCTGCGCCAGATACACGGCCTCGGCCTGGCTGGCGCGTATGGCGCGCACGATGCGGTGGAAGCCGCGCAGCCCGCGCGCCGCGCGGCGTTTGTCGTAGACGATGACCCGTCGGACATCCGGGTTGTTGGCCAGCAGCCCCGCCGAGGCCGGCGTCGCCACCACGTCCACGGGCCCGCGCAACGCCAACTCCGCGATCAGCGGCGTGGTGAGCACCATGTCGCCGAGGAAGCTGGTCTGTACGACGAGGGAGGTCACGAAGGCTGGATGTCGCGCGTGGTGGGTGGTCGATCGGGTTGGGTTCAAACAGTCAGAACTGCAATTTCGCGGAATTCGCGGAAGGACGCGGAGAACTACAAGACAACCAAGACTTCAAAGGGGAACTGCTTCGCCATCCAGGCGGGGGTGTCCGAGCGCGTACTCGATGGCGGAGCAGTTGCCATCAATTATCGACGTTCAAGGAGTGTTCCGCGTGTGTCCGCGAATTCCGCGAAATTGTAGTTCCATCGGTTGATGCTCGATCTTCTGACGCCCCGCCCAGGCGCGACGATCTCCGGTCAGTCCACCTGCAGCACGGCGAGGAACGCTTCCTGCGGGATCTCCACCGCGCCCACCTGCTTCATGCGCTTCTTGCCTTCCTTCTGCTTTTCCAGCAGCTTGCGCTTGCGGGTGATGTCGCCGCCGTAGCACTTGGCGAGCACGTCCTTGCGCAGCGGCTTGACCGTGGTGCGTGCGATGACCTTGGTGCCGATGGCGGCCTGGATGGCCACCTCGAACAGCTGCCGCGGAATCAGCTCCTTGAGCTTGTCGGCGATCTTCCGCCCCCACTCGTACGCCTTGTCGCGGTGGATGATCACCGAGAAGGCGTCCACGGCGTCGCCGTTGATCAGCATGTCGAGCTTCACGAGGTCGCTGGGCCGGTAGTCCAGCATCTCGTAGTCCAGCGACGCGTAGCCCCGGCTGATGGTCTTGAGCCGGTCGAAGAAATCGAGAATCACCTCGGCGAGCGGGAACTCCCAGTCGAATTCCACGCGCGACTTGTCGAGGTAGGTCATGTTCTTGTACACGCCGCGGCGTTCGTTGCCCAGCGTCATGATCGGCCCGATGTAGTCGGCGGGCGCCATGATGCGCGCCTTCACGTACGGCTCCTCGATGCGCTGGAGTTCGGCCGGCGCCGGCATCCGGGACGGATTCTCGATCAACTCCATGGCGCCGTCGGTGTGGTACACGTGGTACTCCACGTTCGGCACCGTGGTGATCAGATCGAGATCGAACTCGCGCTCCAGTCGCTCCTGCACGATGTCCATGTGCAGCAGTCCGAGAAAGCCGCACCGGAAGCCGAAGCCGAGGGCGGTGGACGACTCGGGGGTGAAGTGCAGCGACGCATCGTTGAGGATGAGCTTGTCCAGCGCGTCGCGGAGCGCCTCGTACTGTTGGGTGTCGGTGGGATAGAGTCCCGAGAACACCATCGAGTGCACGTCCTGATAGCCGGGCAGCGGCGTGGGGGCCGGGCGGTCGAAGTCCATGATCGTGTCGCCGGCGCGTGTCTCCTTCACCGAACGCACGTTGGCCACCACGTATCCCACCTCGCCGGGGCCGAGCGCGTCGGTCGGCACCTGGCGCAACTGGTTGACGCCCACCTCCGCCACCTCGTAGGCGTCGCGGCTTCCGCTCGCGAAGAAGATCTTGGTGCCCGGCCGGATGGTGCCGTCCACCACGCGCACACTGGGAATCGCGCCGCGGTAGCGATCGTAGTAGGAGTCGAAGATGAGCGCGCGCAGCGGGCCGTCCGCATCGCCCTTGGGCGGCGGCACCTTGTGTACGATCTGCTCGAGCAGTTCGGGAACGCCGATGCCCTCCTTGGCGCTCACCAGCAGGATCTCGTCCGGGCTCGCCCCGATCAGGTCGTGCACTTCCTGCTTGCGGCGTTCGGGTTCGGCGCCCGGCAGGTCGATCTTGTTGAGCACGGGAATGATCTCGAGCCCGGCGTCCATGGCCAGGAACAGGTTCGAGAGCGTCTGCGCCTGGATGCCCTGCGACGCATCGACCACGAGGATCGCGCCCTCGCACGCGGCCAGCGAGCGCGACACTTCGTAGGTGAAGTCCACGTGCCCCGGTGTGTCGATGAGGTTCAGCTCGTAGGTCTTGCCGTCGCGCGCGTTGTACGACATGCGCACGGCGTTGAGCTTGATCGTGATGCCGCGCTCGCGCTCCAGATCGAGGGTGTCGAGCACCTGCTTCTTCATCTCTCGCTTCTGCAGCATGCCGGTGGCCTCGATCAGCCGGTCCGCGAGCGTGGACTTGCCGTGATCGATGTGCGCTACGATGCAGAAATTGCGGATGAGCGAGAGGTCCACTGGGCTCCGATGTTGGCGACCGCGCGCCGAACGCGGCGCAATCGTCAAAGTTAGTCCCCCGTGGGGTGCGTTCCAAGCGGACGCTCGTCCCCGAGTGTCGAGCGTTGGCGTTGGCGTCGGGCGGAGGCAAAACCGATGGAACTACAATTTCGCGGATAGAGCGGATGACGCGGACACTGCAACAGCAATATGAGGGGAACTACCCCCGCATCCGGGGGCCGCTCGGTGCGCGATCTGAACGAAGACGGGGTTCCCCTCGGTCGTTGCCGTTTCCGCGTCCTCCGCGCCCTCCGCGAAGTTGTAGTTCCCCCTATTGATGCCGGCCCGCCCCCGAACCTGCCGCGCGCGCCGCGAATTGACCGCCCGAAACCCGCCGCCTAGGTTACGCCTCCCGATGGAAACCGCCCGCGCCACGCGAGCCGATCTACTCGACCCCGCGCACCTCGCCGCGCTGGGCCGCGTGGAGATTATTGCCCGTTGGGTCGTCGACGGCTTCATGACCGGCCTCCATCGCTCGCCTCGGAAGGGATTCTCGGTGGAGTTCGCCGAGTACCGGCCCTACCTCCCCGGCGACGACCTGCGCCACGTGGACTGGAAGATCGCCGCCCGCGCCGACCGCCTCGTCGTCAAGCAGTACGAGGAGGAGACCAACCTCCGGGCCACGATCGTACTCGACGTCAGCCGCTCGATGCTGTGGAGCGGCGCCCAGCTCGGCAGCGCCGGGCGCGTGCGCGAGCCGGCGCGCCTCACCAAACTCGCCTACGCGGAAATCGTGGCCGCGTCGCTGGCGCTCGTCCTGCTCCGCCAGCGCGACGCCGTGGGGCTGGTGCGCTTCGACGACCGCGTGCGCACGGCCATTCCGCCGCGCGCCCGCCAGGCCCAGTGGCGGCGCTTCGTGGCCGCCCTCGACGCACCGGGCGCCGGCCGCGCGTCCAGCGCGCCCGCCGCGCTCGAACAGGCGGCTCAGCTGCTGCGCCGGCGCGGGATGGTGGTGCTCATCTCCGACCTGCTCATGGACGTGGACGACACCGTGCGGGCGGTGCGCGGGCTGCGCGCCGCCGGCCACGCCGTCACCGTGCTCCACGTGCTCGATCCCGACGAACGCGAACTGCCCGTGCAGGGCGAGATGCTGTTCGTCGATCCCGAATCGGACCTCGCCGTGCCGGCCACGGTGGCCGACGTACGCTCGGCGTATCGCGCCACGGTGGACGAGGTGATCGCGGAATGGAGGGCCCGTCTGGGCGCCGCGGGAGTGGGATACGAGGTCGTGATGACGGACCAGCCGTTCGGCGTTCCGCTGCGGCGCGCATTCGCGGCCCGCCAGCATCTGCCATGAGTCTTCTCGCCCCCTGGTTTCTGCTGCTCGCCGCGGCGGCCGCCGTGCCGCTGCTGCTGCACCTGCTGCGGCGGCGCATTGGCATGCGCGTCGAATTTCCGGCGGCGCGCTACCTGGCCCGCGCCGAGCGCGAACACAGCCGCACGCTGCGCATGCACAACCTGCTGCTCATGATGCTGCGCGTGGCGGCGGTGCTGCTCATCGCGCTGGCCGCGGCCCGGCCCGCGGCGCGGTTGTTCGGCCGCGGACACGGACCCACCGCGCTGGCCGTGGTGCTCGACAACTCGCTCAGTACAACCGTGATCGAGAACGGTCACCCGCTGTTCGCGCGGCTCGACGCACTGGCACGCCGCGCGCTGGGCCAGGCGACCGCCGCCGACCGGCTCTGGCTGGTGACCGCCGACGGCGTGGTGCGCGCCGGCACACCGGCCGAACTCCGCCAGGCCATGGACCACGTCTCCCCACTGGGCGGCGCCGGAGATCCGGAACTCGCCCTGGCCCGTGCCGCCGCCACGGTACGCGCCGCCGGCCTCGCCGGCCGCCAGGTGGCGCTCATCACCGACGGACAGAAATCAACCTGGACTCAGGCGCCGGCCACGGGCGCGGTGCCCGTGCTGGCCTGGGAGCCGCTCGCCGGCCCGCCGGCCAACCGCGCCGTGGTGAGCGCGCGCGCCGAGCCCGAACGCTGGACGCCGCGCGGCGCCGTGCGCGCGCGCGTGCAGGCCACCGATTCCACCACCTACCGCATCGTGCTCGGCAACCGGACGCTGGCGCGCGGCACCGCCGCGCCCGGCGAGGAGATCGTCGTGCGCGCCACGCCGCCCGAGCGCGGCTGGCGCAGCGGCACAGTGGAACTCGATGCCGACGAGCTGCCCGGCGACAACGTGCGCCACTTTGCCGCGTGGGTGGGCCCGGCCACTCGCGTGCACGTGCTTCCGGACGCCGGCCCATTCGTGGCGAGCGCCGTGGACGTGTTGCGCAGCGACGGACGCGTGGCGCTGGGGAACGACGTCGCCGTGCTCCCCGCCGACGAACTCACGGCGCTCCCCGCGCTCATCGTCGCGCCGTCCGATCCGGTGCACGTGGGCGCCGCGAATCGGGCGCTGGATCGCGCCGGCATTCCCTGGCGCTTCGGCCCGGCGCGCCGCGGTTCGCAAGTGGTGCGGGGGCCGGACATCGGCAGCCCGCGCGTGACCTTTCGCTACCAACTGCAGCGGGTGGGCAGCGCGCCGGCCGATACGCTGGCCCGCACGGGCGTGGAACCGTGGATCGTGGCCGGTCCGCGCTACGTGCTGGTGGCGTCACCGCTGGTGCCCGACGCGTCGACATTTCCGGTGAGCGCCGCGTTCGTGCCCTGGGTGGCGGGCGTGATGGCCGACCGCCTGTCGGGCGAGCCGGGGCGCGCGCTCGACGCGGCGCCCCTGCAGCGGATCGTCTGGCCGGCGTGGGCCGACGCGCTCGAAAATGCGGCGACGGCCGGCACGCCGGGCGCGGAGTTCGCCGCGCCCGCGCAGGCCGGCACCTACTTCTTCACGCGCGACGGCCGCCGCGTCGGCGCGCTGATCGTGAATCCCGAAGGCCGGGAATCCACGCTCGACCGGTGGAGCCCGCGCGACTTCGCGCAGTTGCTCGGCGAACACGCGCGCGTGGTCACCGACGACGACCGATTCGCGGCGTCCCTGTTCGACGCGTCCACCCGCGGACCGCTGGTGGTGCCAGTGCTCGTGGCCCTGCTGGTCGTTCTCATCACCGAAGGCGCGATCGCCGCACGCGGCGCCCGCATGGAAGGCTGATGGCTCTCGAACTGCTCCTCGACGAACTCCAACGGCTGCCGGCGCTCGCGCGCACGGTGGACGCGCTCCCGGTTCCGGGCGCCACCCTGCGCATTACCGGGCTGCCCGGGTCGAGCGACGCCGTGCTGCTGGCCACGCTGGCGCGCCGATTGCCGACCCGGTTCTTCACGCTGGTGGCGGAGAGCGTGCCCGAAGCCGAGCGGTGGCTGGCCGATCTGCAGACGCTGCTGCCCGAGGATGCGGTGGTGTTCTATCCGCCGCGCGAAAGTCTGGGGGAGAGCGAGCCGCATCTGGAGATCGCCGGCGAGCGCGTGGAGACCATGGAGCGCGTGTCGCGGGGCGGAGTGCAGGTGCTGCTCACCACGGCCCGTGCGGTGCTGGAGAAGACGCGCGTGCCCGGCGCGCTGCGCCGGCTGCGCCTGGAACTGCGCAAGGGCGAGCTGCGCCGGCTCACCGAGCTCGTGGAGCGGCTCGAAGCCATGGGGTTCGAGCGCGTGCCGATGGTGGACGACGTGGCGCAGTTCAGCGTGCGCGGCGGCATCCTCGACGTCTACAGCTTCGGCATGGCCGACCCCGTGCGCGCCGAGTTCTGGGGTGACGAGATCGTCGACCTGCGCCAGTTCGACCTCAACACGCAGCGCTCCACGCGCGACGTGACGCACGCGCTGGTGCTGCCGGTGGACGCGCCCTCGCTCACCGCGTCCGCGGCGGCCGAGCGCACCACGCTGCTCGCGTTGCTGCCGCCCGACACGGTGCTGGTGGAACCGGTGGGCACGGCGCTCGAGCCGGAACTGACCCGCACGTGGGAGGAGGCGCAGCATCACGTGACGCTCGCCCAGCGACGCGGCGAGGACCCGGCGCCGCGGGAGGAGCTGTTCGAGTCGCCCCAAGCGGTGATGGCCGGCCTCGCCGCGTTGGGCACGCTGCGCTTGATGCCGGCCGGCACCGACGCCGAGGTGGACTTCGCGCTGCACGAACCGGAGTCGGTGGACCGCGACATCAAATGGCTCCGCCGGCTCGTGCGCGACCGCGTGCCGACCATCATTCTCTGCGACAACTCGGGGCAGGCGGAGCGGCTGGAAGAGTTGCTGTCGGAAGACGAAGCCTCGCCGTCGCCGGCGGCGCTCGTGGTGGGCGTGCTGCAGGGCGGGTTCGTGATTCCGCCGGCGGACGGCGGGCGCGGGCTGCGCGTGCTCACCGACCACGAGGTGTTCCGGCGCGAACGGCGCATCCGTCGCAAACGCCGCTATGTGACCGGCATCGCGGTGGACACCGCGGAGCTGCGCGCCGGCGACTACGTGGTGCACCTGGAACAGGGCGTCGGCATCTACCGCGGCATGGAAACGCTCGTGGTCGGCCAGAGCACGCTCGAAGTGGCGGTGGTGGAGTACGAGGGCGGCGACCGGCTGAACGTGCCGCTCTACCGCATCGACCAGCTCGAGCGCTACCGCTCGGCCAGCGACGTGAGCGAGAACGCGCCCCCGCCGCGACTGCACAAGCTCGGCGGCAAGCGGTGGGCGCAGCAGCGCGACAAGACGCGCTCGGCCATCCGCGAGATGACCGTCGAGCTGCTCGACCTGTACGCGCGACGCAAGGTGGCCACGCGTCCCCCGCACGTGCCCGACACGGCGTGGCAGAAGCAGTTGGAGAGTTCGTTCCTGTTCGAGGACACGCCCGACCAGCGCACGGCCACGATTGCCGTGAAGCAGGACATGGAGAGCACGCGCCCCATGGACCGGCTGCTGGTGGGCGACGTGGGCTACGGCAAGACCGAGATTGCCGTGCGGGCGGCGTTCAAGGCCGTGCAGTCGGGGCGCCAGGTGGCTGTGCTCGTGCCGACCACGATTCTGGCCGACCAGCACGCGCGCACCTTCACCGAGCGGCTGGCCGACTTCCCCGTGCGCATCGAGATGTTGAGCCGCTTCCAGACCGCCAAGCAGCAGAAGGAAGTCGTGGCGGCGGTGGGCGAGCACAAAGTGGACATCGTGATCGGCACGCACCGGCTGCTCAGCCCCGACGTGAAGTTCGACGAGTTGGGGCTGCTCGTGATCGACGAGGAGCACCGGTTCGGCGTGAAGCACAAGGAGCGGCTCAAGCAGCTTCGCCTGGAAACCGACGTGCTCACGCTCACCGCCACGCCCATCCCGCGCACGCTGCACATGTCGCTGGCCGGGCTGCGCGATCTGACGCTCATGCAGACGCCGCCCCGCGACCGGTCGCCCGTGCTGACGTCGCTGGAGCCGTGGGACGACGGGCTCATGGACGAGGCCATCGCCCGCGAGATGGATCGGGGCGGCCAGGTGTTCTTCGTGCACAACCGCATCGAGACCATCGCCGGTATCGCCGACCACCTGCAGCGGGTGGCTCCACGGGCCCGGATTGCCGTGGCCCACGGGCAGATGCGCGAGCGCGAACTGGAACAGGTGATGCACCGGTTCGTGAGTGGCGACGTGAACCTGCTCGTCTCGACGATGATCGTGGAGAGTGGCCTCGACGTGCCGAACGCGAATACGATGTTCGTGAACCGGGCCGACCAGTTCGGGCTGGCGCAGCTCTACCAGTTGCGCGGGCGGGTGGGCCGGTCGCACCGGCGCGCCTACTGCTATCTGCTGGTGCCCGACGTGATGGATCTGGAGGCGGAGCGCCGGCTGCGGGTGCTCGAACACCACACCGAGCTCGGGGCGGGCTACCGCATCGCGCTGCGCGACATGGAGATGCGCGGGGCGGGGAACCTGTTGGGCCCCGAGCAGTCGGGGTTCGTTCAGACGGTGGGGTTCGATCTGTACCTGCGTCTGCTCGACGAGGCGGTGCACCACCTGGTGTCCGGCGAGGCCGCGCCCAAGCTGGTGCCGGCCGACGTGAACATGGACGTGCCGCACCACCTGCCCGACGACTACATCGGTTCTCAGGATGTGAAGCTCGACATCTACCGTCGCATTTCACGCCTCGAGAGCGCCGGCGACCTGGAGGGGCTGCGCGGGGAGATGCGCGACCGGTTCGGGCCGCTCCCCCCCCGGCTGAGGCGACGCTGGCGCTGGCCGAGATGCGGCTGGCCGGCGGTGCGCTGGGGGTGGAGAGCATCCTGGTGCGCGGCGACGAAGCGCGTATTACCTTTCACGATTCCGCGGTCCCCCGTCTCAAAGGGCTCTCCGCGGCCTTTCATGAAGTGCAGTTCCAGGCGGAAGTCCGTCGGGCGCGCCCCCTCTCGCTCAAGCTCACACGGCTCGGCGGAGCGTCCATGCTCGACGGTCTGGCGCGCGCCATGCGCAGCCTGGTGTGACGAGCGTTCCGCCAATTCTTTCCCGGAGTATCTGTCAGATGAAATCTCGGTCGCTGTTGGCCCTGGCCACGGCCTGCACACTGGTCACGGGCTGCGACGGGCTCAAGCAAGCCTTCTCCGCGCACACGAACGTCGTGGCGAGCGCGGGTTCGCAGGAACTCACCGTCGACCGGCTCGGCAACCTGCTCGGTCACGCCACCATCCAGATTCCCCCGACGCGCGAGGTGTCCAACGTGCTGGCCGGCTTCTGGGTGGACTACGAGCTGCTCGGCGAGGCGGCGGCCAAGGGCGATTCGCTCACCAACCAGTCCGAGATCGACGAGGCCACCAAGAGCTACACCACCGGCATGATCCTGCGGAAGATGCAGGGCGTCATCGACAGCATGCTGGTCAAGGACAAGCCCACCGAGGCCGGGTACAACGAAGGCATCGACGACATCTACGATGCCCGCCACATCCTGTTCCCGTTCCCGCGCGACGCCACGCCGGCGCAGATGGACTCGGTGCGCAAGAAGGCCGCCGCGGTCCTGCCGCAGGTGAACGACAAGAACTTCGCCGCCATGGCCCAGAAGTACAGTTCCGACGGGAGCGCCCAGCAGGGTGGCAACCTCGGCGTCTTCAACTCGGCGGACATGGTGCCCGAGTTCGCCAATGCCGTGGCGGCGCTCAAGCCCGGCCAGATCTCGCGCCTGGTGCAGTCCAAGTTCGGCTACCACATCGTGCAGCGCCTCACCTACGCCCAGGCCAAGGACGAGTACGAGAAGAACTTCGCCCAGGTGGCCGGCGCCAACGCCGAGCGCGCCTACATGACCAAGCTCGACAGCGAGGCCGGCATCAAGGTGAACAGCGGCGCCGCGGCCCAGGCCAAGGTGGCCGCGCTCGACCCGGCCAGCCACCGCAAGGACAACGCCGAACTCGCCACGTTCAACGGCGGCAAGCTCACCGTGGCGCGCTTCCTGATGTGGCTCGACCAGTTCCCGCCCAGCCAGCGCATTCCGCAACAGATGCAGGCGGCGCCCGATTCGCTGGTGCAGAACTTCATCAAGAATCTGACCACCAACGAAGTGCTCGTGCACAAGGCCGACAGCATGCACGTCGTCCTGAGCCCCGAGGAAAAGGCGACGGTGTACAAGGACTTCGCGCAGGTGGTCTCACTGAGCTGGAATGCCCTCGGCGTCGATCCCAAGTCGCTGGCCGACAGCGCCAAGACCCAGTCCGAGCGCGAGAAGCTGGCCTCGGCCCGCGTTGATGCGCTGTTCGACAACGTGATGTCCGGCAAGGCGCAGCCGGTGCCCATTCCGACCCCGCTCAAGGCGCTGCTCGAGACCAAGTACTCGTGGAAGATCAACTCGGCCGCCATCGACCGGGCCACCGAAATGGCCCGCAAGATCCGCACGAGCGCCGATTCGGCTCGGGCCGCGAATCAGCCGAAGTCGCAGGTCCCGCTCCCCGGCGCCGTGCCGCCGGCCGGCACCAGCGGAACCAAGAAGCCGTAACCGGAACCCACGGCCGCCGCCGGGCATCGAACCCCGGCGGCGGATCGTGGGTATCTTTTCATTATGAGGACGTCCGTCACCTTTCTGATCGCGCTGGCCGCCGCCGCGGCCCTGGCGCTCCCCGCTGCCGCGCAGGGCCAGGCCGCCCTCGCGCCCGGCAAGCCCGTGCCCCTCGATCGCGTGGTCGCCGTGGTCGGCTCCGATCCGATCATGGAGTCCGAGGTCACCGAGGCGATCATCCAGCGCCAGCAGCAGGACCCGACCTTCAAGCTCCCCACCGACTCTGCCGGTTGGGCCACGTTCCAGAAGAACATCATCAACGGGCTCATCGATCAGCGGCTCCTGCTTCAGCAGGCGAAGGTGGAGAAGCTGTCGATTCCCGACTCCCTGCTCGCGCCCCCCGTGGACGCGCAGATCGCCAAGACGCGTGCGCAGTTCCCCACGGAGGCGCAGTACCGTTCTGAACTCGCCAAGGCGGGGCTCGGCACCCCCGACGAGTACCGGCAGTTCCTCATGCAGCAGATGCGCGATGGCCAGCTGCAGCAGGAAGTCACCGGCAAGCTCCAGCGCGACGGGAAGATCCTTCCCGTCGCCGTGTCGGAGGAGGAGGTGCAGCAGGCCTTCAACGGCATCAAGGGGAACCTGGGAAAGCGACCGGCCACCTTCACCTGGCGGCAGATCGTCATCAATCCCCAGCCGTCGGCCAAGGCCAAGGCCAAGGCGTTGGCCCACGCCGATTCCATCCGGGCCGAGCTCGTGGCCGGGGGCGACTTCGCGCGCATCGCCAAGCGCGAGTCCGCCGACTCCACCACGCGCGAGGTGGGCGGCGATCTGGGGTGGAACCGCCGTGGCAGCGGCCTCGTGCCGACCTTCGAGCAGTGGCTGTTCGCCATGCAGCCCGGCCAGATCAGCCCGGTGTTCGAGACGCCGTTCGGGTATCACATCCTGCGCGTGGACCGCGTGAACGGGCCCGAGCGCAAGTCGCGGCACATCCTCATCCGTCCCGTCATCGATTCGGCCGACGTGGCCAAGGCGCAGGAACTCGCCGACTCGGTGAAGAAGATGTGGCTGGCCGGGGTACCCTTCGACACTCTGGCCAAGAAGTACCACGACTACGCGAGCCGTGAAGAGACCTCGGTGCTCACGCCGTATCCCTTCGATTCGCTGCCGCAGACGTATCAGGACGCCTTCGCCGGACTCAAGGAGGGCGACGCCGTGGTGTTCAAGATCGCCAACTCGCAGACGCCCTGGGTGCCCAAGTTCGTGGTGGCGCGCATCGCGTCCTACGAGGCGGGGGGGCCGCTCACGCTCGCCGATGTGCGCGCGCGGTTGCGGTCGAACCTGGAGCAGACGGCGGCCATCCGCCGCTATCTGGACGGGCTGCGCAAGACGACCTTCGTGGAGATCAAACCCGACGCACTCGCGCCACCCGCCGGCGCGCTCGAGCACGCCGGCCAGTCGCCGTAGCGCGATGCGCGAACGTCCGCGACTCGCCGTCACACTCGGCGACCCGCGCGGCATCGGTCCGGAGATCGTGGCCGCGCTCCGCGACGATGCCCGCGTGGCGGACGCCGCCCAACTGGTGCTCGTGGGCCCGCAGGGCACCGGGGTCGCGGTGGAGCACGACGTCGGCAGCTGGGCCCCTCGCCAGTCGGCGGCCAACGCCGGGCGTCTGGCCGGCCTCGCCATCGAACGCGCCGTGGCGCTGGCGCAGGCGGGCGAGGTGCGGGGCATCGTCACCGCGCCCATCGACAAGGCGGCGCTGCTCGCCGGCGGCTACGACTACCCCGGGCACACCGAGATGCTGGCGGCGCTCACCGGCGGCCGCGTGGCGATGATGCTCGCCTCCGACCGTCTGCGCGTGGTGCTCGCCACCACGCACATCGCCCTGCGCGACGTGCCGCGGGCGGTGACGTCCGAAGCGATCGCCGAGGCCGCCGCCATCACCCGCCGCGGGCTGCAGGAGTGGTTCGGCCTCGCCGAGCCGCGACTGGCCCTGTGCGCGCTCAATCCGCACGCCGGCGACGGCGGGCGGTTCGGCGACGAGGACGACCGCGTGCTGCGCCCGGCAGCGCGCGCCGCGGGGCTGGCCGGGCCCTTTCCGGCCGACACCGTGTTCGTGCGGGCGATGCGCGGCGAGTTCGATGCCGTGATCGCCCCCTATCACGACGTCGGCATGACCGCCATCAAGGTGGCGTCGTTCGGGAGCGCCGTGAACGTGACATTGGGGCTGCCCTTTCCGCGCACCAGCCCCGACCACGGGACGGCGCTCGACATTGCCGGCCAGGGCAAGGCCGATCCATCGAGCATGATCGCCGCGACGCTGCTCGCCGCCCGCATCGCCGACAGGATCGCCGAGCGCGCCGCCGCGCACTAGCGCTACCGCTTCGCGGCTGCGGGCTTCTTGTCGTCGGCGCCGGCGATCTTCACGGCCAGCGTCTCGATGCGGCGCCCCTCCAACTCCTTCACCGTGAACGAGGCGCCGTGCGCCGTCACGCGGTCGCCCGCCACCGGCAGCCGGCCCAGGGCGCCGAACACCACGCCGCCGATGGTCGTGTAGTCGGCGTCTGGCACGTGAAGGGCAAAGCGCTCGTTGAACTCGCCGACGTTCATCGAGCCCGGCACGAGTGTCACGTCGCCGGCCTGCATTGCCTCGGGGGGGAGCGGCTCGTCGTATTCGTCGAGGATCTCGCCCACGATCTCCTCCAGCAGATCCTCCATGGTCACCAGCCCCGCTGTGCCGCCGTACTCGTCGAGCACGATCGCCATGTGCTCCTTGAGCTTCTTGAAGTCGGCCAGCACCTCCTCCACTTCGCGCGAGCCCGGCACCACGTGCACCGGGCGCATGATCTGGCGGAGCGAGAACTCCGCCGGCGGATGGTGCAGCACTGGCAGCAGGTCCTTGGCCAGCACGAGGCCGATCACGTTGTCGATGGTCTCCTCGAACACCGGATAGCGCGACCGTCGGGATTCCTCCACCAGGGCGAGCGTCTCGTCCAGCGTGGCCTCCACGCGCATGGCGTCGATCTCCGTCCGGGGGGTCATCACCTCCCGCGCGTTCTTCTCCGAGAACTCGAACACGCCCTCGATCAGGTGCGCGTCCTGCGGCAGGAGCATGCCACCCTCCTGGCTCTGCTCCACCAGGATCCGCAGCTCCTCGGCGGAGTGCACGTTCTCCTCGCCGCGGGGCAGGTCCTGGCCGATGAGGCGCAGCGCCAACTCCGCCGAGCGGTTGAGCAGCCAGGAGAAGGGCGAGGTGAGCCAGACGAACAGCATCAGCGGCGGCGTCAGCCAACCGGCCATTTCCTCCGGATGCGCGAGCGCGGCGCCGCGCGGCACCAGCTCGCCGACCACGACGTGGAAGAAGCTCACGACCACCAGCGCCACGGTGGCGCCGATGCCGAGCCGCATGCCGACGTCGAGGGGCAAGGGCAGCCCGCCCAGCCAGCCACTCACCGTCGGGCCCAACGCCGCTTCGGCCAGGGCGCCGATGGCCAGGCTGGCAATCGTGATGCCGATCTGGGTGGCCGAAAGCACGCGCGGAAGGTTCTGGGTGGCGCGAATGGCGAGCTTGGCCCTCCAGTTGCCGCGGCGGGCCATCGCCTCGAGACGCGACCGGCGCGCGCGCACGAGCGCGAACTCCGCCGCCACAAAAAATCCGTTCAGAAACAGCAGAACCGCGATGACCACCAGACGTGTCGCCATACGACGTAAGGTACGGCGCATGCCCCGTCCGTTCTAGCAGGCCGGGGCCGTGACGATCCCCCCGCTCCCTGGGTAGGTTGTGAGACAGATGGGGCACGACCACTCACACGACCACGGATCGGGCGGCGACGCCCACTCCCATGCGGGAGAGGCCGGCGCCCGCAGTGCGCGGGCACTGCGGCTGGCGCTCGTCCTCACCCTGCTGCTGCTGGTGGGCGAGGCCGTGGGTGGCTATGTGTCCAACTCGCTGGCGCTCATGGCCGATGCTGGGCACGTGTTCACCGACGCCGGCGCCCTCGCCCTGTCGCTCTTCGTCGCCTGGTTCTGCCGGCAGCCGGGGAGCGAGGAGAAGACCTTCGGCTACCTCCGCTGGGAGATCCTGGCCGCCCTGGTGAACGGGGCGACGCTGCTGGGCATCTCGGCGTGGATCATGGTCGAGGCGGTGCTGCGCTTCCGCGCACCCGAGCCGGTGCACGGCGGGCTGATGCTGGTGGTGGCGGTGATCGGCCTGGTGGTGAACGCGGGGGCGGCGTTGGTGCTGCACCCGATGCACGGCGAGAACCTGAACGTGCGCGGGGCGTATCTGCACGTGCTGGGCGACCTGCTGGCGTCGGTGGGCACGGTGGTGGCGGCGCTGATCATCCGGCAGACGGGGTGGCTGGCGGCCGACCCGCTGGCGTCGGTGTTCACCACGCTGCTCATCATGCGGGGGGCGTGGTCACTGTTGCGCGAGTCGGTGGACGTCCTGCTGGAGGGCGCGCCGGGGCACATCCCGCTGGAGGGGGTGCGGGCGCGGCTGGAGGAGATCCCGGGCGTGGAGAACGTGCACGACCTGCACGTCTGGACGGTGACGTCGGGGCTGGTGGCGGCGAGCGCGCACGCCCTGGTTCGCGACCCCGACCGGCATCAGGACGTGCTGGAGCGGGCGCACGACGTGCTTCAGGAGATGGGGATCCAGCACGTGACGGTGCAGCTGGAGCGGACGGATATGGGGGGGCGGGAAGCGGAGCATCTTCACCCCTGATTTACGACGCGGAACGGCAACGTAAGCGGGGCGCGGATCGTGTGATCCGCGCCCCGCTGAGTTTTTCCGGTGGCGCACTGGAGCGACGATCATGTCGCGCCGTGCGCTAACTTCGTTCCTGTCCGCTTCCCGCGCCGCTCTGCCGACTGCCGGCCTGTTCGTGCTCACCCCGGCGCTTCTGGTACTCTTCTCGCTCGGCGTATCCGTAGCCGCCGAGGACTTCGCCACCGCGCATGTAATCGTGTCCGTACCCGCGTCCGTGCGGGTAGTCCACGCTGCCGGTGTCGTCGGACTGGTGCATGCTCCCACCTCCTCCGATGGCGTGAAGGATTGCATTGGGAGCATGGGCGATTTCTCCGGAGGACGCAAGGGGAAACGGGTGAAGCCGCGACTCTGTGGGGCGCCGGGACGCGCCCGCGGCCGTTTGCCCACCGGCGGGGCCCTTCGTACCGCCAACTGAGGGCGGCCTACTCCCCACCTGTTGTTTCCCGAGTCCCGCCCCAATTACCTTTCAAGGCTATGGACATTCGCAACATCGCCATCATCGCGCACGTCGATCACGGGAAGACGACCCTCGTCGACAAGATGCTCCGGCAGGGCGGCGCCTTCCGGGAAAATCAGGTCGTGCAGGAGCGCGTGATGGACTCCAACCCGCTCGAGCGCGAGCGGGGGATCACGATCCTCGCCAAGAATACGTCCGTTCACTGGCGCGGCACGAAGATCAACATCGTGGACACGCCGGGCCATGCCGACTTCGGTGGCGAGGTGGAGCGCATCCTGCGCATGGTGGACGGCGTGCTGCTGGTGGTGGATGCCTTCGACGGTCCGATGCCGCAGACGCGGTTCGTGCTGCGCAAGGCGCTGGGGCTCGGCCGCGTGCCGATCGTGGTCATCAACAAGATCGACCGCCCCGGGGCCGACCCGGTGCGCGTGCACGACGAGGTCCTCGACCTGTTCATCGAGCTGGAAGCCGACGACAAGCAACTCGACGCGCCGGTGGTGTATGCCTCCGGGCGCGATGGCGTGGCGACGATGGACATGGCGGTGACGCCGGTGGACCTGAAGCCGCTATTCGATGCCATCGTGGAGCACGTGCCGGCGCCGCCGCACGACGCGGATGGTCCGTTCCAGATGCTGATTTCCACGATCGACTATTCGCCATATCTGGGCCGGCTGGGCATTGGGCGGGTGGAGCGCGGCGTGGTGCATCTGGGCGACCAGGTGATGCTGCTGCCGCTCGATCCGTCGCAGAAGCCCGATCAGGCGCGGGTCACGAAACTGTTCACGTTCGAGGGGCTGGAGCGCACGGAAGTGACGGAGGCTTCGGCGGGCGAGATCGTGTCGCTGGCCGGCTTGGAGGGCGTGGAGATCGGGCTCACCGTCACCGACCTGGAGCACGCCGAGCGGTTGGCGGGCATCGCCGTGGAGGAGCCGACGATCTCGGTGGACTTCCTGGTGAACAACTCTCCCTTTGCGGGGCAGGACGGCAAATTTGTGACATCGCGTCAGATTCGCGAGCGCTTGTACAAGGAGCTCGAGCGGAACGTGGCGCTGCGGGTCGAGGACACCGACTCCACGGACACCTGGACGGTGTCGGGGCGGGGCGAGCTGCACCTGTCGATCCTGATGGAGACGATGCGGCGCGAGGGGTACGAGTTCCAGGTGAGCCGTCCGCGGGTGATCACCCATGTGGGGCCCAACGGTGAGCGGCTTGAGCCGTATGAAGAACTGGCGATCGACGTGCCTGAGGCGCACCTTGGGACGGTGATCGAGAAGCTCGGCCCTCGTCGGGCCGAGATGATCGAGATGAAGAATCCGGGGCAGGGGCTAGTGCGGCTGCTCTATCGGATTCCGGCGCGCGGCCTGTTTGGATATCGGAGCGAGTTCCTGACGGACACCCGCGGTACCGGGATCATGCACCACCGGTTCCTGGATTACGGGGCGTGGGCGGGGCCGCTGGCGGGGCGGAGCCGGGGGACGTTGGTTTCCATGGAGGGCGGGCCGATCGTGGCGTTCGCGCTGGGGAATCTGCAGGACCGATCGACCCTGTTCGTCAAGCCGGGCGACCTGGTATATGAGGGGATGATCGTCGGGGAGAATTCGCGTCCGGGGGATATGGACGTCAACCCGACCAAGGAGAAGAAGCTGACCAACATGCGGTCGAAGTCGGCGGACGATCACATCAATCTGGAGCCCCCCCGGGAGTTGACCCTGGAAGGCGCTCTGGAGTATATCGAGGACGACGAGTTGATCGAGGTAACGCCGAAGTCGATCCGGTTGCGGAAGCGGTTCCTCAGCATGTCGGATCGGAAGAAACTTTCTCGTGGCGCGAAGCGGGAGCGGGCGTCATTGTAGAGGCAGATCGCAGCACCCTGTGCACGTCATCGTACCAACCCAACACCTCATGGAGAATCGAGCAATGCTGGCCGAGTTCGGTCCGTCGGTAGAAGAGTTGTCGTTGCGCAAGAAGCCCGTGGACGATGAGCCCGACGAGTTCGACGACAATGTGGATGGCGATGATAAGGACGACTTCGACGACGAGGACGACGACCTCGACGACGACAGTCTGGACGACGAGGACGATCTCGATGATGACGACCTCGATGACGACGATGATGACGATGACGACGATGATGATGACGTCGACGACGATCTGATCGACCTCGACGACGAGTACGACGAGCTGGATCAGGACGACGACGAGCATCCGACGCGTCCCGGTCGGTACGACGAGTAGCGCCCGCGGTCGGGCCGGCACCGTGTGGGGGCTGCGCGGAGCAATCCGCGCAGCCTTTGCGTTGACCCGTCCCGGGGGCGTGGATAGTTTTGATGGTTCCTGCAGGGCCTGTAGCTCAGTTGGTTAGAGCGCACGCCTGATAAGCGTGAGGTCAGAGGTTCAACTCCTCTCAGGCCCACTTCAATACTGACAACGAGTTAGCCCGCCGGATCGCGTGATCCGGCGGGCTTTGTCATAGGGCATCGAACTCAACATCCACAGTGGGGAGAGGGGCTCGTCTACGCCCCTCGCCCACTCCCGAGGTCCACAATCACCGCGAGTCCCCCGGCGCGATCGCCGCCGCCTTCCGCTTGGCCTCGGCCACCACGCTGTCGGCGCGCGCGTTCGCCTGACTGAGGATGCTGGTGGCCTGCTTGTCCGCCTCGCTCTTCAGCCTGTCGGCGCCCGCCTGCGCGACCATCTTCGCCGCGGGGTTGGTGGCCTTGGCCACGAGCGCCTTCGCCTGATCGTCCGCCGTGCGGCGTACCTTTGCCGCGGCGGAGTCGGCGCCGGCCCGGATGGCGGCGGCTTGCTGCTCCGCCTGCGCCACGAGCTGTTGCGCCTGCGCGCTCGCGCGAGCCCGGGCGGCGAGCGCGGCTGAGTCGACCTTTGTCTTCACCTGGTTAACCTGAGCCTGCACCTGCTGCGTTGCGGCCTCGCGCACACCTGCTTCTACGGAGGCGCCCGTGCCGGCGAAAGAGGGGCGGACCGTCGGGTCGGTGATGGTACCGGTCATCTTGACGCCCACGGACACGGCCGCCGCACTGCCCAGGTTGATGCCCGCTCGCCCCGCGCTGGCGGCCAGCGCGCCGATCGCCTGGTTGGCGCTCGCCCCGAGCATCGAGGTCGGAACGGCGAGCGCCAGCGTGTAGTCCAGCGTCTGGTCAATGCCGTTGGATCCGGAAACCGTCATGGCGATGTTGCCGACCTTGACGTCGAACGGCTTCACGTACAGGCGGCCGTCCTTGATCGTGAACGATCCCAGCAGGGCGCGCACGGCGGGATTGCGGAGTTGATCGACCTTGATCGCATCGGCCAGCTTCGTCAGCGGCGGGAAAGCTGTCGATGGCGATGGTGCCCGTCTGGAACGACCCCTGGCCGGTGAGCTTGTCGAAGACGGGCATCATGTTGGCGGCGAGCGGTCCCGAGAGCGACAGCTTGGAGTTGACGCGCCCGCGGGCGTAGCGGGCCACCGGGACCAGGCGCTGGATGGTAACGAGCGAGGAGAAGGCGGTGGGGATGTCCATCGAGTCGACGTTCACGTCGAACGCGAAGGTCGGCCGCGCGGGGGTCGTGGTTTCGTAGTAGCCGTTGGCCACCACTCCGCCGCCGAGCATGTTCATCCCGAAGCCTTCGAGGGTGACGCGCTGATTCTTCATGAGCACCCGACCGTGCGCGTCGCGGATGTCGAGCTTCCCGTAGAGCAGGCGCTTGGCGGTCACGCCGAGCGCAAGGTCCACGTTGGGTGGGACGGGGATGATCTCGAACGCCTTGTCGGAGCGCCACTCGTCGAGATTGAAGCTGTTGCTGGCGACGGTGGCCTGCCCCTGCAGCGTTCCGTGCTGGAGCACGAAGCCGATGAGGTTCTGGAGCGACCCGTTGCCGCGCACGTCGCTGCTGCCGATGCGAGCAACGAAGGCCGGGAGCTCCACGCGCTGTGGCGTGAAGCGCAGGAGCGCCGAGTCCACCGCGACGGGATGCCGGACGACAGCCCCGGACATTGCCACGTGGGAGGCGGCGAATGTCCCGGACGCCGAGACCCGGTCGTAGCGACCGGCGTCCACCCAGGACTTCTTCGTATGCACGGCGAAGTCGGCGCTCATGATGCCCGCCAACTCCTTGACGTCCGGCATTTCCACGGTGCGGCGCACGTCGGCCAGATCCACCGACCCCTTCATCGTGAGATCGACTTCGGGATCGCTCACCGGCGTGCTGAGGGTGAGCTGTGCGTCCAGCGGGCGCTGGCCGAGCACGACATGGAAGCGGCTGAGCTTCACGACCGTGCGATCGACGCTGCCACCCGGATTGTCCACCGCGAGATCGAGGCCGATGTCGCGCGCCGGGAGGGGGAGATCGGGATAGCGGAAGCTCCCGTTCTCCACGGTCGCGCGGAGTGCGAGGGCGGGGAATGCCTTCGGCCCGTACGGGCCCTTCACCGTTCCGGACACCGACATCTTGCCGGTGGTCCGGACCTTGTCGAAATCGTTCTTGTAGAGGGCGGGCACGAGCGAGAGGATCCCGCCGACGTCGGTGCTGGGCGTCGAGAAGGCGAGGTCGAGATCGGTGTTCTCGCCGCCGGTTGCCGCCGAGCCGCTGAGGGCCAGCGCAAGGCTGTTCAGTCCCAGCTTGGCGTCCTTGACGGTGAACCGTTTGGCGCGCATGTCAGCGCCCACATCGGTGTTGAGCGAAACGGCGACGTGGTCGAGATACGGAACGCCGGCGAAGTGGACCGAGACGTCGCCGGCTTTGACCTGTGTGCCGAGGGTGAAGCGATCCTGGGTGAAGTCGCCATTCAGCGCCACGTCGAGCGACGAGAGGACGGCTGTGAGGTCGGACTGCCGGCTGTCGAAGGTGATGTTCGCATTATTCACGGCGAGATGGCGGAGCGAGACGGCCAGTGCCTTGCTCGTATCGGACTTCTGCGCGGCGGGACGCGCGCGCATGATCTGCCAGTTGGCGGTGCCGTCCTGGAGCACGCGAAGGTGGGCCACCGGCTGCTGGATGATGACGTCGCGCACCACGATCCCGCTGCCGCGGGTGAGGTAGCCCAGCACGCTCCCCAGGCCGAGCACCACGCGGAACTCCCGCACGGCGAGGAGGGTGTCGCCCGCGAATGGCCTGGCGTTGACCACCGAGAGGTCGTTGAGGCGGAGGGTGACGTTGGGGAAGTTGCGGAGCAAGCCGATGCCCACACCGCTCCACTGCACATTGGCGTTCACCGATTGCGCTATTTCAGTGCGCACGCTCGAGGCTATGCGGTCGCGGAAGAGATAGGGGAGCAGCGCGAGCAGGATGACGAGCCCGCCGATGGCGGCGGCGATTCCGATGATTGGCTTGCGGAGTGAACGCATGGGGGCGATTCCGGATCGGGAACTTGCGTGCGGTACGGGTGGCGGCGTGCGGGACGACCGTCAGCTGATCTTGAACTTGAATTCCACCTCGAGCGTGATGCTGTCGGCCACGCTCATCACGCGGAAGATCTTGGGCGGTGTCAGGCCGAACTTCTCGAAGGTGAAGTTCGTGCTGGTGCGACCGGCGACGATGCCGTTGCGGTCGTCCACGGTGGCGATTCCCTGCCACGTGAGTGGGGCGGTGGTCCCGTGGATGGTCATGTCGCCCGACAGGTCGAATCCGAATTGCCCGGTGAGTGGATTGGGCATACCCGTGATCGACTTCGGGACGAAGACGGCCATCGGATACTGCTCGGTTTCGAGCGTGCGATGCTGGATGTACCCGTCGCGCATCGACTGGTCGCTCTTCAGGGTGCGAAGGTCGAAGGAGAGCGTCGACTGGGCGCTGTCGATCGAGCCATCCTTATTGAGCACGATGGTGCCGGTGACGGCGGTCGAACGGCCGACGGCATCGCTGGGGAAGCTCACGCCGGCGAGCTGCTCCCGCACCCGGTACGAGGCGTTCGTCCCGTCGACGATGGTGAGCGTGAGCGGGAACGGCTTGGGCGGCGCCGACCAGGCGACGAGCGCGCCGGCGGACAACGCGGCGCAAACCGTCCAGGTTGTCAGGTGGCGGAACCTCGGTCGCGGGGCCATGCGGGTGCGATGCATTCCTGTTCCCTCCTGGTGGCGTGCTGCCGTGCCGACGATGCGTTCGACGACCGTGTCCAGATAAAGATAAGCCAGATAACGTAGCGGTCGTATTTGCCACATCGTAACGGCCGCCCGAGCGGCGAATCCGACCGAACAATCCGTCGTACGCTTCCTGGAAGTACGCCGCGTGCCTTGCGAAACGGTTCTCCGATTGAACGTTACGCGGTGCGTCTTGCCCGGGCTCGCGTGCGGCGGCCCAGGGCGTAGGTGGCGACTCCGGCCACGACCAGCAGCGCGCTCAATCCCAGCACCTTGAACACATAACGGCCGGGATGCGGCTCGCCGGCCGGCGGGATCGCCGCGAGCACGATGGACGCCGCCGTGGTGGCGAACCCCAGCCCGCCGCACAGGATGGCGGCCGGCTTTCCTCCCGGCACTCGCATCACGTCGGGGCCGGCCGGTTCGCGCTGCAGACGGATCATGGCGGCGAACATGGCGAGGTAGGGCAGGAAGTACGCGATGATGCCGAGGCTGACCAGGATGTCGTAGGCCTTCTTGGGCGTCTCGCCCGCCTGGCCGAGGACGACGCAGACGCCCGCGACTCCGGTCTGGAGCAGGAGGGCCACGTACGGCGTGCCGTAGCGCGGATGCAGCCGGCCGAAGGCCCGCGGCAGATAGTGATCGATGCCGGCCACGAACGGGAGGCGGGCCGGCGCGGCCAGCCACACCCCCACGCCGCCCATCGTGCTGACGACGATCAGCACCGCGGCGACCGGCCCGAGTCCCCGGAGACCTACCCGGTCGCCGGCGCGCACGATGGCGTCCATGATGCCCTGCAACCCATTGACCTGGCCGTGGGGCAGCGCCACCAGAATGGCGAGCGTGCCGAGAATGTAGATGGTGGGAATGATCACGCCCGCGATCAGGACCGCGCGGGGGATCGTGCGCCGCGGATTCTCGATCTCCTCTCCCATGAACGAACCAGCTTCGAGACCGCTGAAGCCGAAGGCGATGGTGGCCCAGAAGATCATGTCCTTCACACCGGTGCTTGGCAGGAGGCTCGTCGCGGTGATCGGCGTCGCCGAGCCGAACCTGGCCCATGCCGCGAACCCCATGGCGATCAGCACGCCGAGGGCGATCCAGGTGGCCACGCCGCCGATGTTCGCCAACCACTTGCCGAACTGCAGGCCGGCGATGTTGAGCCAGGTGGCGAACGCCAGTCCGGTAAGTGCGAAGGTGATGAAGTAGGCCGGACTGTTCTGGAGATGGGCGAAGTGCGCGCCGAAGATGTACAGCGCCGTGCTGGCCGCGAAGTAGAGGAGCCCCGGCAGATACGTCAGGTTGGCGCCCCAATACGTCCAACCGGTGAGGAATCCGGTGAACTCCCCGAACGCCTGCTTGGTCCAGACGTAGATGCCGCCTTCCTGTGGGTACCGGGACGATAGTTCGATGACGGTGAACGCGAGCGGGATGAACAGGGTCACGCCGGCGATGGCCCAGATGACGAGCGCGCTGGGGCCGGCGGCCGCAGCCACGGCGACCCATCGCATCCCCACGATCGCGACCACGTAGAACAGCACCACGTCCCACAGCCGTAGTACTCGGCGAAGTCCCGTTTCTGCCGTGGGCTCGGACATTCGATCTCCGGATGGTAGGGGGGCGGCCGGCAGCGGGCCCCGGCGTGGTGGCCTCAATGATACGCCTCGTCCACCGGCGCAGCGAGTCGTCCCTGCCGATGATGCGGCGCGCGACCGACGTGGGGTGCCGGGGGATGCTGGGCGTCATCCGGGTTGAGGGGGAGGAGATTCCCGCTATCTTCCAGCCGAAGTTCGCCGACGATCGTTGGCGGGTACACACTAACCAAAGGGAGTTCGGATTCCGGCTCGCACGAGGCTGAGCCGGCCCGACTTCGTGAAAGGGAGTCTCTGTGAAGATCTGCGCCACGATTCTTGGTGTCCTCGTTCTCGCGGCCGGTGTGAGCGGGTGGTACGTGTACTCGGGCCGCTACGACGTCGGCGCCGACGTGCCGCACATGCGGTTCGTGGCCCGCGCGCTGCATCGGGTCGCCGACCACTCGGTCGCCTATCACGCGCGCAGCGTACAGGTTCCCGGCGACGTCGCCAACCCCGACTCCACGATGCTCCTGAAGGGCGCGGGCCAGTACGCCACGATGTGCAGTAGCTGCCACCTCGCGCCTGGCATCGAGAAGAGTCCGCTGCACGAAGGGCTCTACCCGCGTCCGCCGCGGTTCATCCGCGGCACGGACATGCCGGCGGCGGAGTTCTTCTGGGAGACCAAGCACGGCATCAAGGACACGGCGATGCCCGCGTGGGGGACCACGCATTCCGACGAGGATCTCTGGGTGGTCGTCGCGTTCGTCGAGCATATGCACGGGATGACGCCGGAGCAGTACCGAGACCTGGTAGCGCGCGCTCCCAGGGACAGCGACATGACCGACCTGCCCATGCCGGTTGGCGCGGTGCCCGTCAATGCGGCGACCGCCGCGGGCGGCCGCGGTTCGCACGCTGCGGGGAGATGATCCCGCGGCCTCCCGCCCGAAAGCCTTCGTCGTAACCACACTTCAGCGTCCCGGCCGCCTCACTCGTCGAGAGATACGCACCGCCCTCGGCAGCATCCGTTGCGCCTCGGGCCGCCGGCGTTCAATGGGTCAATCCGCTGAGCGCGACGTCCCACACCGACGTCGCTGCATTCCAACGCACCCGATAGGCCGTCGGATAGTAGCCGCTGATCGCTCGCTGGGCCGCGCTGGCCACGGGCACCAGGTCGTCCGGGTGGGTCAGAAGGTAGGCCCGGGTCACCATCGGCTCGTCGAAGATGAAGCGGCCGTTCCACGACCCGAGGATGTAGGTGCGCGTGAAGGGTTGGCCGTGGAATTCCGGAGCGTTCGAATCGGTCCAGTGCAGTCCCATGTGCGGCACCGCGTTCGCCGGTGGATCGTTGACGTACCCCGGCAAGCTATACGCCGACGTGGGCAGAACGGCGGCCTCGGTGGCGAACGCAGTGTCCGTGGCCGGGTCGATGGCGCTTCGCTCGGTCTGCGACACCATATAGAAGTGGAAGTCGAAGTGGGGCACCGTGTACACCATCGGCGGCGGATGCCCGGTGGGATTCCAGTTCAGCCCAATCACCTGATACTGCGTGCGGTTGCCGGCGGGTAGGGGCAACGCATACTCGTACCCGCCCATCTTCGGCGCCGTCGGAAGGCTGTCCAATGCCCCCTGGCTCAGCTCCACGCCCACCTCGGTCGGCACGCCGTTCTGCATTACCTGGTACGACCGCGCCGTGCCGTTGCCCACCGCCATGCTCGCCCCGTACTCCGTGGTCGGACCGTTGCCCGCCCCGATGCTGTCGCTGGAACACGCCGCAAACAGCGCCGCCCCAGCCAGACCGGCGCCAATCAGGGACCCTGCGATTCTCCCGCCGCTACGTCGAAACACGAGAACCTCCCGGTGGCCTGCCCACCAAATGACACGTTAGTGCTATCGTGGCACTAGTGTGCCACGCCGGGGCAATCTATCTTGTCCTGCATGACTGTCAAGCAAAGTTTGTCGGCCGCCGGCAAAGCCGCCTCCGACGCCCCCTCCGGGACGGCCGGTGCTCGCGGGGACAAGCAGAAACGGCGCACGCGCGTGGCGCTGCTCGCGGCGGCCGCCCGGCTGATTGCCGAGGGGCAGGCGCCGTCGGTGGGTGACGTCGCCGACGCCGCCGACGTGTCCCGCCGTACGGCCTACCGATACTTCCCGACGCAGGACCAACTCCTGGTCGAAGCATCACTCGAGGCGTTGCGGCCCGAGGTGGAAGCTGCACTCGCGGCGGCGCTCCCCGAGGGTGTGGGTCCGCTGGACGACGTCGGGCAGGCCGAAGCGCGCCTCGACGCGGCGGTCGGAGTCATGCACCGGCTCGCGCTCGCCAACGAACCGCTGCTGCGGACGATGATCCGCCTCACGGCGGGCCGCACCAGCGACGCGCGTCCCATTCGCGGCTATCGGCGCGTGGAATGGCTGACGTCGGCGGTGATGCCGGTGAAGGCACGCCTCGGCCGCCTCCGGTTCGATCGACTGGTGTCGGCGCTGACGGCGTGCGTCGGCATGGATGCGCTCTTCCTGCTCCGGGACACGCGGGGACTGTCCGCGTCGGCCGCCGAGCGGGTCACGCGCTGGACGGCGCGCGCGCTGCTGGCCGCCAGCATTCGCGAGTCGGAGGAGTGATGACGGACGACGAACGAGAGATCCGACGGGTCATCACGGCGCAGGTGGACGGTTGGAACCGGGGAGACGCGGTGGCCTGGGGTGCGGACTGCGACTCCGCGGTGAGCTTCACCAACATCCTCGGCATGCGCTGGGACACGCAGCATGGGAATGTCACGCGGCACGCCGAGATGTTTCGCGGCCCCTTTGCCGGCAGCACACTGGCGGTGGAGCTCGAGCGCCTGCAATTCCCCGAGGCGCACGTAGCCATCGCGGAGTTGCTCACGACGCTCACGGGCTTCCGGGCGCTTCCTCCCGGCATCCGCCCAACCGCTGACGGTCGCCTGGTGACCCGCATGCTCGACGTCCTGATCGAGCGCGACGGTCGCTGGCGCATCGTCGCGTGCCACAACACGGCGGTGGCGCCGGCCATTTAGCCCGGCGGGCGCATAGGCGGGCTCGGGTTCCGTATCGTGACGGGCGGGATGCGGCGAGTGCTGTTCGAAAGCCGTCCCGACGTCCAGCGTGCGCGTTGACGTCGGGCAACCTACGCGACCTATGAGCCGGTAGCCGCGCTTGCCCGATTGTCCCGACCGGCGCGAATGCGAAGCATCGCGCCGAGCAGCGCCAGCCCAATGAGTGCGGTGCCGGAGACGGCGTTGATTCCAATCGTCGCCGCAAACGAGTGTGCACCATGACCGGCGAGGACGACGACGCACTGTACCAGCAATGCCGTGCCGGCCCAGGCCACGCCCAAAGCGAGCCCGCTGAGGAGCGGCGTCCGGTCGCCGAGAGAAGCGGCGATCACGCCGCCCAGGGCCGCGTTGGGGACTCCGACCATCACTTGGATCAGGAGCCGGGTGAAGCTATGAGGTGCGCCCACCGGGAATCCGTGCGCGAAGCCAAATGCTCGCGCGACGCTCAGAATCAACATCGTGGCCAACAGGTCGAGCACAATCAGAAAGGTCAGCGAAGAGTAGGCGATCGCGGCGAGCCTGGCCGCATCCCGGGGCTTCAACCCCGACAGCCAGCTGCGCAGCACATGAGGCGTCGTCCGCAGTAATTCGCGGTAGTACCAGTGGCGCGCGGGGCGCACGCCGTCGCGGTCCGCGCGACTGGCGAACTCCTCGGCAAGATCGCCCACCAGATCCTCGCGGAACGCGGTCTCCGCGGCAAGCGCGTCAAGAAACAGCTCGGCGGTATACGGGGGGGTGATCATGTCGGCTCCGCGGTGATCGGTGTCCCGAACCCTGCCCAGACCGAGGCGGAAACCCGTTGGGCATTCCGGATCGCCTTCCGTCCGGCGCCCGTGATGGCGAAGTGCCGGCGCGACCGTCCGCCACGCACCGGCAATGGGGCCGATGTCCGGGACGTGAGGAAGCCTTTCTCCTCCAACCGCTGCAGGGTCGTGTAGGTGGCCCCCACCGAATAGTCGTGACGCGTGCGGGCGGAGAGATCGCGGCGAATCGCGAGGCCGTAGGCGTCGTCGCCGAGGCGAACGACGGTGAGGAGGACCGCGAGTTCCAGCGAACCGAGGGTGGCTGTGCTCATGGTTCTATATTGTAGAACAAATACCGCGCACGCAAGAGTGGGTGGCGTGGTACGTAGGCCGGCGAGCGGAAAGGCCCGTGCTCCGAACGGTGGCTCGCGCCCTGATCCAACTGCGGGCGCCCACGCACCTGGCCGTCGAATCCGTGGGCGTCGCCGCGGTGGTGGGTGCCGCGACGGTCGCCCTCACCCTGCGCGCCGCGCAGATGCGTGGATCCTGGGAGCGTCGGCGACGCCCGTCTCGGAGTTCGTGCAACCTTCACCGGTCGGAGCGGCCGCATTCCGGTCGGATCGGATGGTCACCAGGCGTTGACGGAGAGCCGTCGCACCGGCCCGGGATTCCCCGCGGCGCATTCCGGCCCGTCTCCCTAGCCGGGGGCTGACCGAGCGAGCGCACCGTCCCCGACTGATCGCCGCGCATTTCGCTGCCCCGATTGCCGCCGCCACCGGCCTGGCCCAACTTACGATGGCGACGCCACCTGATCCCGGCGAGCGTGTGTGCCCGCACCCCCAACGACCGACATCCCGATGATCCGATGACCGAGACCCCACGCGCAGCCTTCTGTCCGAATTGCGGTGCGCCCACCACGGGAAAATTCTGCGCCCTCTGCGGTGAGGCGATGCAGGCGCCCACCCAGCCGTCGTCGTCGTCGTCGCCGCCGCCGGCACCCCACGCGCCCGCACGCGCGGCTGCCGGGGCTCCCGCGCCCGAGCACCGGTCGCACGCCCGGGCCTGGACCGCATTCTCGCTCGTCGCGTTTCTGGCCCTCGCCCTGGTCTTCGCCGGCCGGTCGCTCACCCTGGGACCGGCGGCGCCACCGGATGGCGGCGGGATGGGCGCCGGCCCAATGGCTGGCGGCGCGGCGTCCGGCGCTGCGCCCGACATCAGTCAGATGTCGCCGGCGGAGCGCGCCGAGCGCCTGCACAACCTCGTGCTGCGTGCCTTCGGCGAGCATGCGATGGACACGGTGCAACGCTTTTCGCCGATGGCCATCGCGGCATATCAGATGTTGGATAGCATGAGCCTGTCGCAGCGCTACGACCTGGGACGGGTGGCCCTGGCCGCGGGGCAGCCGGCACTGGCCGCCGGACAGGCCGACACGATTCTGGCCCGCCACCGGAACGATGTGCTGGGACTGGTGCTGGCGACCGACGCCGCCCGTGCCGGCAACGACGCGGCCGCCGAGCGGAAGTTCATGGCGCGCCTCCGTGCGGCCGCCCCGGGTGGCGCGGCGGCGGTCAAGGGCGCCGAGTACGCGCCCTACCGCAGCGACATCGAGGCGACGCTCGGCGCGGGGGCGGGGGCGGGGGGATCATAGCCGCGGTCGTGAGCCGCGCCGCCGCGCGGGCCCGCGACCAAAGAACGAAGCCCCACCCGACTGCCTCGTCGAGTGGGGCTTCGTCCTTGCCCCCTGATCCCCTCCGATCAGGTCCCCACACTCAGCTCCCCGTGCAGCCCGTCACCTTGTGCGTCACCAGATTCAGGTTGCAGGTCATCGTCCCCACCTGAATGGGCACGTTGCCCTGGGCGTCGGCCGGGAAGGTCACCACGACGCGGCGCAGGATGGTCCGCGTCCGGTCGGTGGCGCCAGTGAACGTGAACGTCGCGTCCAGATTGCGGATGATCTGTCCCGACTCGGGCCAGGGGTTCGTGGAACGCGGCAGGTTGAACACCACGTTCATCGCGGTGTCGGACGCCGCGATCTCGGCCATCCGCGTGCCGGCGTCGCGCGTGAAGGTGGTCGTGTCCTGGCTGATCCCGAACCCATTGTGGGTACGCGTGGTCGCCGTGTCGGAGATGCCACTGATGGAATCGTGCCGCTGACGGTGCACGATGGCGGTGAACCGGTCGCCGGAGCGGAATCCGTCGAGCTGCACGGTAATGAGCATCGAGGCCGTCAGTCCCTGCCCGCAGGCGACCACGGCGTCGCTGGCATCGTAGCAGGTGCGCGTGCGCACGCGACTGAGGCTGCTGCTGTCGACAGCGGTCGCCGCGGCGACATCCTGCATGGCGAGCCCGCCGAACTGCTCGCTGCCGGTCATGTCGCTGACGTCGGTCGCGATTGCATCGCCGGCCGAGACGGCCAGGTCGGCGGACAGGCTCGCGTCCGTGACGGGCGCGGGTGCGATGCCGCTGCTACATGCGGCGAGGCCGACGACGGCGGCCGCCGCCAGCGAGGCAAGAGCAAGGTTCATTCGTGGCATGGTGTTCCCCGTCCAAGGCTGGAGTGTCGATGCTGCGCTGTCGGGGTGTATGACGCCGGCAAGCCGCGGGCGTTAACAGGTGATCCGAATCACCGGGGCCGCCGCCTCGCGCGTTCCGCCTTGGCGCCCGGGGTCGCCACCCCCCCCGGCGACTCGTATACTGAAGGAGACGTGTCCCGCCAATTCCCCCCCCCCGTCACCGCACTGGCCTCGACATGCTATCCAAAAATCAGTTGGCGACATACGGCGTCGAATTGCGCAACACGGTTGACGCGGCGCTCCACCGGCTGAGCCAGTTGAACGGTCTGGCCAGTGAGTGGCTGGCCGTGACCGACGCCTGGAAGCTGGCGCCCCACGACGAAGGGCCGAGTCTCGCGCCGTGGGGAAGACTTCAGGCCGACACGTTCGAAAGGATCGACGGATTCATGGCGGCCTTCGTGCGCGTCTCGCTGCTGGTGTTCCCCGAGGGGAACGCGGGCTTCTCGGCGGAGCGTGGTTCGGCCATTCGTGCGGCAACGGGGCTGTCCGACGATTCGGTGCTCAACGACCCGGAGTTCCGCGACAGTTGGCTGCACCACGACGAACGGTTCGACTACGCCGTCGAGCACGACCTCGGGCACGCGGGGCAGCGCTTCACGGTCGCCGTGGATGTGTCGGACAAGATGAAGGCGTCGTACCTGCGAATCGTCGAGATGGATACCCGGGTGGTGCATTACCGGGATGGCAGCGGCGGGTACCGGCAGGCGTCGATTCTGGCGATCGGCGACGCGCTCAAGGATCTGAACGGAAAGTGGCAACTCCTGGTGTCTCTGGCCTCGTGAGCAGGGCAGGAAATGAACGTTCGGGGGCGCGGCCGGCGCCTCAACCGAGATTCATTTTCTGCAGTAGCGCCTGGAATCGCGGGTGCGGGTGCAGCGTCGTGAACAAGAACGAGTGCTTGATGCCGTACACGGCGCCGGTGCGCTCGTCGTACGCCCGTTCCAGACAGTCGACGGCGATGTCGTCCTCGCCGAGCCCCACGTAGACGTAGGCCAGGTGGTAGGGCGACACGTACCGGTGCTTCGACATCTCCTCCAGCTCCCGCAGCACGCCGCGGGCCTGCTCGACTTTCCCTTCCAACGCCAGCGCCTGTCCCCACTGCGCGCGCCAGTTCGTGCTGGTGGGCGCGAGTGAGACGGCCGCCTCCAGCTCGGCCAGCCCGTCATCGGAACGCCCGGTCTTGAGGTACGCCCAGCCCAGCGTCGCCCGGCCGCGGGCGTATGCCGCATCGAAGTGCACGGCGCTCTCGGCGGCCTGCTGTGCCTCCTCGTACCGGCCGGCGCGGATGAGCGCGGTGGCATGATCGGCGCGATGCGCCAGCGGGTCGAGTTCGCGGGCACGCCGTGCCATGTCGACGGCCTCGTCGTACCGGCCGAGGGCGGCGCACATGCGGCCGTACAGGTCGTACGTGTCGGCGCTGCTCGGCGCGAGGGCGAGCGCGCGCTTGAACTCCCGCTCGGCGACATCCCAATCGAAGTCGCACACCAACGCGAGCTGGCCGAGGATGCAGTGCGCGTCCGCCAACCCCTCGTCGAGGGCGAGGGCCTTCGCGGCTGCCTCGCGCGCCAGCAGGTTCGCCTGGGCGGGCTCCATGGCGCCGGTCTCGCCCAGATCCTCGTAGGCCATCGCGATGCTCGCGTAGGCCAGCGCGTACGCGGGGTCCAGCGCCACGGCGCGCTCGAAGAAGCCGATGGCGTGGCGTGTTTCCTCGTCGGTGAATTGCACGAAGCAGTGGCGGCCTCTCAGATAGGCTTCGTACGCCTGCAGGTCGCGCGTCGGCTCCTTGCGGATGCGGGTGTGCTCTTCGGGCGAGAGCTGCGCGTGCAGGGCTTCGCTGATGTGGAGCGCCACGTCGGTCTGGATGGCGAACACGTCGGTCACCCGGCGGTCGTACGTCTCCGCCCAGAGGCAGCGCCCCGTGGGGGCATCCACCAGTTGCGCCACGATGCGGACGCGGTCGTTCACGCGGCGCACGCTTCCGGCGAGCAGCGTCGCGGCGCCGAGGGTCGCCCCGATCTCGCGCAGATTCGGTTCCCGGCTCTTGAAGCGCATGATGGAGGCGCGCGAAATCACAGTGAGCGCGCCGATGCGGGAGAGATGCGCGATGATGTCCTCGGTGATCCCGTCGGCGAAGTACTCGTTCTCGGGATCGGCGCTGAGATTCACGAACGGCAGCACGGCGACCGACGGGGCCGTCGCCGCGGCATCCGGCGCACCGATGGTGGACGCGGCGAGGCTCGCGGCCGGTGCGGTCGGTTCGGCCGGTGACGGCGGAGCGGCCACCGGGGCGTGCGGCGCCGGCGCGCTTCCGGCGCGCGGGCCCCGGGCGCGCGCGGGCGTCTGCAGCTCCTGGACGAAGGCCAGCAGTTCGGCATCCGGCTCGAGGCCGAGCTCTTCCTTGAGGAGCACCGCATGCACGCGTGCGTGGCGCAGGGCACCGGCGGCATCGCCCGTTCGGTCGAGCGCTTCCATGAAGCGCCGTGCGATGCGGGAGCTGTAGGGGTCCTGGGCGGCCAGGAGGCGCCACCACCGGACGGCGTCACCCTGATCGCCGGCCTGCTCCGCCCCCTGGGCAAGCGCTTCCAGGGCGCGCGCCCGCTCCCGGGCGAACTGCTCCCGCTGCGCGTCCGCCCACCGTTCCAGTTCATCGGCCCCGGTGAGGTAGAAGCCGTCGAGGAAGGGCGCGGCGTGCAATTCGACGGCGCGCTGCCACTCCCGGCGTTCGAGCGCCTCGCCGAACTCCCAGGCATCGCTGGAAAGCCGTTCCGGATCGAGTCGCAGCCGGTCGCCAACGGCGGCCAGCGCCTCGCCGCCGACGGCCTGATTCACGCGGTACACGGAGTCGGAGAGCATGTGGCGACCGCGTTCCGGATCCGCGTCGGGCCAGAGCACGCCGATCAGCTTGTCACGGGTGAGGCCGCGTTCGCGAGCCAGGGACAGGAGCGCGAGCAGGCCGAGGCGGCGCCGCTGGACCGGACGACCGGTGAGCGGGCCGTCGGGGCCTTCGATGGAAGCGCTACCGAACAGCTTGAGGCGAAACACGTTACCGCGTGGCGAGAGCAGGGCGAGAACGGGGCGATGGGTGGACGATGCCGCCTGCGCAATGTGCAGCCACCGGAAGACCGGCGGCAAGGTCGCCGCACCCACCCCGACGCAGAGGAGTCCCATGACACATCGAAACACGCAGTCCGATTGCCCCGCCACCCCCCATGACCGCCCCCGTGCAGCGCTCACCCGCATGGCGCGAGCCGGAGCATGTGGCCTCTCGGCGTTGCTGTTGCTCGCCGCCTGCGACCAGTCCACTGCCGCTCCCACGGCGAGTCAGCAGACACCGGCCGCCTCTGCCTCGTTCAACCGCCAACGGGACGGCAACACGGCCGACGCCGATAGGGATCGGGATGGCCGTTCAGCGGGGGTCAATCGGGAGCTCGCGGCGCTCCGCCGCCTCACGGCGCCCTTCCACAATATCAAGAACGCCGAGGCCGCAGGCTGGAGTGTACAGCTCACCGGCTGCATGGAGAATCCGCCGGCGGGAGGGATGGGCTATCACTACGCCAACACGGCGTTCATCGACGGAACGGCCGAGGTGCGCCGCCCGCAACTGTTACTGTATGAGCCCGAGAAGAACGGACGGATGCGGTTGGTGGCCGTGGAGTACATCATCCCGTACTCGTTCGTGCCCGAGACCGCGCCGGCGCCGATGCTGTTCGGACAGAAGTTCCACCAGAACGCGGCGTTCCAGCTGTGGGGGTTGCACGCCTGGGTCTGGGAGCACAACCCGAGCGGGATGTTCGCCGATTGGAATCCCCGGGTGTCCTGCAAGTACGCGAACTGACGTTGGGGCGGCGCCCGGCCCGCGTGGGCGCGGGCGCCGCTCTCCCACTCCCACCAGGAACCGATCCATGCCCAAGTACATCATCGAACGAGACCTCGCCGGCGCGGGCAGGCTCACGCCGGAGGAACTGACGGCCATCTCGCAGAAGTCGTGCGCGGTGTTGAACGAACTCGGTCCCAGCATTCAGTGGATTCACAGCTACGTGACCGACGACCGCATCTACTGCGTGTACGTGGCGCCCGACGAACAGATGCTGCTGAAGCACGCGCGGCAGGGCGGCTTTCCCGCCGACGTGATCGCGCGGGTGCATCGGATGATCGAGCCCGTGACGGCGGAGGAAGTGGCCGTGGCCGGGTAATGGTCGGGGCTCGCCTGGGCGACGCTGCCCAGGCGAGACCTCGCGTGGGCCCGGACGGGCCCACGCGCTCACACCATCTGGAACTCCGCCGTGAAGTGGCGCAGGTACTTCGCCTGTTTCACCATCTTCACGCCGCGTACCTCGTGGGCGCGCGCCTTCAGCTCGCAGATGGCCTCGGCGGCGTAGTCGAAATGGCTCTGGGTGTACATCCGCCGGGGAAACGCCAGCCGCACCAGTTCCATGGAGTGATAGCTCTCGGTGCCGTCGTCCTGGCGCTTGCCGAACATGACGGAGCCGATCTCCACGCCGCGAATGCCGGCTTCGAGATACAGCGCGTTGCAGAGGCTCCATGCCGGGTACTGCTCGGGGGGCAGGTGCGGGAGAAAATCGCGGGCGTCCAGGTAGACCGCGTGGCCACCGGTGGGTTCGACGATGGCGACGCCGCCGGCCTTCATCTTCTCGCCCATGTATTCCACGGTGCGCAGGCGGTAGCGCAGGTAGTCCTCGTTCAGGCCCTCCTCCATGCCCACGGCCAGCGCTTCGAGGTCCCGGCCGGCAAGCCCGCCGTAGGTCGGGAACCCCTCCGTGAGAATGAGCAGCGTCTTGGCGGCTTCCACCCACGCCGACTCGTTCAACGCCAGGAACCCGCCGATGTTCACCATGCCGTCCTTCTTGGCGCTCATCATGCAGCCGTCCGCGAGGCTGAACATTTCCTGCGCGATGGACTTGACCGTGCGGTCCTGCATGCCCGGTTCGCGTAGCTTCACGAACATCGAGTTCTCGGCATAGCGACAGACGTCGAGAATGAGCGGCTTGCCGTAGCGGGTCAGCAGCTCGCGATAGGCGCGCAGGTTGGCGAGGCTTACGGGCTGCCCGCCGCCGCTGTTGTTGGTGAGCGTCATCATGCCGAAGGGAATGCGGTGGCCCTCGCGTTCGAGCAGCTCCTCGACGCGCGCGAGGTCGATGTTCCCCTTGAACGGGTGCTGCGTGCGCGGTTGGAGTCCCTCGGGGATCACGAGATCCACGGCCTCGGCGCCCTGGTACTCGATATTGGCGCGCGTGGTATCGAAGTGCGTGTTGTTGGGAATGAGGTCGCCGCGCTTGGTGGCGACGCTGAACAGAATGCGTTCGGCCGCGCGGCCCTGGTGCGTGGGGATGATGTGCCGGTAGCCGGTGAGGTCCTGCAGCACCGACTCGAGGCGGAAGAAGGATCTGGAGCCGGCGTAGCTCTCGTCGCCCTCCATGATCGCGCCCCACTGCTTGCCGCTCATGGCGCCGGTGCCGCTGTCGGTGAGGAAGTCGAGCAGTACGTGATCGGCGGGGAGCAGGAAGACGTTGAGCTTGGCTGCTTCGAGCCAGTGGCGCCGCTCGCCGCGCGTGCTCATGCGGATCGGTTCCACGGACTTGATACGGAAGGGTTCAATGATGGTATGGATCATCGGGTGCCCGATCTGAGAAGTGACGTAGGGAATGCTGCACGCCGGCGATGGGGGGCGCGCAACGCGGGGCGGGTGCCTGCGCTCCCGCCCCGCATAGAAGTCTGGCGGATGACGCGGGCGATCGCGAGGCTACACGGGGTTGCGCTCCACGAGCGCGTGGCGGATGCGCGCGGCGATTCGCCTGCAGGCTACGATTCGGAGCGCAACGCCCCTGTCAGGCGATCCTCCTGATTCGATGTGGCGGCTTCCCTCACGCACGGCGTTGGCGCCGGATCTCCCCGATCCCACATGGCACGACGTCCATTCCATCGGCCACGGATAGGCGGTTCCGCGATGGCTCGTGGGCCGACGGTCGCGACATGCGGTTAACTCATCCGACCCCCAGTTTGTACGTCCTTAAGCTGTCAGCTAACTGACAGTGAAACTTTCAGTTGCGACGGTGTATACAAATCCGTGACCCACCTGGACAGCACGGGTCGCAGGTGGTAGGGTTCTAATGAACACGGGGAGGAGGTATCAATGCGCAAGACCTATGCAGGTACGTTCGGGCTCAGTGCCGCCCTGGCGCTGATGCTGACGGCTGTTGCGGCGCCGGCGGCCTCCGCCTTGATGCTGCAGGATCCTCAGCAGCCGACGGCGGCCGCTTCCGTGGTGCCGTTCACCGCCGACCAGTTGGACAATCTGGTGGCGCCGGTGGCGCTGTATGCGGATCCGCTATTGGCGCAGGTGCTCCTGGCGTCGACGTTTCCCGATCAGATCGCCGAGGCGGCGCAGTATGTGCGCGCCAACGGCACCAACGGGATCGACGACCAGTACTGGGACGTGAGCGTGAAGGCCGTGGCGCACTATCCCACGGTCCTCAACATGATGGATTCGCAGATCGACTGGACCACATCGCTGGGCCAGGCGTACGCGCAGCAGTCCACCGACGTGATGCAGTCCGTGCAGCACATGCGGGAGCTGGCGCAGGCGCAGGGCAATCTGGAGTCGACGCCGCAGCAGCAGGTGGTGGCCAACGCCGGGTATATCAGCATCTGGCCGGCGCAGCCGCAGTACATCTACGTGCCCGTGTACGATCCGTCGGTGATCTACTTCCAGCCGGTGTTCCGGCGCGCGGGGTTCGGCGCGTACTTCAGCTTCGGCATCGGCTATCCGATCGGTTCCTGGTTGATGTACGACTGGGACTGGCCGGCGCGGCGGATCGTGTATACCGATTGGGACGGTGACGGGTGGCGGCGGCGGTCGCGTCCGTACATCCGGTCCATCGGGGTGTACGCCGACCGCGGCTACCGTCAGGTGCGATACAACCACGACGTCATCTATCGGCGTCCCGACTACGGCCACGTCCGCGTGTACAGCGGCATCGGGGCGCACCGCGTGGACTACGTGAACCACATGGATCACAACGCGGGCCGGTACGCGGTCCCGCGCGACGCCCACGGCGTGGTTTCGGCCGGCAGCGGATATCATCAGCAGGGACGCGTGCAGCCTGACGCGCACGTGCGGGTGGTGCCGCAGAACACCCAGGGCCGGACGCGCACCGCCGATCCTCGGCGGGCGGCGCCGGCGCAGCAGCCGTCGCCGGCGGTGAACTGGCGGCGTAGCGGGCCGGTGTATCGTGCGCCGCAGAGCCCCGTTCGGGCGCAGCCGCGCGCCGCCGCGCCGCGCGTACAGCCGCGGTACACGACGCCGGCGCGGGTGCAACCGCGGTATACGGCACCGGCGCGGGTGCAACCGCGGTATACGGCGCCGGCGCGGGTGCAACCACGGTATACGGCGCCCCGTGCGGAGCCTCGCTACACGGCCCCGCGCAGTGCTCCGCGCGCGGCGCCGCACTACAGCGCTCCGCGCAGCGCGCCTCAGCCCCATGTGCGCTCGGCGCCGCCGCGGGCTTCGTCGTCGCGTCCGTCGGTTCACACCGGGTCGCGGTCGGCCCACCAGCGCGGCGGGCGCGGCAGCGAGTAATCGCGAGCCGTGATGCGGGCCGCCGACGGGCGGCCGTCGTTCAATTCCCGAACGGCGGCCGCCCGTCGAGCAATTCGCGCACGCGCTGGGCGAGTTCGTGCACGCGGAAGGGTTTCATGAGGCGCGGCGCGTCGTCGAGGTAGGGTGCGTCGGGCGGTGCCTTGACGTCCACGTAGCCCGACATCAGCAGAATGCGCAGTTCGGGGCGCAACGTCATGAGCTGCGCCGCGAGCTCGAGGCCCCCCATGCGCGGCATCCGCACGTCCGTGAGCAGGAGCTGGATGGGCCCCTCGTGGGCGGCGGCCACTGCCAGGGCGTCCACGCCGTCGGTCGCCGAGAGCACGCGATAGCCGAACGAGGCGAGGGCACGTTCGGTCACCACGCGAACCTGCGTTTCGTCGTCCACCAGCAGAATGGTCTCGGACCCGGTCGGGGTGCGCTGCGGTGCGCCGGCGACGGCGGGATGGGGCGTGGCGGCGGCCTGCGCGGGCAGGCTGACGTTGACCGTCGTGCCCTCGCCGGGCGCCGTCTCGATGTCGATGGCGCCGCGGAATTCGCGCACGATGCCGAAGCTGGTGGCGAGACCGAGGCCCGTTCCCTTGCCGACTTCCTTCGTGGTGAAGAAGGGTTCGAAGACGCGGGCCTTCACATCCTCGGTCATGCCGACGCCGGTGTCTCGCACGCTGAGCCGCACGTAGGATCCCGGCATCAGGTCGCCCCGCTGGCGGAGCACCTCCTGGGTTTCCGTGGTGATGGTGAGCGTTCCGCCGTCCGGCATCGCATCGCGCGCGTTGACGGTGAGATTGACGATCACCTGCTCGATCTGGTTGGGATCGGCGAGCACGGGGGGCAGGTGGGGCGCCGCCTCGATGAGCAACTGCACGTCGTGCCCCAGCAGGCGGCGGAGCAGGCCTTCCATGGAATGCAGCACTTCGTTGAGCGCCACCGGCCGCACGCTCGTCTTCTGGCGGCGCGCGAAAGTGAGCAGTTGCCGGGTGAGCGACGCGGCGCGGTCGGAGGCGAAGCGGATCTCTTCGAGATTGCGCATCAGGTCGTCGTGCGACGGCGACCGTTCGCTGAGATCGACGAAGCCAAGCACGGCGGTGAGCAGGTTGTTGAGGTCATGGGCGATCCCGCCGGCCATCCGGCCGATGCTGTCCATCTTCTGGGTCTGCAGCATCTGCTCCCGCAGGTGCGCCTGGTCGGTGATGTCCAGCGCGAGGCCGACCGTCCCCGTGAGCTGTCCGGCGAGATTGCGCACGGGTTCGACGCGCCATTCGAAGGTGCGGCCCCGGTACTCGCCGCGATCCTGCGTGGGTTCGCCGCGCATGGCCCGATGGTGCGCCAACTGCAGACCCCGGCTCAGTTCGCGGTCGTCGAACGCCTGATCGAACCGGCGGCCGATGAGTTCGTCCGGCGTGAGGCCGATGACGGCGATGCCGGAGCCGACCGCCGTGGTGATCTGCTGATCCGCATCACTGGACCAGACGACCGCCGGCAGCTGCCGCAGGAGCAGCCCGAGGCGCTCCTGATTGAGGCGCAACTCCTGGTTGGCACGCCCGAGGTCGGCCGTGCGCTCGACGACGCGGCGTTCGAGATGATCGTGCGCTTCACGGAGTTCGGTCTCGGCGCGTTGACGAATGGCCACTTCCTCCTTGAGGTCGCGCGTCCGGTCGGCTACCTGTGCTTCGAGACGACGAGCCTGCCGGCGCACGGCGCGTCCGCGCAGCGACACGGCGCCGCCGGTAGCGCCCGCCAGTGCCAGCGCCACGAGCGCGACGAACCACGGGGTGCGTAGAATCGGCGGCACGGCACGCAGGGTGACCACGGCCGGCTCCGGATTCCAGTTGCCCGCTTCGTCGCGGGCCGATACTTCAAAGGTATAGGTACCGCCCGGAAGGCTCGAATAGAAGGCCTGCCGGCGGGTACCGGCATTCTGCCAGAGGCTGTCGAGGCCGACGAGCCGGTACCGGAATTCGATCTGGCGCGGGGCGCGGAACCGCAGCGACGTGAAGTCGATGGCGATCTGGCGTGTCCCCTTGGGCAGCGTGATCGTGCCCTCGATCGGGAGCCCCCGTCCGTCAGCGACCACGGACTGGATGCGAACCGGCGGTGGGGTGACGGGAGCGCGCACGACCGCGGGTTGGACGACCACGAGGCCGTCCGCGCCCGGCAGCCAGAGGCGCCCATCGGGGGCGCGCCACCCCGACGACGCTCCGGAGCTGTTGAACTCGGTGCTGAGGAGACCGTCCGGCTTATCGAATCGGCGCACCGGCGGATCGACCACCTGCCCGTCGGCGGCGGCGATGAGTTCGTTCTTCCCCGCCCGCTCGAGCCCGAACGACGAGGCGAGCCAGAGGCTCCCCCGCCCGTCGTCGATGAGCGTGAACGCGTCGTTGAGCAGGGCGCCCCCGTTGCGTCCGGCTCGGCTCAAGCGCCCGTCCTGCATCAGGTAGAGGCCGCTCCCATCGGTGCTGATCCACACGCCGGCGCTGTCGGGGAGTATCGCGGACACCGTGGCGTCGGCGAATGCGTTCGGCGCGCCGACGAGTGCCGCACGCCCGGCGCGCACCCGATACAGCGAGTTGCCGGCCGCCCAGAGCGTGCCGTCGGCGTCGGCGCCGAGCACCCGCAACGACCCGGCGGCCGAATCGCCGGGGAGCGAGACGCGGGAGAAGGCGCCGTTGTGCAGCCGGACGAGCCCCAAGGGTCCCGCGAAGTAGACGTCGCCGTTCCGGGCCTGCTTGATGGCGACCACACTTCCGCGGGGGGCGCCCGGGCGGTTGGTCCAGTCCTCCACGTGCCCGTCGCGGAAGCGGGCCACGCTCGTCGGGCGGATGCCGAGCCAGACGGAACCGTCTGCGACGGGCGCCACGACGCTGATCCGGCTGGTGGCGATGAGCGGATCGTTGCGCCAGGTGGTGAACTGGCCATCGGCGAACCGGGTGAGGCCGCCGGCGTTGGTGGTGAGCCACACGGTGCCGTGGGCGTCGCCCGCCACGCTCCAGACGAGCGGATCGGGAAGCCCGTCGGCCCGCGTGTAGGTGGTGATGGCGCGGGCGTGGAAGCGGTCGAGCCCTCCGCTGGTCGAGGCCCAGACATTGCCGTCGCGGTCGCGTGTGAGGTCGTTCACCCGGTCGTCGGTCAACCCGTCGCGGGCATCGACGACGAGAAAGCGCGTGCCGGTGCGCACGGCGAGTCCGCCGCCGAGCGTGCCTACCCAGAGCGTGTCTCCGCGGCCGGCGAGGGTCGTGAGCACGTAATTCGATGGGAGCCCGTCGCGCGTCGTGAAGATGTGCGTGCGGGGGAGGCCGCCCGGGGCGGCCGGCGGCAGCAACTGCACGAGGCCGGCCACGGTGGACAGCCAGGTCGTGTGCCCGACGCCGGGTGTGATTCGCGTGATCCGGTACAGCGCCGGATTGAGTACCGGAAGCGGCACCAGCGAGTCGCCGCGCAGCTCGAACAGCCCGTAGCTCCCCACCAGCAGCCGGCCGTCCCATCCGGCGCCGAGGGCGAGGGCGCGGAATCCCGGCTGTCCCACGGGCGAGCAGCGTGGGCCGCTGATGCGGCAGAGGCCGGTTTCGGTGCCGACCCACATGGTGCCGGTGGGGTCTTCGAAGAGCGCGTTGACCTGCTCCGTCGGAAGCCCCTGCTCGGTGGTCCAGTGCGTGACCGAGTCGCCCATGATGCGGAACAGCCCGCGCCGCCGCGTGCCCGCCCAGACGGCCCCGTCGCGCGCGCTGACGATGCGCATCACGTACGGTTCGGTCAGAGAATCGAGGGCCGGTGCCCGCACGCGCGACACCCGGTCCCCGTCGAAGCGCAGCAGGCCGGCGGAGGTGGCCAGCCACAAATAGCCGTCCTTGCCCTGCACGGCGCTGATCACCCGGGCGCCCGGCTTCAGGTCACGCTGGAACCAGGCTTCGTGCACCGGTCCCTGGTCGCGGGCCGAGGGCAGACTGCGTCCGTTGGACTGCGTCTGGGCGCCGGCACCCGCCGCCAGCGTGCAGCAGGCGGCGGCCAGCCAGCGGGCGCGGGGGATCGGCTTCGAGCGGAAGGCGACGAGCAGGTGTGGCCTCGGCATCACGAGGGTGCGATTGGAAGCTAGCATATCGCCGGGCGGAGGGCGGAGCCGGAGGAGGTCGGGTGTTGCCGCCCGGCACGCGGCGAGGATTCTCCGATTGCGCGGAGCGGGCCCTTTCAGCGATGCTACAGAGCACCGACCGATCGCCTTTCAGGGGAGAAACAGATGACTGCCACCACGGCACCCACCACCAGCCAGGCCGGACACCCGACCGAGCCCCATCTTGCGGCGCCCGACGTCAATCCGTCGTTCACGCGCGGCGTGTTTCTTGGCGAGATCCTGGAGGATCTCGTCTTCCCATTTCCGGCGCTGAGCGCGGATGAACACGAGTCGCTGAGTGCCATTCTGGACGCGTTCCGCGCGTTCGCCGCCGACCACATCGATTCCGCGAAGTTCGACCACGACGGCCGCTTCCCCGACGAGGTGCGATTGGGGCTGCACGAGTTGGGGCTCATGGGGCTCAGCATTCCCGAGGCGTACGGCGGCTTCGGGGCGACGGCGAAAGTGTACAACCGCATCTTCGGCGAGATCGGCGGCACCGATCCCGCGCTCACCGTGTACTTCGGCGCGCACCAATCCATCGGGTGCAAGGGCATCGTGCTGTTCGGCAATGAGGCGCAGAAGCAGCGGTACTTGCCCAAGTGCGCCACCGGCGAATACGTGGCCGGCTTCTGCCTCACCGAGCCGGGGTCGGGGTCCGACGCGCAGGCCATGAAATCGGCGGCGGTCCTGAGCGACGACGGCACGCACTACGTGCTCAACGGGCAGAAGATCTGGATCTCGAATGCTGGCTACGCCGACATCTTCACGGTGTTTGCGAAGGTCGCCATGGAGATCGACGGCAAGCAGAAGCAGCGCGTGACGGCGTTCATCGTCGATGCGCACGCGCCCGGGGTGCGCCTGGGCCAGCTGGAAGCGAAGATGGGCATCAAGGCGAGCGACACGCGCGCCGTCTTCTTCGAGAACGTGCAGGTGCCGGTGGAGGATCGGCTGGGTGACGTGGGGCAGGGATTCCACGTGGCGCTCGAGGTGTTGAACTCGGGCCGCCTCGGGCTGGCGGCGGGGTCGGCACGCGGCGCTCGGCGGATCATGCGCGAGGCCATCAAGTACGCCAACGAGCGGCAGCAGTTCGGCAAGCCGATCGGGTCGTTCGAGATGATTCGCAAGAAGATCGCGACGAACGCGGTGGAGGTGTACGCGGCCGACGCGGCGGTGCAGCTGGCGAGCGGGATGATGGACCGGGGCGGGATCGACTTCTCGCTCGAGACGGCGGCGTGCAAGGTGTACGCCAGCGAGCTGGCCTTTCGCGCCTCCAACGACGCGATGCAGATCGCCGGCGGCATCGGCTACTCCAAGGAGTTCCCGTACGAGCAGGCGGTGCGCGATTCGCGCATCAACCTGATCTTCGAGGGCACCAACGAGATCCTGCGGGCGCTGATCGCGCTCATGGGGCTGCAGCAGCCGGGGGAGAAGCTCAAGGAGCTGGGCAAGGCGTTCAAGGATCCCCTCCATTCCATCGGAGCCATCAGCCACTATCTCACGGACCGCGCCAAGCGGCAGATCACGAAGCCGAGTTTCACGAAGGTGCATCCGGCGCTCGCCGACGAGGCTGAGCTGGTGGCCGAGGCGGTGCACAATCTCGCGCTCGCGGTGGAGAGCGTGATCATGAAGTACGGCAAGAAGGTGATTGACAAGCAGTATCTCCAGGAGCGCATGGCGAACGCGGCCATGGACATCTTCCTCGCCACGGCAGTGCTGTCGCGCACCACGTGGGAGATCGAGCGCGCCGGTGGCGATCCCGAGGCCGAGGCCGTGCAGCCGCATCTCGATATCGCGCGGATCTTCGTGCCGATGGCGTACCGGCGGGCGCGGCGCAACATCCGGGCGCTGCGGCACAATCAGGATGCACGCGTGAATGCGATCGCCGAGCGGAGCCTGGATACGGGCGAGCTGGGCGTGGAGTCGGCGACGGACGAGTAACCCGACTGCCGACTGCCAGCGGTTGGTCGTTGGCAGTCATTAGTGGATCGGAGTGCGATGACCCTAAAGAAATCCTTGCGCCCGGCGCCGGTTGACAGGCGCCGGGCGAGTTTCTTTAGTGTGAATGTTCCTCTGGCGGTGCGCGGGACCCCCAGACCGGCCGCCGGTCGCCCCGGGTTTGCTTCCGGGCGCATCACGACCCATGTCCCGCAACTCCCATGTCGCTGCTTTCGCTGGAGCGCGTGACCAAGCGCTTTGATGGCCTTGTCGCCGTGGACGGCGTGTCGTTCGACGTCGACCGTGGCCAGGTGGTGGGATTCCTCGGTCCCAACGGGGCCGGCAAGTCCACCACCATGCGCATGATCACCCAGATCTTCGAACCGGACGAGGGCGCGATTCGCTTCGACGGCGTGCCCCTTGCCGAAGCGGGACGCGAAGCCAAGCGGCGCATCGGCTTCCTGCCCGAGAATAATCCGCTGTACGGCGAGATGCTCGTGGCGGAATATCTGGAGTTCATGGGCCGGCTGCGCGAACTGGGCGGCCTCGAACGCGGGCGGGCGATCGACGAGGCCGTGGCGTCCACCGGCATCGAGGCCGTGTTCAACCGGCCCATCGGCGAACTGTCCAAAGGGTACAAGCAGCGCGTCGGGTTGGCGGCGGCGATTCTGCATCGCCCCGATCTGCTGATCCTCGACGAGCCCACCGAGGGGCTCGACCCCAACCAGCGCGTGGAGATCCGGCATCTCATCGAGCATCTGGGGCGCGAACGCACCGTGATGCTGTCGACGCATGTGCTCCCCGAGGTGCAGCACACCTGTTCGCGACTGCTGATCATCAACCGGGGGCGGTTGGTGGCCGACGGATCGGTGGAGACGCTCGTGACACGGGCGACGGCGGGTGTGCGTGTGGAGGTCGAGGTGGCGGGCGCGGGGGTGGAGGCGCGACTCGCGGCGTTGGACGGCGTGCGCGACGTGGAGGTGCAGGGCAGTGCCGACGGCCGGGTGCGGGCCAGCGTGTCGGCATCGGGCGATTCGGATCTGCGGCCGCGCATCTTCGAGATGGCGAAGCGCGAGCACTGGACGCTCTACGAGTTGCATCAGGAGACCGGGAGCCTGGAGGACCTGTTCCGGCAGCTCACCGGCGCTGACGGTGAGGCCCCGGCCGGCGCGCCGGCTTCGGCGGAGGCGGCGGCATGATCGGGCGCATCTGGACGGTGGCCCGACGCGAGGTCAAGGCGATGTTCGACCACCCCACCGGCTACGTGTTGCTGGTGGTGTTCGTGTCGGTGAACGCCTTCCTCTACTTCCGCGAGGCGTTTCTCGCCGACCAGGCGTCGCTGCGGCCGATGCTCGACATGCTGCCGTGGATGTTCCTGTTCTTCGTGCCGGCGGTGGCGATGCGCACGCTGGCCGAGGACAGCCGCAGCGGCGTGCTGGAGCTGGTGCTGGCGCAGCCGGTGACGGAGTTGGAACTGTTGCTCGGCAAATTCGTCGGCGCCGTCTGCTTTCTCTGGATCGGGCTGGCGCTCACGCTCCCCATCCCGCTGGGTCTCGCGTTCGGCGCGAAGATGCAGTGGGGGCCGGTCGTGGCCCAGTACGCGGGGGCCGCGATGCTGGCCATGGGGCTGGCCGGCGTGGGCGTGTGGGCGTCGAGTCTCACGCGCAGCCAGATCACGGCGTTCATCCTCGCGGTGGCCGTGATGTTCGCGCTGATCCTGTTCGGTCTCGATCCGCTGCTGGTGGGGCTGCCGCCCACCCTGGGGTCGATCGCCGCGCGCCTCGGCGTGCTGTCGCACTTCCAGAATATCGGGCGCGGAGTGATCGACCTGCGCGACGCGATCTACTTCTTCTCGCTGGCCGGCGTGTTCCTGGCGCTCGCCTACGGGGCGGTGCTGGGGCGCAAGTTGTCGCCCACCGGCCGGGCCCGCCGGCGGCTGCGGCTGGGCGTCGGGTTGGTGGCGGCGATTCTCATCGTGGTCAATCTGCTCGGCAGCTACATCGACGGACGGCTCGATCTGACGCCGGACCATGCCTACACGCTGTCGAACGGCACCCGGCAGATCGTCGGTCACCTGGACGACATCGTCACGATCAAGGAGTTCGCGTCCGACGCGCTGCCCACCAGCGTGTCGCTGCTCAAGCGCGACGTGGACGATCTGCTGCGCGACATCCGGTCGGCCAGCCACGGCAAGGTGCGCGTGCTGGAGCGGAATCCGTCCAGCGACCAGACCGCCGGTCGCGATGCCCGCGCGCTCGGCATCCAGCCCGTGCAGTTCAACGTGGTGGGCAACGCGTCGCTGCAGGTCAAGCAGGGCTACCTGGGCCTGGCCATCCAGTACCGGGGCAAGTCGCAGACGATTCCCTTTGTGAGCGAGACCGGCGATCTGGAATACCAACTCGCCTCGGCGATCCGCGAATTGACCCGCGACAAGAAACCCGTGATCGGGCTGTTCAACGGCGCGTCGGGTCCGCAGTCGGCCACGCAGACGCTGCAGCGCGAACTCGAGAAATCGTACACCGTGCGGCCGTTCACGCTGAGCGACTCCACGGAGCCCACACCGGCCATGCAGACGCTCGTGCTGATCGGTGGCCCCGACTCGTTGCCGATGGCGGCCCGCGCGCGGTTGACCGCGTTCTTCAACCGCGGGGGAAGCGCGCTGGTGATGACGAGCGGCATGCTGCCCAATGCGCGGATGCCGATGGCGATTCCGCACCCGGTGGGATGGAATCCGATCCTGGCGCGGTTCGGCATCTCGATTCCGAGCAATCTGGTGTACGACCTGGCGGCCAACGAGATCATTCCGATGCGGTCGGCCATGGGGCAGGTGCTGGCCCGGTATCCGTTCTTCATGCACGCGCAGAGCACGGGCAAGTCGGTGGTGGATCAGGAAGTGAACGACGTGCTCCTGCCGTGGGCCAGCAGCATCGACACGACGGCGAAGAAGGGGTACGCGATCATGCCCCTGCTCGTGACCACCCGCGGCGGCGGGATCCTTACCGGCGAAACGTCCATCGAGCCGACGCGCAAGTTCCCGCAGGACAGCCTGGCGCCGCAGCTGGTGGCGGTCCAGGTGGCGCCGGCGTCGCCCAAGGACGCCGCGGCACGCGGCCGCGTGATCGTGGTGGGCAACACCGACTTCGTGACCGATCGCATCACGAGTCATTCACCCCCGAACCTCGACTTCGTGCTCAATGCGGTGGATTGGCTGTCGCAGGACGACGCGCTGATCTCGATGCGCTCGAAGAACCGCAACCCGCCCACGCTCGCGTTCACGAGCGCGGCGACGCGTGATGGGGTGAAGTACTTCAACGTGATCGGCGTGCCGCTGGCGCTGATCGTGGTCGGGCTCCTCGCCCTCGGCAGCCGGCGGCGGAAGACACGGGAACCGTACCGGCCGCTGGCGGCGGCGACGGGAGGAACGGCGTGAGCAACAAGCAACTGGTGCGACTGGCCGGCGTGCTCGTGGTGGCGCTGGCGCTCTGGGGCGGTTTCGCCTTCGCGCGCCATGCGCGCCGCGACACGGCCGACGGCCTCGTGTTGCCGAAGGTCGACACGGCCGCGGTGGACACGATCGCGTTCACGCAGCGCGGCGATTCGGCGGTGCTGGTGCGCCACGCCGCCGGCGTCTGGCGGGTCAACGGCTTTCCGGCCGCCGCCGTGCCCGTGGAGCAGCTGCTCCGGGCGCTGGTCGACACGTCGAACTGGAGCGAGATGGCGGCCGAGCGACGCAGCTCGCAGCCGGCCATGGGCGTGGCCGCCGACAGTGGCCGGCACGTGCGCGTCGCGGTGAAGGGCGGCCGGGGGCTGCGTCTGGTCACGGGGCGTTCGACGAGCGACGCCGCCGGCATGTACGTGCGTCGCGCGGGCGACAGCGTCACCTACGCGCTGCACGGGCCGCTCGCGCAGTCGCTCGCGCACGGCATCGGCGATTGGCGGGACAAGACCATCGCGTCGATCCCGCCGGACAGCGTGCAGCGGGTGGAGGTGACGCACGGCCGCGACGCGTACACCCTGCGGCGGAAGGGCAAGGGATGGGCGCTGGCCACCGGGGCCGCCGCCGATTCGAATGCCGTCCAGCGTCTGCTCGGGCAACTCCACCCCGCGATTGCGATGGGATTCGCCACCGCCGCCGTCGCCGACTCGGCGCACTTTGCGCGGCCCACCGCGCGCGTGCGGGTGTTCGGCGCCGGCGCGTCGCCTCTGGTCACGCTGCTCTTCGACTCGACGTCCGCGCACGTCCTGGTGCGGGCCGACACGGGAACGACGGTGTACACCGTGGAGGACTGGACGCTGCACGAGATGGCGCCGACCGCGAAGTCGCTCAAGGTGTCCACGCCCAAGGTCGAGTAGCGGTAGCGGTAGCGGCGGCGCCGCGGCCGGCTCGGACCGCGGCGCCCTGTCGGGCGGCGCCGGGTGGCGCCATGTTTGGGCGCGTTGTCCGCTGCCCCGTCCCTCCCGAAGGAGCCCCCGCATGTCCACGAGCCGCCGCAATTTCCTGAAGTGGTCCGCCGCCGCCGGGGGCGCCCTCGGTCTTGGCGCATTGCCCGACCTCGCGTTCGGCGCCGGGCCGGCGCCCGTGCCGCGCGCCCCCGCGGCATCGCCGGAACGGGCCCCGAGCCCGCTCGACATCCTGATCATCGGAGGCACGGGGTTCACCGGGCCCGAACAGGTGAACTACGCGCTCGCCCGCGGTCATCGCGTCACCCTGTTCAACCGCAACAAGACTCGGCCGAACTTCTTCAAGGGGCGCGTGACCGAACTCATCGGCGATCTCAGCAGCGATACCAGCGCACTCGACGGCAAGCAGTTCGACGTCGTGATCGACAACCCGACCACGGCGCCGATCTGGGTGCGCAACGTGGCGAAGTACATGGCGGGCCACACGAAGCACTACATCTTCATCTCGACGCTGTCGGTATATCCCGACAACAGCCATCCGGGCGCCGACGAGAACGACGGGCTGACGCCGATGCCCGAAGGGCTCGACCCGTTCGCCGTTCCGGCCGCAGACGCCCGCAAGTACTACGGTGCGCTCAAGACCTACTGCGAGGGCTTCGTGCAGCGCACGTACCCCGGCATCGCCACGATCATCCGCCCGGGGTTGATCGTGGGACCGCTCGACCGCACCGACCGGTTCACGTACTGGCCCGCGCGCATCGACCGGGGCGGAGAGGTACTGGCGCCGGGCGATCCCGACTGGCCGGTGCAGTTCATCGACGCGCGCGACCTGGCCGAATGGACGATCCGCATGGCGGAGAACCACACCTTCGGCATCTACAATGCCATGGGTCCCGGCGCGCGGCTGAGCATGGCCGAGATGTTGTACGGGATCAAGGCGATCACCACCGCGGGGGCGCAGTTCACGTGGGTGCCGGCCGACTTCCTGCGTGAGCAGAAGATCTCGGCGTGGCGCGACATGCCGGTGTGGGTGCCGGCCACGGGGCCGCTCCTGGGCTTCATGCAGCGCAGCAATGCGCGCGCCGTCGCCGCCGGGCTCACCTTCCGCCCGTTGGCCACGACGGCGCGCGACACGCTGGACTACAACAACGCGCGAGCCGAGGCGCAGCGCACGGCGCTCGAGGCCGGGGCCGTGTCGGGGATCTCCGCGGAGCGTGAAGCCCAGGTGCTCGCCGCCTGGAAGGCGAGTCGCGGCGGCGGCAAGTGAGCGTGGGGCAGGACGCCCCGCCGTCCGAGCCGGCGGGCCAGGGCGCCGTGTATACGCTCCTGGCACGCGTGGTGGACGTGCGGCCGGGCGAGGTGCGCGCGATGCTGATGGCGTTCGCGTACTTCTTCTTCGTGTTGAGCGGATACTTCATCCTGCGTCCCATTCGCGACACCGTGGCCGCGGCGTCGGGCGTGCGGCAGCTGCCGTGGCTGTTCGCGGGGACGCTCACCGCGATGCTGGTGTGTAACCCGCTGTTCTCGGCGCTGGTCGTGCGATTCCCGGTGCGGCGGTTCATTCCGATCACGTACCACTTCTTCATTGCCAACCTGCTGGTGTTCTTCGTCATCATGCGGATGGCCCCGCCCGTTGCGGGCTCCATCGGCACGGTCTGGGTGGGCCGCTCGTTCTTCGTCTGGACCAGCGTGTTCAATCTGTTCGTGGTGTCGGTGTTCTGGTGCTTCATGGCCGACATCTTCCGCAGCGGTCAGGGCAAGCGCCTGTTCGGCTTCATCGGCGTGGGGGGCACGCTGGGCGCGATCGTCGGCTCGGGTCTGACCGTCATGCTCGCGGATCGCATCGGCACGGTGAATTTGCTGCTCGTGTCGGCGGCGCTCCTCGAGTGCGCCGTACTCACCGTGAGCTTCTTCCCGGTACCCGACGCCCAGGGCGACGCCGCCGCCGTCGGGACGGCGGCGTTGGACCGGGCGCCGATCGGCGGCAGCCCCTGGGCGGGGTTCAGCCGCGTCATGAGGTCCCCCTACCTGGCGGGGATCGCGGTGTTTCTGGTTCTCTATACCATCGGCAACACGATCCTGTACTTCCAGCAGTCGGACATCGTGGGGCGCTACTACGCCACGGGCGCCGCGCGCACCACCGTCCTCGCGGAGATCGACTTCACGGTGCAGGCGCTCACGATCGTCGTCGAACTATTTCTCACGGGGCGGGTCATCCGCTGGATCGGCCTCACGGCGACGCTGGCGTTCCTGCCCGTGCTCACGATGGTCGGCTTCGGCGTGCTTGGCGTGCTGCCCGTGTTCGCGACGCTCGTGGTCTTCCTGGTGTTGCGGCGGGCCAGCAACTATGCGCTCACGAATCCGGCGATGGAAGTGCTGTACACCGTGGTCCCGCGCGAGGACAAGTACAAGGCGAAAGCGTTCATCGACACCTTCGTCTACCGTGGCGGCGACCAGATCGCGGCGTGGACCTACGCCGCACTCGCGGCGGTTGGGCTCGGCCTCACCGGCATCGCGTTTGCGGCGGTGCCGATGGCTGCGGTGTGGTTGATGCTGGGACTCTGGCTGGGGCGCCGGCAGGCGGAATTGGCGAATGATACGAGTGGCGCGGCGGGCGTGACGCCGACGCTGGTCCCCGACGGCGCGTAGCGGCCGGCGATCGCGCCGCGGTCCGTACCTTCCCGCACCGGGCCCGGTGCCGCATCTTCCACGTGATGCCCCGACGCTGGGGTGAGCGACCCCACTCTCCAGCGCGAGATCGATGGCGCTTCGCAGAAATCAGGACTCGTACACGCAGCGGGCGCTATTGACGCGGCTGCTCGAGGAACCCGGAGCGGCCGAGGCGTCGCACCTCGTCGTCGCCGGGTTGGTCGCGGCGCTCCTGTGGGGGCGCATCCCGACCGGCCTGCTCGTCACTTGGTTGACCGGCGTGATGGTGATTGCGGCGCTTCGCGTGTACGTACGGCGCCGCGCCGGCAAGGTCCGGCGTACGCTGGCGCGGACGCCGCCGATCCTGCGGTTCTCGATCATTGCCGTCGCGCTGGCGTGGGGAGTGGGGGCGTTCGTTGCCGCCCCGTACCTGGCCGTCAGCGAGTTGGCGCTGCTGATGGTCGTGTTCTGTGGCCTCGCCGCCGCCGCGTCGTCGACACTGCTGGGCGACCCGCCGACGTATTACGGGTATCTGGCCGCGCTGCTCACGCCGCTGGGCCTCGGCATCCTGAGCGCGATGCGGGGGCGCAGCCTGGCCGTGGCGTTCGTGCTGCTGGGCCTGTTTGCCGCCGTGATGGTCATGTTGTTCCGACGCCTGCACCGCGTGCTGCTGGGGTCGGTGGAATCGGCGCGCAGTCTGGCCATCAGCCAGGCACATGAGGAGCGGGAGCGGAAGTTTCTCGATGCGCTGATCGCCAGCGCGCCCGTCGCGATCAGCGTGTTGGATGGCGATGGAAGAGTAGTCCGCGTAAATCCGGCGTTCGAGCGGATTTTCGGATACCCGGCCGTCGAGGCCGTCGGACGGCCGATCGATGCGCTCGTGGTGCCGGCGGACCAACGAGAGCCGGCCGCGGAACTGACCGGGCGCGTGGCGGCCGGCGGGACGGTGGCGATGGATGCCGAGCGTCGGCGCAAGGACGGGTCGATGGTGCACGTACGCATCTCGGCCGCGCCGGTGCCGGGGGACGGTGGGGGGACGTTGGTCCTGTACGACGACATCACGGAAGCCAAGCTCGCCGAACTTCGTGTCCGCGAGAGCGAGCAGCGGTGGTTCCAGACATTGGAGGGTCTCCCGGTCGGCGTCGTCGTGATCGACCCTGCCGGGCACCCGATTTTCACCAATGCAGTAGCGAAGCAGCTCCTGGGGCGCGGGGCGGGCGAACAGGCGACGGGCGGCGACCAGTTGGTGGGCGCGTACCCTGCGTTCGTCACCGGCACCGAGCAGCCGTACCCGACCGAGCGGCTCCCGGCGCTTCGGGCGCTCCGGGGCGAACATTCCCGGGTCGACGACCTGGAGGTCCACCGCGACGATGGACCGATCAACCTCGAAGTGTTCGGGTCGCCGATCACGGACGGTCACGGCGCGGTGGTGTTCGGCGTGGTGGCGTTCACCGACATCACGGAGCGGCGTCGGCGCGCCGAACGCGTCCGGGCCCGCCACGAGGTGGTCCGTGTGTTGGCCGAAGCCGCCCCGGAGTCGGATCTGTTGCCTGGGGTGATGCGAGCGGTGTGTCTCAGCTTTGGATGGGATGCCGGCGCCACCTGGCGGGTGGACCGCGCGTCCGGCGTCTTGCACGTGGCCGGATTCTGGCACGGAGACGGTCCGCGGGCGCTGGAACTGCACCGCGTCTCGCAGGGCCTGGCGCTTGGGCCCGACGAAGGGGTGCCGGGCAAGACCTGGCGCAGCGCGGGCCCCTTGTGGTTCCCGGATTTCGCCGACGCCGCGACGCCGGTGCGGGCCCGGGCGGCGGCAGCGGGTGGTCTGCGATCCGCGATCGGCCTCCCGTTGCGCGTTGGCGGCGAGGTGGTCGGCGTGCTCGAGTTCTTCGGCGCCTCGATGCGCGAACCCGGGCCGGAACTCATCGGCATGCTGGAATCGATCGGGTCGCAGGTGGGGCAGGCGCTGGAACGCCACGACGCCGAATCGGCACGACGCGAGGCCGAAAGGCAGTACCGCGAACTGGTGGAAGCGGCCAGCGATCTGGTGTGGCGCATCGATTTGGAGGGCCGCCTGACTTTCCTGAACCACGCCGCGCAGGAGGTCTACGGGCGGTCGACGACGGACCTCCTGGGCCACCACTTTGCCGAGCTCGGCGACGCGGCGAGCATCGCGCGCGATCGTGAGGCCATGGCGCGCGTGATGGCGGGCGACGAATTGGCGGATTACGAGACCGTGCACCTCGATGGGTCGGGCAACGGGCGGCATCTGAGCACGTCGGCGCGTCCGATCCGCGATCCGGGCGGCGCGATCGTCGGCGCGCAGGGCATCGCGCGCGACGTCAGCGAACGGGCGGCGGCGCGCGAGGCGTTGCGGGCCGCCCGCGACGCGGCCGAGCAGGCGGCGGCCGCCCGGAGCGCCTTCCTGGCCAACATGAGCCACGAGATTCGCACGCCGATCAACGGGGTGCTCGGGATGGCGGAGCTGCTGCTCGACAGCGAACTGGCCGACAGCGATCGCCGGTCGGTGGAGATGATCGTCTCGTCCGGCGAGGCGTTGCTCGGCGTGATCAACGACATCCTCGATTTCTCGAAGATCGAAGCTCAGCAGATGGATATCGAGGTGGTGGAGTTCGATCTGCCGGCGGTGGTCGAGGCCACGGCGCGCATGCTCATGCCGCAGGCGAACGCCAAGGGCATCGAACTGGTCTCGGACATCGCCGACGCGGTGCCGCAGTACGTCCGCGGCGACCCCATGCGGCTCCGCCAGGTGCTCACGAATCTGCTCGGCAACGCGGTGAAGTTCACCACGCAGGGGGAAGTGGTGGCGCGCATATCAGCGGCCCCGCGGGGCGACGGCTGGCTTCGGGTGAGCGTACGCGACACCGGCGTCGGGATTCCGCAGGACAAGCTGGAATCCATCTTCGAGCCCTTCCGCCAGATGGATTCGACGACGACGCGCCGCTACGGTGGTACGGGACTCGGGCTGTCGATCTCGCGGCGGCTCGTACTGCTCATGGGCGGCACGCTCTCGGTGAACAGCAGCGAGGGGCAGGGGAGCGAATTCTGGTTCGACCTGCCGTTCCCCGCGGTACCGGGCGTGAAGGCCGGACCCGCGACGCGCGCCGACCTGACCGGCGCGCGGGTGCTCGTGGTCGATGACAACCCCACCAACCGGCACGTCATGCAGCGGGTGTTGCAGCGGGCGGGTTGCGTGGTGGACCTGGCCGAGCACGGGTCCGAAGCGCTGGCGCTGCTCCGGGCCGCGGTGGCGCGGCGCGTGCCGTACCGCCTGCTCGTCACCGATCTCTTCATGCCGGAGTTGGACGGTCTCGAACTCGTGGCCGCGGTGCGTGCGGACCCGGCGCTGTCCGACATTGCGGTGGTGATGCTGTCGTCCGCCATCCGGCGCGGCGACGCCGAGCGCGGGCGCGCGCTCGGCCTGTCGGCGCTCCTGCTCAAGCCGGCCGGGCGCATCGAGTTGGTGGATGCGGCCGGCCAGGCGTTGGGTCTGTCTCGATCCGCGCCGACGCGCGCCAGCGGATCGTACATGGCCATCGCGGAGAGTGGAGGGGCGGCGCTGCGCATCCTCTTGGCCGAAGACAACATGGTGAACCAGGAAGTGGCGGCGACGATGCTGCGTCGTCGCGGGCACCACGTGGACGTCGTGGGAGACGGGCGGCAGGCCGTGGAGGCCGTCGCGCAGACGAGCTACGATATCGTGCTCATGGACCTGCAGATGCCGGAGATGGACGGATTGCAGGCCACCGCCGAGATCCGGAAGCTGCCGGGCGGTCCGACCATCCCCGTGGTGGCGATCACCGCCAATGCCATGGTTGGCGAGCGCGAGCGCTGTCTGGCGGCCGGGATGGACGGCTATCTCTCCAAACCTTACAAGCCGCACCAGCTGTTCGCGGCGGTGGAATCCGTTGCGACGGCCGGCGGCGGGGCGGGACCCGACGCGCCCCCGGGGGGCGCATCGTCGCCGGAGTCGGAAGACCCCGTGGACATCGACACATTCCGCGGTGAGATGCAGGCCGCCGGTGTGGAATCGGCCGTGGACGGGATCCTCGACGTCTTCTTGCAGGACGCCCCGACGAAGCTGGTACAGCTCGAGTCGGCCGTGGCGGCAATGGATGCCCGCACCATCGAGCGGGCCGCCCACGCGTTCAAGTCGTCCGCCGGTACGATTCACGCGCTTCGGCTTGCCGAGCGCCTCCGCGAGATGGAACTGGCGGCCAAGACCGGCGTCGCCGATGCCGCGGCGGCGTGCTACCCGGGCGTTCGAGAGGCCTACCACGCGGTCGCGGAACAGCTTCGCGCGTTGCGCGGAGGCGCCGCTCCGCGCGACTGACGTCTTGGCATTCCTTGCGCGCAGCGACTCCACGCCGCGCGCATCGGGCTATCGCGTCACGGCTGTGGGTGCGCGACGGTGCTCGTATACAGCGCGGGCAGTTCGTTCTTCAGGTTGACCACCTTGGGCGCATCGTTGACCACGATGTAGGCATTGTCGGGGTGCTTGGTCGCGTAGTCCTGGTGGTACGCCTCGGCGTCGTAGAACGCCTTGAACGGCGTTACGCGCGTCACGATCGGGCGCGCGTAGACCCCTGCCGCGTCGAGCTGCCTGATGTATGCGGTCGCCACGCGCTCCTGCTCGGCGTTCAGGTAGAACACCGCCGAGCGGTACTGCGTGCCGACGTCCGGGCCCTGCCGGTTGAGTTCGGTGGGATCGTGGGCCACGGCGAAGAAGACCTTGAGCAGTTGCCCGTAGGTGATCTTCGATGGGTCGTACACGATCTTCACCGACTCGGCGTGCCCCGTGGTGCCGCTGCTCACCAGCTCGTAGCCCGGGTTCGGCACGTCGCCGCCGGAATACCCGGAGGTGGCGCTGATGACGCCGTTCACGTGCTCGAACACCGCCTGGATGCCCCAGAAGCAGCCCCCCGCGAACACCGCCATCTGCTGGCCCGGAGCCGACGCGAGCGGTGTGTCCACGGCCGGATCGGGAATGGTGACGGCCGCGCTGGCCGCGCGGCATGAGAGGGCGCTCAGCATAGGAACGGTTACTCCGAGAAGGGTAAGTCCTCTGGTCAGACGGCGATTCATGGCGAGGTCTCCAATGCGGCGGTGCCATGCGGTTCCGACGTGGGCCATGCCACGGCCACGTCATCAGTCATCACCCGGAGGGCCGGGAGATGTGGTCCTGCCTGGTTCATGGATTCAACGCGCCAGGCAGGCCAAAAGTTCCCGCCCGTCGTCGCCGCTAGGCCAACGCGCCCCTGATCACCGCGACGGCCTGTTGCATCTCGTCCATGGTCCCGATGGACACGCGCAGGTGCGTGGTGAGCGGCGGGAAGGGCCGCCCCAGCGAGACGCCCTGCTTCAGGCACGCGCCTTTGAACGCCTTCACGTCGCGGCCGATGTCCACCATGATGAAGTTCGCCTGCGAGTCGGCGGGCGTGTAGCCGGCGTCGCGGAAGAACTCGAGGGTGAATGCGCGGGCCTCGCGATTCAGCCGCTGCTGTTCGGCAATGCGCGCCGCGTCGGCCACGGTGGCCACGGCGCCCGCCAGCGACGGCTGGTTGGTGTTGGAGTCGAGCAGCCAGGGCTCCATGCGATTGAGCGTCTCCGGCCGCGCGATGGCGTAGCCGAGGCGCAGCCCCGCCATGCCGTACACCTTGGAAAAGGTACGGGCGACGATGACGTTGGGATTGTCCAACGCCAACGGAATGGCGGTGGCGTACGACGGGTCGTCGACGAATTCGTGGTACGCCTCGTCGATCAGAATCATCGTGGCGGGTGAGGTGCGTACCACCTGCTCCACGAACTGCCGCACGGCGTCGGCGCCGTGCACCGTGGCCGTCGGATTGTTCGGGTTGCAGAGGTAGACGATGCCGGCGCCACGCGCCGCGTCCGCCATCGCACCCAGATCGAGGCGGAGGTGGGTGTCCACGGGGATGTTGCGCACCGGCGCGCCGACCACGGGGGCGAAGCGCCCCATGACCTCGAAGGTGGGTGACGCCTGCACGACGGCGCGGCCCGGGCCGGCGAACGCTCCCGTTACGACGCGGAGAATCTCGGTGGAACCGCAGCCGAGCATGAGATTCTCGGTGTGCACGCCGCGCGCGGCGGCGATGGCCGTCAGGGCATCGCGCTGTTCGACGCGCGGATAGCGGTTGGCAACGGCGAACGACGCACGGACCGCCGCGAACACGCGCTCGCCCGGGCCGTGCGGATTCTCGTTGCTGTCCAGCCGGACGACGGCGCCGGCGGCAGGTGCGGCGTCGCGAGTGCCGAGGGCGAGGAGCGCTTCGGCTCCGCGCGCCGAGATCATCGGGCCGAAGAAGACCCCGGCGCCCCCGGCGCCGACGGACGACAGGAAGGCACGGCGAGTGAGCGGCATGCGATGCTCCGTGGTGGGAGTCGGACTGTCTGACGGTCGGACCGCCGGATGGCGCACTACTGCGGGTCGGGCACTTTCGGCAGCACGTACACCTTCTTCAGTTCTTCGAGGTAGCGGGTCTTGAGTCCATGAATCGTCTCGAACTCCTGCTTCACCGCGGCGCGGTACTCGGCGTGCGTGGCGAAGTCGTAGAGGAGCGCGCTCATGGCCTGCGCGTCGACGGTGAATCCGTGGTGGCCGATCGGCGCCGTGGCATCGGCGAGCATCTCGTAGGTGTGGTTGGGTGCCGACGAGGTCTGCGAGGTGAAGCCGAGCCCCGGGATCTCGCTCGACACGCTTCCCGTTTCCTCGAAGCCCTGGGGCTTGCCCGCGTCGGGCTGCACGTTGGTGGCGCCGAACTTCTTCATGTAGGCGAACCCGAGTTCGCCGAGCGTGCCAATGCTGATGCCGTCGCGGAGCTGCCCGTAGTGGTCGATCTTCACCTTGGTCCCGGTGCCGAGCGCGGCGGCGCGGGCGGCGTTGTCCACCATCTCCGTTTCCTGGGCCAGGTACACGGGATCCGGGTAGCGGATGTAGAAGTCGGCCACGGTGCGGTCTGGCACGACGTTCGGCGCCGCGCCGCCCTCGACGATCACGCCCTGGATGCGTGCCTCGGGACGGAGGTTGCTGCGAATCCCGTCCACGTTGTCGAAGAAGTGGATGACCGCGGTGAGCGCATTGCGTCCATTCCATGCGGTGAGTTGATGGGCGGGGGCGCCGCTGAAGGTGTAGCGCGTGCCGTTGATGTTCATGCAGCAGGTGCCGAATCCGGCCGCCGGCCGGCTGGTGGCCATGCTGGAATGGCTGCGCACGATCACGTCCATGCCCGTGAACACGCCGGAGTCGTTCATCACGGTCTTGGCCACGGGGGGCATCATCTCCTCGCCCGGCGTGCCGAACACGGTGACGCTGCCGGCGGTGTGCGTGCGGGTGAGGTACTCGGCCACGGCCACGGCGGCGGCGAGGCCGATGGGGCCCTGCGTGCTGTGCTGGTCGCCGTGGAACGCCCCCTTGGTGCCCCGTAGCGCATCGTACTCGACGATCACGCCGAGGTTCGGCGCGCCGTTGTTCTGCTTGTAGCGCGCCACGAACGCCGTGGGCAATCCGGCCACGCCGACGGTCACCGCGAAGCCGTGCTTGTCGAGCCAGTCGGTGAGCATCTTCACCGAGCGCGTCTCGGTGAATCCGATCTCGGGATGGCGGGTGATGTCGTCGGCCATCGGCAGGAGTTCGGTATCCATCAACTCCTTGGCGCGCGCGGTCACGGCGTCGCGCGCGGCGTCGGGCCCGGTGAGCTTCGCCACCATGGCGGGAATGCGCAGTGAGGCCTCGAGCGAGTCGAGTGCATGCACGACATCGCGGGCGGCGGCGCGTTCGGTGGGGGTTTCCTGCGCCCGGAGGGTGGCGGCGAACAGGGTGAGTGCGAGCGCGGCGGTGGAGGGAAGGCAGCGGGGCATGGCAAGGCGAAGCGATGGGAGGGTGGGGCTGGGGCGCCGGGGAAGCGAGGAATAAGGTGCGGCCGGGGGAACGACGACCGCAAGACGGGGGCGATCCCACCGCCTCTCCCATTCCCCTTGCGTCGCAATGGGGAGGACGTCATGTTCCCATTGCCTGGCGATGGAAGCCACGCCGACCCTCAAGCCCGAGTCCGATGACCGATCTCGACGTCAGTCTCCTGCGTGGTACACTCGACCTGCTGATCCTCAAGGCGCTTTCCTGGGGGCCGCGGCACGGATACGCCGTCGCGGAGTGGATCGAACAGACGTCGGGGGCGGGACTGCTGGTGGGAGAGGGGACGCTGTATCCGGCGCTGCACCGGTTGGAGCGCGGGCGTTTGGTGAAGAGCGAGTGGGGGCTGTCGGAGAACAATCGACAGGCGAAGTACTACACGCTCACGCCGGCCGGCCGCGGGCGGCTGCGCTCGGGCACCGCGTCGTGGATGGAATTCGTCGAGCGCGCGGCGCGGGCGCTCCGGACCACGGAGCCGGTCCCGGCATGACGCGCGGTGGCGGATGGCGCCGGGTGTTCCGCCTCGACGTGGGCCGCGGCCACGTGGAGCGCGATGTGGACGAGGAGATCGCCTTCCACCTGGCGATGCGGGAGGAGAAGCTGCGGCGGCTGGGGGCGGCGGACGACGCGGCACCTGGCCAGGCCCGCGTCTGGTTCGGGGACCTGGCGGCCATCCGCCGCGAGCTGCTCACCATTGACCACGAAAAGGAGCGGTCGGTGAAACGAGGACGGTTGATCGAGCATTTCGGCCGGGACGTCGGCTACGCGCTCCGGGCCCTCCGGCACCACGCCGGTTTCACGGCGGTGGTGGTCCTGACCCTCGCCCTCGGCATCGGCGCCAACACGGCCATCTTCTCGCTGGTGGATGCGCTGCTGGTGCGGTCCATTCCGGTCTCACACCCCGAGCAGTTGGTCGCGGTGGGGGACGTGCGGCGCGTCAATTCCTGGTCCATCGGGTCGCAGCGCACCGATCTGTTCTCCTATCCGCTGTACGAGGATGTCCGCGACCACAACACGGCGCTGTCGGGCCTGTATGGGAACGGCGATGCCGGGCCGCTCGATCTCGTCGCCGGCCCGGCAACCGGCGAACAGCCAGCCGGCGGCACGTCCACCGGCGCCGATCACCCCAACGGGCGGTTCGTAACGGCGAACTTCTTTCACGTGCTCGGCGTCGGGGCGGCCCGGGGCCGCGTGTTCGCCGTGGACGAAGACCGAGTGCCGGGCGGCGGGGCCGTGCTCGTGGTGTCCGATCGGTACTGGCAGCGGGAGTTCAATCGCGATCCGGCGGCGATTGGCCGGACGGTCTCGGTGAACCACGTGCCGATGACGATCGTCGGGGTGACCCCGCCCGCGTTCACGGGCGACATCGTGGCGCAGACCACCGACCTCTGGATTCCGGTGAGCATGGAGGAGGTGCTGCAGCCGAACCGGAAATGGCTCGATAACCGGCTGGCGAGCTGGATGCAGCTGATGGGCCGGCGCAAACCGGGGGTCACCTTCGCACAGGCACACGAACAGCTCACCGCGATCATTCGCCGCATGCTTGACCGCGCGTCTGCCGCGCCGGGCGCCGAAGCGGCGAGCCATGCGCAGTACGACGTTCCGATCACACCCGGCGCCCGCGGATTCTCCTACTGGCGCGCCGCCTACGCCCGCTCGCTGTACACGCTGCTGATCGCGGTCGGGCTGGTGCTGCTGATCGTATGCGCCAACGTGGCCAACCTGCTACTCAGCCGGGCCACGTCGCGGGCCCGCGAAATCGGGGTCCGCCTGGCGCTCGGCGCCGGCCGGCTGCGGCTGATCCAACAATTGATGATCGAGAGCCTGACCCTGGCCCTCATCGGGGCGGCCGCCGGGTTGCTGGTGGCCCACTGGGGGATTGCGCTCCTGCTGCACGCCGCGGCGGGGAGCGGCGGCGCGCTGCCCGTGGACGCGCGGTTGAGCGGCCGGGTGCTGGCATTCACCGCGGCGCTGGCCGTCGGTACTGCCGTGCTGTTCGGGTTGGCGCCGGCCCTCCGGGCCACGCGCGTCGATCTGGCCGGTGTGCTGCGGGCCCACTCGCGCGGCATCAGTGGCACCTGGCGGCGGTTCGGGGCCGGGCGGGTGCTCGTGATGCTGCAGGTGGCACTGTCGCTGACGATGCTGGTGGCCACCGGCATGGTGGTGCGAAGCCTGCGGGCGTTGGAGACGCAGGACATGGGACTCGATGCCGACCACCTGCTCATCGTGGGGGTGAGCGCCGACAAGCTCGCGCTGAGCGATACAGGGCTGATGGCTCTGCGCGCCCACCTGACGGACGCGATCGCTGCCCTGCCCGGCGTGCGTCACGTGACCTACTCCATGGACGGCATCTTCAGCGGCGTGGAGGGTGGGACGACGATTCGGGTGCCGGGGTTCGTGGCGCACACGGAGGCGGATTCGACGGTCAACTTCGATGCCGTGGGGCCGAACTACTTTCACGCCATCGGCAGCCGTCTGGTGCGCGGTCGGGATATCGCGGCCGGCGATGGCACCCGCCTGCCGCGCGCCGTGGTGGTCAACCAGGCGTTCGTGCAGAAGTACTTCCCGACGGGCGACGCCGTGGGCCGCAACTTCTGGGACGGCGACACGGAGTTCGAGATCGTCGGGGTGGCGGCGGATGCGCGGGACCACGAGGTGCGCGGTACCCCCGACGCCCGGTTCTTTCAGGCGATGGGGAGTGGCGGGGAGGAGTTCGCATTCGAAGTGCTGGCGGCCGGTGATCCGGCGGGGCTCGTGGAGCCGGTGCGGCGTGCGCTCGCCGGGGCCGCGCCCGCGCTCCATGTGGATGACGACCAGCCGCTCCGCACGCTCACGCGCAAATCGATCCGCCAGGACATTCTGATGGCGCGATTCGTGAGCGGCTTCGGCGTTCTGGCGCTCGTGCTGGCCGCGATGGGCCTCTATGGCATCATGTCATACGCCACCCTGCGGCGAACGGGCGAGTTCGGGCTCCGGATGGCGCTGGGGGCAGAGCCCGGCGGCATCCTGCGCCTGGTGCTGCGGGACGGGTTGCGGTTGATCGGACTGGGGATGCTGGCCGGCCTGCCGCTGATGTTCGTGGGGGCGCGGCTCCTGCGCAGCCAACTCTACGGCGTGAGCCCGCTCGATCCCCTGTCGATCGGATTCGCGGTGGCGCTACTGGCGGCGAGCGCGCTGGTGGCCGGGCTACTCCCGGCGCTCCGCGCGGCGCGCGTGGGGCCGCTCGTGGCGCTGCAGACCGAGTAGGGACGCGCCCGGCGGGAGGCCGGGCCGCCTACCGGACGTACGTCCCGAGATGAGTGCCGAGTTGGACGAGAACGGAATCCCTGCCTCCCGTCAGGGTGCCGAAGTAGAACGAGCCGTCATCGCCTTTCAGCACGAGGGCGTTATTCGAGACGTTCCACTGGCCGCTGGACGTGACGTCGCTGGTGGCCCCGGCGGCGCTGTCGGTCTCGGTGAGCTCGTAGCGTGGGTTGCTGTGGATGACGAGCGATCCGCGCACCACGAACAGGTTGCCGTCCGGGAAGGGCAGCGTCGACGCGTTCACCGAGACCAGCCGGTAGGTGCCGGCGATCCCGAGCAGGTCGCCCGGATTGGTTGCCGTGTTCTTGCAGGCGCCGGCGGCCAGCAGCGCGATCGCGACGGCGAGCCCCACGCGGCGCAAACGCGTCGTGCGCGAACGGGACGCGGCGGCGGTCGGAACGGTGCGTGGGGTCGGGAACATGCGGCGGCTCCTGGCAGATGGGCGAAGGAGAGGCGGCGGCGCGGCCACGAGGCCACGGAGCGCGCCCCCCATGAAGATAGTTGCAACCCGGGCGCGCGGGGAACGCAGCAGTCGCAAGCGTTTGGTATGGGATGGCACGTCCGGCGGGCGTCGGATGCCGGTGCTTTCGGGCGCTCGACGCCAGTGGCATCTGACGCGTCCGGTGGTTTTAGTTCGGATCATGAGAGTCACCTACTCGTGACGAAGACCCGCCGACCCTGGGGGCTGGCACTCGTCGGCATCGCCGCGACGGCTGCGGGCGTGTATCTGCTCGCACCGCGGTGGTTGGCCTCGGCTCCGCCGCCGGTCACGGTGGGTTCCGTGGCGCCGGCCTTCACGGTGTCGACTCTTGGCACGCCGCGCGAGTCGCGGTCGCTGGCCGACTTTGCCGGACACCCGGTGCTGCTGAACTTCTGGGCAACCTGGTGTCAGCCCTGTCGCGAGGAGATGCCGAGCTTCGAGCGCCTGTACCGCGACTACGCGCCGCGGGGCCTGCGGATCCTGGCGGTGAGCGTGGACGATCCGGGTGCCGATGCCAAGATCCGGGATTTCGTGCAGGCGTACGGGCTCACCTTCGACGTGCTGTACGATCGCCGATCACGCGTCATGGATCGCTATCAGGTGCGCGGCGTGCCGGAGACCTTTCTCATCTCGGCGTCGGGGCGGATCGTGGGTACACAGTATATCCGCGACTGGGCGTCGCCCAAGAGTCGCGCGCTGGTGGACTCGCTGTTGTTCGGCGGAATCCGGTAGCCGCGGCGGCATTCGGCGCCGAGCGCCACGCACGGGGCACGCGCGCACCCTTGCCGGAGACGCGCCGGGATGTAGGATCAACGCAGCGCGCGGCCGCCCGGCCCGTCGCGCGCCTCCCGCCGCCACCGTCCAGGAGACTTCATGTTGCAGCGTGTTCTTCGCCGCATGCTCACCGTTGGCGCGGTGGCGTTCATCCTCGCCCCGCGAACCGCCAGCGCGCAGCAACCCGCGATCCCGACGCCGGAGTCGGTGTTCGGCTTCCGTGTGGGCGCGGACTTCCGGCTCGTGGACTACGATCAGTCCATCGACTACTTCCGGAAGCTCGCGGCGGCGAGCAACCGCATCAAGCTGGTGGACGTGGGCGTTACCTCCACCGGGCATCCGTGGACGCTGGCCATCATCTCGTCGCCCGAGAACCTGGCGAAGCTCGACCACTACCGGGACATCGCCCAGAAGCTGGCGCACCCCGAGGGGCTGAGCGCCGCCGACGCGCACCTGCTGGCGCGCGAGGGCAAGGCGTTCGTGGACATCAGCGGTGGGCTGCACGCCAGCGAGATCGCGGGCTCGCAGCATACCATCCAGCTCGCGTACGATCTGCTGTCCAAAGCGGACGACGATCCCGAAGTGAAGGAGATTCTCGACAACGACGTCTTGTTGCTGTGGCCGTCGATCAATCCCGACGGGCAGAACATCGTCGTGCACTGGTATCGCGAGAACGTCGGCACATCGTACGAGGTGTCGCCGCTGCACGAACTCTATCAGAAGTACATCGGCCACGACAACAACCGCGACGCGTATATGCTGAACGTCATCGAGTCGCGGGTGATCGCGCGCACCTGGCGCGAATGGGAGCCGGATATCATCTACGTGCAGCACCAGACGGCTCCGTTTCCGACGCGCATCTGGTTGCCGCCGTTCGCCGAACCCATCGCGCCCGAGGTCCCGGCGCTGATGTCGCGCGAGGTGAACACCATCGGCATGACCATCGCGCAGGAGCTGGAGTCGAACAACATGCCGGGCGCCACGCACATGGGCACCGGCTTCGACGCCTGGTACCCCGGCTACATCGACTACATGCCGATGCTCATGAACATCGACGCGTTCTGGACGGAGACGGCGTTGTACCGCTACGCGACGCCGCACTTCTACACGATCCAGGACTTCCCGCCGGCGTATCGCGATCTGCGCCCGCAGTCGCTCTACCCGAGCCCGTGGAAGGGCGGGTGGTGGCGGTTGCGCGACGCGGTGGACTACATGGAGACGGCGTCGATGGCCGTGCTCGACTACGCCGCCAAGTACCGGGAGGAGGTGCTGTACAACCGGTACAAGGCGGGCACCGAGACCATCGCCCGTTACAAGAAGGAGCCGCCGTACGCCTACATCGTCCCGCAGCAGCAGCACGATCCGGTGTCGGCGGTGAACCTGCTCAAGCGGTTCGCCTTCAACGGCGTGCGCATCGACGCACTGACCCATCCGGCGGCGTACGGCGGCGTCACCTATCCGGCGGGCACGTGGGTGATTCCCATGGACCAGGAGTTCGCGCAGTTCGTGCGCCAGCTCATGGAGCCGCAGGACTATCCCGACCTCCGCGACTTCCCGGGCGGCCCGCCCGAACAGCCGTACGATGCCGCCGGGTGGACGCTGCCGTACCAGATGAACGTGCATGTGGTGGAAGCGCGCGAACCGCTGACCGACGACTTCACGGCGGCGCTGGCGCCGGTACAGGGGAAGCCGGTGGACTGGCACACGGCGCCCGACGCGCCCTTCGAGACCAACGCCGAAGCGGCGGGGATCGCGCCATTGCCGGGCCGGCTGACGGGAACGGGGGCGACGGTGGCACTCGATCCGGCGCAGACCAACGCCTACCGATTCATGAACCAGGCGCTGGCGGCGGGCGGATCCATCGCCTTCGCGCCTGGCGCCGACGGCGCCAGCGGGCACTACCTCGTGTCCGGACTATCGGCGGCCAAGGCCGACGCGCTGACGGAAGCCTTATACGTCCGCGGGCAGCGCGTGGCGAACACGGCCGGTGCGGTGGCCGTGCGTCCGCGCATCGCCGTCTACAAGCCGTGGACGGCGAGCATGGACGAGGGCTGGACGCAGTGGCTGCTCGACCGGTACGACTTCAAGTACACGGTGCTCACCAACGCCGACATCCAGGCGGGCGATCTCGGGTCACGTTTCGATGTGATCCTCATCGCCTCCGATTCGCCGCGGTCGATCATGAACGGATACGCCAAGGGAAGCGTGCCGCCGCGCTACGAGGGTGGACTGGGCGATGAAGGCGTGCGCGCGCTCGACGCGTTCGTGCGCGGCGGCGGTACGCTGGTCTGTATGAACTCGAGCGCCGACCTCGCCATCGACCAGCTCCATCTGCCGGTGAAGAACGTGGTGGGAGATCTGCCGCGGAGGGACTTCTTTGCCAGCGGCTCGATTCTTCGCGTCGCCGCCGATCCGGCGCACCCGGTGATGGCCGGAATGCCGGCCCAGGCCAACATCTTCTTCGACGACAGCCCGGTGTTCACGACGCTCGACGGATTCCACGGCTCGGCGCTGATGAAGTATCAGGACAGCGGATCGCCGCTGCTCTCCGGGTACCTGCTCGGCGACCAACATCTGCAGGGGTACGCCGCGGCGCTCGATGTGGAGCACGGCGACGGCCATGTGGTGCTCATCGGCTTCCGCCCGCAATGGCGCGGCCAACCCGAGGGTACCTTCCGGGTGGTGTTCAATGCGGTGCTGTTCGGCGGCGCCGTGGCGAACCACGCCCACGGCTCGCCGGGCTTCTGGACCGCGCCCAAGGAATCGGAGACGCCCGCCCCGCCGGCGCCGCACCCGGGTGGGCGCGGCGGACGGGGCGGGGGGCGCTGACCGAGCGCGCCCCTAGTCCTGCCGGAGTACGATGGCCGGGTCGGCACCGGCGGCGCGCCGCGCCGGCAGGTAGGCGGCGAACATCGCGATCGCCAGTAGACCGAGGGTGATGCCGCCAAAGGTGAGCGGATCCACCGGGCTCACGCCGAACAGGAACGGGCGCATGAATCGGGTGGCGGCAACCGCCAGCACGACGCCGGCGCCGATGCCGATCCCGACCAGCCGGAGTCCTTCGCGCAACACGAGGGATAGCACCGAGCGGCGGTCGGCGCCGAGGGCCATCCGGATGCCGATCTCGCGGGTGCGCTGCGTCATGGAATAGGCAATCACGCCGTACAGCCCCACGGCCGCCAGCAGCAGTCCGACAACGCCCAGCGCGCCGGTGACGCCGGCCGCCACGCGCTGCGGGAGCAGCACGATGCTCGTGATTGCGGCGAGCGTCGTGGGCTGCGGCGACGGAAGGTTGGGGGCGGCCTTGAGCGCCAGCCGCCGAATGGTCGACGCCAGGGCGCCGGGATCGCCGGATGTGCGCACCAGCAGTTGCCGTTCGCCGTCCCACATCTGTGAGGTGGCGATGAATGCGAATGGGGTGGGTGGGTCGGCCAGGGTGTGATACTTGGCATCGTGCACGACGCCCACCACGGTGTATGGCACGCCGCTCAGGCGAACGGCGCGGCCAAGGGGATCGGAATCGGGCCAGTACCGGTGGACGAAGGCCTCGTTAACCATAGCCACCTTCGGCGCCTTCAGGTTATCGGATGCGTCAAAGGTGCGCCCAGCGACGAGCGGCGTGCGGAGCGCGGCGAAATAGTCGCCATCCACGAAGTTCGTCGCGACGTCCACCTCGCCCTTGCCGTCGAGGTCGTGCTGCGGCGTGTATCCGTCGATGCGCATGTCGTACGACATGCTGTTCATGGAGAGCGGCAACACGTGGGCGTACGACACGGTGGTCACCCCCGGCACGGCCTCCAGGCTTTGCTTGAGGCGGTCGTACGCCTGCATGCCGGTCACCGAATCGTAGCCGGCGATGTTCAGGTTGAGCCCGGCCACTGCGACGCCGGTCACATCCATGCCGGGGTCCACGTGTTGTCCCCGCTCCAGCGCGCGCATGAACAATCCCGCCGACACCAGCAACAGCAGGGAAAGGGCCATCTGGCCGATGACCAGCGCACTGCGCGCACGGGAACGATTGCTGCCGGACCCGGCGGTGTCGCCTCGAAGTGCGGTGGCCAGATCGCCGCGCGTGGACCGGAGGGCGGGCGCCAGGCCGAACACCAGACCGACCACGAGCGCCACGCCGAGCGCGAACGCCAGGACTCGGCCGTCAGGAGCGAGGCGGAGCACCAGCGGGACGTCGGCGGGCACCGGCACCTGCTCGAGCAAGCGGGCGCCGGCGTACGCGATCGCCACCCCGCCGGCCGCTCCCATGCCGTACAGCACGAGCGTTTCGGTGAGCAGTTGGCCCACGAGCCGCCGCCGCCCAGCGCCGAGCGCGGCGCGCACGGCCATTTCGCGCCGCCGGCCGATGCCGCGCGCGAGCAGCATGCCGGCCACGTTCACGCTGGCGATCAGCAGAACCAGCATCGCAATCGCGAACAGCAGGGCGAAGAATCCGAGCACCGCGTTGTAGACCTCCGGCGGCACCATCGCCAGGTGATACAAGCGGGCGCCGCTGAAGCGGCTGAAGGTCTTGGACTCCGTACCGCCCTGGGCCGCGTTGCGCGTGACCGCGGCCACCTCCGCCTGCGCCGCATCGCGCGATGCCCCGGGCCGCAGCCGCCCGAACAACTCCAGCCAGCCCATGTTCGACGAGGTGAGGCGGCCCATACCCGGGCGGACCTGCGGCTGCATCATGAGCGGGATCCAGGCGTCGATGCGCATGACGGGCATCGTGCCGTCGAACGCCTGTGGGGCCACGCCCACGACCGTCAGCGGCGTTCCGTTCACATCGAGTACGCGTCCCAGGACCGCGGGGTCACCGCCCAGCGCACGCTGCCAGTATCCGTGGCTGATCACGACCACCGGATGCGCGCCGGCGCCGCTGTCCTCGGCGGGCACGAAGAAGCGACCGAGTTCCGGCGAAACGCCCAGCACGTCGAAGTAGTTGGCCGTTACCAGATTGCCGGCGGCCGCCGTATGCGTGCCGCCGACGCCGATGCTGAGCTGCGCCGACGTCCAACCCACGACGCCGGTCAGCGCGTGGACATTGTCGCGCAGCTGCTGCGTGTACGGGTACGATGCCGAAAGCGTCCCGTGGCCGTCGCCCTGCGTGCGGATGATCTGCACCAGCGCCCCCGGGTCGCGCACGCCGGGAATCGGCCGCAATAGGATGGCGTTGGCGGCGCTGTAGATGGTGGTGACGGCGCCGGCGCCGAGCGCGATCACGAGCACGGCGGTGCCGGCGAACAGCGGACTCTTGCGCAGCACCCGGATGGCGTAGACGAGGTCCTGCGTGAGCTTGGCGAACATGCCGTCTCCTGGCGTATCGGAGCGTGAGGTGGAGTGCGGGGCGTCGGGCACGAACAGGGCCGCGATGCGATCCCGCAGGTCGGCAACGCGGGCCGGGGGTGCGGTGCGGGCGAGGTCGAGCAGCTGGCGGATCCAGAACGCGGCCCGCGCGCCGGCGCCACCGCTCCGCGCCTGGCGGTGGAGATCGCGAAAGAGTTCGCGCTGGTCCTCGGCGAATCGCATGCGGTAGGCGCGCGGATAGGCGAGCAGAAGCAGGGCGTAGATCCGTTCGGATCGGGACGCGGCGGGTCGACTCATCGGGACTCTCCCGCGAGCGCGCGCGCGGCCGGGGTGGCCAGCAGGGTGCGGAGCCGGTGGGCTTCCAGCCGGGCCACCCGGGCCCCCAACGGTGTCAGGCGGTAGTAGCGCCGACGTTCGTCGCCCAGATCGGCGGCCCGGCGCCGGTCGGACTCCGCCACCAGCCCTTCGTCGAGCAGCCGCCTGATGACGCGGTAGAGGTTGCCGGGTTCGAGGCGAATGGTGCCGTCGGTGCGCTCGGCGATCTCCTGTACGAGTCCGTAGCCGTGCGCCTCACCCTCGCTGAGCGCGAGCAGGAGCACGAAATCGACGGGTTTGAGCGGAAGGTGGGAGCGGGCGTCTGGGGGCATGGCCGGGGTGGTGGAGTGGTATGATCAAAACGATCATACGGGCCACCGACCGCCAGGTTTCAGACCCCCTTGGAACTTCCGACAAATGCAACGCCGCCGCCCCGGTTTCCGGAGCGGCGGCGTTGTGCCCGGGACGATGAGGCTAGCGCTGCATCGACTGGGTGGCGGCCTGGGCGCCCGCCATATGCCCGTATCGCTGGAACCAGCCTTCCACGTACAACTGCGTCCGCAGGAAGTTGGACGGCGTGCTGGACGTGCCGTGGTACTCATTGTTCATGCGCAGCATGGCCGTCGGGATCCCGCGCAGTTTCAGCGCACGATAGAACTCCTCGGTCTGCGGAATCGGCGTGCGCAGATCGAGAACGCCCGTCATGAGCATGGTGGGAGTGGTCACGTTGCCCACGTACGTGATCGGGGAACGCCGCAGCCACTCGCTCGGATCCACCCAGAACGGCTTGGCGAAGTTCTGGTACCAGCCGGCACCGTCGGTCACGCCGACGAAGCTGATCCAGTCGATGACGGGGCACTGCACTACCGCTGCCGCAAAGCGATTGGTGTGGCCCACCGTCCACGACGTGAGCACGCCGCCGCCCGAGCATCCGTACACGAACAGATTCTTCGTGTCGATGTAGCCGCGGCCGATCACCGTGTCCACGCCGGCCATCAGGTCGTCGAAGTCGTGGTCGGGGTAATCGTTGTCGATCATGTTGGTGAACTTCTCGCCGTAGCCGGTGCTGCCGCGGGGGTTGGTGTACAGCACCACGTAGTCCTTCGCCGCCTCGTCCTGGTTCGCGAAGTTGAAGGCAACGTTGTACATCGCCTGCGGCCCGCCGTGAATGTGGAGGATCAGCGGATACTGCTTGTGCGGGTCGAAATCGGGGGGCTTCACGATCCAACCCTGGATCTTGAGGCCGTCCTTGGACGTGTACCAGATGGCCTCGGTCGTGGCGAGCTTCTTCCCCGAGAGCAGCGATCGGTTCACGTCGGTGCGCTGCGCGAACGTGGACGTGGTGCCGGATGCCGGAATGGTGAACGTCACCACGTCGTTCGGCATCGTCGGCGTGCTGCGAATGCCGACCGCGACCCCGGTGCGGCTGAGGTCGGTGACGTTCAGCATCTGCGAGCCAGCGGTCACCGCGCGCACCTGCCCGGACGTCGAGGCGTAGTACAGGTTCTGCGAGCCCTCGCTCTGCGTGTTGAAGTACACGCCGCTGCCATTGGGTGCCCAGAGCACGCCCGACACCGGGCGGTCGAGGCTGGCCGTCACGGCATGCGCGTTGGAGCCGTCGGCGTTCATGATCCAGATATTGCCCTGCGACCACGCCGAGTGGTCCACGGAGTCGGCGTGCGTGTAGGCCACGAGCCGTCCGTCGGGCGAGTACACGGGCCCGCCGCTGGTGCCGGACTGATGCGTGAGCTGCCGGACCTCGCCGGTGCGCACGTTGGCCGCGTACAGTTCCGAATGGCGGAACGCGTGCTCGGCGTCGGGCACGCGGAGCGACGAGAACGCCACCCACTGTCCGTCACTCGAGAATGCGGGCGCCGAAGCGTTCCAGTCGCCGGTGGTCACCTGCCGGGCCTCGCCGCCGTCGGGTGAGATCACGAAGATCTGATGGTAGTAGGTGTCGGTGTAGCCGATGCGGTCGGAGCGGAAGTTGAGCCGGGTGACGATCTTCGGTGGCTCCACCCACTTGGCTCCCTTGGGCGGCGTCGGCATCGGAATGTGCCACTCGGCGCCCAGGGGATCGGCCACGTTCATGTTGAATGCGATCGCCTTGCCGTCGGGCGACCAGGCGAGGTTCGACGGCGAATCGGTGAGGTTCGACACCTGCGAGCCCGGGCCTTCGAGATCGACCCACTTCACGAAGATCTGCGCGCCCGCCGGCTTGCCCTCGGCGACGTAGGCGATGCGCTTGCCATCCGGCGACCACTGCGCGCCGGAGCCGTCGGCCAGGAAGCGGTCGTGCGTGCCGTCGGCGTTCATCATCCAGAGCGACGTGCGCCAGCGATCGTTCATCTTGTCTACCCAGCGCCTCCCGTACACGATCTGCGATCCGTCGGGTGAGATCTGGGGCGTCTGCACTTCCTGCCAGTCGAGATACTGGCTGAGCTGGATGCGATCCGGCGGTGCCTGTTGCGCGCGGACCGCCGGTGCGGCAGCGACGAGGCTGGCGAGCCCGAGGGCGTACGCGAGCCGGAGGGCGGAACCGCGGCGGGAACGCACGTGGGAGAGTCTGGTGCTGGGCATGGGGGCTCCTCTGCGGGAACGGGTGGGGAGCGTTAATCCTGCGAAACTTCCGGGCCGATGGCCAGATGCACGGTTCGCGCCGCGTGGCCGCGCGCGGAATCCCTGACGACGCGTGAGTGTTGCGCCGACTGACGCGCGGAGGCCGCCACGATACCCTCCAAGCAGACCGCAGACGCTCGCGTGTACCGTGCGCTGTGAGCGGTTTCTCGAGCCCGGGGAGGAGGGGATGCTTACCTATTCGCAGCTGGCCAAGCTGGAGCGTTCGGTCCGTGATCAGCATGTGCTCCACGCCTACGTCGACCCGACGGAACTGGACGCCGTGGCGCGCCGCACATGGCGCAAGACGCTTGCCACCGCCGCCGTCGCGCAGCGAAAGGCGCTGAGCGACGCCCCGCATGCCGAGCGCAACGAGTTCGACACGGCAGCGGAGATGCTGGAGAAGCTGACGCGCGACCTGAGCGACGACCTCGATGGCGCCGCCGGCTGGGCCGTGTTCATCACCGCCGACCGGCTGCTGTACGCCGGGGAGACAAACCGCGCCCCCCGGACGGCGCTCCACTGGCGGACGGGCATCGCTGCGGCGCCGTACATGCGGTTGTTCCAGGGGGCGGCCGATGTGATCGTCGCCCTCATGGACGCCCGGTCCACCGATATCTACCGGTCGAGCGGACGCGGGGTGGAGCGGGTGGAGCACGTCAATGCGCACGCGCATGTCGGGCGCGCGGCGCATATGGGCGATAGCTCGCGCGAGGGCTTTCACACGGGCACCCGCGGTACGACGCTCACCGATGCCGCGCAGCGGGCGCTCGAGGTGGGGCGCGACCGCATGCTGCACGATGTCGCCAATGAACTCGAAAACCTGGCGCGACCCAGTGGGTGGATCGTCATCGGCGGCACCCGCAACAACGCCTACGACGCCATCAAGCGCCTGGGCAAGGGGGCCCAGAAGCGCACGTTGCACACGCCCGGGCTGGGCATGGATGCGTCCGAGGCGGACATCGTGGCCGCGGCCGCCGACGCACGCCGCCGACTCCAAGCGGCGTCCGAAGCCACCCGCGTCATCGACATCGTGGATCGCGACGTTGGGCGGGGGCGCGCCGTGGTCGGGCTCGAGGCGGTGACTGGCGCGCTCAGGACCGGGGCGGCCCGCGAAGTGCTGGTCACTCAGCGATTCTTCGACGAACGCCCGGACGCGGCCGAAGCGGTGGCGTTGGACGTGCTCGCGCACGGCGCACGGCTGGCTGAGATCGCGGGCGAGCCGGGGGAGCGGTTGGACGCAGAAGCCGGCGGGATCGCGGCCACGCTTCGGTTTCCCAGCCGCGTCGGCCGCGCGACGGCGGCAATGGCCAAGGCCGGCGCGTAGTTCGTCGAGAATCTCGCGGAGGCGGTCTTCGCATCGGCGCATATCGCCGGTGTGTCGGGAGCTCCCCGACACACCGGCGGCACGTTCCCGACGGCGAAAACCGCGTGACGAGTGAAGAATTCGTGGAGCGGAAGGTTCTTCTCTTCTCAGGTGGAGGCGACACCGATGTCTCTCAATGTTGGCGCGGCCGATCGCGTGATCCGCGTATTGCTGGGGTTGGCGTTGCTGTCGTTGGTCTTCGTGGGCCCGAAGACGATGTGGGGGCTGATCGGGATCGTCCCGCTCGCCACGGCGTGGATGTCGTTCTGCCCGCTGTATGCCCTGTTCGGGATGTCCACGCGTCCCAAACAGACCGGCGCCTGACCCCACTGCAACACAACCGGGCCGCATCCCCGCTGTACGCGGAGATGCGGCCCGGTTTCGTCTGGGGGGCTAGATCCTGGCGACGGCGGTCAGCACCCGTTCCAGACGCGCCTTGACCTCGCGCGCCAGCGGCTCGATCTCGGGCTTTCCGGCCAGGTTCAGCGCGGCCACCGGATCCATGGCCGCCACCACGCTTCGCTTCGGATCGTCCGCCGCGTAGACCACCAGGTTGCACGGCAGCAGCAGTCCGATGTCGCGCTCGGCGCTCAGCGCCTTGTGGGCGAGGGGCGGGTTGCAGGCGCCGAGGATCACGTACGGTCGGAACTCGGCGTCGAGCTTCTCCTTCATCGTCTTCTTCACGTCGATCTCGGTGAGGACACCGAAGCCTTCCTTGGCGAGTTCGGCGCGCGTCTTCTCCACCGCGGCGTCATAGGTCAGGGGGACGGTGACCGAGAACCCGTAGGGTGTCGTCTGTTCGGGCATTGTTGCTCCATTCGAGTTGGTGGGCGCATGCGGCGCCCCGTCTGCGGGAAAACTGCGCGTGCGGGGGCCGCGATGGCGTCGGGAGAGTCCTGAGCTTTCGTCGGTACCGGTCGGACGGTGGCCCCAGCGCTATGGCGCCGGCGCGAGTGGGCCGAGCAAGCGCCCCAGGCCGTGTTCGGCCAGCCAGTGGCGGGTCGTGCGGCTCGACGCGATGGCCAACACGGCGCTGGCGAGCACGTCGCTGGTCCAGTGCGCCTGGCGGTAGACGCGTTGCGAGGCCACGAGGCCGGCCGTGCCGTAGGCGGCCACGGTCACCCACCGGTTCTGCGCTTCGTCGGAGATCGCGGCGGCGAGCGAGAACGCGTGCACGGTGTGCGCTGACGGAAAGGAATGCCAGGTATCGGTGGCGGCGAGGGGGTGGAAGGTCCAGGCGTTGTTGGTGGGAGTGGGGCGGTGCCGGCCGACGAGCGGCTTGAGCACGCTCTCGATGGCGTCGGAGGCGGCGTAGGACAGCCCCACGCGCATGACGGCGTCGGCCCAGCGGTGCTTGCGCAGCACCAGGGGCACGGCGTACGACGCCAGCAATGCCGGCACGATGTAGCCGGCGCGGCCGAAGGGATCGAGCCCGCCGGCCAACTTGTCCGGTCCCGGCGTGTGATTCCGCAGGGCGAGGTTCCGCATCGGGCGGTCGAGGGCGATGCCGGCGGCGATCGCGGCGGCGCCGCCGATCCAGAACGAACGGCTCGACGGCACGACGGTGAGTTGGGCAGCGGCGGGTCGTGCGGCGCCCCCGAACGCCGCGAGGCTCGCCAACAGTAGTGCGAAGGATCGTGGCCATGCCGCCCGGTGCACACGGTGCGCCGCGAGAGATGCTGTCATCGTCGGAACTGAAAGAATGAGTGTACGCGTTGAACCATATCGCCGCCGGATGCCGATTGTTCCGGCGTTGTCGCATCTGTAGGTCCTAGCCGCTGCGAGCGCCGGGCCGTAACTTGCAACTTCGTCCGCCGCGGTTCGGGGTGCCTGCCTCGATGCGTCTGCCAGCCGTGCGCCTGCATTCTGTCCAGTCGATGGTGACGATGGACCTTCGCGACCAACTGCAGACCACACTCGGATCAGCCTTTACTCTCGAGCGTGAATTGGGCGGCGGCGGCATGTCGCGCGTATTCGTGGCCGAGGAGAACGCGCTGGAGCGGAAGGTGGTGGTCAAGGTGCTTCCGCCGGAGTTGACCGCCGGCGTGAACGTGGACCGGTTCAGGCGCGAGATCCTGCTGGCGGCCAAGCTGCAGCATCCCCACGTGGTGCCCGTGCTCACGGCCGGGGAGACGAACGGGCTGCCGTACTACACGATGCCCTTCGTCGAGGGAGAGTCGCTGCGGATGCGGCTGGCGCGCGACGGCGCGCTCGCGGTGACCGACGCCATCGGCATCCTCCGCGACGTGGCGCGCGCGCTGGCCTACGCGCACGAGCGCGGCATCGTGCACCGCGACATCAAGCCGGAAAACGTGCTGCTCACCGGCGGGTCGGCCACGGTGGCCGACTTCGGCATCGCGAAGGCCCTGAGCGCCTCGCGCACGGGGCCCACCGGGGCCACGCTCACGCAGGTGGGCACCTCGCTCGGCACACCGGCCTACATGGCGCCCGAGCAGGCGGCGGCCGATCCGTCCACCGACCACCGGGCGGACCTCTACGCGTTCGGGTGCATGGCGTACGAGCTGCTCGCCGGCCGGCCGCCCTTCGTGGCCAAGACGCCCCAGCGGCTGCTCGCCGCGCAGATGAGCGACACGCCGCAGCCGCTGCTCGAACTGCGTCCCGACGCGCCGGCGGAGCTGGCCGACATGGTCATGCGCTGCCTGGCCAAGGACGCCGATAACCGTCCCCAGAAGGCGACGGACGTGGTGCGCGTACTGGACAGCGTGACCAGCGGCACCGGGCACAACGCGATGCCGCCGATTCTGCTCGGTGGCAAGCACGCGTTGTGGCGGGCCCTGGCGCTCTACGCGGTGGCCTTCATCGCGGTGGCCATTCTCGCGAAAGCCGCCATCGTCGGCATCGGGTTGCCCGACTGGGTGTTCCCCGGCGCGCTGATCGTGATGGCGCTGGGGCTCCCGGCCATTCTGTTCACGGGCTACGTACACCGGCAGACGCGGCGCATGCTCACCATGACGCCCACCTATACGCCGGGCGGCACGGCAGCACCGCAGGGCACCATGGCGACGATCGCCATGAAGGCGAGTCCGCACATGAGCTGGCGGCGGACGGCGGTGGGTGGGGCGTATGCGCTGGGCGCGTTCGTGCTGCTGATCGGGGCCTTCATGCTGCTGCGCGCGTCCGGGATCGGCCCCTTCGGCTCGCTGCTGGCGGCGGGGACGCTCGATGCCCACCAGCCGCTCGTCGTGGCCGATTTCTCGGTGCGCGGCGGCGCCGACAGCGCGCTGGGCAGCGCGGTCGCCGAAGCGGTGCGCACCGATCTCCGCGAATCGAACGCCATCACCGTGATGCCGGTGAGTGCCATCCGCGAAGCGTTGCAGCTCATGCAGCGTGCCCCGGACAGTCGAGTGGATGCGACGCTGGCCCGACAGATCGCCCAGCGTCAGGGGTTGAAGGGGGTGGTGACGGGCAACCTCACGCCGCTCGGCGCCGGATTCCTGGTCACGATGCGCATCGTGGGCGCGCAGTCGGGCAACGAACTGGCATCCTTCCAGGGCACAGCCGACACCCCGTCGCTGCTCATTCCGACGGTCGGAGAGTTGAGCAAGGAGTTGCGCGGCAAGATCGGCGAATCGCTCAGGTCGGTGCAGAATTCCCCGGCGCTCGACTATGTGACCACCGGGTCGCTCGATGCGCTGAAGGCCTACACCGAAGGCGCGCACGCCAGTGACAACGCCGAGTATACGAAGGCGATCGCGGCGCTCAAGCAGGCGTTGGCCGACGACTCCACCTTCGCCATGGCCTGGCGCAAGCTCGGGATCGCGTACGTCAACGCGGGCATGTCGCCCGCACTGGCCGATTCCGCGCTCACCATGGGCTACCGCTTTCGCGATCACCTGACGGCGCGTGAACGCGCGATCATGGTGGGAACCTACTTCGACGTAGGGCCGTATCCGGACCGCACCAAGGCCATTACGGCCTATCGCACGGCGATAAGTCTTGGCGACTATACGGTGGCGCCCGGGAACCTGGGAAATGAGCTGCTCTTCACCCGCCAGTTCGCCGCTGCCGAGTCGGTGGCGAGGCTCGACCTGCAGCGCGATCCAGCCCTTTCGCCGTTGACATATCAGCACCTCGCCCAGGCGCAACTCAATCAGGGCAGGTGGCGCGATGCGGATTCGGCGGCGAGTGCCGGCAATGCGCGACTCGGGGTGAACGTGCAGGACGACGTCCAGCGGCTGGCCGCCTGGTACCAGGGCGGATCGATGGACTCGGTCCAGGCCATCCTGAATCGCTGGAAGTCGAATCCGGATCCGGGCATCCGCTCGATGATTCTGGTTGAACAGGCGAATGTGGACCTGCGGGCGGGCCGGCTCGCGGCCTGGCGCCGGGGCTATGCCGCAGCAGAAGCCGACGCGCGCCGCGGTGGCGTGCTCACCTCCCCATTGAACGACGCCGCGATCCTGGTATATGCCGACGAGTCCGTGGGCGGTCGTACCGCGTCCGCCCTGCCAACTCTCGACGCGGCCCTGAAGGCCACCCCGATCACGAGTCTGCCCGTCGCCGCCCGCCCGTACGCCGCGGTCGCCATGGATCTTGCGTTCGCCAATCGGCCCGATCGCGCTCGGGCGATCCTCCAGGCCATGGAACGCGATGTCCGTGATACGCTGAGCCGGCGCCCGTTGGAACCGGGGCGGCATCAGGCGCTCGGCGTCATCGCACTTGCCGAGAAGAAGCCGATGGACGCGATTCGGGAGTTCCGGCTGGCCGATTCCCTCAACGTCGCCAACGGCCCGAGCGTTCAGTACCTGCCGCAGGTACCGATGTCCGAGTGCGTCGCCTGCATGGACTTCTATATCGGGATGGGGTTCGATCAGGCGAACGAGCCCGATTCGGCCATCGCCGCGTTCCGCCGGTATCTCGATACGCCGTACTGGAGCGCGCTCGGCGAACAGGCGTACCATCTGGCCTACGTGGATCGCCGCCTGGGCGAGTTGTACGAGGCCCGGGGCGACCGCGGGGACGCCGCGACGTATTATCAGAAGTTCGTGGACCTGTGGAAGAACGCAGATCCGGAGCTGCAACCGCAGGTGGCGGACGTGAAGAAGCGGCTCAATCACCTGCGTGACACGGAGAAGCGACCGTGACGGACATCCGCGAACAGCTGCAGCAAACCCTCGGCAACGCCTACACCCTCGAGCGTGAACTCGGCGGCGGCGGGATGTCGCGGGTGTTCGTGGCCGAGGAGAACGCGCTGGAACGGAAGGTGGTGGTGAAGGTGCTGCCGCCCGAACTCACCGCCGGCGTGAACGTCGACCGGTTCAAGCGCGAGATCCTGCTGGCCGCCAAGCTGCAGCACGCGCACATCGTGCCGGTGCTCGCCGCAGGCGAGACCAACGGGCTGCCGTACTACACCATGCCGTACGTGGACGGCGAATCGCTGCGCGCGCGGTTGTCGCGCGACGGCGCGCTGCCCATTACCGACGCCATCAGCATCCTGCGCGACGTGGCGCGCGCGCTCGCCTACGCGCACGAGCGCGGCATCGTGCACCGCGACATCAAACCGGAAAACGTGCTGCTGTCGGGCGGCTCCGCGGTGGTGGCCGATTTCGGCATCGCGAAGGCCCTGAGCGCCTCGCGCACGGGGCCCACCGGGGCCACGCTCACGCAGGTGGGCACCTCGCTGGGCACGCCCGCGTACATGGCGCCCGAGCAGGCGGCCGCCGATCCGGATACCGATCACCGCGCTGACCTGTACGCCTTCGGGTGTATGGCGTACGAGTTGCTCGCCGGCCAGCCGCCGTTTACGGGACGCACGCCGCACAAGCTGCTCGCCGCACACATGGGCGAGACCCCGCGGTCCATTCTGGAACTGCGCCCCGACACGCCGCCCGACCTGGCCGCCATGGTCATGCGCTGCCTGGCCAAGGACGCCGACGACCGTCCCCAGAATGCGGTGGACGTGGTGCGCGTGCTGGACAGCGTGACGAGCGGCAGCGGGCACACCGCGATGCCGCCGATTCTCCTCGGCGGCAAGAATGCCATGTGGCGGGCGCTGGCCGTGTATGCGGTGGCGTTCATCGCGGTCGCTGTTCTGGCGCAGGCGGCCATCGTCGGTATCGGCCTCCCAAGTTGGGTGTTCCCCGGCGCGCTGATCGTCATGGCGCTGGGCCTTCCGGTGATTCTGTTCACCGGGTACGTGCACCGGCAGACGCGCCGCATGCTCACCATGACCCCGACCTACACGCCGGGTGGATCGGCAGCGCCGCACGGCACGATGGCGACCATCGCCATGAAGGCCAGTCCGCACATGAGTTGGCGGCGCACCACCATTGGCGGGGCGTATGCGCTTGCCGGGTTCGTGGTGCTCATCGGGGCGTTCATGCTGCTGCGGGCGCTCGGCATCGGGCCCTTCGGATCGCTGCTCGCCTCGGGGCAACTCGACGCCAGCCGGCCGCTCATCGTCGCCGACTTCGCGGTGAAGGGCGGGGCGGACAGCTCCATCGGCAGCGCGGTGGCCGAAGCCGTGCGCACCGATCTCGGGCAGTCGAACGCGGTGACGGTGATGCCGACCAGCGCCATTCGCAGCTACCTGGTGCACATGCAGCGGCCGGCGAACAGCCGGCTCGACGCGGCGCTCGCGCAGCAGGTGGCGCTGCGGTCCGGGTCCAAGGCCGTCATCACCGGCGACCTGACGCCGGTGGGCACCGGCTTCATCGTCACGGTGCGACTGGTGGGCGCGCAGTCGGGCAACGACCTCGCGTCGTTCCAGGGAACGGCCGCTGACCCTACGCAGCTCATTCCGACCGTCGGCAAGCTCACCCGCGACCTGCGCGGGAAGATCGGAGAGTCGCTCAGGTCGGTGCAGAACTCGGCGCCTCTAGCCGATGTGACCACCAGTTCGCTGGATGCGCTGAAGGCCTACACCCAAGGCGTGCGCTTCTTCGACCAGGGCGACTACCAGCACTCGCTGGCGCCGCTCAAACGCGCCGTGGCGCTCGATTCCACCTTTGCCGAGGCCTGGCGCAAACTTGGCATCGCGTACTCCGACATCGGGACCTCATCGGACCTGTCGGCTGCCGCGCTGGAACAGGCGTACAAATTCCGCGACCACCTGACGGATCGCGAACGCTACGCGACCATCGGGTCATACTTCGGCCCCGGCGGCCCGGGCAACGATCGCGAGCGGGCGGCCGATGCCTACCGGCAGGGCATTGCGGCCGGCGACTATTACATCGCGCCCCACAACCTGGCCATCATTCTCGAGTCCAGGCGTCAGTTCGCCGCGTCGGACTCGGCGTACGAACTCGAGATCCGGCATGATCCGGTGCCCTTGATGTCCACCTATCAGCAGTTGGCCTTCGGACTGGCGACACTCCACCAGTACGACGCGGCCGATTCTGTGGTCGACGCATTTGAGCAGTCGCAGGGCGGGCGGGCCGCCATGCAGTACGTGAAGGCGATCACGACCTACATGCGAGGGAATGTCGACTCGGCGCGCACGATCGCGGTCAAGCAGGATACCGCATCCAACCCGGACGACTGGTCGCAGATCGCTCCCTTCGTCGCGCAGTTGGATGCCCAGCAGGGCAAGCTCAAGCTTGCGTTGTCCGAATTCATCAAAGCCCAACGGTTCGACCATGAACGCGGCGCCTTCTCTCCGGTGCTGTACGACTCGATGCGCACGGCATTCTTCGATGCGTGGTTCCGGGGCAAGAACGCCCAGGCGGCACGCACCCTGGACGCCGCGCTCGCGGCTACCCCACTCAAGAGCTTCCCGGCCGACCAGAGCCCCTATGGTCTGGTGGCACAGATATTCGCGGTGGCAGGGCGTCCCGACCGCGCGCGGGCCGTGATCACCGAGGCCAACGCCGCGTATGCCCGCAACCCATCGCTCCGCGTCGCCATGCAACCGTCGCTGGATCAGGCCATGGGCTGGGTTCACCTGGCCGAGCACAATCCGCAGGAGGCGGCGAAGATCTTCTGGGTCGCCGACTCGCTGCCGGACGGGCCGGCCAACGACTGCGGCGCCTGTACGGCATTCCAGGTGGGGTTGGCCTACGATCGCGCCAACCAGGCCGACTCGGCGATCGCCGAGTACCACCGGTTCCTCACCGAGGGCGGCGGACTAAGCTCCGACCGCAACGGCAACTACCTAGCCCTGGCCTACAAGAGTCTGGGCCGCCTGTACGAGGACAAGGGTGACCGCGGGAATGCCGCGACGTATTATTCCAAATTCGTCGAACTGTGGAAGAATGCCGATCCCGATCTGCAGCCGCAGGTGGCCGAGGTGAAGAAGCGCCTCTCTCACCTGCGTGACACCGAACGCCGGCCCTAGCGCCCGATTTCATCCCCCGTATCCCCAACCCGAGACTCCGCATGAAACACGCGCTCATGTACCACGGTGCCTTCGAGACCAACTTCAAGGAACTCAAGCAGGGCGCCACCACGTTCGTCGGCACCGACGGCAAGTCGCACCCACTGCCGCCATGGCCCAAAGAGGCCGACGGCGTGCACTTCGGCTACATGGAAAAGGAAGGCAAGAAGTTCTACGCCGTGCGCGTCATGGACACCAAGGCAGATCTCATCCTGCCGCACGAAGTGCGCATCGATCCCGATCGCCACATGGGCATGAACAAGCGCTTCGGGCCCGAGCCCACGGTGTTCGACGATCCGCCGGCGGCCGACCTGCTCGCCGACATTCTCAAGGGGAACCCGGAACTGCGACTGCAACTCGCGGACATCCGCGCCAGGACGCGATAACCGCGTCTGCCGTCCCGGCGCGCCCCGTCGGGCCGTCGGGACGGGGCCCGATCGCACCAGTGGGGGAGGGCTTGTCGTGTAATGCAATCGCATTACATTGTATCCCATGAAAGACGAGCAGCTCACCCTCCGTGTTCCCGGTGATCTCGCGCGCGCGCTCGCACGTCGCGCGCGCGAGCGTGACGTCACAAAATCACAGCTCGTGCGGGAGGCGCTGGAGCGTTACTTCGCCGAGCCCCCCGTGGAGCCTGCCGCGGCTGTCTGGGAGCGCGTGGCTTCATACGCCGGTTCGGTGAGGCTCGACCAGAAGGCCTCGGCCGGCGACGCACTCGCCGCGCAGCTCCGCGCCCACAACTGGCGCGAGTAGCTGGTGCCGCACGCGCGGGACGTGCTGCTCGATACCGGGCCGCTGGTCGCCGTGCTCGATGCCCGGGACCAGTGGCACGCGCGGTGCCTCGCGGTGTGGCCCGAATTGGTGCACCGGTGCGTGACCACGGAGGCGGTGGTCACCGAGGCCTGCCATCTGGTGCTCCGCGGCGGAGCACCGGCCAACCTGCCGCTCGATTTCCTGCTAGCCGCCGACATCCCCATCATGACACTGCCAGCGGGTGGCCATCGGCGGGTGAAGTCGCTGATGGCCACCTACCGGTCCGTGCCCATGGACTACGCCGACGCGACACTCGTCGCGCTCGGCGAGGGGCTGAAATGCCGTAGCGTGTTCACAACCGACCGGCGCGGGTTCCGGACGTATCGACTCCCCCCGCGCCAGTCGTTCGTGCTACTGCCGGACTGACTAGCTGCCGGCTCGGCGCTGAAGCGCCTTCCACCGCGTCTGCAGCCCTTCCAGTTGGTGCTGGTACTCGGCCAGCACGCCGCGCTCGCCCTGGTTGGGCGCCGCGTCGGCCTCCACCACCTGCGTGGCCAGACTCGTGAGCACGCCGTCCACGGTCGCGAGTTCGCCGGCGATCGCGTTCGCCGAATCCAACTTGGCCTGCGGCAACGCTTCCTTGTGGGCGTCGACGTAGACGGTGACGGCGCGATGCGCCGCCGTCGCCCGGCCGAGTGCGGCACCCACCGACTGCGCGAGCGCGAGTTGCGCGCGCAGCGCCGAGGTGCTCACGTGCACGCGCGGATCCATGCGCACGGTCAACGGTCGTGTGTAGCTCTTGCCGCCGACGGTGAGCGACACGGTGTACCGGCCGGGCAGCGCCAGCGGCCCGCGCGGATCGATGGGCGTGCCCTCGTGCCATACGCCGGCGATCGAGTAGTCGTACGACAGCGCGTCGGGGCGCGGGTAGCGCAGATCCCATACGAACCGGTGCATGCCCGCCGTCGCCTCGATGTGCGGGGCCTCGCCCAGCCACCCGTTCTCGAAATACTGCGTGGCCGGGAGCTTCTCCGGTTGGTCCGCACTGGAAAAGGTGCGGATCACATGGCCGCCCGCATCGCGCACGGTGACCGTCACCGGAGCCGACGCCGCGGATCCCAGCCAGTAGTCGATCACCGCTCCGGTGGGCGGGTTCTGCGCCACCGGCGTGGAGGGTGGCCAGGGCGTGTCACGGTTCTCGTCGGCACGCAGTCGCGTCGCCACGAGCGGGGTGTACAGGTGGGCGGCGCTCGCGCTCGCCGGGACGGCCTCGCGCAGCGGCTCCACGTCGTCCAGAATCCAGATGCCGCGCCCCTGCGTGGCGGTGATCAGGTCGCCGTCGTGCACCAGCAGGTCGCGGTACCAGGTGGTGGGCAGGTTGAGCCCCAGCGGCTGCCAGTTGGCGCCGTCGTCGAACGACACGTAGACGCTGCGGCTCGTGCCGGCGTACAACAGCCCGCGCTTCACCGGATCGGCGCGCACCGACATCACGAACTCGTCGGACGGAATGCCGTTGACGATCGTCTGCCAGTGCTTCCCGCCGTCGGCGGTCTTGAGGATCATCGGCGTATCGCGGTCCATGCGGTGCATGTCCACCGAGGCGTAGGCCGCGTTCGCGTCGAACGCCGAAGCGTCGATGTTGTCGATGCGCGCCCACGCCGGCACGTCGGGGGGCGTGACGTTGCTCCAGTGCGCGCCGCCGTCGGTGGTGCGGTGGATGAGCCCGTCGTCGGTGCCCACCCAGATCACGCCCTTCGATACGGGAGAGGGCGCGATGGAGAAGATCACGCCGAACCCGCAGTCGCGCGCCTTCGCCATGTCGGCGTCGTGACATCCCGTGGCGCCGGCCTGCTTTCCGCTCAGGTCGGGACTGATCACGCGCCAGTGGTCGCCGTCGTCGTTGGACGAGAACAGCACCTGCGCGCCCAGATACATCGTGTGCGGGGGCAGGGGAGAGAATGCCATCGGCGTGATCCAGGTGTAACGGTACTTCGCGTCCGGCGGATACGCGCCATACGTGGACACGGGCCACGGCGACACCTCGGCCGACTGCCGCGTCACCTCGTCAAAGCGCGTCATGTTGCCGCCAAGGCCGGTGCCGAACACCGTGTCGGGGGCGCCGGGCTTCGGCACCATGTAGTCGCGTTCGTCGCCGCCCACCGGATGCCAGTCGCGCTCGTCGATCACCCCGTACGGACCGCGGCTCCACAGCTCCACGGTGCCGTTGTCCTGCTGTCCGCTGTAGATGCGGTACGGAAAGCGGTCGTCCACCGCGAGGTGATAGAGTTGCCCGGTGGGCTGGTTGTACCAGCTCGACCAGCTCTTGCCGCCGTTCACGGTGACCGCGGCGCCCTGGTCGGCGCCCTCGATCATGTGCGTGGCATCGTCCGGGTCGATCCACAGGAAGTGGTAGTCGTCGCCGCCGGGCGCGCCCTTGAAGAAGCCGAAGGTCTTGCCGCCGTCGGTGGAGCGCCGGATGGATTGGCCAGTCACGTACACCGTCTGCGGATCGTTGGGATCCACCGCGAGCCGTCCGAAGTAGCTGCTCGCCAGCACCGGATCGCCGTTGGCCAGCGTCCAGTGGGCGCCGCCGTCTTCGGTGCGGTAGAGCCCGCTGGCGTCGTGCGCCGCCGCTGCCGTGGTGAGCGTGGAGCCTTCGATCGCGATTGACGCATAGACGACCGACCCACGGCTACCGGGCGCCACGGCGAGTCCGATGCGCCCCAGGTTGGCCGACGGCAGTCCGCCGGCCATTCGGTCCCAGTGGATGCCGCCGTCGCTGCTCTTGTAGATGCCCGAGCCCGGTCCCGACTGCGGCATGAAGTAGTCGAGCCAGGGGTGAATGCGCATCTGCCACATGGCGGCGTACACCACCGTCGGGTTCGCGGGGTCCCACGCCAGATCCACGGCGCCGGTGGCGTCGTCCACGTGGAGCACCTGCTGCCAGTGCGCTCCGCCGTCGTTGGTCAGGTAGACGCCGCGCTCGGCGTTCGGACCGAACACGTGGCCCATCGCCGCCACCAGCACGCGGTCGGGGTCGTGCGGGTCGACCAGGATGCGCCCGATGTGATGCGTGGCGCCGAGTCCCACGTTGGTCCATGTCTTCCCGGCGTCGTTCGAGCGGTAGACGCCGTCGCCGGCCGCGATGTCGTATCGTGCCGCCACCTGTCCGGTGCCGACATAGATGATGTCCGGGTTGGACGGCGCGATGGCGAGCGCCCCCACCGCCGACGAAGCTTCGTGTTGCATCAGCCCCTGCCAGGTGCGACCGGCGTCGGTGGTCTTCCAGATGCCCCCGCCGGCGGCGCCGAAGTAGAAGGTGTTCGGCTCGCTCGGCACGCCCTCGGCCACGGTGGCCCATCCGGCCCGGAATGGCCCAACGAACCGCCAATGAAGATCCTGGTACGCGCTGGGTGGAACAGCGGGCGCGGGGCGATGCTGCGGCGGCGGTCCCGACTGCACTCCGAACATGAGCAGGAGGGCGGCGGCGGTCGCGGCTTTCGTCATGTCGAGGGTCTCCGATGGACGGCGTGGTGGGATGGGATGGCTGAACTGAACGCGACGACGGCCGGCCCGCAACTGCGGGACGACCGTCGAACGTTTCCCCCACGAACTGCTGTTGCCCGCGATCGTGCCCCCCCGGGGGGCGCGGGCGGCCCCCCGAATGCGGCTACTGCCGGGCCGCCACCGTTGGGCCCGTGACCTGAATCAGTCCCACCGCGCCCTTCTCGGCGTCGGCGAAGCTGTGCGTCACGAAGGGGTACATCCCCACGCCGCTCGCGCCCTTCTGGAACACCGTCTCGAACACCGCGCCGCCGCCGGCGGGCACCATGTAGGTCTGAATGTCGTGCAGCGCGTCGCCCGGATTGCCGTCGGGGAGCACCCGGTCGAAGATGTTGCCCACGATGTGGAAGTCGCTGTTGTAGCTGGGGCCCGCGTTCACGACGAACAGCCGCACGCGGTCGCCCTCCTTCACCTGGAGCGGGTGGGCCTTGTACTGGAACGCGCGGCCATTGAACACCACGAACGTGGCGTTCTTGGCCATCGCGGCCTGCCAGTCAGGCTGCTCGGCCACGCCCGGCGCCGTGCCGTCTTTGGCGTAGAACTCGCTCTGCAGGATCACGAATTCCTTGGCCGCCTTCGTGCCCCATCCGTCCTTCGGGTCGACGATGATCGCCATGTACATTCCCTGCATGATGTGCATGGTGACGGGCGGCGTGCCGCAGTGCACGAGGAAGGCGCCGGGCGTATTGGCGTGGAACTCGAACGAGATCGAGTCATGCGGATTGATCGACTTGTAGGCCACGTTCCACGGAATGCGTGCCGCGTGCAGGTCGATGGAGTGCGCGATCGGCGCCTCGTTCACCACCGTGATGCGCACCAGGTCGCCCTGTCGCACGTGGAGCACGGGGCCGGGCACGGTGCCGCCGAAGGTCCAGCCGTCATAGGTGACGCCGTCGGCGATGGTGAGCTTTTCGTCCTCGATGGGGATGCGGAATTCCTTGATTGGCGCGGACGAGGCAGGCGCGAGCACAGCGTCGTACGCGGGGCTCGTGGCGGTGACGGCCTTGCCGAAGTCCACGCGGTCCACGGCCGGCGTGCGCCACGACGGCGCCATGGCGAGCGCCGCCAACCCGAGGGCGCCAACGGAGGCGGCGATGATGATGGAGCGGTTCTTGAACATTTGAGAGAGTCCATGATGGAAGCGGTGCGCGACTATCGTGCCGCGTACTTCCAACCTCGCCACCCCGAATCGCGACAGACGTGACGATTGTCACGGGTGGCGCCGGCCCCCGTGTCGATCGCAGATTCCCCGCATGAGCGATGTCCGACTGCTCGCCAGCGTCTCGATCTTCCAGACGCTCGACGATCGAGCCCTGCACCAACTCGCCATCCGGTGCGTGTCGCGCGAAGTCGGGGCGGGGCACGTGCTGTTCACCATGGGTGAGGCCTGCCGCGGTCTGTACGTCCTGGCGAGCGGGCGCGTGCGGATCTACCGGGTGAACCCCGAGGGCAAGGAGCAGGTGCTGCGGGTGGAGCTTCCCGGCGCGGCGATCGCCGAACTGCCTCTGTTCGACGGCGGGGTGTATCCGGCGTCGGCGGTCGCCACCGAGGCGTCGCGGCTGCTGTTTGTGCCGCGCGACGAGTTCGAAGGGCTCATCCGCTCGGACCCAGACTTCGCCATGGCCGTGATGCGCGCCCTTGGGCGGCGGCTGCGCCATCTCGTCACGGTCACCGAAACGCTTGCGTTTCGCGACGTGGCGGCGCGCCTGGCCCACCTCCTGGCCGACTTCGCAGACCAGGAGGGAGCCAAGCCCAACGCGCCCATCGTCGTGCGCCTGCGTCGGACGCAGGAGGAGTTGGCCATGGAGCTGGGCACGGCGCGTGAATCCGTCTCGCGCGCCATGAAGACGCTCCGCACGCGCGGGTTGGTGGTATCGTTGGGTGGGACCCGTCTGCAGATTCCGGAACCCTGGCGGCTGCGCGCCTTCTCGCGTGGCGGCCCGAAATAGCTTTCCGCCGGTAGGGGTCTGATTAGTGGCCCTGGGGCGGAACCCGGAGTCTTTGAAGGGTAAAGAGTCGTGACCGCATCTCTGTGAGAGGAACCGAACGTGACCGAACCCCCTGAGACTTCCCCGGCCCCATCGGGCCAGCCCACGCTTCTCGTCATCGACGACGAGGTGCAGATTCGCCGCGCCGTGCGCAACGCGCTGCGCGACCTGACCGACAACGTCGTCGAGGTGTCCACGGGACGCGAAGGCATCGACCAGGCCGCGGCATCGATGCCCGATCTGATCGTACTCGACCTCGGGCTGCCCGATATGCCGGGCGCCGACGTCTGTCGCGAAGTACGCCTCTGGGGCACCATGCCCATCGTCGTGCTCTCGGCGCGCCACGCCGAGGAGGAGAAGGTCGACCTGCTCAACCTGGGCGCCGACGACTACATCACCAAGCCGTTCAGCACGCAGGAGTTCTCGGCCCGCGTGCGCGCCCACCTGCGGCGCTTCCAGTCGCTGTCCGCACCGTCGCACGCGGCGACGATTGCCGTGGACGGGCTGACCATCGATCTGGTGCGCCGGCGCGTGTCGCGCGGGTCGGGGGCCATCCACCTCACCCCCATCGAGTGGGAGATCCTGCGCACGCTCGCCACGGCGTCGGGGCGTACGCTCACCCACCAGCAGATCTTCGATGCGGTGTGGGGGCGCGCGTTCGGAAATCCCCAGCAGTACCTGCGGGTGCACATCACAAATCTGCGTCGCAAGGTCGAGGCTGATCCGTCGCGCCCACAGCTCATCATCACGGAACCGGGTGTCGGGTATCGTTTCGAGTCGAACGCCTAGCGTCCGGCGTTCCCCGCCCGTTCGCGGGTGGGTGCTGTGGACCATCCTGCTCGCGCTCGTCACGATCGCGATGGGTCAGTTCCGTCCCGACATCGATCAGGCGCACGTGGTCCTGACGTACCTCCTGGTGGTGCTGGGGGCGAGCGTGGCCGGCGGCCGGGGCTTCGGCTTCGTGATGGCCTGCGTCGCGTTCGTCTTCATCAACTACTTCTTCCAGCAGCCCTACGACACGCTCGCCGTGGGCAAGGGGCTGGAGCCGGTGGTCCTGTTCGCGTTCCTCGCCACGTCGATGACGGCCACCGAACTACTGGCGCGCGCGCACGCCGAGGCCGCCGAAGCGAGCCGTCGTGCCGACGAAGTCACGCGGCTCTCCCACCTCGGCTCCGAGACGCTGAATGCCGGCACGCCGGAAAAGGCACTGGGGTCGATTGCCCGTGTGATCCGCGACGAGCTACGCGTCGACTCGTGCTCCATCGACCGGGTGGTGGACGGCGCCGAGGTGCAGATCGCGCACGCCGGGGCTTGGCCGCCCGTCGGATCGTCGCGGATGCTGACCCTCCCGCTCACCGTCCACGGTGAGGCCGTGGGCTCGCTGCGGCTTCACCACCCGCTGGATATCATGCTCGACGAATCGCAGAATCGGTTTCTCGAGGCCCTGACCTACTATGCCGCGCTGGGCGTGGAGCGCGTCCGGTTGGAAGCAGAGGCGGCGCACGCCGAGGCGCTCCGCGAGGCCAACCGGCTGAAGGACGTCCTGCTGGCCACCGTCAGCCACGATCTCCGGACGCCGCTCACCACCATCAAGGCGCTCGCGCAGGAGGGGGCGCGGCACGGCGACGAGAACGCCGTCGTGATCGAGGAACAGGCCGACCGGCTGTCGCGGCTGGTGAACGATCTCCTGGATCTGTCGCGCATCAAGGGCGGCACCTTCAAGACCAACGCCGAGTTGAACTCCGCCGAGGACGTGATCGGGGCCGTGGCTCGTCAATTCGCCGGCGCTGCGCGCGGGCGCCAGCTGGCGACCGCGCTCGATCTTTCGCAACCGGCGCTGTTCGGCATGTTCGACTTCGTGCACACGCTGCGCATCCTGGGAAATCTGGTGGAGAATGCGTTGCGCTACGCGCCCAAGGGGTCGGCCGTGGAGTTGAAGGCGACGCGCGAGGGCGAGCGGCTGCGGTTCGCCGTGGCCGACCACGGGCCCGGGGTCCCCCCCAGTGAAGTGCATCAGATCTTCGAGCCATTCTACCGCCCGCCATCGTCAGCCAACGACGGTGGTGCGGGACTGGGGCTGTCGATCGCTCAGCGGCTGGCGCACGCGCAGGGCGGCGTCGTGGAGTACGCCCCCCGCCGCGGCGGGGGAAGCGTGTTCTCGCTCCTGCTGCCGGCCTGCGATCCCGACTGAGCCGGAACGGGCCGGGTCAGGACGCGTCGGCGTGATCGGCCGCGTGTTCGTCCATCATGAGCGGCGGAGATCCGTCTTCCAGTCCCGACGCCTGGACCCAGGCGTCGAGCAGCTTGGCCAGCGATCGCTTCTCCTCGGGCGAGAGGGCGCGCGCCCCACGCAACAGCTTCACCTGCACGGTGGTCGGCGCCCCCGCCAGGATCTCGCGCCCGCTCTCGGTGAGCGCCAACTCCACCCGGCGGCGGTCCGTGTCGGACGCCGTTCGGGTCACGTATCCATGGTCGACCAATCGCCGGACGACCACGGAAACCGAGCTCTGGTGTGTGGCCGTGCGGTCGGCGAGTTCGTTGAGGGAGTGCGCGGGACGTTCGGCCAACTGCTGGAGCACGAACAATTGCGCCCCACTCATCCCCATCTTGTGCTCGATCATTCGTGAAGAAACGCGCAATGCCCGGACGATGGAGCGGACGGCGTTCATGGCCGCGGTGATCTGTTCGGTTTCTTCGGTCGTCATGGCGTGCGACTCGTCGATAGGGGCCGGCGATCTCCCACCCGGGCGGCGGTCGGCCGTTCCGGTAGGTGCAGCGCCGGGCGCGGGAATCAGAGCCCCCGGTGTCATTCATTACGGATGGCAGGACGGAGACGTTGGGAGCCCTGACATACCTGCGTGCCGATCCCGTACGTACCCCCGTCGAGTCGCGACAGGTCCAGGGAGATCGCGCGCCCGTCCACCCCGCCCACCGGCCGGCTAACGGTCGGGCGGCTGGAACGCGGGATCGGGGTTGGCGATCCCCACGTCATCCATCACGACCGTGCCGGACGGTGTGCGATCGAACACCAGTCGGATGGCGCGCAGCCGCGTCGGTTCGAACGCCGGCGCCACCTTCCGGAAGGCGGCCAACGGCATCGGATAGGTCTGGAGCACCAACTCGTATGGATTGCGGAAGGCGGAGGCTTCGCGGTCGGCGCGCCGCAATACGTGGGTCTCCAGCGGCCGCCGAACCGGTGCGAAGCGCGACAGCGGCAGGCGTGCGCGGTGCCCGTCGGCGTCCACGAGTTCCACCGTCAGATCCATCGGCACCGAGTCGTCGTGCACCGCGGGCGGCTTCGGCCGCTTCGCCGCGGGTTTCGCGCTCGAGTCGTGCGCGGCGTGGCGCGGGGGCGGGGTATCCCGCGTCGGCGCCAGCGACAGCATCACCGACGACGTATCGCCGACCTGCAGCGCACGGACGAGCGAGTCGCTGAGCGCGATCGTGTACGACGCCGGCACGCCGCGCACGGCCGTGTCGGCGCCGGCGATGCGGTTGTTCCACCCCAGCCAGACCGCGTTCGTATTCTGCTCGTCGTTCTTGTGCCGGAGCGGAAGCGGGGCCTCGTGCCACTTCGCCAGACTGTCGCCGCTGATCGTCACGCCGGGCACGGACCCCGTGGTCACGTCCACGTCCTCGTCGTAGCCGGCGAGTAGCCGGAAGCTGCTCTCCTCGAAGCGGGTGATGTACATCGTCTTGGGCAGCCAGTGGCCGATGGTGCGCTGGTCGCGGAACATCGGCAGGTACTCGCGGCGGTGGTGCAGCGTGGCTTCCAGAAATCCGCCGATCACCACCCGCGCGAACTGCCGCTGCTGCTCGGGCGAGAGCAGCGCCCGCAGATCGAGCCGCGTGGCGCTGCGCGGGCCGTTGTCGTGGTTGTTCCAGATGCTGTTCCACTGGCCGTGGTTGGCGCGGTACACGTACCAGGCCGATTTGAAGTGCGGCTTCCCGTCGGTGAACCGGAGCCGTTCGTACGGACGCAGTCCCATGAACTCCGACACGTCGCCATCGTGCGAGCCGTGCATCACCAGGAAGTTGACGTTCTCGATCGGCTCGAATTCTCCGGCCGGCTTGTACTGTCCGTCCACGGGCGCGATGGCCACCACCGACCGGATGTTGAAGTGAAAGTCGAACCGCACGTTCGCGTCGTCGGGGTAGCGCGTGAGGTGGTTGAACTGCACGGCGTGGCTCACCGCGCCGCCGCCGCGGGAGTGCCCCATGATCGCGATCTCGTTCCAGTCCACCTTGTGGTAGAACGGGTTCGCCGTACTGTCCGTGAACGCCTTCCACGTCTTCAGGTGCTCGAGCATGATCCAGGCCCGGCCGTCGTTCTCGCCGCGCAGGCTGCCGTTGATGTAGTTCTCGTCCACCGACACGAGAATGAATCCGCGCGAGGCCAGCAGTTCGCCCAGGTACCGGTAGCCCGGATCGGAGTAGTCGGTGGGGTCGTGGTTGCCGTGGGCGATGATCACCAGGGGAAAGGGGCCCGCGCCGTCGGGATACCAGACGCGTGCGTTCAGCGGGGCGTGTTTGATGTCGAAGCCCCAGGTTTTCTTCCGGCGCTTGGCTTCGTCGGGGGGCATCTTCACGAACGGCGATGCGTCCACCGCCTTGGTGCGAATGGCGATCGAGTCGCGGTACGCGGCGCGGCGCTGGTCGGTGCCGCTACCATACGTCAGATATCGCACGCGGTACGGACCGGCGTCGCCCGGATCCGGCGCCGTGAGCAGTTGTTGCGACAGTACGGTCTTCGAATCGTCGGGGCTCAGCTTGAGTGCCTGCGTGCAGGCGCCGATCGCCATCGCGGCCGTCGCCGCGATCGCCACGCGAAGTCGCGCCGTCATCGAATGCGCACGCCGATGCGGTGGGCGCCGTGCCGCTTGGCGCGAGACTCGAACGCATAGTCCAGCGACAGGCGGTCCGCGGTGATGCCGAATCCGACGGTCCAGGGCCCCTCGCCCTCGGTCTCCCGTCGCACGCCGGCGCGCGCGGCCACCGCGTACCCGTCCAGCCAACTGTACGAGATCTCACCGCCGCCGCCCGCCACGAAGTCCCGTCCGCGCAACAACGAGGTCGTGGCCGCGGCGACCAGGTCGAACGGTCCGGCGAGATAGCGGTCGGTGGTGAAGCCCAGACTGGTGCGCGTGGGCTGGCTCACCGTTCCGTAGTAGTTCCGGAACGCGGGCCCGAAATTCTGCACGCTCAGCCCGAGCGTCCCGTGCAGCAGGTCCCGCGCGAGTCCGAAGTCCAGCGACCCGCGACTGTCGCGAGTCGTGCCGATGGCCTGCTCCATGAGTTTGGCGTTGATGCCGGCCCGCATGCCGAACAACGGTTGGGCGTACCCGAGCGCGAAGATCAGCCCCGACGAGGGAAACACGCCTGATGTGCCGAGCGCGTCGGGGGCGGCATACGCGAACCCGGGGTTGGAGAAGGTGAGCGATTGAACGCCAACCCCCACGGCACCCGGCCCGAGGTCGAGCACCGTGGACAACGTGACGAGCAGGTTCGCCTCGGTGTAGAACTCCGCGGACGCGCCCGTGCCACGGGCCACGGCGAGCTGCGCGGGATTGTAGAAGATCACATCGCTTTCACGGCCGCCGGCGTCCGCATTCGCCATCGCCAGGGCGCGCGTGCTGCCGGGCAGGCGCGCAATCAGAGGCGCCAGTGGGAATTCCTGCGCCTGGGCCGTGGCGGCGCCACCCAGCAGCAGCGCCGCCACCAGCCATCGAGCGTGCATGGACAATCCGACCTCGAAGGAGGGGGCGCGCGCATGTTACTGCGGCGACTGCGGCCGCGAAAGGCCGCCGGGTCAGCGGGCGCGCGATCGCCGCGCCCGCGCCGTCGTGACCCCCAGGCGTGCCCACCGGTCCTTGGTAAAATGAGCACCTCGACCATCTGCCCTCAGTGCGGCACCGCGTACGGCCCGGAGCAACGATTCTGTCCTGTCGACGGCAGCCCACTTCGCGCCCGGTCGCCCCACGATCCGCTGATCGGCCAGGTGATCGCCGAGCGTTACCATGTCACCGGGCTCATCGGCGAGGGCGGCATGGGCCGCGTGTACTCGGCCGAGCACGTCCGCATGGGACGCCGGAGCGCGCTCAAGGTTATGAGCCCGGCGCTCGCCACCACCGCCGACGCCATTACCCGGTTCAATCGGGAGGCGGCCAACGCCAGCCGCATCAACCACCCGAACGTCGCCGCCATCTACGACTTTGGTGAAACGCCGGACGGGCTGCTGTACATCGCCATGGAGTTCGTCGAGGGCGAAACCCTGCGGTCCCTGATCGAACGCACGGGCCCGCTGCCCATCGCCCGGGCGGCGCAGATCACCAAGGGCGCAGCGGACGCCCTGTACGCCGCGCACCACCTGGGCATCGTCCACCGCGACCTCAAGCCCGACAACATCATGCTCGCCCGCCAGCTCGACGGCGCGGACTGGGTGAAGGTCGTGGATTTCGGGATCGCCAAGTCGGTGGCGGGTCAGGGCGAGGGTGGCGGTGGCCAGACGGTCACTACAGCCGGCGTTTCGCTGGGCACGCCCGAGTACATGAGTCCCGAGCAGTTGGCCGGCGAGAAGCTCGACGCCCGCACCGACATCTATTCGCTGGGGCTCGTGCTCTTCAACATGCTCACCGGCCAGTTGCCCTATCCAAAGCTGACGTCCAAGGAAACGCTCGTGCGCCGGCTTACCTCGCCGCCGGCCACGCTGGCCGATGTTCGTCCCGACATGATCTGGCCGGCCTCGGTGCAGGCGGTGCTCAGCCGCGCCCTCGATCCCGCGCCCGACCGGCGCTACCCCAACGTGGCCGACCTGGGGCGGGCGATCATGGCGGCCGCGGGATCGCTGGCCGAGGCCGATCCGGACGCCACGGTGCGCGTTCCCGCCGCCGCCGCCGCCGCCGCCGCGCGTCCGGCCACGGCCGCCATCGCTCCGCAACGTCCGGCGACCGTCCCCCGCTCGCCCACACGCAAGCTTCCCGCCGACCCGCCGCCGCAGGGGTCGTCGCGCATCCTGGGCGCGGCCGCGGTGCTTCTGGTCGTCTTCGCCGCCAGCTTCTTCGCCATGCATGGGGGGCGCGCGGCGGGCGCCGCCCCGGTGCGTGCCACGGCGGCCGATTCGACGACGCCGGCGAGCGATTCCGCCACGGCGGCGACGGCAAAGCCCGATTCGACCTCGGCGCGGCCGGATTCGACCCGTCTCGCCGCCGGCGCTCCGGCGACGCCCATGGCCACACGCCGCCCCGCGACCGCCGTGGGCACCGCCGCGCCCGCTGAACCGCGCCCCGCCCCTACGAGCGCCGCGCCCGATACGATCGCCGCCGTGCTCCAGGAGATCCGTGGGCATCTTGAACGCGGCGGACAGGAGGTCGCCGGCGGTCGGATGCTGCCGGCGAATCGAGAACTCCGCATGGCCCAGACGGAGATGAAGAGCCTGCGCGAACACATGCCAGGCGGCGCGATGCCTCCGGAACTCGGACGCCAGCTCCGGGAGTTGGGGGCGCAGTCCGTGCGCGCCTGCTACTCGGCGGCCGCCGGCGACACGCAGGCCGTCCAGCGATGCCGGTTGCTCCAGCAGCGCGAAGCCCGCGCGGCACGGGGACGCGCGGCCCGACCCCCCATCGAGTGACCGGCTCCCTCAGCCGTAGAGCAACCAGAGAATGACGGCCATCTCGATGGTGGCGGCAATGATGCCGAAGATCAGGTACGGCTTGAGGCCGCGTGCTTTCGGGCGCTGGCGCATCCTCAAAGATATATTCGCATCGTGACTACTCTCTCCGTTCCCCGGAAGGCGCTGCTCGGGTTTGGCACGGCCCTGCTCATCCTTGCGGTGATCGGCGCCGAGTCGTACCGCGGGCTCCAGGCCTCGACGCGGGCATCGGTGCGAGTGCGCGAAACGTACGACGCCATCCAGACCCTCGGCGAGTTGGAGGGCGATATGCTCGATGCCGAGTCGGCGGTGCGGGGGCTCCTCCTCACGAACCGGCCCACGTTCCGCGGGCCGTACAAGGACGCGGCCCACCGGGTGGAACTGGATCTGTCGGGCGTCCGACGCGTCGAGCCCGACAACGCCGCGCAGGCGGCTCGGGCGAGCATCCTCACCGACTCGGTACTCCGCAAGCTCTCCTTTACCGCCAATGTGCTCGCGCAGTACGACGCGGGGCGCATCGCGGAGGCACGAGAAACCGTCGCCGCCGGCGACGGCGCCCGGTTGTCCACGTCCATCCGACAGCAGATAGCGCGGATGATGCGCGCCGAGCGCGCGCTGCTGGACCGGCGCCTCGGGGACGAGCGCGCCGAGCAGCAGTTGGCCACGGCGATCGTGCTGTTCGGATTCCTCGTCGCCTGCGTGGTCGCGGGCCTCGCGGTGATCACCATTCGCCGCGACATGAACGAACGCGCGCGGCTGGATGCCGAGGTGTCGGCGGCACTCGACCAGGCGCACGCGGCGAGCAAGGCCAAGAGCGAGTTCCTGGCCCGTATGAGCCACGAACTGCGCACGCCGCTCAACTCCGTGATCGGGTTCGCGAATGTGTTGCTCAAGAACGGCCAGCAGACGCTGGACGAGCAGGCGCAGGCCTACATCCAGCGCATCCGGGACAACGGGACCCACCTGCTGGAGATCATCAACGACATCCTGGACCTGTCCAAGGTGGAATCGGGACGGATGGATCTGGTGTTGGAGACGGTGGACGTCACCCGGCTGTTGACGGAGACGGTGAGCCAGTTTGCCATGCGCGGCGTCGACGCGCCGCCGATCGAGGTGGATGTCTGGCCCGACGTCGCCCCGCTTCGCACCGATCCCGACAAGCTGCGGCAGGTGTTGTTGAACCTGATTTCCAACGCCGCGAAGTTCACCAGCCAGGGACGCATCATGGTGCGGGGCGTCGCCGACGCCCGCTCCGGGGAACTGCAGCGCATCGACGTCATCGACACCGGTGTCGGCATCGCACCCGACCGCATTGAACGGATCTTCGAAGCGTTCGAGCAGGCGGACAGTTCGGTGCAGCGCCGGTTCGGGGGGACCGGGCTCGGGCTGGCCATCGCCCGCTCGATGTGCGAACGGCTCGGATACCGGCTGACCGTGGTGAGCACGCCCGACGTCGGCTCGACGTTCAGCATCGTGACGGACCGGCGGGCGCCGCTACTGACGCAGCACGATGGGCCCGGCTCGGCCGGCGGGCGGCGCCCGAAGCCGGCGCCGCCGCGCGCCGCGCGCGTCGTCCCCGTGGACTCCCCGACGGTGCTCATCATCGACGACAGCGACGATTCGCGGGTGCTGCTCACGCAACTCATCGAGGAGTCGGGGTATCGCGTCTACACGGCGGGATCGGGCGAGGGCGGCGTGTCGGCGGCGCTCGACCACCGACCGGATCTCATCGTGCTCGACCTGCTGATGCCGGAGATGGACGGGCTCGAAACGCTGCAGCGTATCAGGGCGCATCCGTCCGTTGCCCTGACGCCGGTGATCGTGGTGAGCGCCGTGGCCGCCGAGTATCAGTCGCGGCTGCCAGGAGCCGTGGAAGTCCTCGAGAAGCCCGTCGCCCGCGAGGCGCTGACCGACGCCATCGATCGGGCGCTCCATGCGAGTCCGGCGCGCGTGCTCATCATCGAGGACTCGGAGGATGCCCGGTCGCTGCTCGAAGCGCACCTGGCCGGATTCCCCGGGCTCGAGGTCGACTCGGCGCCGTCGGCGCTCGACGCGTTGGCCAAACTGCAGGAGTTCAACGCCGATCTGATTCTCCTCGATCTGGTCATGCCGGGCATGGACGGCGTGGAGTTCCTCAAGCGCATCCGACGTATCGAGCGCTATCGCGAGACGCCGGTGGTGGTGATCACCGCCAAGACGCTCAGCGAAGACGAGCAGCGTGTGCTCGATCGGCATGCGATCACGGTGCTCCACAAAGGGGGCGAACTCGGGGCCGAACTCGCCCGGACCCTCCGGAGCGCGCTGCGGCGGATCCGGGCGCCGTCCGCGTCCTGATTGGCGAGGGCTATCACGTTGCCATGGCGCTATTTACGCGTCTGTAATACGCGTCACACACGCGCCCCGTTGCATGAGTTATCTATCGGGACACAGATTCAGCCTACGCTCGGGGCCGGCCGCCTCGTTCCGGCTTGATCGTCGGGGGCGGATTCGACGCGGACTCCGCGCAGGGAGAGGTATTCACGGATGCATTGGCTTGAAGGTGCAGTCGCGCGTGCAGGGCTGGCGGGGGCCCCCTCGCTCACCATTCCCAGCGACGTCAACAACGTCGAGGCCTGGGAAATTGCGACGCGTACCCTCGGCCTGGCGCCGCAGGACCTCGCGGCCCGTCTGGCGCCACAATTCGGCCTCCGCGTAGCCGAGTTCGAGCACACGGATCCGCGCGCTCTCGCCCTGCTTCCCGAACGGCTGGCCCGCCGATACCACGTCTTCCCCCTGCGGGAGGACGACCGCAACATCTACGTGGCGACGGCCGACCCCAGCGACATCGAAGTCGAGCATGCCATCGGCTTCGCGTCCGGGCGCCGTCCCGTGTTCGAACTCGCCCCGCCCAACGTCATCGAGGACGCGCTGCTGTCCGGCTACTCGGCCGATCGCCTGGTGGAGAATCTGCTCAGCACCGTCGATTCGCAGATTGCCGACGCGGTGCGCGTGGTGGACGAGTTGGAGCCCGAGGCCGTCGACCTCACGGACGTCGAGACGGGCCCGGTGGTCAAGCTCACCAATCTGATTCTCCGCGACGCCGTGATGCACGGTGTGAGCGACGTGCACGTGGAGCCGGGACCCAAGGGCGGGACGGTCCGGTTCCGCATCGACGGCGTGATGCGGCAGCACATGCACCTGCCGATGGCGGCGCTCAACCGCGTGGTATCGCGAATCAAGGTCCTGGCCCGGATGGACATCGCCAACCGCCTCGTCGCACAAGACGGGCGGGCGAAGGTGTCCATCGAGGGCCGCAACTACGATCTCCGTATCTCGACGGTGCCCACACGGGACGCCGAGAAGGCGGTGATCCGCGTGCTCCGTCCCGAGAGCGCCCGCAAGCTCGAGGAAGTGGGGGTCACACCGCGCGAACTGGCGCGTCTGCGCCAGCTGCTCGCGTGCCGCGACGGCATCGTCATCGTCACCGGGCCCACGGGCTCGGGCAAGACGACCACGCTGTACTCGGCCATCAAGGAGATCGCCACCGGGCACGTCAACATCATGACGGTGGAAGACCCGATCGAGTACGAGTTGCCCGGCATCACGCAGATTCAGGTGGAGGCCAAACGTGGCGTGACGTTCGCCAGTTCGCTGCGTGCCATCCTGCGCCAGGATCCGGACGTGATCTTCGTGGGCGAGATTCGCGATCTGGAAACGGCCGAGGTGGCCGCGCAGGCGGCGCTGACCGGCCACCTGGTGCTCGCCACGCTGCACACCAACGATGCGATGAGCGCGGTCACGCGCCTCGCCGATCTGGGGCTGGACCGCCAGACGATCGCGACCTGTCTGCGGGGGTGCCTGGCGCAGCGCCTCGTCCGCCGCGTCTGCCCCGATTGCGCGCAGCCCCTGCTCGGGTCGCTCACCGAGGAGGAGGAGCGGCTGTCCACGCAGTTCGGCGTGCTGCCGCTGTCGCGCGCCACGGGCTGCAAGCGGTGCGGCAACACCGGGTACCGCGGCCGCCTGCCGCTCATCGAAGTGGCCATCGTGACGCCGAGCATCGCCGACATGATCGCCGGTGGAGCCACCGCGCAGCAACTCCAGCGGGCCGCCATCGCGGCCGGCATGGCGCCGCTCCGCGATGTGGCCGTGGCCCGCGTGCGGCGCGGGGAAACGACGCTGCAGGAGATCGAGCGCGTGCTGGGCGACCAGCTCGAGGACGAGCCGACGGCCGCGGGCGTGAACCCGAGCATTCTGATTCTGAACCCGGATCCGGCGTGGCGGCGCATGGCGCGGGCGATGCTGGAGGGCGCAGGATTCCGTGTGGGCGAAGCCATGGATGGTGACACCGCCGTCCAACTGCTCGGCGACGGGCGCGAGTTCTCGTTCGTGATTACCGAAGCGTCGCTTCCGGCGCTCGCGGCTCCGCGCGGGCCCGAACTGCTCACCGCGGGCGACGACGCCACGGATGCGGTCATCGAAACGGTGCTCGAACTGCCGCTTGCCGACTCGAACAACGGCCACACGACGTACGAGAATGGCAATGGGCACACCAACGGCCACGGCGGCGGGCGTGGCAATGGGAAAGGCAACGGGCACGGGCAGCGATCGGCTCCCGATTGGTCGCGGGCAGCGGGTGCGGTCCAGGACGCCGTTCGCCGAGCCCTGCGGTAGCAGCATCGGGTTGCGCATGCACCCCCGGGTACGGTTCGACGCAGAACGTGCCGGAGTGAGCGGGTTACATCCGACGTACCATGGACTCCGAATTCACCGAACGATTCGATGACGAAGCGATCGCGCGCCTCCGACGATTCGGCGGCGAGCCGTTGCTCTTCGAAATGATCGACTTACTGGCGGCGGGCGCGCCGGCGCGGCTTGCCGTGGCCCGCGACGCCATCAAGGACGGCGACGCGGAGGCCGCACGCGGCGTGCTGCATTCGCTCAAGTCGAGCGCCGGTCAGATGGGGGCGATGGCGGTCCAGGCGATGTGCGAGCGTGCCGAACGCCTGGCCGCGGACGGCGACGTGCGGGGCGTGGCGGCGCTGCTCCCGGCGCTCGAGGCCGAGACGGACGCGCTGCTGGCGCGGCTGGCCGTGATCAGGCGAGGGAACGGGTGATGCCTCGGATTGCGGTCGTCGAGGACAATCCGGACAACCGCCTCCTGCTCCAGGCCATCCTGCGCGACCGCTTCGAAGTGCAGGAATACGACAATGGCGTCGATGCGCTGGCAGGGTTCGTGGCAGAGCGTCCCGATGTGGTGCTGCTCGACATCTCGCTGCCCGGCATGGACGGGCTCGAGATTCTGTCGCGCATCAGGGCCGACGCAACACTCGCCGGCCTGCCGACAATCGCGCTGACCGCCCACGCCATGGCCGGCGATCGCGACAAGTACCTGGCGGCGGGATTCGATGACTATCTCACGAAGCCCATCGTCGACGAGACGCTGCTCACGCGGGCGATCGACGAGCAGTTGAAACGTCACGGCTGACAACTGGCAATCGGGTGCTCCGGTCAGCGGTCAGCAACTTGCGGTTGACCGCCGACTGCTACCGGTTCTCAGTATTCAGTTCTCACTTCTCAGCGCGACCATCGGGGTGGACGCGAACACCTCACGGCTGGTCAGGAGCCCGATGGCCACGGCCAGCAGCGTCATGCCGGCGCTCACCGCCAGGGCCGGAACCACGGCTGGCGTGAACGGCGTGTTGAAGATGAAGTGCATCAGCGCCCAGGCGCCGCCCACCGACAGGGCCACCCCCGCCACACTGCCCAGCGCCCCGAGCAGCACGTACTCGGCGAGCATGATGCGTCCGATCTGGCGCCGCGTCCCGCCCAGCGTCTTGAACAGCACGCCCTCGCGCAGCCGCTGGCGACGGGTGGCCGCCACAGCGCTGAACAGCACGGGCACGCCGAGGAGCAGGCTGATCAGTGCCATGAACCGGATGGCCGTGGTCACGCGGGCCAGCACGTCGGCCACGGTGCGCTGCACGAGCGACAGATCGAGGCTGGACACGTTGGGGAACTTGACCACCACGTCCCGCTGCATGATGGCGACATCGCGCGGCGTGGGCCCGTAGGCCAGGAATACGAACTGTTTGGGGGCGTGCACCAGCGCCCTGGGCTGGAACACCACGAAGAAGTTCGGCTGGAAGCGTCCCCACGCCACGTCGCGGAGACTCGTCACGCGCGTCGCCACACGCACGCCCTGCACGTCCCAGGTGATGGTGTCGCCCACCAGCACGCCGAGTTCTTCGGCCAGCCCGGCATCCAGCGAGACCTGCGACATCGTGTCCTTCGCGGCGTCGAACCAGTGTCCGGCCACGAGGTGCTCCGTGGCGTCGAGCGTGTCGCGGAACGTGGAGCGGTATTCGCGGCGCACCGCCCAGCGCGAGGGGCGGTGGGGAGCGCCAGCGGAGGCCCCGCGGCCGGCCCGCGTCGGCGCCGCTCCCACCATCGTCGAATCGTTGCCGGCTGCCCGTGGGGCGGCGAGCCCGGCCATGATCTGATCCGGCGTTCGTCCATTGATCGAGGCAATGCGCATGGGCACGATCGGCACCTTCTGCTCGATCGTGTAATGGCCGGCGCGGATGATCGAGTCCACGCCGGGCGCTTCGTCCTGCTGCACGTCGAAGAACACCACGTTGGAGCGCACCTGATCGAGCCGCAGATCCAGTTGGCCGAGCAGATTCTTCTGCGCCTGGTAGAGCGTGCTCACCAGGAATACGCCGAAGCCGAGCGAGAGGATCACCGAACGCGTCTGGTTGCCGGGCCGGTAGAGGCTCGCGACGCCGTGGCGGATGACGAACGGCCAGCGCGGTCGCACGATGCGCCGTGCGACCGCGGTGAGCAGCACGGCCACCACCCACAGCGCCCCCACGGCGAGCAGGATGGCGACGCTGAAGCCGATGCCGTCGCGCAGTCGTTCGGAGCGCGCCATGGCAATCGCGAACACGCTGGCCACGATCGCGAACGAGACCACGTACGTCGCACTGTCGCGGCGCGCCTGCCGCATCACGGTGTCGTCCGACTCGCGGCGCAACGCCTGCAGCGGCGACACGCCGCGGAGCGCCAGCAGCGGGCGCAGCGCGAACACCAGCGCCACCCACACGCCGATGCCGAGCCCGGTCAACAGGGCCGCGGGCGCCAGGCGCACGGCGACGTCCACCGGCAGGAAGTCTTTCACCGCCAGCGGCATCGCGAATTGCAGACCCACGCCCAACAGCGTGCCCGCGGCCGCCCCCACGAGTCCCATGGCCGCCGCCTGCAGCACATAGATCACCAGCACCTGCCCACTGGTGGCGCCGAGGCAGCGGAGGATCGCCACCGTGTCGATCTTGCGCATCACGAAGGCGTGCACGCCGCTGGCGACGCCGATCCCGCCCAGCAGCAGCGCCACCAGCCCCACGACGCTCAGGAAGTTGCGGAGTTGGTCGATGGCGTTGCTGAGGTTGTACTCGTTCTGCGCCGCCGTATGCACGCGGACGTTGTTCCTGGAGAGCACCCGCGCCGTGCGGCCCTCGAACTGCTCGGTGGTCTGGCCAGGCGGCAGCTTGACCAGCGCCTCGTAGTCGGCCCGGCTGCCGAACACCAGCAGCCCCGTCGCGTCGAGGTCCTTGGCCGGGATGTACAGGCGCGGCCCGATGGCCGCCGTCACCGCAATCTCCCCCGGCACGCTGGCGAGCGTTCCCGTGATCTCGAACTTCTCGGTGCCAAGCGACAGCGAGTCTCCCAGATGCGCGTTCAGCGCGACCAGCAGCGACGCGTCCACCACCACGTGACGGCCGTGCTGCAGCTCGCTCCACGCCCCAGCGGGGTCGGTTTCGATCTGCCCGTAGAACGGATAGTCGGGGGTGACGGCGCGGACCTGCGCCAGGCGCGTCAGGCCGGTACGCTGGGCGAGCGCCATGGACGAGAAGCTGGTCTGGCGTGCGATCGGTGTGCCGTGCGTCTGGAGCGAGTCGAACAGCGAGTCCACCCTCGGCGTGAACTTGGCGCGACTGCTGAGCGACAGGTCGCCCCCCAGCAGGGCCCGCGACTGCTCGTGCACCGAGCGGGTCACGTTCTGCGCGAAGGAATCGATGGCCACGAGCGCCGCCACGCCGAGCGTGATCGACGACATATAGAGCAGCAGCCGGCGTCGCGCCGTGCGACTCTCGCGCCACGCCACCGCCGCCAGGCGACTGAACGACGCGCTCACCTTGTGGCGGCCCCTGCCACGCCGGTGTCCTCGACCACCTCGCCGTCGCTCAGCCGGATGATGCGGCCGGCGCGGGCCGCCAGCGCGGCATCGTGCGTCACGAGCACGATCGTCGCCCCCGATTCGCGATTGAGCTGCTCCAGCAGTTCCACGATCCGCTGCCCGGTCTCGCTGTCCAGGTTCCCGGTCGGCTCGTCGGCGAACAGGATGCGCGGCTCGTTGGAGAATGCGCGCGCGATGGCGACGCGCTGCTGCTCGCCCCCCGACAACTCCGTGGGGAAGTGGTCCAGCCGGTCGCCGAGCCCCACGCGCTTCAGCAGGTCGCGCGCGCGGTCGGCCGCATGCGAATCTCCCCGCAGTTCGAGGGGTACCTGTACATTCTCGATAGCGGTGAGCGTGGGGATCAATTGAAAGCTCTGGAACACGAAGCCAACTTTCGCTCCGCGCAGGCGGGCCCGCTGATCCTCATCCATTGCCGCGAGATCCGCATCGTCCAGGCGGACGGTGCCGCGTGACGGGGTGTCGAGCCCGGCCAACAGGCCGAGCAGGGTGGTCTTGCCGCTGCCCGACGGGCCGACGATGGCAACGAAGGTACCCTGCGGAATGGAGAACGAAACGTCGCGGAGGACCGTCAACGGACGGTCGCCGACGCGATATTCCTTGGTGAGCTGGCGAGCTTCGAGCATGCGATTGCGATGGTTGACGTGGGGCCTGGGCGGGCTGCTGGCGCTGAACGCGTGCCGCGGGGCGGCCGACCGCCGCCCATCCGCCAAACCGAAGGATAGCACGGGGGCAGGGGGCACGGTGTCCACGCCACCGGCCGCACCCGCGCGCGACGCGCACACCGTCCTCTTCGTCGGCACCAGCCTCACCGCCGGACTCGGGCTCGACCCGGACAGCGCCTACCCGGCGCTCATCCAGCGCAAGATCGACTCGGTCGGGCTGCCGTTCCGAGTGGTCAACGCGGGCGTCAGCGGCGAGACGTCGGCCGGTGCCCTGCGGCGGATGGACTGGCTGCTCCGGCAGCCCTTCGACGTGATGGTGCTCGAGACAGGGGCCAACGATGGGCTGCGCGGCACCCCGGTCGCCGAAACCCGCGACAACATCCAGGCCATCATCGACACCGTACGGCGGCTGCGGCCGCGCGCACAGATCGTGCTCGTGCAGATGGAGGCGCTGCCGAACCTCGGCCAGCGCTATACCCGCGCGTTTCACGAGACCTTCCCGTTGCTCGCGCGGGAGAATCATCTCGTGCTTCTGCCCTTCCTGCTCGACAGCGTGGCCGGCCACCCGTCGCTGAATCAGGGCGACGGCATGCACCCGAACGACGTCGGCGAGAAGATCGTGGCGGCGAACGTATGGCGAGGGTTGAAGCCGGTGTTGGAGGAGGTGGCGCGTGACGGTGTGCGGCCGTGAGGGTGTGAAGGTGTGAGGCGTGAGGCCGCCTCACCGCCTCACCAGCCACTCCACCTGCTGCACGGCCCGACGCCCCACCATCACCGTCGTACCCGCGAGCGTAGAGTCGCCCCGCACGAGACGCAGACTCAGCGTCGCTCCAAGCGGCACCTTGCAGACGATGAACCGACCGCGCTGTCCCGGCTTCACGTCGATCGTGCCGCTGTTCTGCGGTGTCGGATCGCCCGGCGTCATATACGTCCAACTCACCGCGATGTTGGTGCCGGATGCCAGCGGTCCCGATGCGTCGGTGACCGTGCCGAGGATCACCGCCGAGTGGGATGGCGCGGCGTCGTCGTCATCGCAGAGACTGTTCACGGCCCGCTGACGAGCGGTCATCACGATCGCGCCGACGCTCAGGGTGTCGCGGCCGACCGAGATCGTTCGCGCCGCGCGGCGCGGATCGATGAACGGTGCATAGGCCGAGTCCACGATATCGAGTCCGTATCGTCCGGGCACGACGGGCGAGAGGACGAACCGGCCCATGCTGTCAGTTCGGGTGGACGACGGCGTCCCGTCCAGACGTACCTGCACGCCGGCCATGGGGACGTCGTCGCGGTTGCGCACGACGCCGGTGACCACGCCGAGCGTGCTCTCGGTGTGCGAGCCGTCGGGCCAGTGGGCCGAGAGCACCTCACCGCCCACCTCGCGCCACTCGACCACGTGCGTGTTGCGGATGCCGCTGGGGAACGTGCCGCCCGCCGCGCGGCCCGGAAGGCGCTGACCCGGGGCCGTACTCCCCGCCATGGCCGGCAGCTCCATGCTCCACCGTTCGATGTAGACCAATCCGTTGGTCATGGTACGGAAGACGAGCGTGCCCCCCGTGCCGGCCTCGCGGTAGGCGGGATCCAGGCCGGTGTAGGCAAATTCGAGGGTGCGGAGTGCCGGGTGGTCTCCGTCGAGCCAGAGGGTCCCGTCCACGTCGACGAAGTCGTCGGGGTGGCTGCCGGGCGACGGTTCGAACGCCAGTCCCAGCTCGTCCGGGTGGCCGGCGTCGTCGCGCACGATGGTGAAGCAGTGCGTCGAGGCGAACTTCTGATCCAGAAGCACGTCGGCATCGGGGGCGAAGAAGGAGAGCGACGAACCGTCGCGCGCCATGTAGCCGTGGCGCGCGAAATCGCCTGCTTCACGGACGGCCACGAACGGACGTGCGGTCGTGCCCTGCGTGACGCGTGTCGACTGTTTGGTGACGAGCCTGGAGTCGGGATCTTCGTCGGTCACGAACTCGAGTACCGCCATGTTCCCCGGCTTGGACTGGCGGGCGACGACGGCGGCGAGGAGGCCGGCCCGCGCCTGTTCCCAGAGCGCCAGGGCGCCGCTGCGATCCGCATTGCCGGGGCAGATCGCCTGATCGGACACGTGGACCCGGGTGAGCAACGTGGGCAGGCTGAGCATCCGGATCTCCAGCCGGGCGGCGCGGGCCTCGGCGGTGGCCGGCAGGGCCAGGGTTCTGGGTTCGAACCCGATGCGGATGAAGCGGAGCCGGGCCCGGCCGGGCGGGGCATCCACGGTGAAACGGCCGAACTCGTCACTGATCGTGCGCAGCCCAGGGTGCCCGGCCGAATCGAAGGCCGAAATGACCGCGCCCGGCACGCCGAGTCCGCTGACGCTGTCCAGCACGACGCCCGTGACCCGTTGGGCCGCCAGCGGGGCGCCGGCGAGCAATGGGAGCAGGGAGAATAGGGAGAGCAGGGCGGTACGGCCGAGCGGTCGCTTGGCGATCAGAGCCTCCGGAGCGTCCTGCTCTGAACATTGCACGGGGGCTGGGGGAAGGGGTTAAACGTTGATTAACTCTCGCCACTGTCGACTGATGACCGTGGTCCGGGCGCTCTCGACTTGTAGTCGCAGAGTCGAAGCATCGGCGAGTCGCCTGCGCCCAGTTGACCGCCTGCCTATCTGTGCCCTAAATTGCAAGGCTGTCTGCGTTTACCACCAGATTTTAAGGATTTCATTCATGGCAATTCCCGCGACTCAGATACGGCGCGGCATGGTGCTGGTGTTCAACGGCGACCCCTGCCGGGTGGTCGAGTTCCGCCACCATACCCCCGGGAACCTGCGGGCCATGGTTCAGGCCAAGTTGAAGAACCTGCGCACGGGGTCGGGCTTCGATCACCGCTTCCGGGCGGCCGATTCCATCGAGCCGGCCTTGATGGAGACGCACGAGTTGGAGTTCATGTACCAGGGTGGCGATCGCTACCACTTCATGAACACCGAGAACTACGATCAGTTGGAGATGGACGACGAGGCGCTCGGAGACGCAGCACCGTGGATGCAGCCGGGCATGAAGATCATCGCCGAGTACTACAATGGAAAGCCGGTGGGCATCAAGCTGCCGAACTCGCTGGTGCTCGAAGTGGTCGAGACGGCGCCGGTCATGAAGACGGCCACCAAGACCTCGTCGCCCAAGCCGGCGAAGCTCGAGAACGGGGTCACGGTGAACGTTCCCGAGTTCGTGGGCACGGGCGACAAGGTCAAGGTGAATCCGAGTACGGGCGAGTATCAGGAGCGGGCCAAGTAGCGGCCTGCGCGTACGCGGAAATGGCGGTAATGCGCAGTTGATACGGTGTCTTGCGACGGTTAAAATGCTAGTCTGTCGCACCACGCGTGGGGCGATCGGACGCGCGAGCGTCCTCCATGGTGGCTGTAGCTCAATTGGTTAGAGCACCGGACTGTGGCTCCGGGGGTTGCGGGTTCAATTCCCGTCAGTCACCCTAACAGCAGTCGAGAGTCTGCAGCTCGCGGTGCGCAGTCGTGACTGCCAACCGAGGACTGCGAACTGGAACCTGTCGTTTAGGTCGGTAGCTCAATTGGTAGAGCACTGGTCTCCAAAACCAGCGGTTGGGGGTTCGATTCCCTCCCGGCCTGTACGATGTTTGAATTTGCGAAGAACCGGCAACACAGCATGGCAGGTGCGGGCGCGATCGGGCGCCGGTTCCTGTCCGATCTTCACCGGCGGTGCGCCGTCGGCGGCGACAAACGGCGGTATCGTCTAGGGGACTAGGACGGAGCCCTCTCAAGGCTCAAACACGGGTTCGAATCCCGTTACCGCTACTGGAGGGGGACGGAGGCCCGTTCGTCTATCGGTTAGGACGGCACCCTTTCACGGTGCAGAGAGGGGTTCGATTCCCCTACGGGCTACTTCGTAGGGTGAGATCGCGGATGTGGAAGTGTGGCGCAGTGGGGCGGTGGTGCAGTGGCTGTCAGCTCACGGCTGTCGGCTCACGGCTCTGAGCCTGCAGTGGTTGGTTGTCGTAGCAAGGGGCCGTAGCTCAGTTTGGTTAGAGCACTCGACTGTCACTCGAGAGGTCGCGGGTTCGAGCCCCGTCGGCCCCGTAGTTGTATGCCCTGGTGGTGAAATTGGTAGACACGCCATCTTGAGGGGGTGGTGCCGCAAGGCGTCGCGGTTCGAGTCCGCGCCAGGGCATGTCGGCGATCGCCTGGCGGTCGCTTCGCCAGCGTAGCTCAGTGGTAGAGCACCCGATTCGTAATCGGGCGGTCGTCAGTTCAATCCTGACCGCTGGCTCTCGATTCCAAGCACAACGCCCCGCTCATCCGTCGAGTGGGGCGTTTTCGTTTCGGCGTCACTGGTGGGCGCCCTGCGGTCGGCTGTCGAGCGGCAGCGACCGACCGGGTGACAACTCGCGGTGCAGCGCCGAGAGATACCCGTCGAGGTTCCCGGTGTAGCCGAATACGTACCGCGCCAGTCCGCGACACGCGGGATGCGTAATCTCGCCCCGCTCGGTGATCGTGAGTCGGGTGCCGTCGCGCTCCTCGGCGAGTTCGTACGTCCACGTGCCTTCGTAGGTGAGGCGGCGGTCCGTGATCCGCACCACCAACCGCCGAGGCGGTGTCATCTCGTCGGCCCGGCAGGCGATGATGCCGTGCAGGGCGCGTTCCCGCCACGCCGGGCGTCCGTCCACGGCGGCCAGCACGTCCACCGCCTTCACGTCACGGCGCCACCGCGGATAGTCCGTCACATTCATGATGGCGGCCCACACGCGATGCGACCTGGCAGGCATCACCGCCGACCGGGCGGTGATGCGCGTCTGAGGGATGAAATAGCCGGCAACGACCGCAAGCGTGGCGAGTGCGATGAGCACGCCTGTAGCGACGATGAACCAGCGCATGGAGCCTCCGGGGGGAAGAGACACCGCATCGCGTTGCACAAGTATCCTCCCTCACGGCACGGACAGCAATACCTCCACCGGAGTTGCCAGTTGGCCTTGGGCGGGTGGCCATGACATGTTTCGGGATCGTCGAGCGAGTGATGACCGAGAAATTGCGTCGAATCCTGGTAATCGTGGGCGTGGTCGCGGTGGCGGTGCTGCTGGTCGTGTGGATCATGCGGCCGGGCACGGCGACGGCGGATCTCGCCATTGTGACGCGGGGGCCGCTCCAGGCGACGCTCGACGTGGACGGCGTGACGCGTGTGCGGCATCCCATCACCGTGCGGGCGCCGGTCTCGGGGCGACTGTTGTCGACCACGCTCGAGGCAGGTGAGCCCATCAGACGTGGCGACCCGTTGTTCACGATCGTGGCCGGGCGCAATCCATCGTCGGTGAGCGGGGCGGGGCGCGTGCACGTCCGGGCCCCGCTGACCGGCCGGGTGTTGCGCGTACTGGAGGAACATGAGCGGCTCGTGACGGCGCGTACGCCGTTGATGGTCGTGGGCGATCCGCGTGATGTCGAGGTCATCGCGTCGGTGCCTGCGGCGAATGCCTCCGAGGTGCAGGCGGGGCAGCAGATGCTCGTGCGCCGGGTGAACTCCGAGACGCCGCACTCCGCGTTCGTGACGCGGATCGATTCGGGCGCCGCGCCCGCGTCGGGAGCGCCACCGGTTCCCGTGTACGGCGAGTTCCGTTCTTCGCCGGGGGCGCTGGGAGACGGCGCGCACGTGGCCGTCGCGATCGTGCTCTGGGAGGGTACCGACGTGCTCCGGATCCCGCGCACGGCGCTGGTGGCCGCCAAAGGTGGGTGGCAGGTGTTCCGCGTGCAGCGGGGACGGGCCCGGCCGGTGATGGTGACGGTGGGCCACCGCGGCACCAGCCAGGCGGAGGTGGTGTCGGGGCTCGCGGAAGGGGACACTGTGGTGGCCCTTCCGACCGATCAGGTCCGCGCCGGGGCGTGGATCAAGGGTGTGGTGTACGGCGCCGGTTCCTGAGTGGTCGTGGAGTGCGGCGGTGGCAGTCCGCGCCTTGATTAGGGTCTGAGGGAGGTGTAGACTTTGGCGGACCCATAGCAGGTCCTGCGGGCGTAATTCAGTTGGTAGAATGCCAGCTTCCCAAGCTGGACGTCGCCGGTTCGAGTCCGGTCGCCCGCTCTGAACTAACCGATTGGGACCACACGCCTTGCCGCTCGAAGAGCGGCGGGCGTGTTCTGCATGCGCCACGGTCGATTGACATTCCCGTGCCGGACCGGGAAACTGGAGGCGTCCGCTACCCGCCGCCAACGCCCCTCATGACCGTCATCACCAACATCGAGGACCTCCGCCGCCTGGCCCAACGTCGGGTGCCGCGGATGTTCTATGACTATGTCGCCTCCGGCAGCTGGACGGAGAGCACCTTCCGCGCGAATGTGGACGACTTCCAGTCCATCAAACTGCGGCAGCGCGTGCTGGTGAACCTCGAGAACCGCAGCACGGCGACCACCATGGCCGGCACCGCGGTATCGATGCCGGTGGCGCTGGCCCCCACGGGGCTGGCCGGCATGCTGCACGCCGACGGCGAGATCCTCGCCGCCCGCGCCGCGGAGAAGTTCGGCGTGCCGTTCACGCTGAGCACGATGAGCATCTGCTCGATCGAGGACGTGGCCGCGCACACCAAGGCGCCGTTCTGGTTCCAGCTCTATGTGATGCGCGATCGCGGTTACATCGAGCGGCTCATCGCGCGGGCGACCGCGGCCAAGTGCAGCGCGCTCGTGCTGACGGTGGACCTGCAGATTCTCGGCCAACGCCACCGCGATCTGAAGAACGGCCTCTCGGTGCCACCCAGGTTCACGCCGGCCGGCATCGCGAACATGATGACCAAACCGCGGTGGTGCCTGGGCATGCTCGGCACGAGGCGCCACCAATTCGGCAATGTGATCGGCCACGTCAAGGGCGTGGAGAGCCTGCGTTCGCTGTCGGAGTGGTCGGCCGGGCAGCTCGACCCGCGGCTCAGCTGGCGCGACGTGGAGTGGATCAGGGGATTGTGGGGCGGCAAGCTGATTCTCAAGGGGATCCAGGACGTGGAGGACGCGAAGCACGCCGCCGACTCGGGCGCCGACGCGCTGATCGTCAGCAACCACGGCGGCCGTCAGTTGGACGGCGCGGAGTCGAGCATCCGCGCGCTGCCGGCGATCGTCGAGGCGGTGGGATCGCGCATCGAAGTGCACATGGACGGCGGCATCCGCTCCGGGCAGGACGTGCTCAAGGCCTGGGCGCTCGGCGCGCGCGGCACCTACATCGGGCGCGCCTTCAACTACGGACTGGGCGCCCTGGGCGAGGCCGGTGTGACACGGGCGCTGGAGATCATCCACCGCGAACTCGATCTCACGATGGCGTTCTGCGGCCGCACCCAGATCGGGCAGGTGGACCGCAGCGTACTCCTGCCCGGCAGTTACCCCGCCTGACCGGCGCGCCTACGCCGGCCGCCAGAACCGCACCGACCAGTCGTCGTCGGCCAGCGACTCCATGTGGTACACGAACCCCCGCTCCGACAGCATCCCGATGAGCGGAACGGGCGCCAGCGTCGCACGCACGTGAAGGACGTGCGTGGCCGGCAGCGCGTCCACGGCGGCCATGATCTTCGAGAAAGGCTCGCGGCCCGTACGGAGATCCTCGCGCACGTCCACTTCGGTGACGGGGGCGTCGGCGGGGAACTCGACGAACGCTCCGTCGGGCGTGACTGCGTAGATCCGACTCATGCCGACCCCCGTGGCGGTGCGGGCGCGCGTGGCACTCCCCAGCGCATGCGCGCGACCTGGGAGGCGAACAGCAGCGCCGAGAACAGGAAGAGCAGGGCGCCGCCGCGCGCGACGCCCACCGCGGACCACCCGATGCCCGCCAGCAGCAACACAACGCCCGCCACGTGCGCTGTCAACTGCCACCGGGCTGCGCGCGCGGAGTACAGGTCGGTCACGGCGGGCACGCGCCCCCGGTTGAGGCGTCCCCCGAAGCGGGCCGTCCACGCCAGCGTGGGCATGATCTCGTAGAGAAAGCCGGTGACGAACGGCACCAGGAATCCCAGAACCCCTGTCACCACGTACGCCGTGCCCAGCCGCGTGTGGGCCGGTCCGAGGGCGAGCAGCACGGGGCCGAGTGCAGCGCATGCCGCCAGGAAGGGGAGACTGGCGCGCACGAAGCGCATCCCCGTATCCAGCCGGCGCGACCGCGCGCGGTAGAACAGGTTCGTCTGCCACAGGAACGCGGCGACACCCGCGTCGAGCAGCAGGGCGCCCGTCCACGCAACGCCGCGCATCGGCGTCACGAGTCCAAGGGTGAGCACCGGCACGCCCAGCGCCAGCAGGATGAGCGCGCGGCGACTCCAGCGACCGTTGGCGCTGTGCGCGACCATGAACATCGGCATCAACCGTCGCGACACGCCGACGATGACGATGAGGCCCCATCCCACGAGGGCCACGTGCAGGTGCGCGGCGAGGATCCGCACGCGTGCGGCGGCAACGAAGCCCGTGTGCAGGTTGTGGCTCAGCACGAGGCCGAAGGCCAGGGTGAGCGCCAGAAAGGCGACGCCGACGGCGATTCCCGCCCAGGTGACGTCGCGCGTGCGGCCCCGCGGGAGCGTGGCGGCGACATTGCCGACGGCCAGCAGGATCCCTGTGGCGACGAGCAGCACGCCGGGGATCATCACCGGCAGGGTGCCCTCCGACACGCCGTACGCGAACAGTGCGATGCCGGGCGCGAGGAGCCAGAACGCCACGTGGCCGAGTCGCACCGACCATATCGGAGCGCCGAGCGCCATGGGCAGCAGTTGGCCGAGCGCGCCGAAGATCGTGAGGGTCAGCCAACCGAGCGTGAACAGGTGCGTGACGCCGGCGACGTGCGGATCGAGGTACATGCCGCTGGCGAGTGCAGGTGCGATCCAGACGAGCCCCGCCGCGCCGGCGAGCAGATACACCGAGGCCGCGGCGAGATGCTCTCCCACGAGGCGCCCCGACGCCCGCGGGGCGGGACGGGGCGCGGCGGGGGCTGCGGGTGTCGTCGAGTCGCGTGGCGCCGCCGGGGCAACGGCGGCGTGCTGTGTTCGGGGCTGATGTTCGACCTTCATGACGCACGTGCTCCTGTTCGGTCCGGACGAACGATGGTCGGGCCAGCGGACGGGCGACGTGACGGTTGTCGCACGGCGGTCGGCGCCTGGCGGGGGCCGTCCTCGTCGAGCGGCGGGACGAGGGGGCCGGGTGGGGTCCCCGGTGCGAGTGACAACAGTCACGCGGCGCGTCCACGCGATCGGACAGACTGGAGGGGTGCCCGAGTCCGGACTTCGCCGGGCCCGTTCAACCGACGAGGAAACCACGATGGCGACTGACGCCGCATTCGACCCGACACTCACCGTGAACGAGATGATGGCGCGCGAGCCGCGCACGATCGCGGTGTTCAACCAATTCGGCATGGACACCTGTTGCGGCAGCGGCGTGCCGATTGCCGACGCCGCGCGGCGCGACGGGGTAGCACTCGACGTGCTGCTCGCGGCGCTCCGCTCGGCGGTGGGGGCGTCATGAACGTCTACCAACCGGCCGCCGTCGCGGCAGGCGCTCCGTCGGCGCGGCCGGACCGTCCGGCGATGGCCATCGTGCACGACTCGCCCGATGCACGCCTGGTGGTGTTCCGGATCGAACCCGGCCAGCGCGTGGCGCCGCACACGAGTACCTCGACGGTGATCCTGTTGGTGGTTGCCGGGTCGGGCCTCGTGTCCGGCGCGGACGGCGAGCAACCGGTGGGGCCCGGCGACATGGTGGCCTACGCGCCGGAGGAACGGCACGGCATGCGGGCGCTGGCCGAGCCCTTCGTGGTGCTGGCGACGATTGCGCCGCGGCCGGGCGGAGGACCGTAGGCGCGCATGCACTCCCTCGTCCGGCGGTACATCAAGACGGCGATCGGTTTCCTGATCGTGGGGCTGGGCATCGGCGGCTGGATGATCGTGCGCCGCGAGATCTGGCAGCGGTATCCGGCGCCCTACGAGGTGAGCGCGCACACCCACGCCATCTTCGTCGGCTTCGTGATGATGATGATCATGGGAGTGGCGCTCTGGTTGTTCCCGCGGCCGGAGCGCACGGACACGCGCTACCGGCCGGCCGTGGCCGCCGCCGCGTACTGGTGCGTGACCGTGGGAACCGCGGCGCGCGTGGTGGGGGAGCTGCTGCGGACGTCCGTCGCCGATGGCTGGCTGCGGTGGGCGGTCGTGGCGAGTGCGTTCGTGCAGATCGCGGGGATCGCGCTCTTCTTCCACACCATGTGGTCACGGATCCGCGCCGTCGGAAGCCAGGCGCGGGAAGCGGCCGGCGAGCGCTTCTGAGGCACAAGAACTCCTGATGCGCCGGACGCCCAGCGCTGCGAGATGGTGTACACCCCTACAAACTCGAGGGCTCTGCTGACTTCCAGCGTCCGCCGGCGCCGGCATCTTCAAGTTGTTCGCCAGGGGGTGCCGTGCGCGGCAGGCACTGCTTCCGCGCGGGAGAGCGCCCGAAGGGGTGAACGAGCTGCCAGCACTCGCATCGGGAGGGCGATATGGGCAAGGCCACGAAGAAGCTCGCGCGGCGCGGCAAGTCCGCGGCCCGGAAGGGCTATGAGAAGGTGGAATCGAACGTAATGGCCGCGGTGGGGCGCAAGACGGTCAAGGGCAAGGTGAAGAACGCCAAGTTGGTCGCCGGGCGTGCGGCAAAGAGCGCCCTGATCGCGGGGGGCGTTGCCGCCGCTGGTGTGTTGGTGTCGGAAGTCAGGAAGCGCCGCAAACCCGCGTGATGCGTCCTGCCGCCAAGGGGGGGCGACGTCACCTCCTCTCGGTGATGATGTTCGCGGAGTTCGCCGCCGTCGGGTCGGTGCCGGCGCAGCGCACCGATACGTCCTACACCGGCTCGATCGCGGCGATCGCTCGACGACAGGCGGTCGATGACAGCGTCGCGGCGCCCGGCGCGCGGAGCATACTGCTGCTCCGCGGGGCGCCGACGCCGAGGGTGATCGTGCTCCTGCACGGCCTCACGGATTCGCCGCGGCAGTTTGAGGCGTTCGCGTATCTGCTGTACGCGGACGGGAACAACGTCTACGTGCCACGCCTTCCGCAGCATGGGCTGCGGGGCGGGAACGTCGGCGCGCTTTCGGCGCTGACCGCGGCGCAGTTGCGCGGCGTCGCAGATTCCGTGGTGGACGAGGCGCGGGGACTCGGCGATTCCGTGGTCGTGGTGGGCCTGAGCATGGGCGCCACGGTGGGCGCTTGGATCGCGCAGCATCGTCCCATCGCGCGCGCCGTGCTCATCGCACCGGCCATCGAGCCGGGACGCATCCCGTCGTTGCTCGACCGGCCGCTCATCGGCCTGGCCGACCGCTTGCCGAGCATGACGCGGCGATCGGCGCCAGACCCCAACCGCCCCGATCGCGAACCGGGATTCGACTCCCGGGCGGCGGCCGAGATCTTCGAGCTCGGAAACACCGTCCTGCAGGACGCCGAGCGCGAAGCGCCACGCGCGCGCGAGATCACGATCCTCGTCAACGCCGCCGATCGCACCGTCAGGGAGTCAGCCGCGGAAGCGATGGCGCGCCACTGGGTACTGCACGGCGCGACGGTGTCCGTGTTCGAACTGCCCGATTCGCTCCGGCTGCCGCACAACATCATCGATCCGCTCCGCGGCCGGGTCGGCGGCGCCCAAGTGCTCGAACTGCTCCGGGAACTCGCGTACGGGTGGCCGCCAGCCGCGCTCGCGAGACGCCTTCCCGCGCGCTGACCGGGCCGTGGTCAGCCGTCGGTGGCCAGAAGACGTGACTGCTCCGGGTCGAAGCTGCCGACGAGGTCGATGGACGACGCGCCGAACCGCGCCGCCGCGCGTCGGCTTCGCGCGCTGGGTCGTCACGCGATGGGTGTGACCTCAGCCAGGGCGCGCGCGAGATAGCTGCGCAGCACGCGGTCGTCGGAATACTGGTTGCCGAGGCTCGGCGGGGTCTGGACGAATCCCATGGCGGCGCTCCCATGCGGCGAAACCGGACGGAACGGGCTCGATACATGTGGAATGATACCATCTGGCGCTTCCCGGGGCGGTCGGCCGGGCGGCGTTCGGCGTTCGTTTGTGGTCCCGCTGGCGCCGCCGCGCACCTGCCCACAAGTTTGGCGGGCCCCTCCGCCTCGACCCTTCCCCCGCGACCCGTTGCCGCATGCAACCTAAAGAACTCACCCTCCGCGGCCTCGTCCTCGGCGTCCTCATCACGACGCTCTTCACGGCCGCCAACGTGTACCTCGGCCTCAAGGTCGGGCTCACGTTCGCCTCGTCCATTCCGGCGGCCGTCATCTCGATGGCCGTGCTCAGCGTGGTGAAGGATTCCTCGATCCTCGAGAACAACATCGTGCAGACGGTCGCCTCGGCGGCCGGCACGCTGTCGGCGATCATCTTCGTACTGCCGGGCCTGGTGATCGTCGGCTGGTGGAATGGGTTCCCGTTCTGGGAGTCGTTTCTGGTGTGCCTGAGCGGCGGCGTGCTCGGCGTATTGTTCACGATCCCGTTGCGGCGCGCGCTGGTCACGAATTCAGACCTGCCGTATCCCGAAGGGGTAGCGGCGGCCGAGGTACTGCGGGTCGGTTCCGGAACGCGCGGAGAGACGACGGACAACGCCGGCGAAGCGCGTGAAGGACTGCGGGCGGTGATCCTGGGCAGTGCGACGTCGGCCGGGCTGGCGATCCTCACGGCCACGCAGATCGCCGGGGCCGAGCTGAGCGGCTACTTCCCGGTTGGCGTCTCGGCATCGAGCGGTTACGACATGGCCTGGTCGCTCGCCCTCGTCGGCGCCGGGCACCTGGTGGGGCTGTCGGTGGGCATGGCGATGTTTGCCGGTCTCGTTATCGCGTGGGGCATTGCGGTTCCGATTCTCACGTCCATGCAGGGGGCGATTCCGGCCGGCATGACGCTTGCGACCAACACCGCCCACATCTGGAGCACGCAGGTGCGCTTCATCGGGGCGGGCGCCATTGGCGTGGCCGCCATCTACACCCTGGCGACGTTGACGAGGCCGGTGGTCGGCGGGCTGGTGAGCACCCTGGTCGCGTCGCGTGCGGCGACGGGCGGCGACGAGCGCGACCGCGACCTCTCGCCGGGCTGGATCGTGGGGCTCGCGATCGGGTGCGCGCTGGTTGCCGGCGCGCTGGCCTATCACTTCGCGGCGGGCACGGTGCTGGCCCCGGACGCCGGGCGGCTCACGGCGGTCGCGGTACCGTTCGTGGTGATCGTGGGCTTCGTCATCGCCGGCATCTGCGGCTACATGGCGGGACTCATCGGCGCGTCGAACAGCCCGATCTCTGGTGTTGGCATTCTCTCGATCGTGGTGTGCGCGTCGGTGCTCGTGATGGTGGTGCATCCGGTGGATGCGTCGAAGCCGGCGCTCGTCGCGTTCTCGCTGTTCATCACGGCGATCGTGTTCGCCTGCGCGACGATCTCCAACGACAACCTGCAGGACCTGAAGACCGGCCAGCTCGTGGGTGCGTCGCCGCGGCGGCAGCAGATCGCGCTCATCGTGGGCGTGGGCGCCGGCGCTGCGGTCATTCCCTGGGTGCTCAACCTGCTCGCCAAGGCGTACGGCTTCACGGGCGCTCCGAACGTGGGAGTTCTGGTGCCGGGTCACGCACTTCCGGCGCCGCAGGCCGTGCTCATCTCGGCGCTCGCCAAGGGCGTGATCGGGGGGAACCTCAACTGGACGATGATCGGCATCGGCGGACTCGTCGGCGTGGCGCTCATCGTCATCGACGCGGCGCTCGGCGGCTTGCACAAGCTGCGCATCCCGCCGCTCGCCGTGGGGATCGGGATCTACCTGCCGATGTCGGCGACGTTCGCCGTCGTCGTGGGCGCCCTGCTGTCGCACTGGTACGACGGACGCGCCCGTTCGCTGCCGGATTCGGAACGCGCCAAGCGGTTGGGCACGCTCGTGGCGTCGGGGTTGATCGTCGGCGAAAGCCTGTGGGGCGTGCTGAACGCCGGTCTGATTGTCGGCCTGTCGAAGGAGGCCCCGATCGGACTCGTATCGGCGAGCTTCGCACCCGCTCCGTGGCTGGGCGTGCTGTGCTTCGTGGCCTGCCTCTTCTTCCTCTACCGATGGATGCTGCGGCGTTCGGCGGCAATGCCGGGTCCGGCACGGTAGGGCGCCGCGGGCGCCGCACGGTTCGCGGCACGATCCCTGCATTTGATTCCGGAGGGTGGCTGACATTGACCGGAACGGGGATGGGCATTGACTGAGCTGACCGACGCGCGTGCGCTGAATGCCGAGGCCCGGACCGCGGCCGGCGGGGCCGTGGCGCTGGTGCTCGATGGGCGGGGGCTCACGGGCCTCGGCGTCGTGCGCTCCCTGGGGCGTGCGGGACTGGAGGTCTGGCTGGCCGGTCCGGACCCCGCAGCACTGGCCGGGAGGAGCCGTTACGTCCGGCGGTTTCACGAACTGCCGGCGGTGGAGTTGGAGCCCGAGCGATACATGGCGGCGCTGGCCGACTGGACCGGATCGCAGCAGCGGCCCCTCGTCCTCTTCTGTACGGGCGATCTGACCACTGGAGTCGTGTCGCCGCATCGCGACCAGCTGCCGCCCAACGTGATGCATCACCTGGCGACCGAACGGCTCGTGAGCGCGTGCCTGTCCAAAGCCGCGTTTTCCGATCTGTGCGTCGACCTCGAGATTCCGGTGCCCAGGACACGGACCTGCGCGAGTGAAGAGGCGCTCCGCCGGGCCATTCAGGAGTTGGGCGAAGTGTTCATCAAGCCCGACAACCGTCACCGGCTCTGGGTGGGCGACCGGGCAGCGCGCGATGCGGCCGCCGGGATCAAGGGGTTCGCGGCCGAATCGCTTCAGGACGTGCCCGAACTGGTCCGCAACTCGCTGGCCAAGGGCTATCCGTGGGTGGTGCAGGAATTCGTGGCCGGTGACGCCAACTGCCTGCACTCGGTGCATGCCTACCGCGATCGGACGGGGCGCTGGACACAGTGCTTCGTGGGGCAGAAGCTCCGTACGGCGCCGCCGCGCGATGGGGTGGGGGTGCTGGCGCGGAGCGCATGGGACCAGGAGGCGGCGGATCTCGCCGAGCAGATTCTCGTGCGCATGGACTATCGCGGCTACGCGCTGCTCCAGTTCAAGCGCGATGCCCGGACCGGGCGACTCTTCCTCATCGAGATCAACCCCCGTTACAGCACCTGGTGCGAGCTGGCCGAACGCGCGGGCGTCAACCTGCCCGTGGTGGCGTACCTCGACGCCCTCGGGCTGCTTCCGCAGCGGCCGCACCTGCACCAGCGGGACGGGGTGTACTGGTGGGACGCGACGGGCGACTGGTCAAACCTCGCGCAGCGCGGCTCGGCCTGGCGCGACCGACTGGCGGGTCTCGTTCCGCCGCCCCGCCGGCCGGCGCTGGCGCGACTGGCCGTGGACGATCCGCGGCCGGGTCTGGCGGGGCTGCGGGGCGTTGGCCGTCTGTTCCGCCGACGTTGGAGCGAGCCGTGAAGTCGACACCCATCGCCGTCATTCGGGGCGGGACCAGCCGGGGTGCGTTCTTCCGGGCCGAAGATCTTCCCGAGACTGCCGCGGCGCGCGATGCCGTGATGCTGCGCGCATTCGGGGGTGAGTCGGGGTTGCTCGCGGACGGGGTGGGCGGGGAGAACCCGGTTTTGCGGAAGACCGCGATCGTCCGTCCGCTCCCGCCGGGAGCGGACGGACGTCCGGTACTCGACTATCGCTTCGGCCAGGTGGACTCGGCCCTGGCGACGATCGATCGAACCGTGGAGTGCGGGAACACGGCGGCGGGTGTGCCGTTGTTCGGCCGCCTCTGGGGGTGGTGCCCGGCTGAACCTGCGGGGGAGGTCTGGATACATCTGGCGAACACCGGGCGGCGGATTCTGGCGCGGTGGTCGAACTGGACGGACACCGGCGGTTCCGTCCAACTCACGTTCACCGACATGGCGCCCGCCACGGTCGCGGAGGCGCTGCCCACCGGCGAATCCGCGCAGGTCATCCACGTGGCGGGGAGGGATGTGCGGGTGTCGCTGGTGCGCGGTCTCAATCCCTACCTGTTCATCGACGGTGCGACGCTCGGATTCTCGGATCCGGCCGTGCAGCCATTTTCCGAAGGCGCGTACGCGCTCCTGGACGAGATCGACGCGCGAGCCCGCGCCCTCTGGCCCACGCCCGTCACCCTCCTCAAGGTGTGCGTGGTCGCGTCGGACGGACCGGAGCGGTTGAGCGCGCGCATCGTGTACGTCGCCGAGCGCCGGCTGCACCCGAGCATCGCCATTACCGGCGCGGCCACGCTCGCCCTCGCCGGCCGGATTCCAGGGACGGTGGTGCACGAGCGCCTGCAAGCCGAACCTTCGACCGGGGGATTCACCATCCGCCATTCCGAGGGAACGGTGCCGATCGGTTGGTCGCTGCGCGAGGATGGGCTGCCCTCCGAGGTGTCGGTGGATCGGAGCTGCCGGCTGATTCTGCGGGGCATGGTGTACTGATGGCGCCCGCAACGATGCGCATGCGCCGCCTGGGGAGTCGTCTGCTCGGCGGTGTCATGGCGCTGATCGTGGGCGGGTGGCTCACGATGGCGTGGTTCTTCAATGACCAGCCGGTGCCCACGCCGGCGCCGGGCGACCGATTCGTGAACGCCGACGGCATCCGCATGCGGTATCGCGTGGTGGGCGCGGGAGAGCCGACGATCATTCTCCTCCACGGATTCGGTGGGTCGATCCGGACGTGGGGGCGCGTCCCCGACGCCCTCTCATGCGGGCGCGTGGTCGTGTTCGACCTCCCGGGGTTCGGCGCCTCGGGGCGGCCGAACGTTTCCTACGACCTCGACAGTCAGCGGCGGCGGGTCGTCGCCGCCATGGACAGCCTCGGCATCCAGCGTGCGGTGTTCGCCGGCGCGTCGATGGGCGGCGGCGTGGCCGCACTAATTGCGGCGCGCTCGCCGGGGCGTGTGACTGCGCTCGCGCTGTTCGCACCGTCGGGCGTTCCGGGAATGCTGCACTCGCCCGGAGTCGCTGGGCGGATCCGGTTGATACCCATCGTCCGCGTCGTGGCACGTTGGCTGACGCGCGTGCCGGGCTTCGGCGTGGTGTTTCCGCTCAACCTGGCGCGGCAGAGCCTGACGCTGACGGCGTCGTACGACAGCGCGTTCGTCGCCGCGCTCGACCGCATCCATGTGCCGACCGTCATCATGTGGTCGCCCGGGGACGCGCGGGTGCCGATGGCGGCCAGCCGGACGTACCTGCAGCGCATCCACGGCGCTCAACTGGTGACGGCGCCGGATTCTCTGGGGCACAACCTGCTGGAGGACACCGACGCGGCGGCGCGGATGATCTGCAACGTGGCAACGCGCGCGGGCACCCCGACGTTCTGACGCATCGCATGGCGACTCGCGGTACCTTGGGCGACGACCGCCCTGGCCTCGCCCGGTTCAGTCGCGTGCGACTAGGTGGAGCCGGTTGCCGAATAGCACGTGACGACCTGCGCGCCGAAACCCGTCTTGAAGCGATAGAGACCGTGTTCGATATGGTCCTCAGCGTCCGTCCCGACGGCCATGCCTCCAAAATTCAGCTCGCGCACGCCCGCCGCGACCAGGACCGGGACGAGGTGCCCGACCACGGCGTACGCGGCATCGCAGGTGTACCCCTCGCGATTCGTTCCGGCGAGCAGATAATAGGCCCGCCTCCCGGATAGCATGAGCCCCGCCCCCGAAAGCGTCCGGCCATTGCGCTTCACAAACCAGAATCGAATGGCGTGCTGGGCCAGGTACGCGCTCATGACGACCCGGTAATCGGCAATCGACCACGCGTGCGCGTCATGATTTCCCCGCTCATGTTGGCGGCCGTAGGTGACGTCTTGGAGCTCGCGGAGCGCCATCGCCCCCACCAGGGAACTGTCCTCCACGAACTCAAAACCGCTTCGCATGGCTTTGTGGACCTTCTGCCGATGCCCGGCGTGCATCGCGGCTACCGTGGCTACCGGGCACGCCTCGAGTGGCACACGAAATTCAAGTCGAGGGGTGAGGGTCAACCCCGCCGACCGGAGCGTGAGTGCCTCGTCAGGTTCCACATCGGCGTAGGAAAGAAACGAGATCCGGCGGAACCCCTTGTCCTTCGCGAATTCTCGGATGGCATCCACCGCATCGCGGAGTGTCCAGTCGGTCGTTCCGATCAGCTGCGGCTTGGTCGGGAACTCGAGCGTGTTGCCGCGGCGACCGAAGAAGTGCGAATGCGGGCGAATCCCCGCTGCGACGGCCAGGGCCGCCGTGCGTCCTTCGTGAACGAGGCGCAGGTACCACGCCTGATGTCCGTGCGCCAAGGCGGCGGCGCCCATCGCTGACGAGTGAAACAGAGTTCCGCCGGCTTCGAGGACCTCGTCATCCCAGTCCGGCGGCGGAACCGTCAACGACGCCGCGATGGAACTCCGCGAGTGCTGCACGAGCTGCGAGGGCGCGCTGACGACTTCGTGGGCTGTAGTGGCCACCTCAACCTCGTTCCGGCATGGCTTGCATGGGCAATGTCCTGGCGTCGGTTACTTGGCAATTCACCCAGTGGGCTGACTCGCGTACGTGAGGCACGCATCCACAATGTGCCGCCGCGACGCACATCGGCTTGTCGCCACAATTCCCATAAGCACGGTACCAAGCGACCGCAGTCCGCACAGCGAAAAGAAAGGTAGTGGACCGACCGGTGGCAGACTGTCGGAAAGACCCCTACGTGCTGTAGTCCGATATGAGTAGTCCGATAGGACTATTCCGGGTGGCGCAGTCGGAGTGGAGGACAGGCGACGTGACCGACATCACGTTCGAGCGCGAGGCGCTCGTGCATGCGAGCTGTGATGTGAGCCAGGTCACCGTGTCGATGGGGATGGATCTGCCGCGGGGGCGCCACTCCGCACCGGTACGCCGCACGGCCCCGCGACGCGATGTGGACTTCGACGCGCTCCCGGTGAGCGCCGGACCGTCGCCCTCCCTGCTTGCGGCGCTCAACGGCTGTCTCTATGGCCGGTCCCGTCCCGGATTCGCCAACTCATCCTTCTTGAGGAACGGCACCCCATCGGTCATCCACTCCGGGGCCGGCGCGCCCATCAGGTAGTGGTCGAAGAACTGGAAGAACCGGACGGTCAGGTCTTTGCGGTTCCCCAGCTTGCTCAGATGGTGTCCCTCGCCAGGGTAGGCCAGCAGCACGGCATTCTTTCCGTTGTACCGGAGCGCGTTGTAGAAGTTGAGACTCTCGATGAACGACACCGTCGGGTCGTCGGTGCCGTGCATGATGAGCACCGGCTCCGTTACCTCGCGCACGTGGCTCAGCGCGGATTCGTCGTGGTACACGTTCGGCTTGTCCCATGGCGAGAATCCCCACCGGCCCTGTCCGTAGATGTAGTACTGGTTGCCGTTCTCGCCCGACCCGCCGCTGTTCTGGTACGACCAGCCCCACTCCTGGTTGAAGTCGGTGTACAGGTCGGTGACGCCGGAGCCCTCGCCGACCGCCGCGAAGAGCCGCGACCTGGTGGCGATGTACGCCGCCCCCTCGCCGGCATAGCTGTGCCCGTGCAGCCCGATGTGCTTCGGGTCGGCGTACCCAATGGCGATCACCTTGCGCGTGGCCGCCTCCACGCCGCCCAACTGATCGTCGTGCGAGGACCCCGTGTTGTAGTAGATGTCGGGGATCATCACGATGTAGCCGCGGCTCACGGCTTCGATGGCCGGCCGGCCCATGCTGACCAGCAGCTCCGGCATCGGGTACCGATTGAGCAGCTGGGAGTTCTTCTCGTAGAACGTCACCAGCATCGGCCGCTTCTCGCCGGGCTTGTAGTCGTCGGGGAACCAGAGCAACCCCTGCAGCTTGTGCCCGCGAGGGTCGGTGAAGTCGAACAGCGTGTCGTGCCCCCACCGATACTCGGCCTGCTGCGGGTTCGAATTGGTGATCTGCGTGGCGCTCGTGAAGTCGGCGTCCGACACGCGAAGATCGGGCGGCGCTGTGAAGGTCTGTCGTGAAAACAGATATCGGTCGGCGTGCGCCGCCTTGTCGGGCGTGCTGTACGAGGCGTCGTCGTACACGACCTTCGTGAGCGTGCCGCCGGCCAGCGTGAAGAACCCGGCCTGCTTGGTCAGGTCGCCGAACGCCGAGAGGGTGACCGGCCTGGACAGATCGTATTCGTCGCCGGTCCGCTCCTCGCGACTGGCCATGGAGTCGATGGGCTGCAAACGCGCCAGACGCAGGATGGTTTTGTGCGCGGCGCCGAAGCCGCCCGTGATGTTCGTGGCGGCGCCCTTGCCGTCCAGCGGCAGCGTCCAGAGATCGTACTTGTCCTGCACGATCACGCGATGCCCATCGCGCGTGTATCCGCCGACGCCCCACGACGGCTTCGGCCCCGGGTGGTCGTACTCGGCGTTCACGAAGCTCGGTGCGCCGGCGCCGGCGCCGGCGCCGAGCGTGGTCGAGGTGCCGGTGGCGAGATCGTACGCCAGGAACTTGCCGTCCTTCCAATAGAGCAAGGTGTGGCTGTCGGGCGAGATGCCGAACACCGCACCCTGTGTGAGCTGGTCCTTGAACATCGGCGTCCGTTCGCCGGTCGCGGTGTTCACGCGGTAGAAGTCCGCGGCCGCCGGCTTGTAGTCGGAGATGTACGGGCGCGCGTCGCGGCCCACGCCCCAGCGACCGTCCACGGAGATCTCGAGGTCGCGCATCGTCGAGTCGCTGAGCGGCACGTACCGGGCGCCCGTTACGTCGAACGCCTCGCGGTAGGTGAAGTCGCGATCGCGTTTCGCGCGGATCATCTGCGCCGACTGGATGTAGCGGTCCGCGGTGCGCCAGACATCGACGTTGGCGGTGGAATCGGAACTCTTCCGGGGCACCGTGTCGGCGGCCGGCGTCTGCGGCATGGCGCCGAAGAACACGCGGGCCCCGTCCTCGCTCCAGGTGAGCGGCGCGCGGTCGCTGATCACCCAGCCGGTGGGAAATCCCGTGGCCGACGAGTCGAGGGTGGCCGGTGCATGGTCGGGCGTTGCGATGGCCGAGCGCACATCCGGTACCACGACCAGCACGTTGCTCCGCTCGCGCATCTTCGGCACCGCCGCTCCCTTGAGCACGGCTACACCGGTGCCGGCGTCGTTCCACGCCAGCTGGCCGTACACGCGGGGCGCGTTGTCCAGCGCCTGCGTGCTCCCCGTCGCGAGATCGGTCACGAACAGCCCGTTGGCGTCGCGCACCTCGGCGTCGACGGTGTAGGCGAGCAGGTCGCCCGGGCGGTTGAAGGCGGCGTCGTCTACGCTGCCCATGAACCGGCTGCGCCCGGTCGTGAGATCGACGAGGACCACGTCGGAACCGCGGCGCGCCGGATCAGCACCGCCGCCCCCGCGCCCGCCACCCCGACCCCCGCGCCCGCTGCGTGCCGCCGGGCGGTTGCGCAGGAGCGCGAACTTCGAGTTGGCCGAGAAGGTGACCGATTGCATGTCGTGCCACACCTGTGTCTTGCCCGTCGCCAACTCGCGAAGCTCCACGCGGTGCGTGGTCGAATCGCGAGCGGCGCCGCGGCCGTTCGTGGACGGCGCTCCCGCCGCTGTCCCGCCGGGTCCGGCGGCTCGCCCGCCCCGGCCGCGCGGCTGCTGCGAGTCGACTTCGTAAGCCAGCCACCGCGCATCGGGCGAGAAGACGCCATTCGATGCCTGGGCGATCGCCGTGTCGCGATCGGTGTCGAGGTTCCGCAGATGCAGTTCCGGCTTCGTATCCCGCGACGGGACGTTCGTGAAGCGATAGGTGTAGGTCACCCAGTTGCCGTCGCTCGAGATGTGGTCGCCCTCGATGATCCGCCACCGCGCGTAGTCGTCGACGGTGAGGATCTTCCTGGTTCCGGAATCCGGACGTGGCGCGACGGCCCCAGCCGTGGCCGACTGCGCGGAGGCCGGAGCAGGGGACAACACAGTCGTGGATGCGATCGCGCAACCGAGGAAGAGGCGGCGCAGGGCGGGCAAGTTGGCACGGCGTGCGCTTGGCGAAGACGAGGGGACTCTCGACACGGGGCAGCTCTCGTGGCTTGGGTGGTTCGCCAAGTTACCGCCGGGAACTGCGGGCAGCGACCACCTGGTCACCGGGCCGGAGCTGCCATCACTCCGGCCCGGTGGTCCCGATGGTCCTAACAGCCGGGAGGGGAGGTGTAGCTCGGGAAGAGCCGCGCGTTGTAGAAGTACGTGGGTCCGATGCTGAGTGGGTTGGTGATGGTCAACGTCTTGGTGCCGATCGTGTTGACTCTCGAGCAGATGCCGGAGATCGCGGTGGTCGCGGCGTTCGTCGCCGTCTGAACCGCCGGGAAGTCGTTCAGCATCCCGAACATGCCGCCGATGTTCGTCGAACCGCTGGAGATCTGGCCGCATGCATAGCTGATGCTGCTCGACACCGCGGCCGAATTCCACGGACGGGTGCACAGGTTGTCGACGGCTGTCGAGATCTTCTCGGGGAGCTGCCCGGCCACGTAGCCGGTCGGGTCGTTGAAGGCGCTCTGCATGGCCGTCGGAATCGGAATGGCGGAGACGATATCGGTCAACCTCGGCGGCCCTGACGTGCCGACTGCCGCGAGTCTCGCCGTCGGGGTCGAGAGCGGATCGCCGCCCCACTGCAACCGGTCCTTCAGAGTATTCAGCGCCGTCTTGATCGGTGTCGCCGCAAGGTCCGCTTGGCGATTGCGACTCGGCGGGGCGTCGCCACCCGAGATGCAGTGACTCACGGAACCGCCCACGCCCACGCCGAACGTACCGCCGAGTTCGCCTTCCGATTTGACGTCTCCGCCGGCGAACGCTCCGGTCCCAGCCCATGCCCCCAGATCGCCGCTCGCCTTGCCGTCCACGGCCGACTTGATGGCGAGTTCGCCATCGAGGCCGGCGGTGAGTTCTATGCAGATCTCATTGCTGCCGGTGTAGTTGTCGTCCGCGAGATAGCTGGCCAAGGCGAGAATCGAATCGACCTGGCTGCCGAGCCCTGAGGCTCGCGTCCCCGAGGTCCCCGACGCCGTGGCCCCGCTTCCGAGGGTGGTTGCAAGCTGACTCAAGCGGCTCGTGACCGTGTCCGACTGCTTGGCCATCGCCGTCTCGATCGAGTCCAATCTCGAAGAAATCGCGTCGAGCTTGGCCAGGATCGCCGCGCTCTGATCGGGTGCGGACTGCGGCGCGGTTGCGTCGGCGGCACAGCTGACGAACACGACATTGAGCGCCAGCGAACCGACGACGATGGCCGCGCTGAGCCTTGCGCGTGTCTTGGGCAGCATGATCCCTCCGGGGGAGTGAATGAGAGGAACTTTCGGGTGAGGGTGTCGTGCCGTAGGGGGGAGGCGGCTTGGTCAGCGTCTGCTGCCCGGCGAGACCCGCTGGCACCCGAGGAGGATGGGACCCCAAACATGCGGTTCTCCCAGGACGGTAGCAAGGGAACCACCTGACGTCGGGCCGCCCGCCCCGATGGGACCCGCGGGCCCCGGCTTACGGCCCTCGCTTCGCGGCGCCATAGTTCGCGATTCCTGCCATAAGAGGAGACCTGCCACGATGATCGACCGCCGCCGCTTTCTGCAGTGGGCTGCCGCCGCCGCGGTGCTTCCACGCCGCATGCTCGAAGCCCCGGCCGGAGGACGACGCCCATGGGCCCCGGCTCCCGACACTGGCTCGGTGCGGGCGGAGGCGCCCCGGTCCGGTCGCTACGCACCGGGTCGAATCCCCAACGAGTACTCGTTGCTGCTGCCCGGCGAGGCCGAAGCGCTGGCGCGTGGGCCGGCGGTACGCGGATTCCGGCCGGGCATGGTGGTCGCCGCCACGCCCGGGGGCGGGGGCGGTTCCCGCGCGCTGCACGTCGGCGATGCGCTCGACGGTTGGCGGCTCGTCGCGCTGATCCCGGAGCTCCAGGGGGCCCCCGCGGCGGTATTCGAGAAGCGCGTGTCGCACCGGGGCGCGATCGTGTACGTCGCCGAACGGGGGGAGGTCGCGCGCATTCCCACGGGTGTCGGCGAGTTGGCGAACATCCGGCCGCGCCCCATCAACGCGACTACGGCGGCACGATTCCGGCGTCCGGCGTCGTTCCCGAATCAACCGGACCGGCCCGGCGACTTCATCCTCGGGTCGGACGAGGATCCCTGCTACGAGAACGTGGCAGCGCTCGGCGAGGAATTCATCGGATGGACGCTGGTGGCCAACGAGGAGGCTGGGCCCGAGCGCGCGCTCTGGCTCGAGGCCGATGGGACGTCGCGGCAGTTCAGCGGCGATCCACGCGCGCTCTGGGCGCCCGACCTCACCGGGCGCCAGTTCGATCCGCGGCGGTTTCTGCCCTCGGAGTACCTCTACGAATACGTGCCCGGCTACAGCAAGCGGACACTGCTCGGCGGGTACCTGCCGGCGGCGGACATCGGCGTGTGGAACCCGACGTTCAAGCTGGGCTACGACGCGATGGTGCTGCTGCCGGCCGGCGCCGACGCGACGCCGATGGGTCGAGTAAGCGCGATGCTCCCTGAATCCCGCGACGCGCTCATCCCGCTGGGCGACACCAACGCCGACCAGACACTCCCCACGTCGCCCTGGGTGGACCGGTACTGGAACACCACGGCCGACGGATTCTTCACGGCGCTGTTCGACATCTGGACGCACTGGCAGCGGTTCTTCGACCGCGCCATGCAGGTGGAAATTCCCGATCCCTGGCTGCGCGACGCGGCACGCGCAGGGATCGTGCTGTCGCGCTGCAGCTATCGTGGACTGGAGCCCAGCTACCAGATCGGCGAGGGCGCGTACACCAAGATTCCGGAGCGCAGCCACGCGCTGTTCCCGGTGGCGCACTGCGAATTCGTCTGGGCGCAGCAGCTGTGGAACCTCACCGAAGCCGTGGAACCGTACTTCGAGCACTACCTGCGGCACTACATCGAAGCCAACGGCGATTTCACGTACAACACGCAGGATCAGGTGGAAGGGCCGCTCAACGTCGGCGTGTTCCTGGAGAATTCGGCGCGCGCCTACGACTATGGGCGCGATCTGATCGCGTTCTGGCGCCGGCTGCCGGTGCTCCGCCGGATGGTCGCGTTCGTGGCGGCGCGACATCAATACTCGGTGCAGACCTTTCCGGAAAGGGATCCGCGCCACGGACTCATCTGGGGATCTCCCGAGGCAGACCTTGGCGATCCGAAGCACGACACCCCAGAAGACCATCCATTCTACTATCAAAATGCGGTATGGATCTGGCGCGGGCTGTACGAGCACGGGCGTGCGCTGGGGATGGCGACGGCCGACGCGAGGACGCGCGGCATTGGAGGCATTGCGGCCGAGATGAACCGCGAAGGGGCGGGGGTCCGTGCGTTGGCCTCGGAGATGCGCCGCCAGATCGAGCGGTCGCTGGCGTTCACCCTCGCGGCCCGGGACGACGCAATGAAGGCGGCGGGGATCACGCCCTTCCATCCCCTCGATACGACGCGGAAGCCCGACGAACTGTCGAGCTACGAGAACCACCGGTTCATGATGGACTGGTGGACCGCCGACTGGGGCGATGCGGAGCTGGATGCGGGGCACTTCCGGCATCGCACACTCGCCGGCGAACAGCTGCTGGGCATGAACACCGACGGGCACTATCCACGCACATCGAACTTCATGGAGCACGGCACGCTGTCGGGTCGCATCCGCGAGGACGACTATCGACCATTCCTGCTCGCGCTCTACGGCAACCTGTGCTACGCCATGGACTCGGGCAGCCGGTACGCCCCCGAGGACGCTCTGCTCCCGGGCAACTTCCCGGGCGAGGGCAGCCACTACGCCTGGTCGGCCGTCATCAACAGCACGCTCCAGCCGGCGATGGCGTTGCGGTGGCTGCTCTGCTGGGAAGAGCACGACCGGCCCGGTGCGACGCCGACGGTTCATCTGCAGAAGGCCGCGCCGAAGCACTGGTTCGCGCGCGGCGGGCGCATCGCGGTCGTGCGGTGCCCGACACGGTTCGGGGAGTTGGGGTGGGTCACCGAACCCATCGGGGACGCGTGGCGTGTGACGCTCACGCTGCCGCCGCACTTCGACGCGAACCTTGCTGTGCACGTGCATCGGCCCGACGGCCGCGCGCTCACGCAGGCGTCGCTCGGGACGGTGCGCGGCACGTCAATGCTGCTGACGTCGGCGGAGCTCTCGGGCCGCGAGCAGCTGGTCATCAACATCGCGTGAATTTGCGCGCGATCGGCCCGTCGACCCTGGCCACGGGGCCCGCGAGACGACACCATTGAGACAGGCACCGCTGCACGGCGTGGCGGCGCGAGGAACCGACAATCGCAATTGGAGACCGTGATGCAGCGTCGTCAGCAGGTGTCCCCGGGCGGGCCATTCCGCCGCCGGCCGTTCCGGACCTTCGGAATGTTCGCCGGCGTGCTGCTCCTTGGCGCCGCGCCGGCCACGCCATCACATCCCACCGCAGACGCGGGGCGGCGCGCGACCCCTGACAGCGCGCGCTTCTACCTGGGGGCTGACATCTCGTATCTCGCGGCGGCTGGGCGGGAGCGTGCCTTTCCGAAGTACCAGGAGAACGGAACGCCGAGCGACGAACTGACCATTCTCGCACGGCACGGGTGGAATGCGTTCCGGCTGCGCGTGTTCGTATCACCGGTGCGCAAGGCGCCCGACAACTCACTGGCCAAAACGATTCCGCTGGCCAGGCAGATCAAGGCGTCGGGCGCGCTGCTGCTGCTCGACATCCACTATTCGGACACCTGGGCCGATCCGCAGCACCAGGAGATTCCCGTGGCGTGGCGCGGATTGAGCTTCGACGCGCTCCAGCAGAAGGTCGAGACGTACAGCCGCAACACGATCAAGGCGCTGAAGGACGCGGGGGCGATGCCCGACTGGGTGCAGGTGGGCAACGAGATCACGCGGGGCACGTTGTGGCCGGTGGGACAGCTCGCCGTGCCCGGCGCGCACGAATACCTCCCGCCGCGGCCGAGCGATACGACGGAGCAGTGGGACCACCTGACGCGCCTGCTGAACGCCGGCATTCGCGGGGTGATGGAAGGGGCGGGCGACACGCCGCCCCGCATCGCGATCCACATTGACCGCGGGGGCGACTGGAGGACCACGAAGTGGTTCTTCGACCACCTCGACGCCGCGCATGTGAACTACGACATCATCGCCGAGAGCTTCTATCCGCCCTGGCGGCACGGCACGCTCGCCGATCTGCGGATGAACATGGACAGCAGCTGGGCGCGCTTCCACAAGGACTTCCTCGTCGCCGAGACCGGGTATGGCCCCTCGCACTACCCCGACAATCCGGACATGAAGTGGCCCACCACGCCGGAGGGCCGGCTCCGATTCATGGTGGATCTGGTACACACGGTGCAGCGAGCGCCGCACGGATTGGGCGTGATGTACTGGGCGCCCGAGTGGGACCTGTGGAATCCCGACGGCACGCCCGGGCCGGCCGTCTTCACCCTCGATTCGCTTGGCACACCATGACGCACACGCTGATCCGCAACGGGACGCTCATCGACGGAACCGGCGCGGCGCCGATTCCGGACGGCGCCGTGCTGCTGACGGACGACCGCATCGCGGCAGTGGGACGGTTGGACGCGCTGCCGCGCCCCGACGGTCCCGTGACAGAAGTCGATGCGGGCGGCGGCACGATCCTGCCGGGGCTCATCGACGCGCACATCCACGCGACGATGCAGAACGAAGGGATGATGAAGCACGCCACCACCCCGTTCTCGCTCAACTTCTATCTGGCGGCGCGCTACCTGCGCCGGACCCTGGACGCCGGCATCACCACGGTCCGCGATGCCGGCGGCGCCGACCTGGGGCTCAAGCGCGCGCTCGAGATGGGGCTCGTCGAAGGGCCGCGCATGCAGATCAGCATCACGCCGCTCTCGATCACCGGAGGGCATCTGGACTTCTGGCTGCCGTCGGGGCAGGAGATCGGCCTGTTCACGCCGCATCCCGGACTGCCCAGCGGCATCTGCGACGGTGTGGACGAGGTGCGGCGGAAGGTGCGGGAAGTGCTGCGCGCCGGCGCCGACGTCATCAAGGTGTGCTCCACCGGCGGCGTGCTGAGTCCCACCGACCATCCCGAGTTCACCCAGTTCACGCCGGAAGAGCTGGCGGTGATGGTGCAGGAGGGCGCGTACCGGCGCGGCGTGAAGGTAATGGCGCACGCGCAGGGCGCCGAGGGGATCAAGAACGCGGTGCGGGCCGGCATCCACTCCATCGAACACGGGATCTATCTGGACGACGAGGCGATCGAGCTGATGCTGGCGCGCGGCACGTTCCTGGTGCCGACGCTGCTCGCGCCCCAGGCGGTGATCGAACAGGCGGAGCAGACGGGGACGATTTCCGAATGGGCGCTTCGCAAGTCGAAGGAGGTGCTGCAGGCACACCGCGACAGCATCCGGAAGGCGCACAAAGCCGGCGTAAAGATTGCGATGGGCACCGACGCCGGCGTGATGCCGCACGGCACGAACCTGCGCGAACTGGGGCTCATGTGCGCGCACGCGGGGATGTCGCCCATGGAGGCGATCGTGGCGACCACGCGCACCGCCGCGGAATGCCTGGGGTGGCAGGACCGGCTGGGCACGCTGGAGGCCGGCAAGCTGGCCGACGTGACGGTGACGTCGGTCGATCCGCTCGCAAACATCCATGCGCTGGCGCCCGAAGCGATCCGACTTGTGATCCAGGGTGGGCGCGTCGTGAAGGGGGAGCCGCTAGTTTTCGCTCGTTAAACCCGGAGTTGACGATGCGTGCTGGCGCGGTCCGAATCGCCGTCGGAGCGGCGATTCTCGTGTTGTGGTGTGGCTTCCGCGAAGCGAATACACTGCGCGGCAACCTGTGGGTGCTTCACGAGGCGATGAGGGGCGGGCTTCACGATTCGGTCGCGATCAATGCGCAGCGGTTCGCTCAGATCCGGCGCGATCTCCCGGCCGATCGCGCCGTGGGATACGCCAGCGACCTGCCGCGCGATGTCGCCCGCGACCTGTTCCTGACCGCCTTCGTGCAGGCGCAGTCGGCGCTGGCGCCGCGCCTCGTGCTCGATACGCAGGAGCTCACCCCGATCGTCGGCAACTTTCCGGACACGCAGCCGGATAGCACGCAGTTCGCGGCGATGGGACTGCGTGAGCTTCGCGATTACGGGCGAGGGGTATTCCTGTTGACCCGGAGTGCGCCGTGATCCTCCCGCTGGTCGCTTGGCTCGCCGTCACCCTGCTCATCGGGTGGGCGGCCGTCCTGTCCATCTGGCCGGGCCCGGTCCGCTGGAGATCGGGAGAGGCGCTGCTGCGCGGTTCACTCGCCGTCGGCTTGGGATTCGGGGTCAGCTCGTGCGCACTCTTCGTGGCGATGCTGCTGTTCGGTCCGACCAGGTTCGCCGCCCTTGGGGCAGATCTCGCGACGCTCGTGGCGCTCACGCTGCTGGCGCGGGCGCGCGCGCGATCGCTGCCCGCCGACCGTTCGGGGCTTCGCCCGGCGTCGGCGCCGGAGTGGTTCGACCGCGCCGTCGGCTTGGGCGCGCTCGCGCTGTTCGGCATCGCCATGCTGGCCACGCTGGCCTTCACCCTGCGTGCCCCCCACGGCGACTGGGACGCCTGGGGCATCTACAACCTGACCGCGCGGTTCATCTACCTCAGTGGCGCGTCGTGGCATCGCGCCTTCACGCCGGGAATCGGGATTCATCCTGACTATCCGCTGCTCCTCCCCGGCTCGGTGGTGCGCGGCTGGCTGTACACCGGCGGGGCGGGCACGGTTGTGCCTGCCATCACGAGCTTCCTCTTCGCCTACGCGCTGGCCGGTGTAGTGGCGGGCGGCATCTGGATGCTGCGCGGACGCCGGCATGCGGCGCTGGTGGCCGTGGCGCTGCTCGGAACGCCGTTCTTCCTCTCCGCCAGTGCCTCCCAGTACGCGGATCTACCGCTGGCGTTCTTCTTCGTTGGGGCGATCGTGCTGTACGGGCTCGCGAAGCGGCTCCACGACGACGAGACGTGGTTGCTCGCCGGCGCCGGGCTCTGCGCCGGGCTCGCGGCGTGGACCAAGAACGAAGGCCTGCTCTACCTGCTGATCGTCTCCGGTGGGTTGTTGTTCATCCATCGCCGGTTTGGCCGGCGCCCATCCGACCGGCACGTGCTCGCCGCGTTTCTGTCGGGGCTCCTGCCCGTCCTGGCAATCATCGCCGTCTTCAAGCTGACGCTTGCGCCGCCCAACGATCTCGTGAGCGGCCAGGGCTCCGGCACGTTGCCCCGGCTGCTCGACGCCTCGCGCTACTGGCTGATCGTCAAATCAACCGTCCGCGTGCTGCCCCGCTTCCCGGTGCTGCCCGTCGTGATCCTGCTGGCCGTGGTCGGACCGGATCGTGAGGCCGGCGACCCGCGGGCCACGCGCCTCGCGCTGTTCACCGTGTGTGCGCTCGCCGCGGGCTACTTCGCGGTGTACCTCACGACACCGCTCGACCTGGGCATTCAGATCCATCGGTCGCTGGACCGGCTGGTGATGCAGCTCTGGCCGCTCGTGCTGTTCGCGGTCTTCATGGTTGCACGCATTCCGGAGCAGGCAGAGGCCGCCCGGCCCGGAGGCCCCGCCTCGCCCGCAGTGGGCGACGCTACGGCATCGTGAGCACCGCGCGCATCGTCGCGATCGCGTCGAAGAAGTTGCCGAGCCGCAGATTCTCGTTCGGGCCGTGCTGGTTGTCGTCGAAGTTGACCACGGGCAGCCCCACGGTGGCCGCCCCGAGGCCGTCCGAGAACAGGTAGAACGGCGTGGACCCGCCAAGCGTGGGCATGCGCACGGGTGTGGTGTGGGTTGCCGTGGCCACGGCCGAGACGGCCTGCTGAGCGATCGGATTCGTGAGTGGGGTGCGGCCGGCCGGGTAGCCGCCCATGCGGCGCAACTTCGCGAGCAGTGGGTACCGCGCACGTTCCGCGTCAGTTGGCGTGTCGCCGCTGATGAGATGGAAGCCCTGCGCGCGGACGTGCGCCTGGAGCCGCGCGAACTGCGCATCGGGCGTCACGTTCTTCACGAACCGCAGGTCCATACGCGCGACGGCCTGCGACGGAATCACCGTGCGTCCCTGGCCGGCCACCGTGCCGGCGCCGAGCCCCGAAATGTTGAGCGTGGGAAGATTGTCGAGCGACTCCAGCCGCTGGCCCCTGATCTCCGGGCGCGCGAAGCCGAACCGGCGCATGAGCGTCGTGTCGACATCGGGGATCTCGGCGATCGCCGCCCGCTCCTGCGCCGTGAGTGGTACGACATCGTCGTAGAACCCGGCGATCGTGACGTGCCCGCTGGAGTCCTTCATGGAGGCGAGCAGCCGGGCGAGTTCGAGCGCCGGGTTGGGTGCCCAGTTGCCGTAGTTGCCACTGTGCAGGTCGTGGTGTGCGCCGAACACGGTGAGTTCGGCGCTCATGATCCCGCGCGCCCCGAACACGAAGGTCGGGCGGCCGCTCGGATGCTGCGGGCCGTCGACCAGCAGGATGAGGTCCGCCCGGATGTGGTCCGCCTGCTCGTGAACGACGTTGGCCAGCGACGGCGAGCCGGCCTCTTCATCCCCTTCCATCAACACACGGATGTTGGACGTGATGGGCGTGCCGGCGGCGCGCGCTTCGTCGATGGCGGAGAGGAAGGCGATGATCGGGCCCTTGTCGTCGGCCGATGAACGCGCGTAGAGCCGCCACTCGGGATCGATCGGTCCGCTCGCCGGAAGCGTCACCACGCGTCCGCCGCTCTCGAGCGGCTTATCCCGGTAGATCGGGGTGAACGGTCCCGAGTCGTTCCATTCCGATGGCGTGACGGGCTGTCCATCATAGTGGAAGTAGAAGGTGAGCGTGCGCGTGGCGTGCGATCCCGACGGCACGAGTTCTCCGATGAGCACCGGCGAGCCCGGGGTAGGGACCACGGTCATGTGGAAGCCGCGTTGCTCGAACTGGTGCTGCAGCCATGCGGCGTTCCGCGCGATATCGGGCTTGTCGGAGGCGACGTTGGGAATGGCGAGGAACGCGGAGAGCGTGGCCAGCTCCGACTGGCGAGTCGGCTGCTGCGCGGCCAGCGGCGTTTGCGCGGCGCCCAGAGCGAGCGCGACCAGCGTCGCGCAACGGAGGAGGGGACGAGCCTGGAAGGTCATCGCACGGCGGTGAGAGGGAGTTTGGCCGCGGGCGCGTCGGGGCCGGCGGCCCACGCGCGCAGGCGCGATGGCGAATCTACGACGGCGCAGAGCCGAGGCAACCTCGAGCGCCGCGCACCGGCGGCGCGGGTCAGGCTTCCGGTAACGCCTGCCCCAGCAGGCGCATCCACGAGGCGAGCTGCGCGAACACCAGGAAGTCGTCGTGCACGTGGCGCTGCGCGTTGCGTCCCCACCGGTTCCGCTCCACCGGGTCGTGCAGCATATCGTCGATGGTCCGGGCGAGCCCCTCGACGTCTTCGGGGTCCGCGACCAGCCGGCCGTCCTCTCCGTCGCGGACCTGCTGCCGCGGACCGCAGGCCCGGCGATTCGAGAGAATCGGCACGCGCTTCCACATCGCCTCGGCGATGGTGAGGCCAAAGCCCTCGCGCAGCGAGTTCTGAACGACGACGGACGACGCCCGCTGCAGGGCGTTCACCATCAGCCCGTTCTCCTCGGCAGACTCCATTGGCAGCGACACGATGGCCACCGCTTCCTGCACCAGCGGATCGAGCCGGCGGTATTGCTCGATGATGGCGGCGAGCACCTCGCCCGCTTCGGGGTCGTCCTGAACGGACTCGGGGCTCGGACCGGCGAGCACGCAGCGGGTGAGTTCCTGGCGCACGCGGTGCACGGGGTCGTGAGACCATCCGCCGTGCAGGAGCCGGCGGCGAAATTCCGTGAATCCGGCCAGCAGGGGCTCGAATCCCTTGAGCCGATCCCAGCGAGACACCTGGGTGACCACCGGCCGAGCGAGCAGCCCGAAGTCGCCGCGCAGCGTCGCCGGGTGAAAGCGGCCGTCCGGCGCGAGCCGGAGCGCGAGTTGTTCATACGGCGGCGTGGGCATCGGCCCCGGGGGGACGGTGAGTGCGGCGTTGGCCAGCACCGCCACCGTGCCCTGCAGTCCCAACTCACGGTTCTTGGGCGACAACGGATCGATGGCCGGACAGATGATCGCGGCACGGTCGGCGAGGAACGATGGCACATAATCGGGGGCCGAGAACACGGCGCGGTCGTAGGCCGGCGCGTACGGGCGCAGAAATTCCCAGGCGGCCCGCGTGGCCGGCAGCTTTTCATCGAGGCCGATGTGGCACCGCCAGACCGCCGTGAGCGGGCGATCCTCCTTCAGGAACGCAGCGAGCGGCATGGGCTGTGGATCGTGGACCACCAGCACATCGCCCGGCTGCACCTGCGACTCCAGGGCGGCGGCGTTCTCCCGATTCACCCGCTCGAACAGCTCCCGGTCTTCGGGGCCGAGATCGGGCCGCCCATGCCCGTGAATGAGGTTGTGGATCTTCTTCGTGAGTTCGAAGAACCGCGGCTCGGCTGACTCGATCACCATCCACTCGGTGGCGACGCCGAGGTCGCGCAGCAGCCCCACCATGGTCGGCAGCATCTCGGCCACCCCGCCGCCGCGCGCCGTGGAGTTCACCATCCAGACCGTGCGGCCTCGCAGCTTGGGGATCACCGGCCCGGCCTCGCGCCACAGGGCGTCCACGGCGCCAGCGAGATGGGCGTATTCGGCGAAGTCCGCCAGACCGTTCGGGATTTCCGGTTCGACCCGTCGTGCCACGGTGACGCCTCCTTCGGCTGTTGTCGAATTCGTCCCGCTACCTGGCGGCCCGGGAGGTCGGGCTCAGCCGCCTCCCGAGCCGCGTTCGGCGAAGATCTGCACCAGGTGGACCAGTGTCTCGGCGGTCTTCTCCAGCCCACGGCGCGAGTTGAACTCCTGCTTGCCGTGAAAGTTGAACCCGCCGGTGAAGATGTTGGGACAGGGCAGGCCTCGAAAGGTGAGCCGCGACCCGTCCGTGCCGCCGCGAATGGGGTCGTTGAACGGCTTCAGCCCCGCGCGCCGCGCCGCCTCCATGGCGTTCTCTACGAGATGCGGATGGTCCTTCAGCACTTCCTTCATGTTCATGTAGTTGTCCTTCACTTCCATGCGCACCGTCACGCCGGGATAGGCCTGTTCCGTGGCCGCGGCGAGGTCGCGCAGCAGCTTCTCCTTGGCCTCCAGGCCACGCATCTCGAAATCGCGGAGCAGCACCTTCAGGCTCGACTCCTCCACGTCGGCACTGCCCAGGTACGGGTGCACGAAGCCGATGCGTCCCTCGGTCGTCTCGGGGAGCATGTCGCCGGGCATGCTGCTCAGGAAGTGCGCGAAGGCGTAGATCGAATTCACCATCACGCCCTTCGCCGTACCGGGGTGCACGCTCTTGCCCTTGAACGTGATCGTCGCAAGACGTGCGCTCCACGTCTCATCGCTGACGCCGCCGAGTTCGCCGCCGTCCACGGTGTAGGCGAAGCGGGCGCCGAATTCCTCGACGTCGAACTTCTCGATGCCGCTGCCGATCTCCTCGTCGGCGGTGAACGCCACCGCGATCGGTCCGTGCGGGATCTGCGGATTGCGGACGAGCGTGTCGACGAGCGTCATGATCGCCGCCACCCCCGACTTGTCGTCGGAGCCGAGCAGCGTGGTCCCATCGGTGGTGATGAGATCGTCGCCGATCATCGACGAGAGCACCGGGTTCTGCGCGACGGTGATCACCTGCGACGGATCGCCGGGCAGCGTGACGTCGCCGCCCTGGTAGTTCGCGTGGATCACGGGTTTCACGTTCGCGCCGGTGACCGCGGGCGAGGTATCCACGTGGGCGATGAATCCGATCACGGGGACGTCACTCGATTCCGGGGTGTTTCCCGGAATCGAGGCGTATACCATGCAGTGCTCGCTGGTGCGCACGTTGGTGGCGCCGAGCTGCTTCAACTCGTCGGCCAGCATCCGGGCGAGCGTCCACTGCGTTTCGGTGCTGGGCGTGGTGGACGCGCCCTCGTGCGACTGCGTGTCGATCTTCACGTAGCGCAGGAAGCGATCCACCACCGATTCGCGCGGCGGCGTCAGTGGTGCGCTCATCGGGCGGGGAGGCTGACGGTGGGCAGTCCGGCCGCCTTGCGTCGGGCATTGAAGGCGGCGAGCCCGCTCGTGCTGAGCCGGGTCCACTGCGCCATCACGGCGTGCGACTGCGAGGCCGCGCTCCGGCACGACGAAACCTGAGTGGCGGTGGGCGTGGCGTCGGCGGCCTGCATGGCCATCGCCGCCGACATCAGGGCGCTCTGCGTGCTCTCGAGCGAGGGCGGCCCCGACGGGGCGCCGCCACGCCCGAATCCGCGACCGAACCCTCGGCCGCGGCCGCCGGCGGCGGGCGCGGGCGCCAGCGCTTCGACGTCCCGCTTGAACGCGTCGACCCCGGCCCCCTGCAGCTTGTCGAGTTCGGCCACCAGAGCGCGGGCCTGCGCGTACGCGGCGTGCGTCTCCACGGCCCCGTCGTACATCTGCCGTGTGAGCGTGGCGAGCTGCGCCAGGCCGGCGGCGGGCGTCTTCACGCGCCGGTCGAGCTTGAGCGTGAGCGGCTGCGTGTACGACTTGCCGTTGGCGGTGAGGCGGACGGTGTACCGGCCCGGTGGCGCCCACGGCGCGTTCACCGAGGGATACGTGCGATGCGGCACGGCGCCGGTGGCGCCACCCTCACCGCGTGGACCGCGCGCTTCGCCGATGGGATCGTAGTGCAGATCCCAACTGAACCGGTGCATGCCCGCTTTCGCCGACACGCTCATCTGCGGTGCCGCCCAGTACAGCGGTACCGAGCAGTCGGCGGCGGTCGGGTTCGACTGGCAGACCTTGTTATAGGCCGCGGGGTCGACCGCCGGATCCGGAGCCAGCACGGGGTCGGTGCTCGCGTAGCTGCGCACCACCTTGCCGCTCGCGTCGAGAATGTCGAGTGTCACCGGGCCCGACGCATCGTGCGCCATGTAGTAGTCGATGATCCCGCCCGGGGGCGGGTTCTCACCGGCCGCCACTTCGGGCGGCCAGGGCGTGGGATCGTTGGTGCCGAAGCGCACGCGGAGCGCGGGTGCGGGCCGGAAGAGATAGGCGTCCTTCGCCGCCTGCGCGGCGGCCATCTGCCGCAGCGGCGTGATGTCGTCCAGAATCCAGAAGCCGCGCCCGTGCGTGCCCGCCACGAGGTCGGCGCACTGGCAGGTGGCGTCGTCCTTGACGGTGATGTCGCGCACCGACACGGCGGGCATGTCGAGGCGGAGCGAATGCCAGTGGTCGCCGTCGTCGAACGAGACCCACACCTGCGTCTCGGTGGCGGCATACAGCACGCCCTTCACACGTGGATCTTCGCGGATGGAGTTGGCCACGGCGCCCGGCGCGATGCCGTTGTCGATCTCGGTCCAGCTCTTCCCGCCGTCGTGTGTGCGCCAGAAGTGCGGGTTCATATCGTCGAGGCGCATGGTGTTGGCGGCCACGTATGCCGTCTTCGAATCGAAGTGGCCGGCGTCCATATTGAAGATGCGCGTCCACGGCTTGATGCCGGCTGGCGTGACGTTGCTCCAGTGCTTGCCGCCGTCCCAGGTTACCTGGACGTTGCCGTCGTCGGTGCCGCCCCAGATCACGTTGACGTCGCGCGGCGACGGCGAGAGCGCGGTGATGACGCCGAGCGGCGCCACCTGCACCTCACTCGCGTACTTGCCGGCGTTCGCCGGCACGGGCCAGTGCTGCCGCGCGAGATCGGGGCTGATGCGCGTCCAACTGTGCGCGTGATCGATGGTCTTCCAGACGACGTTCGACACGTAGAACAGCACGTTGGAATCGACCGGCGACCAGATGAGCGGCATCGTGCGGACGTCGCGGTTGAAGGGGCCACCGCGCGGTCCCATGTCGGGACCCACGTTGCGCGTCTGCCCGGTGCGCCGGTTGTAGAGCGACACGTTGTTGCGGCTGCCGCCGTACACCAGGTCGGGGTCGCGCGGGTCGGGCGCCGCGATGCCGTACTCCTGGATGTTCACCGGGTGCCAGTCGTGAAAGGTGATCTCGCCGTCCATCGAGCGGCTGTCCACACACGCCGAGCCCGAGTCCTGCTGACCGCCGCACACGCGGTAGGGGAAGGCGTTGTCCGTGGTCACGTGATACATGGCCGCGGTGGGCTGCGTGTACCAGTTGCTCCACGATTCCCCGCGGTTGGCCGACACCACCGCGCCCTGGTCGGCCACCGCGAGGATGATGTTCGGATGGTTGGGGTTGATCCAGACCTTCTGATAGTCGTCGCCCCCGGGAGCGCCGCGCACGGCCGTCCAGGTGAGCCCGCCGTCCTCGGTGCGCCACATGACGGTGGACGCGCTGTAGACGACGTTCGGATTCTTGGGATCCACGGTGATCGTGGGCAGGTCGCCGCCGCCGATCCGGCCCAGCGGACGCTGGTCGGGGCGGGCCGGACGCGCGCCGGCCGCGACGCTCGAATCGTCGATCGCCAGGTGCCAGTGCTCCCCGGCGTCGTTCGAGCGGTAGAAGCCGACCACGCCGGTGGTGCTGTTGCCGCGTCCGCCCTCGCCGGCGCCCGCGGCCATGGCGTAGATGATGTTCGGATCGCTGGGCGCGATGGCGAGGTTGGCCTGGATCACCGAAGGGAGGCCTTCGGTGAGCTGCTTCCACGTGTTGCCGCCGTCGGTGGACTTGAACACGCCGTTGCCGGCACCGCCGAAGGCGCCGTTCTCATAGAAGCCCTCCTGCTGCTGCCAGAGCGTGGCGTAGACGGTGTTCGGATCCTTGGGATCGATGCGGACGTCGTTGCCACTCGTGTACTCGTCCTTGTACAACACCTTCTGGAACGTCTGCCCCCCGTCGGTGGAGCGGAAGATGCCGCGCTCCTCGTTGGGGCCGTACGGATGGCCGAGCGCGGCTACGAACAGGCGGTTGGGGTTCGTCGCGTCAACGGCGATCTGGGCGATCATCTGCGTATTGCGCAGCCCCAGATGCGTCCACGTGCGGCCGCCGTCGGTGGACTTGTACATCCCGTCGCCGGTGCTGAGGTCGGGGCGGATGATGCCGGCGCCCGATCCGACATAGATGATGTTCGGATCGGAGGGCGCAACGCCGATCGCGCCGATGGAGCCGGTGGGTTCCTGGTCGAAGATCGGATGCCAGGTGGAGCCGTAGTCGGTGGTGCGCCACACGCCGCCGTTGTCGTAGCCGACGTAGAACACGTTGGGCTGGTTCGGCACGCCGTCCAGCGCGCGGGCGCGTCCGGCGCGCGTGGGGCCGATCTCACGCCAATGCATCTCGGAGTAGAACGACGGCGACTGCGCGGCGGCCACCGATGCGGAGGCGGCCAACGCGGTCAGGACGAGCGAGCGACGGAGCAGGGAAGAGCGCACGGGAAACCGACCTCGTGAAGTGGCACGGAAGGAACAGGTCACTGGGAACGGAACGTAGGATGCCAAGAGTATGGGGCGTGGGCACGGCGCTGGCCAGTCGGGAGGCGCGGAATGTTCCGCGGCGCGCCTCGCCCCGGTCCCCGTGGCGCCGGCGCGCCCGGCGGGTTCCACCCGTCATCGAAACGTCATCCGCCGATCAGGGGAACTTCACGGGGCGTTCAGCATCACTTCATCGCGCGGTCATCGTTTCTCCATGCACCGCGCGCCCGGATGCCGCATCGTGCGAATGCGGCACTCACACGGGAGGAACCATGCTGGGCACACTCATCGAAACGCGGGGCACGCGGCAGCGCCGGGTGGGCGGTACGTTCGTGAGCATCGCACTGCACGTCGGGATCATCGGCGTGGTGGTGGCGGTGACGGCGCGCGCAACGCCGCGCCCCCAAGCGCTGCCCCCGGCGGCGACGCCCGTGGTGTACGTGACGCCCGTGCCGCAGCCCGTCGATCCGGCACCCGTCTCCCCGTCGCTGCCCACGCCACCGGACGTGGCGTTGCCCTCCATTCCGACGCCCGTGATCGCGCCGGTCGCCGTGCCGACCACGCTCCCGCCCATCGATCCCTCGACGATCGTGGTCGACCAGCACTGGTTCGACACCAAACCCGCGCCATCGACCGGCGCTTCGGGCACGACGTCGCCCGGGCTGTCGTCGGGGCCGGTGAATGGCGCCTGGGATGCGTCGGCGGTGGATCGCGCGGTGTTGCCGAGCGCCGGCAATCCGCGGCCGGTCTACCCCGCGATGATGCGCGCCGCGGAGCTGGAAGGGCACGTGGATGTGCGCTTCATCGTCGATACGACGGGGCGTGCCGAGCCGCAGTCGATCCATGTGCTGGCCGCCACGCATTCGTCGTTCGCCGATGCGGTGCGCGACGTGCTGCTCCGATCGCGTTACCGGCCCGCCGAGGCGCATGGGCAGCGCGTGCGCCAGGTGGTGGAACAGCGCTTCGAGTTCGCGCTCCGGCGGTAGTGGCGGGACCGTGACCGGCCGGCGCCCGGCGTGGCGCCGGCCGGCGCGGTGCGCGGCTCAGCGGGCGAGGACCGCCTCGGCGATCGGGTGCCGGTCGGGATCCCAGTCGAGCACTGCGCGCTCCACACCACGCAGGTGCCTCCGCATGGACTCCACGGCCAGGCCCTCGTCGCGCCGCTCCAGCGCGTCGAGGATGGCGAGGTGCTCCTCGTGATCGCGCTTGCGCGATCCCCCGATGCCGAGCACCAGCTTCTGCTCGCGCGGGAACAGGTCGTGCAGCACGGCCAGCAGCTGGGTGAGCACGCGGTTTCCGGATGCGACGGCGATCTGCCGGTGGAACGCCAGATTCGACGTCCGCATGGCTTCGCGGTTCGACGCGTCCAGGCCCGGTGCGGTGAGGATGCGCCGCATCTCGGCCAGTTGCTCCGGCGTCGCGTTACGGACCGCGTCGCCCGCGGCCACCAACTCGAGCGGCAGCCGCGTGCGCACGATATCGAGCAGCAGCTTCTTGGTGACCGCACCGGCGTAGTCGGGGGCGGCCATGAGCAGCACCTCCTCGCTCCGCGAGACGTACACGCCGGATCCGTGGCGGATCTCGACGATCCCCATGGTCTGGAGCTTCTTGAGGGCCTCGCGGATGGTGGGGTGGCCGACGCCGAACTGGCGCGCCATGGCCATGATCGACGGGAGCCGGTCGCCCAGCGCGTAGTTCCGGCCGCGGATCAACTCCTGGATGCGCAGCGCCAGTCGATCGGACAGGCTCTGTTTGACCACCGGCTCGAAGATGTCGCTCATCGGACAACGCTCCCCCGGTTCTCGTCCGGGTGAATTCTAGGGGATTGCGCGGCCGCCCGCAGGTATGCCGTGCGGAAGTGGGCGTAGAGTGCCTCATATCGCTCGCGTGCGACGGGGCCGGGCGGCTCCGGCGCACTTCGCACGACCGTGGCCCGCGCCGCGGCTTCGAGATCTTGGAAGGCGCCGGTGCCGACCGCGGCGAGCAGGGCCGCGCCGTAGGCCGAGCCTTCCTCGCGATTCACCGTCACCACCGGCAGGCCGAACACGTCGGCCTGGAGCTGTCGCAGCAGCGCGTGCCGGGCGCCGCCCCCGGTGAGGAGCATCTCCGGCGCGGGCAGCTGGAGCTCGCGGAGAATCTCCAGCGAGTCCCGCAAGGCAAAGCAGATGCCCTCGAGCACCGCCCGGGTGACGTGGGCGCGGGTGTGCGCGAGGCTGAGGCCCAGGAGGGCGCCGCGCAGCGACGCATCGCGGTGTGGAGTCCGCTCCCCCTGCAGGTAGGGCAGGAAGGTGACCCCGTCGGCGCCGGGTGCCACCGTCGCCGCTTCCTCCCGCAGCGCCCGGCTCGCGTCGTCGGCGTTCGCGTACCCGCGGGCAAACTGATCGCGAAACCACGCGAAGGCGCTCCCCGCCGAGAGTACGACGCCGATGAGGTACCAGCGGTCCGGGGCGACGTGGCAGAAGGTGTGGGCGCGCATCCGCGGATCGACGCGAGGTTCGTGCATCGGGGCGAGCACCGTGCCCGAGGTGCCCCAGCTTGCGACGGCGTGGCCGGCCGTGACCGCCCCGACGCCCGCGGCCCCGCAGGCGTTGTCGGCGCCGCCGCCCACCACCGGCGTGCCGACGGCGAGTCCGGTGAACGCCGCGGCCGCTTCTGTGACGCGGCCCAGGATCTCTGCCGACTCGCCGACGTCGGGGACCAGCGACGCGGGCAGGTCGACCAGGTCGAACATGGCGGCGCTCCACCGGCGTCGCGCCGTGTCGAACATCAGCGTTCCCGAGGCGTCGGACGGCTCGGTGGCGAGTATACCGGTGAGGCGGAAGCGCACGTAGTCCTTGGCCAGAAGCACCGTGGACAGGCGAGCGAACGCCGACGGCTCGTGCCGGCGGAGCCAGAGCACCTTCGGCAGCGTGAATCCCTCGAGGGCCGGATTCCCGACGAGTTCCCGGAGGCGCGGCTCCCCGCCGGCGCGTTCGGTAATCTCCCGGCACTCCGCCGTCGTGCGTCCGTCGCACCAGAGCAGAGCCGGACGGATGACGTCACCGTGCGCGTCGAGAAAGACGGAGGAGTGCATCTGCCCGGAGATGCCGACCGCGGCCACCGACGCGGCCGGCGCGCCGGCGAGCACGGCGCGTACGGCGCCCGCCACCGCGTGCCACCACGCGGCCGGATCCTGCTCGGCCCAGCCGGGCTGCGGCGTGGCGAGGGTCAGCGGAACGGTGGCGGTGGCGGCCACTTCGCCGGAGGGACGGACGAGTAGTGCCTTCACCCCACTGGTGCCGATGTCGAGTCCCAGGAACACCGGACCCTTCCCGGACGGTCCCGTCGCGCGGCCGTTCGATTGGGGGCGACTCATAGGTACGGCTGCGCGAGCCAGACCAAGCCGTCGCGCACCTTGGTGGGGAACGCGCGCCCGTTCAGGTCCGCGAGCGTGCAGGCCCGCGCTGCGCCGCGTTTGGCGTCGATCATCGCGTCGAGGCGCGACGCGAGGTCGGCGGAGTAGCACTCCACCGCGTATTCGAAGTTGAGCCGCAGGCTCCGGGGATCCCAATTCGTGGACCCGATCAGCGACCACTCTCCGTCGACGGTGAACAGCTTGGAGTGGTCGAAGGGCGGCGGTGACAGGAAGACCTCGCAGCCGCCCCGTAACACCTGATTCAACTGTGCCGTCTGCGCCCACTGCACGGTGCGCAGGTTACCCCGTGCGGGCAGGATGATCTCCACCACGACACCGCGCAGCGCGGCCACCTTGAGCGCATCGATGATCGGCGGATCGGGCAGGAAGTAGGGCGTCACGATGCGAATGTGGCGCCTGGCCTGCGCAATGGCGCCCAGGAAGGTGAAGATCAGCGCCTCGAAATCCTCGTCCGGCCCGTCGGGAATGCCACGCGCCAGTACCGAGCCGGCCTCGTCGAGGGGCGGAAACCAGGTTTCGGCCTCCAGGGCCTCGCGGGCCGCGAACTGCCAGTCGAAGGCGAAGGCGCTCGCGAGTTGGCGCACGACCGGTCCGCGAAAGCGAAAGTGCACGTCCTGCGTGGCGTGCTTGGGATGAAGCGAGAGCATGCAGGCGTCGCGGATGTTCAACCCGCCGCAGAATCCCGTGACGCCGTCCACGATCATCAGCTTGCGATGGTTGCGCAGGTTGAAATAGGGGTGCGAGAACGGGAAGGCGGAGGGCAAGAACTCGGCCACCCGGACGCCGCGCTCGCGTAGCGAGGCGACGATCGTCGGCCGGCTGTACCGCGCCCCCACGCCATCGACGAGCACCCGCACCGCCACGCCGCGCTTCACGGCACCTTCGAGCGCCTCCACGAAGCGGTCGGCCACGGCGCCGCGGTCGAAGATGTAGGTGGCGAGGGCCACGGTGCGCTGCGCGCCGTCGATGGCGTCGAGCATCGCGGGGTAGCCCTCGTCGCCGCCCACCAGCGCCTCTACCAAGTTGCCCGGGGTGAGCGGCGCCCGGGTGATGCGGCCGATCAACTGGGCCAGCGGGCGGAAGAGCTCGGGGATGGCCTCGGGGGCCGCGCCGGCCTGCGGCAGGGCGTGCGACCCGGTAGGCGTTGCCCCGGTCGTTACGCGGTCGCGGCGCAATTCGCCGGCGCGGCGTCGGATGCGGTTCACGCCGAGGAAGACGTACATGGCCGACCCGATCACCGGCGTGAGCCAGACCAGTCCGATCCACCCGATCGCGGCGCGCGGATCGTGCTTGGTGAGTACGATATGCGTCGTGACGCCGATCGCCAGCAGGACGTGAACGACGCCGATGAGGACCTGGAGCGAGCCGGGGGACATCATCGCATCATCTTACCGTAAATTCAGGGGAACGGATACTGACAACTGGTGTCGGCAGTGGGCAGTCCGCAGCGCGCCGTGGGCTGTCGGCCGCAGACGCGCGACTTGCATCCGACCGGTTCCCCAAGAGCTTCCATGCCCCTCCAGAATCGCATCTCGATCTCGTTCCTCCGCGCGCTGCGGCTCCGCTGTCCGCGCTGCGGCGGCCGGGGCATTCTGAAGTCCTGGCTCCACATGCGCCCCGCGTGCCCCACCTGCGCGCTGGCGCTGCAGCGGGGCGAGAACGAGGACTACTGGTACGGCGGCTTCATGTTCAACATCATCGCCGCCGAACTGCTGAGCATGGGGAGCGTGGTCGTGATCATCGTGGCTACCTTTCCGGCGGTACCGTGGACGGCATTGGAGATCCTGGCGCCCGTGCTCGCCGTCGTGGCGCCCTTCGTGGCGTTCCCGTTCACGCGTTGTCTGTGGTTGGCATGGGATCTCTCGTTCCGGCCGTCCGAACCCGGGGATTGAAACAAGAAAGGAGGCAGTAGGCGGTTTGCCGCCAGCAGTTCGCAGTCGACGGCCGCCTGCGGTCCCGCGTGGCGCGTTGCCGCCAATCCCCTACACAGACTCGGGCTCCCGCCGACAGAGGCGCCGCGCACGCATGGGCATCTTTCACTCCACCGACGGGCGTTGCCGCCCGTCGCACTCGGCCCCACGGGGCGGGAGGTCTCGATGCTCAAGCTCCGCAACATCATGACGACCGATGTCGTTTCCGTCACGCCGCTGACGACGCTCCGTGACGCCATGGAGTTGCTGGCTCGTCACCACGTCACCGGCGCGCCCGTTCTGGCGGGGGAGCGCGTCGTGGGTGTCGTGTCGGCTGCCGATCTGATCGGCTTCGCGGCGTCGGCGCCGGGAGTGCCGCGGGAGCGCGAAGGCGTGGATGACGCGATCTGGCGCGACTGGAGCGAGTTGCCGATCCCCGGCATCAGCGACGAGGAGAACGATCCCTCGGGCGAGTTCTTCACCGACCTGTGGGAGGATGCGGGCGCGGACGTCGCCGAACGCATGGAACAGGTGGACGGTCCGGAGTGGAACACGCTGGAGGAGCACGAGGTGCGCGAGGTGATGACGCGGCGCTTGTGGGCGCTTCGCCCGGACGACTCGGTGGAGCAAGCCGCCGAGTTGATGAGCCGCGCCGGCATTCATCGTGTGCTCGTGGTCGAGGATGGGACGTTGGTCGGGATCGTCACGGTCACCGACGTCGCGCGGGCGGTGGCCGACCGCAAGCTGAGTGGCAGAACCTACGTGTTCAATCGCGATCGGGAATTCCGCGAGCCCTGGTCGTGAGGTGACGCACGGCCGCCCTCGGGCGGGGGAGAGACCCATGTTTCGCACCATCATAGTGCCGCTCGACGGATCGCCGCTGGCCGAACACGCGATCGCGACGGCCACCATGCTCGCCGAGCGGGCGGATGCGCAGGTCGTGCTCGTGCGGTCCCACCAGTTGATGGTCCACGATCTGGGCGATCAATTGGCGCTGGAGCAGGCGATGCGCGACGAGGCCCAGGACTATCTGGACCGCACGGCCCAGGGCATCCACAGCGAGATCGGACTCACGCCGCGGACGGTCATCCTGGACGGTCCGCCGGCGCAGGTGATCTGCGAGTTCGCGCAGGGGCAGAAGGCGCCGTTGCTGGTGTTGTCCACGCACGGGCGCACGGGGTTCAGCCGCGCGTGGATGGGGAGCGTGGCGGATGCCATCGTTCACAACGCTTCGATGCCGGTGTTGATGCTCCGGCCCGAAGCGGCGCCCGACGGCGTGCTGGATCCGATCGGCGTGTTCCACCGGATGCTGCTGCCGGTGGACGGCTCGGGGTACTCCGAACAGGTGGTACCCCATGCCATGGCACTGGCCGAACTGACCGGCGCGCAGGTCCTGCTGGTTGAGGTGGTGAAGCCGGTGTTCACCCCCGCGTTCATGCCGGTCATGGAGTACACGGTGGCGTATCCGCCGGCTGAAGAATACGCCACCGATGCCACGGCATCATTGGTGGAGCGCGCCGCCGACTACGTGTCGTCGCTCGCCGTGAAGTTGCGCGGGCAGTATCCGATGCTCGATATCCAGACCGAGGTGCGCACGGATGCATCGGCGGCCCGGGCGATTCTCGACACCGCCAGTGCGCAGGGATCGGATGTGGTGGCGATGACCACACACGGGCGGGGGATGCGACGGCTGATGATCGGGAGCGTGGCGGATAAGATTCTCCGCGGCGGGCCGCGGGCGCTCCTCGTGGTGCGCCCCGAGTAGGCGAGCTACTCGCCGCAGCCGCAGTTCGGGCCGCAGGGTCCGGACGGCGGCTGTCGCGCGGCCACGGCGCGCTTCCAGGCGCGGCGGGCCAGATAGGCGGCGGCGGCGAGCAGCGCCACGCCCACGAGCACGTTCTGGACGACGACGTTCGTCATGCGATTCCTCCCAAGCCCAGCGCGAGGCCGCCGTGGTAGATGACGAACGCGGCGCCGTAGGCCAGCACCAGCATGTACGCGAACTGCAGCGCGGCCCAGCGCGTGCCCTGCCAACCGCCGCCGGTTTCCTTGTGGGTCATGGTGACGGTGCTGGTGCACATGAGCGCGAAGACGTAGAACGCCATCAGGCCGACGGCCATGAGAGGGGAGTAGGCGACCTTTCCGGTGGCCGGATCGCGCTCCTCACGCAGCCGCTGGCCCAGTGCCTTGGTGTCGTCGCCGTCATGGCCCACGCCGTAGATCGTCCCCATCGTGCTCACGAACACCTCGCGGGCGGCGAACGACGCGATCATCGAGACGCCGATCTTCCAGTCGTAGCCGAGTGGACGGACCGCCGGCTCGATGGCGTGGCCCAGCCGGCCCAGTGCCGACTGCGAGAGCTGCTGCTCCTGTGTCACGGGCCGGCCGGGGGCCGGGGCCGACTTCGGATAGCTGGCCAGTCCCCAGAGCAGGATCGAGATCGCGAAGATCACCGTGCCGGCGCGGCGGAGGAACAGCCGCACCCGCTGCCATACCGAGTTGAGCAGCACGCGGGCGCTGGGCACCGAGTACCCCGGCAACTCGATGATCATGGCGCGCGTCTCGGAGCGGAGCAGGGTGCGACGGAACACGGCCGCTGCCACCAGCGCGGCCACCGTGCCCATGAGATACATGCCCAGCATGGTCAGCCCCTGGAGGCTGAACAGGCCGCCCACCGTCACCGCAGGGACGAACGCGGCGACGAGCAGCGTGTACACCGGGAGGCGCGCGGAACAACTCATGAGCGGCACCACCATGATGGTCGCCAGCCGTTCCTTGGGCTGCTGGATGGTGCGCGTGGACATGATGGCCGGCACCGCGCAGGCGTATCCGGAGATGAGCGGGATGAAGCTCTTCCCGTGCAGCCCCAGCGGGCGCATGTAGCGGTCCATCACGAACGCCGCCCGCGCCATGTACCCCGAATCCTCCAGAATGCCGATGAACAGGAAGAGAATGGCGATTTGCGGGAGGAAGACGAGCACGCTCCCGACGCCGCCCAGGGCGCCGTCTACGATGAGACTGCGCAGTTCTCCGGCGGGCAGCACGGCGCGCACGCCCGCGCCGGTGAGGGCCACCAGCGCCTGAATGCCGTTCGCCAGCGGCTGCGCCCAGCTGAACATGGCCTGGAACACCACGAGCATCAGGCCCAGAAAGATGATCGGCCCCCACGCGCGGTGCAGGACTACCGTGTCCACGCGATCGCTGAGCGACCTGGCGCGCGGCCCCGTTCGGGTGACCGTGCGGTCGATGACGTGCGAGATCCAGCGATAGCGCCGGTGGGCGGCGTGATCGGCGTCTCCGGTCTCGTCGTCGTCGGCCAGCCGGAGGGTCGTTCGGGGCAGCGAGGCGGCGCGGTCGATGGCGTGGCGCAGCCGGTCCACCCCCTCGCCGCGTGTCGCCACCACCGGTATGACCACCGCGCCCAACTCGTGGATCAACTCCACCACGTCGATCTTCACGCCGGCCCGCTCCAGCCGATCCACGCGATTGAGCGCGATCACGGTGGGGCGGCCGAGTTCCAGCAGTTCGGTGGCGAGATAGAGGTTGCGCTCCAGGTTCTCCGCGTCGACGACGATCACGATCACGTCCAGCGGCGGGACCCCCTCGGCGCGCCCCTGCAGTACGTCGAGCGCGATGGCTTCGTCGGGGGACTCGGGCGACAGACTGTAGGTGCCGGGCAGGTCGATCACCGACACCGAACCGGCGTCACCGCGATATTCGCCCTCGGCCCGTTCCACGGTGACACCCGGGAAGTTGGCCACCCGCTGACGGCGCCCCGTGAGGGCGTTGAAGAGGGTGCTCTTGCCGCAGTTGGGATTGCCGACCAGCGCCACCCGGAGGGGGCGTGCGGCGGGCTCGGCCATTCCGGCCATGCCCGCCAGTTCGGCGCCCGCGGTCATGCGGCGAGCGGGCGCACGCGAATCGTCCGTGCCACCGAAACGTCGAGGGCCAGACGCGAGCCCCGCACGTCGAGGAGGATGCCGCTCCGCGTGTCCACGATCCCGACGCGCGCGCCCTCGAACACTCCCAGGGTGCGCAGCCGCCGCGCCTCGTCGGCGTGGCAGGTCAGGCCGATCACGAGCGCACAGAAGCCAATGGGACAGGATGCGAGCGGGCAGTCATCCGGGCAGGTGAACCGGATGCTCGAAGCGCTCGGGATTTGCCGCCGACGTCTCAAGAATTTCAGCACGGTGTTTGCGGGCGATCGGGGGGCCGCGGAACCCACCTACCACGCCGGCCGCGACCCCCTCCAGCGCTGCACGAACGGTAATGGGTAGAGGGAGGGGATCAATCGGAATTTTCTGCGCAAAATGACGGGGATTCCCTGACAGGCCGGCCCCCGACGCCTGAAGCGGTGGGTCCGTCCCGCCCTCACCGCCTCACCGCCTCACCGCCTCACCGCCTCACCGCCTTGACCCGACTTCACCCGACGTAGGTCGCCAACGTCCGCCCCGCGCGCCCGTCGTGCAGGTGCTTGAGGGCCCGGTCGCGAAGTTGGCGAATGCGCTCGCGGGTGACGCCGAACAGTTCGCCGATCTCCTCCAGCGTGCGCTCCCGACCATCGTCGAAGCCGAAGTAGAGCCGTAGCACCCGCTGATGGCGCGGGGACAGGGCCTGCATGGCCGTCTCGAGGTCGGCGCGCAGCATGCGCCGGGCAGCCTCCTCCTCGATATCCGGCGCCTGGGCGTGGACGAACTGCTCCATCAGGGCGCGGTCGCCCTCGCGGCTCATGGGGGCGTCGAGGCGCAGCTCGTTGCGATTCACTCCCACCAGCGAGCGCACCACGAGCTGCGAGAGCCCGGTGACGTGCGCCAGCTCTTCCTCGGTGGGCTCGCGGTCGAGTTCCTGGCGCAGCGACGCCGACGTCTTCACCACGCGCGACAGGTCGCCGGTGCGGTTGAGCGGCAGGCGCACGGTGCGCCCCTGTCGGGCAAGCGCGGCGAGAATGGCCTGGCGCACCCACCAGACGGCGTACGAGATGAACTTGACCCCGCGATCCGGATCGAACCGGCGCGCCGCCGTCATCAACCCGATGTTGCCCTCCTCGATCAGGTCGAGCAGCGACAGGCCGCGGTTGCGGAACTTCTTGGCGACGGAGATCACGAAGCGCAGGTTGCGTTGCACGAGATCGTCGAGCGCCGCGTCGTCGCCGGCCTGGATGCGGCGCGCCAGCGTCAGCTCCTCGGCCGCCGTGAGCAATGGGTAGCGGTTCACCTCGAGGAGATACTGGTCGAGGATGTCCGGATGCTGGGGTTGCAATGGGATCGACGTTGCTGGGGCAACGGTCCGATGGCGTTTGATTCGCGGCATGGGATTCACCTTCGGCCTTCGTTGGGGGTGAAACCAAATTTCCATTCGGGGGCAGGGGGCCGCATCAGCCGAAACCTGATAATTCGTGGGGACTTTGCCGGGCGTCGGCGGGGCCGGTTCGTCCGGGCGCCTGGGCATGGGCGTCCGGTGGGCGGCCGGTGGGGGGGGGCGCTGGCGGTTCGGCCACCGGGATCGTCGGCCAGCGAATCCCCTACGACGCCTCAGGACATCTCCGCTAGTTGCGCTGCGGCGCCACCCGTTTCTTTCCGCGTAGCCGCATGGCGGCCGGCCCCGCGGCATGGGGCGTGAAGTCCGACATCCGATTCGAACGCACACGCGAACGTACAGCGGACAGGTAGCCTTGAAACGACTGCAATCGGAGGATGGGCCCGGAACGAGCCGCGGGGATCCTCGTGACATGCCCGGGCGCGCAGTGCTCACGACCATGCTGGCGGCGGTGTTCGGCCTCGTGGCTCTTGGCACGGTGCTCGCGGCGCCGGTACATGCCCAGCAGGGGAGCGGCACGGTCGAGTGTCGCAACTGCCATTCGAACCGCGCATTTCTGGTCGGAAAGGGTGGGACGATCGGGCCCGACTCGGTGTTGTTCGTCCCCGACTCCCTGCTGAAGGACTCGAAGCACGCCGGGCTGAGCTGCACCCGCTGCCACCCGGACTTCGCGAACGGCTATCCCCATCGCGTCACGACGGTAATCGCCGTGCCGTGCCAGACCTGCCACCAGAAGGAAGGGGATGACTGGGCGAAGTCGATTCACGCGCCCGACGCGGTGACCCGCGGTAACGCCCCCACCTGCACCACCTGCCACGGCAAGCACCACGTGCTGGGCGCGGACAATCCGCGCTCACCCACGTATCCGTTGAACGTGGCCGGTCTGTGCGGCAGCTGCCATGCGAACCCGAAGATCATCGGCACCTACTTCAATCAGCCGAAGGACACGGCGGCGCGTACCGCGGTCAGCGCCTACTACAAGACGGTGCACGGAACGGCCATGTCCAAAGCCGGGCTGGTGGTGTCGGCCACGTGCAACGACTGCCACGGCGCGCACCTCATCCTGCCGCCGGATTCGGCGCAGTCCACGATCAACCGCAACAACATCTCCGAGACCTGCGGCAAGTGCCACGCCGGCGTCCTCGAGACGTTCAACCAGTCGTCGCACGGCAAGGCGGCGCGCACGGGGGCCAAGACGCCCACCGGCCATTCGGCGCCGGTGTGCGTGGACTGCCATCCGGCGCACCAACTCGTCTCGGCGTCGGATCCCATCTGGTTCCGGGGGGTCGTCAAGGAGTGCGGTTCGTGCCACGAGCACGAATACGAGACCTATTTCGAGACCTACCACGGCCAGGTGACCGAACTCGGCTTCGGGCTCACCGCCAAGTGCAGTGACTGTCACACGGCGCACGCGATGCTGCCGATGACCGATCCCAAGTCGTCGACCAACCCGGCGAACCTGGTGGCCACGTGCGGCGCGTGCCATCCCACCGCCAACGCGAACTTCGTCAGGTATCAGCCCCACGGCGATCCCAAGAACCGTGCCATGTTCCCGGTGCTGTTCTGGACCTGGCTGCTCATGACCACGCTGCTGGTGAGCGTCTTCGTGTTCTTCGGTGCGCACACGCTGTTGTGGCTCGGGCGGCTCATCGTCGATCGGCTGCGCGGCCGCACCAACCACGACGCGCATCCGCCCGGCCCTTCGGCGCCGGGGAAGCGGGAGGATCAACCATGAAGAAGCCCATGGCCGTTTCGGACCAGGGCACGGGCCCGTACATCACGCGCTTCGGTCCCATCGAGCGCACGACGCATGCGCTGGTCATCATCTCGTTCCTCGGACTCGTCATCACCGGCGTGCCGCTGCGCTTTGCCTACGCCGGCTGGGCCGCCCCGCTGATGAAGGCGATGGGTGGTCCCGCGTCGGCCGCGTTCATCCACCGGGTGTGTGCCGCGATCACGTTCGGGTACTTCTTCATCCACCTCGTGTCGGTGGTGCGCAAGCTGATCAAGACCGACAACAAGTTGTCGATCTTCTGGGGGCCGCGGAGCATGGTCCCGCAGCCGAAGGACGTCCGCGACGTCATCGGCATGTTCAAGTGGTTCCTCGGCCTGGGCCCCCAGCCCAAGTTCGATCGCTTCAGCTACATGGAAAAGTTCGACTACTGGGCGGTGTTCTGGGGGGTGGCGATCATCGGCGGTTCAGGACTGCTGCTCTGGTTCCCGACCTTCTTCGCCCGCTTCCTGCCGGGGTGGATGTTCAACGTGGCCACGATCGTCCACGGGGACGAGGCGCTGCTCGCGCTCGGCTTCATCTTCACGATTCACTTCTTCAACGTCCATCTGCGGCCCGGGAAGTTCCCCATCGACCTCGTGATCTTCACGGGGCGGGCGCGAAGCGAGTACTTCGAAGAGGAACACCCGCTGGAGTACGAGCGCGAAGTGAAGGCCGGCAGCCTGGCAAAGCTGGAAGCGCCGGAGCCGTCGCGCGCGGCGTATCTCTGGTCCATGGGGCTCGGCTTCGCGGCCCTGGCCGTGGGGGTGTTCCTCGTATTGCTCGTGATCTACGCCCTGGTGAGTTGACGTCATGACTGACGGCCGGCGCCGGATCGTCGCGGGAATCCTGGCCGGGTTGGCCATGGCGACCCTCGTCGGCTGGACGCCGAACCGCCAGCAACCGGCGCCGCCGCGGGCGGCGCCACACGCCGACAGTGGTCGGCTTGATTGTACGAGCTGTCATGCCGCCGTGCACGCGACGATGGTGGGCACGGCGCAGCAGAAGGCCGCCCGTTGCGTCACCTGCCACGCCGATGCACACCAGGCGGTGCAGACGCTGTACGAGGGCACGGACGCCACGGTCCAGGCCGACCGCATGTTCCTGGCGCGCGTCGAATGCCGCGCCTGTCACACCGATGCGGCGCTCGCCGCCCCGTCGGCCGCCCCGCGCCTGGCGGCGATCGGGCGTGCCTGCGAGACCTGCCACGGTACGCGCTTCGACAAGATGCTGCCGCGGTGGGCCGAAGGGTTGGGGTGGCGGCTCCGGGCCGTGGCCGCGTACGTCGCCGCGGCGAATGCCAACGGTACCCTTTCGGGGCGAGCGGGCGCGCAGGCGCAGTTGCGCGCCGCGGTCGCCGACCTCGCGCTGGTGCGCAATGGCGGCGGCCTCCACAACGTCTCGGGCGCCGACGCGCTGCTGCGCTCGGCCACCCGGAAGATCGGGGCGGCGTACCGCGCCGCCGGCATGACGCCCCCGCCACCTCCGGCGCTCGGCCCCGATCCCGCGACCACGTCGTGCGCCTACTGCCACTACGGAATCGAGGCGGTGCGCGACACGGTGTTCGGCCAGACGTTTGACCATCGGGACCACGTGGTGAGCGCCGGCATCGCCTGCGCCCGGTGCCACAGTTCGGCCGATTACTTCACGGCGCCCACGCGGGCGGTGGATGCACGGCACGGCAAGACCACCGTCACCGCGGCCACCTGCAACGCGTGTCATCACGTCACGTCCACCCTGGCGTGCGCGACGTGCCACGCGCGGGATGCCCTCACGGGCCGCGCCATTCCGGTGACGCTGCCGCTGCACCTCCAACCGGCCGGCGCGCCGACCACGCGTGTGGTCGCGTTCCGGCACGACGTCCACGCCGCGGTGCAGTGCACGAGCTGTCACACGTCGCCCACGGCGATGACGACCGTCGCCGCGTGCACCAGCTGCCACGAGTCGCACCACCGCGACGCGCGGGATTGCACGGCGTGCCACGGCCCGACGCTGCTCGCCGAGCACAAGGCCGCCGACCATCTGACGTGCGCGGAGTGCCATGCTACGCAGACGCTGGCGCTCCTCACGGGCGACCGGACTTTTTGCGTGAGCTGCCACGTGGACCGGCGCGATCACCAACCCAGTCGCGAGTGCGCGCCCTGCCATCTGCAGATGTCGCCGGCCGAAGTCCAGGCCAAGATCCTCGGCCGCCGGCCGTAGCCGATCAGTCGTCGGGCCCTGCGGGCGACGGCCTCGGGCGCCGGACCTTCAACCCCACTTCGCGGGCGAGAAGGCGGAGAATGCCCCCCAGGCGGAAGCTCCTGAGAAAAGCACCGGGCGGAAACAGTTCGGCCTTCGCGTTCACGGTGCTTTCGGAATAGCTGCGGACGTCGCCGAGCAACTCGTGGTGCAACGCCGGGTCGAGGGCCCGCCCGCCCGCCTCGGCGAAGCGGCGGCGCAGGTCGCGCGCCCCCTGCATTCGGGCTGCCACGGCGCTGGCCTGGGCGGCGTCGATGCGTCCATACTGCTGCTTGAGCGCGTTCAATCGCTCGGCGCCGTCGTACGTCGCGTCCACGATCGCCGCGCGCGACATGGCGTCGGTGGAGTAGTTCAGGAACGACTCCCAATCCCGCCCGTTCTCCAGCAGCGCCCGGTGCTCGGCCAGGGTGTGGGCGCGCAGCCGGTAGCCCTGCGCCTCGGCGTGCTCGAACCCCTCGCTGCCGGGATCGATGAACGGCCCCATGGGTGTGATGAACGCCGAGAGGCGCCGATCGAAGCGCTGGAAGAGTCCCTCGATGGCGCCGGTCATCTCCATCACGTTGTCGTAGGTCTGACCGGGAAGGCCGATCATGAAGAACATGTCCAGGTTCTCGCACCGGAGCGCCAGCATGCGGGCGATCCCCGCTTCGAGCTCGGCATTCGTGTAGTCGGCCTTGCCGAGGCGTGCGCGGATCGCCTCATCGTGGCTCTCGGGAGAGAGTTCGGCGCCCCAATGGGGAATCCGGTCGTCGATGCGCTGCAGCAGATCGACCGGCGGCGGCTCGAAGAATTCGAAGATGATGCGGTTGGACACTGGACGGCGGCCGATCGCCTCGACCACGGCGTGGGCGTACTCCGCCCCGCCGTCGTTGATGTCCCCCACCAGGAAGACCGGGGCGCGGGTGAACGAGGCGAACTGACGGATCTGCGACGCGATCGCTTCCGGGCCGCGGAGCAGGGGGTGGTGTGCCTGCATGAAGCGCTTGAAGGCGCCGTTCGACGCCCCACAGGTCACGCACCCGCGTGCGCACCCGCGCACGGTGAGTACGGCCGTGATCGGGTGCCGCCACCAGGCATGGAAGGGAATGCTCGTCCAGAAATCCAGGTGACCGACCACCGACCCGATGACCATGCCGGCATCGAGGTCGTAGGGGTCGAGCGTGGTCGGGGCGAACGAGGTCGGATTCACGCGCACCTGCCCGTGGTCCTTCCAGGTCAGGTTGGGCACGCGCTCAAAGCGCCGCTCGCCCTCCAACTCGCGCACCAGCGCCAGCAGGCAGGGTTCGGTCACGCTGCCGCGCAGCACGAAGTCCACGGCCGGGTCCTGAATCAGCTCCTCGTGGTAGTAGCTGGCGGAGATGCCTCCGAAGACGATCGGGATGTCGGGGTGCAGGCGCTTGAGCAGCTTCGCGATCTCGGGGCCGCCCTGGGCGTGCGGTAGCCAGTGGAGGTCGATGCCGAACAGCGTGGGGCGGAACCGGGACAGGAAGCGCTCGACGTCGAACCGCCGGCTCCGCATCATCCGGAGCGCCAGGTTCACGATCTGCGTGCGGTACCCATGCCGGCGCAGATACGCCGCCAGCGTCACGAACCCCATCGGGTACATCTCGAAGATCGGCGACGACGGAATGACGTCGCTGATGGGGCCATAGAAGATCGTCCGATCGCGAAAATCGAAGATGCTCGGCGGGTGGATGAGAACGACGTCCGGCTGACTCACTGCGCGTGCTCTCCTGCCGCCATCGAGCGGCCCCGCTGCCCGGGCGGCTGGCGGCGGCGTCCGATGCTCCGCCGTCCACCCGCCCGTGTCAGATCCCGGTGGGGCTCAGCGTCCCTTGCCCGGCGTTGGTGTGGCCGCCCGCACCGAGCCCATGGCCGGCACCCGGTGGCAGGTTTCGCACGCCCGCTTCGGATAGTGGTTGGTGCGCGTCGCGTGACAGGCCGTACAGATCGGGCGGCTCCAGTGGTTCAGGTTCGGCACGGTTTTGTGACACGAACTGCACGCCACGTGGTCCGTCACCTTGTGCTTGGCGAGCGCGCCGCCCCGGTGACAGCTCAGACAGGCCGTCTGCGGCTGGTGATGCTGCTCGTGGCAGTTGTCGCAGTCCAGCGTCTTGGCGCTCATCACGGGCGCCGTGTGGCACGCTGTGCACTCGAGGTTCGCGGCGATGTGCGCCTGGTGCGTGAAGTCGCCCTTGGCCACGTGGAAGGTATCGGTGGGCGCTCCCCCGGGGCCGGCGTGGCAACGCGCGCAGTTGGCCACCGGCTGCACCGCCGGATGGTGGCAGTTGTCGCAGCTCGCCGCGGAGCGGAGCGTGATGCCGCCGTGCTGCGCGAACGGGGTGTGGCAGGTGCTGCACTGCATACCGCCCTGCAGCACGTGGGCCGCGTGGTCGAACTGCCGTCCATCGAAGGTCGCCTTCTGCTGTTCGACGCCCAGATGGCACTGCAGGCACTGGTTCTCGCTCACCGGCGGTCCGAGGTCCACGGCCGGCACGCGATAGGGCACGCCCGCGTCGCGGACGGCCTGACGCACCAGGCTCACCGAGGCCCGGAGCAGCTGGTCGGCATACACGATGTTGTGGGCGCCCTTGCCGGCGCGTACGAATTCCAGGTTGTCCTGGGCCATGCCCAGCAGGCTGTCGGCCCGGTTCCGCTGGCGCAGCGGCATCGTCGAGGCGGCCGATTGCGCGGCTCGCACGACGGGGCCGACGAGCTGCACCTTGCGCTCCATCTGCTGTTCCCAGCCGGGCAGCACGTTGGCGTACTTGATGCCGTGGCACGACATGCACGAGGCGCCGCTGGCCACGTTCACCGTGTCGTGGCCAGGCAGTTTGGACGCCTGGTTGTGGCAGGCCACGCAGGCCACGCGGGCGCTGTACATCTGGCTCGGCGTCTGCTTGACGCCGTGTCCGCCGATGCCGGCGTACAGCTTCTGCACGTCCTTATGCACCGACGAGTGGCAGCTCTTGCAGTCGAGCTCCACCGACGTCGTGAGCGACACGATGCGGTGGTCGAGCGCCGTGTGGCACTGGATGCACGCGATGTTGTGCGTCGAGACGTGCACCTTGTGCAGCATGGTCGGGTTGTCGAACTGGGCCAGTCGGGCGGGCTCGTTGTGGCAGCTCACGCAGCGCGCCCGATCTGCCGTTCCCGTTCCCTGCGTCACCTGGTTGTGGCACGACAGACAGTCGATGCGGTCCTTCACGTACTGCGCGTGGTCGATGACGTAGCCTTCGGGGGAGGTGACCGTGGGCGGCGACGGGTGGCACCCGATGCACCCGCCGATCGGCTGGCCCGGCGGGCGACCCTTGAAGTGGCACAGGAAGCAGGTGCCTTCGGTGACCGCGATGTGCGTGCCCTGCACGATCTGCGAGTGGCAGCTCGTGCAGTGCAGCTGCATCCCTTCGCGGACCTCGCCCAGGTGCTTGGTATGGTCGAAGTGCACGCCCTTGAAGTCGACTCGTCCTTCGATCAGGCGGTCGGTGTGGCAGCCCGAGCGCAGGCACGACGCATCCTCGATCTCGGCCCACGGGCGGGTCTTGGTGGCGCCGGTAAAGTCTTTCACCACCATGTTCGCGGCCTGGAACTTCTTCATCGCCTCGGCCTTCACGCCCGGCGCGATGTGGCACTTGATGCACGCCACGTTGCGGTGCGTGGAGGTCTTCCAGGACTCGTAGTACGGCTTCATGATATGGCAGCTGCCGCAGAACCAGGGCTGGCTCGAGACCTGCACGAACGTGACCGTGCCCACGGTCACGAGAATGATCGTCAGGATGCCGACGGGAATGAGAATGCGCGCGAGTCGCGAGATGCGCCGGCGGACGGCGGGTGACATGGCCCTACCCGTCCCGGCGGGCGTCACCCGATTTGCGGAGCGCCCGCAGGGCCATCCACGCCAGCACGACGGCCGAGAGCGACAGGAACCACACCGGCACCATCAGCAACTTGTGCTCCCACCGGTCGTCGCGCGCGGTGCTCGCCGCGTCGTTCAGATCCACCGATACCGAACTCACTTTGCGGGCGAGAGCGTTCACCCGCTCGAGGTCCAGACTGTGTTGGGCCTGCGCGATCTGCTTGTAGTAGGTGAGGGCGGACTGGTAGCGGAACCGGTAGTAGCCCACCTGCCGGCCGGCGCGGGCCATCTCGTCCACGGCGCTCCGTGCCGATGCGATGTCCAGGCTGGCCTGGGTGACGCTGCGCTGGAGGTCCACGCCCATCTGGTGCAGCCGGGTATCCGACGCGTGGCACTGATCGCACGTCGCACCGATCTTGTCGATGGCGACGCGCTCCGTGCTGTGGTTCTGGTGGCAGCCTAGGCAGCCGCGCAGCTTGCCGCGCTTGGCCGCGGTGCCGTGCGGCCCGTCCTCGAACGCCTGGTCCACCAGAGCGTGACACTGCCCGCACACGCTCGCCACTTCGGTGCCCGTGGGCGGCAGCGCCGAGTGGGCGCCGTGGCAGGCGATGCACGTGGGGGCCGCGAAGTTCTGCTTCTGGAAGAGCGCCACCCCGTGCGCGCTGTTCTTGAACTGATCGAGTTGGTCGGTGCGCAGGTGGTACTTCGCCATCAGCTTGGTGTCTGCATGGCAGCGCGCGCAGGTGGCCGGAATGTTGGTCGGGTAGACGCGGCTTCGCGCATCGTACGGCGGATAGATGACGTGCGTGCCGTGGCAGTCGGTGCAGGTGGGCGCGTCGGTGTTGTGCTCCCCGAACAGCAACTGGCCGTGCTTGCTCGTCCGGAACTGCGACAACTGCCCGGTCGGCAGCCCGTACTCGCGCATCTTGTTGGGGTCCGAGTGGCAGGAGCCGCACAACTGCGCCGTCTGCAGCTTGTTCGGCGTGCCGATGTAGTGCCCCTGGTGGGCCCCAGGCAGCGTCCGGACATCGGCGTTCCCGCCGTGGCAGTCCACGCAGCGAATGCCGTGCTGGGAGTGCACGCCGATGGTGGCGGCTTCGCGCTGCGCGGCGTGGCAGGCCAGGCACCCGTTGGTCGAGTCCACGCCCGTCGTGCCGCCCGGGGCGTTGGGCACCTGGGTCCGGGCGGCGGTGGGTACGGCGGCGAGCGCGGCGAGGCTCAGTGCGATCCTGATCACGGCGCGTCTCATCGGGGGCCCCTGGTGCTCGGTGTGTTCTGCGGCAATGGGGTGAATCGGGGGAGCGTGGGTCCGGGGGGCGTCAGCGGCTGGGTCACCGGCGTCAGTTCGCCGGACGTCGCCACCGGCACCGACCGCAACTGCCATCCCGCGACCCAGGCAATGGCGAAGCCGAGGAAGAAGATCACCCCGAGGCTGGCCACGATGGGGCGCTTTCTCAGCCGGCGTTCCGGCGAGCGGTCGAAGAGCGGCAGCAGCACCATCACGCCGCCGAGCAGCACGAACCCGGCAAACCCCCAGCCACCCAGGTAGTAGAAGAGCGCGCGCGAGACGTCGGCCACGATCCATGTGGAGCGCAGCGACTCCGGCACTTGCGCCGGATTGGCGGGCGCGGCCACCTCGCGCGGATACAACGCCGCCGCGGTGATCACGAGCGTCAGCACCATCACGCCGACGATCAGCGACCGGAGGAAGTGGTGCGGGAAGAAGGGCACGCCCGTTTCATCATTGGCGCCCACGTCTTCGGCCGCTACGGAGCGCGGCGGGGCGATGCCGTGCTTGCGCACCAGCGTGAAATGCAGCATCAGCAGCGCGAGCGCGAGCCAGGGCAGCACGATCACATGCAGGGCGAAGAAGCGGCTCAGCGTGGCCCCCGACACGAGCGGGTCGCCCCGGAGGAGCTCGACGAGGGCGCCACCCACCAGCGGCACGTGGCCGAGCACGCTCAACCCCTCCGTCACCGTCCAGTACGACCACTGATCCCAGGGGAGCAGATAGCCCGTGGCGCCGAAGGCGAAGATCACGAACAGCAGCAGCAGTCCGACCAGCCAGTTGGTCTCGCGCGGCGGCTTGTACGACGCGTCGAAGAAGACGCGTCCCATGTGCACCAGGGCCGCGATCACGATGAGGTTGGCGCCCCAGACGTGCGCGTCCCGGATCAGCCACCCCATCGTCACGCCCGACACCACGTGCTGGATGCTCTGGTACGCCTCTTCGGCGGACGGGCGATAGTAGAACGAGAGCAGCACGCCCGTGACCACGAGTACCATGAACAGCAGATAGGTGATGCCGCCGAAGGCCTGCCGCCACCCCGCGTACCGCGAGAGCCGGTGGTTCAGCGATTTCTTCAGTGCCTGATCGATGGGCAGCCGGGTGTCGATGCGCCCGTAGAGCAGCCCGACGAACCGCAGCATGGCGAGCAGACTGGCGTCGGTGCTGGCCTTCAGGTCCTCCCAGAAACGCCGCCCCCACGCCGTGCTCGCCGTCCATGCACGTCCGAGCATGTTATGGCCTCCCCACATAGACCACGGAATCGCGTACGAACACCGGGAAGCGCTGCAGCGGCACGGTCGTCAGCCCGCGCACCACGTTGCCCTGGAGGTCGTACACGATGTAGCTGCACGGGGAAAGCACGCGCAGCGCGGTCTGATCCCAGTTCAAAATGCAGCCGTCGGCCGGCGACGCGCCCTGCAGGCCCGCGTACGACTGTTCGCCGGTTCGCACGACGAGAATGACCTGCTCTCCCCAGTCCACCATCCGGCTGGCCCCTATGGGAAACTGGGCCACGGGTGCCACGACGAACGCAGGCTGCAGTTCCGCGAGTTGCAGGCGTTCGGGGGGCAGGAGATACAGGAAGCCGATCAGCGCGGCCGCCACCACCATCAGCACGACGATGCCGCCCAGCAGGTATTCGCTGAAGCCGGCTTCCCACGACGTACCGTCGTTGTCTGTCTCCGTTGTCGGGGCGGTCAAAGCCGTATCGCTCCTTCCATGCGAAATCTCATCGGTCGGATCCGGAATGAAATTGCACGCGCCGAATCGCTCGACGCCTCACGCACCGTCGGGATCACTCGAAGAGGTGCGGCCCGACGCTGCCCGCTGACTTTCGCGGGTGAACCTATCTGCCACCCGACGTCCATGTGTCGGGAAACTCCTGAATCTGTGTAGGGCGCCTTGCCGCTGTCACTCAGGGTACCCATGGGGGGTCAGGGAGCCGTGGGCGGCTTGCGTTCCTCGTCGTCGTGGAGCATGCGCACCGCAGGGGTGTCGAGATCGTCGAACTGTCCCCGGTTGGCGGCCCACACGAATGCCGCGACAGCCGCCCCCACGACGAGCAGCGCCAACGGCACGACAATGTAGAGCACACCCATCACAGGCCTCCGTCGAAGGTCCGGGCCCTCCAGGAGCTGATCACCACGGTAAGCGAACTGGCTGGCATCATCAACGCTGCCACGAGGGGATTGATGGCGCCACTCATCGCGAGCCCGGCGCCCACCAGATTGTAGACCAGCGAGAAGGCGAGATTGCGACGGATCACGCCCATCGTCCGTCCCGCCCCCCGCATCAGCTGCACCAGGGACGCCAGCCCCGGGCGCGTCAGATACACGTCCGCCGTCGCCAGGCACGCCTCCGCGCCCCCGTGCACGCCCACACCCACCGACGCGGCCGCCATGGCCGCCGCATCGTTCACCCCGTCGCCGACCATGACCACGGGCCGCCCGTCTCGCGCCGTCTCCACCACGCGCCGCTTGTCCTCGGGGGTGGCGGCGCCCACGGACTCCCCTTCGGGCAGCCCGAGCACGCCGGCGATCGCGTGCACCACCGCCGGTGCGTCGCCCGACAGCACCCGCACCTCCCAGCCGCGGGCGCGCAACGCGCGCACGGCATCGGGTGCATCGGCGCGCACCGGATCGCCGAGCCCCGCGGCGGCCACCACGCGCCCGTCCACCGCCACCAGCACCGGGGTGAGGCCGGCATCCATGGCCGGTGCCGGGGCCGACTCGGGAGGCGCCGCCTCCGCCAGGACGAACCGAGGCGATCCCACCACCACGTCGTGGCCGTCCACCCGTCCCCGCACACCGCCGCCCACCACGTGCTCGGTGTCTGCGGCTAAGGGCGTGGCCACCTCGGGCCAGGCGGCACGGAATCCGGCGGCGATCGGGTGCGTCGAATCGGCCTCCAGCGACAACACCAGTGGGCGGACCCCGTCGGCTCCCGTCCACTGCACGAGCCCCGTGCGCCCCTCGGTGACGGTGCCCGTCTTGTCGAGGAAGAGCAGGCCCGGGTGGGCGAGCGCCTCCACCACATCGCCCCCCTTGATGAAAATGCCCGCCCGCGCCGCCCGCCCGATGGCCATCGAAACGGCGAGCGGGGTGGACAGTGCCAGCGCGCAGGGGCAGGTGACGATGAGCAGCGAGATGGCGTTGTCCACCGCTCGCGCCGGGTCCACGATCCGCCAGATCACGAACGTGATCGCGGCGAGCAGGAGCACCGCGGCCACGAACCAGGCTGCCATCCGGTTGGCGGTCTGCACGACCGGTGCCTTCCGCCGTGCGCTCTCCTCCACTTGCATCAGGATCTTCGCCACGCGGCTCGACTCGCCGGCCTGCTCCACGCGCACGCGCAGCGGCGACGAGAGATTCACCGTGCCGGCGAACACCTCGCTGCCTTCAGCCGCCGAAACCGGGTGCGACTCGCCGGTAAGCAGCGCCGTGTTGAGCCGCGAACGGCCGCGCGTGACCACCCCGTCGGCCGCCAGCGTCTCGCCGGGGCGCACCTCGAGGATCATCCCGGGCAGCAGCGCTTCCGACGGCAACTCGTGGATGCTTCCGTCCGCATCGGCCACCCGCGCCGTGGAGGGCGTGAGCGAGTACAGGAGTTCGGCGCCGTCGGCGGCCGCCCGTTGCCCGCGCTGCTGCAGATAGCGACCCACGAGCAGCAGGAAGATCAGCAGCGCGAGTCCGTCGAAGTAGATCGGGCCCGAGTCGCGCACGGTGTTCACGGCGCCCTGCAGGTATCCCACGGCGAGGCCCAGGGCGACTGGCACGTCCATGTGCAGGGTCCGCGTGCGCAGCGCCGCCCAGGCGCCCGAGAAGAACACGCGGCCGGGCCAGAGCAGCGCCGGGGTGACCAGCAGGAAGCTCACCCAGCGGAAGAAGAGCTGCCACTCGTGCTCCATGCCGCCCAGCCAACCCGCGTATAGCGCGAAGGCGGCGAGCATGATGTTGCCGGCGATCGCGCCCGCCACGCCGATGCGCACGAGCATCGCGCGATCCTCGCGCCGGCGGATCGCGTCGCGCTGCACGCCGCGAAACGGGTGCGGCGGGTAGCCGAGCGAGTCGAGCATGCGCGCCACGCGCGACAGCGGCACGGCGGCGGGATCCCAGATCACGCGGGCCAGCGATCGCCGGATTTCCAACTCGGCGGCAGCCACGCCGGGCATCACCAGCGGGACGCGCTCCACCAGCCAGACGCACGACGCGCAGTGTACGCCCTCGAGGTACAGATCCACCTGGGCGAGTCCATCGGGGCGGGGCCGCACGTACAGCGTCTGGAAGGCGGTGTGGTCGAACTCCTCGTACGTTCGCCCGGTCGGCGTCACCGCCTCTTCGCGCCGCTCCCCCATCCGATAGTACTGGTCGAGGCCGTGCTCGTGGAGAATGGCGAACGCGGTCCGGCACCCGGTGCAACAGAACTGTCGTTCGGCGCCGTGCTCCACGAGCCCGCTCGGCACCTCGAGGCCGCAGTGGGTGCAGATGACGCGCGCGAGCGTGCGAGGCGACGCCGGAGCGCCGAAGGTCAACGTGGCGCGCTCAGTGTACGACATGCGCCGGTTCCATCGGTACGGCCGACGGCGCGGCGTGCGCGGCCATGTGCATGGCCGGTGGGTGCACGCGCCCCGCGATGGAGAGCAGGCCGAGCACGAGCACCAGCGCGGCACTGGCCAGGGGCAGCCGTCGTGCGACGGGGCCCAGCAGGCGCTGCGCGCCGAGCCCGAGTGCCAGGAGAATGGGCACGGTGCCCAGCCAGAAGGCGAGCATCACGCCGGCGCCGGCGAGCGGGCTGCCGGTGCCTCCGGCCGTGACGACGAAGGTGTACAGCCAGCCGCAGGGCAGGAGCGTGGTGAGCAGTCCGGTGACCGCGGCGCGCGCCACGGGCGGACGGTCGCGCATGGCAACGAGCGCGGCGCCCAGGCGGCGTCTGGCCCACGCGGGCGCCAGCGTCCCGGGCACGCGCACGCCCATCGTGGCGGCGATGATGCCGAGTGCCCATGCGACCATGAGCGATCCCGCCAGTACGGCGGCGCCGCGGCTGAAGCCGGCGAAGCGGCCCAGGTCGTCCACCCGGGCGCCGATGGCACCGGCGATCACGCCGAGCGTCACGTACGACACCAACCGTCCGCCATTGTACGCCAGATGCGCGGGCAGATTGGCCAGTCCGCGCGGGGTGGACGCTCCGGCATACACGCACACGAACCCGCCGCACATTGCCGCGCAGTGGATGCTCCCCACCAGGCTGGCGAGGAGCACGCCGAAGAGCAGGGTCACGTGCCTGGGCCCGCGGGCACGGCCTCCACGCGGGAGGTGGAGGTGAATCGCGTGGCGCCGCGGATCACGTCGAAGCGCAGTTCCCAGACGCCGCCGTGGTGCACGGGCAGCGTGGCCACGTAGCCGGACGAGTCGGCGCGGAGCGTGGTGTCGATGATGTCGTTGGCGCGGGCATTGTAGAACGCGGCGACCCGGACCGTGGCATCGGCGATCGACGCACCCGACGCGTCGGTGAGCGTCACCTGCAGGCGGGCGCCGTCGCGCGCCGTGAACGTGCCCAGCGTGGGCGCCAGGTGCCAGCCAAGGACCAGGTTCTCGCGCTGCTGCGCCATCGTGCTGTCCCAGTGCACGGCCTTCTGGTAGTAGTCGGGCTCGATGGCGAACGACGGGTCGTCGTTGGCCACGCGGAATACCCAGAAGTTGAGTCCTACCGTGGCGGCGAGGATCGCGACGACTCCGATGGGCCAGCCGATTCCGCGTTTCATCGTTTCCCGTCCTCGTCGCGATGGGGGGCGTCGTCGTGTTCGTCGTGCTCCGGTCCGACGAGCCGGTAGGGCACGCCTTCGCTGAACCCCGCGCCGTCGGCCACGCGCACCGTGATGTTCCGCGCGCCGTCGTGGAAGGCGGACGGCGGCAGCATGATGAAGAGTGCCATCATGCTCGTCTGGCCGGCGTCCACCGACATCGGGTTGTCCGGCGCGATGAGGGCGCCCTCGGCCGCGCCCTCGATTGAGATCCGATAGGCCTGAGTCGCGTTGGAGCGGTTGGTGATCTTCACGCGAAGCTGGTTGGCCACGCGGCCGTCGGGTTCGAGCACGTACGGTTCGCCCATGCCGCGCAGCACCGTGACGTCCGCCGGCGCCTTGGTGCCGAGCGTGAACACGAATCCGCCGAGGGCGATGGCGAGCGCCAGGGGGTAGAGCACCACGCGGGGCCGCAGCCGGCGGACCTTCTCGCCGTCGAGCGCCGCCTGCGAGGAGTAGCGGATGAGGCCGGGCGGCTTGCCCACGCGCGCCATGATCGCGTCGCAGGCGTCGGCGCACTGCGTGCAGTGGATGCATTCCATCTGCAGGCCGTCGCGGATGTCGATGCCCGTGGGACAGGTGATGACGCAGGCGCCGCAATCGATGCAGTCGCCGGTCCCCGCGCGGTCCTTCCCCCTGGCGCGCGGTTCGCCGCGCTGGCGGTCGTAGGCCACGATGAGCGACTGGCGGTCGAGCAGCACCGACTGCCACCGGCCGTACGGGCAGGCCACGAGGCAGGTCTGCTCCCGGAACCAGGTGAAGTCGGCCATGATGCCGAACGTCGTGATTGCCATGACGGCGAACGACGTCGGATGTTCGAACGGCGACTGCCGGACCCACTCCACCAGCCGGTCGATGCCCACGAAATAGGCCAGGAAGGTGTGCGCCAGGAAGAGCGACAGCACCAGGTAGACGGCGTACTTGGCGATGCGGCGTGGATGGAGCTGGCCGCGCGTGCCCTCGCGGTCCATCTGCAATGAGCCGCTGCGTCCGCCCTCGAACAGCCGCTCGATGGGGCGGTAGAGGAACTCCAGGTAGACCGTCTGCGGGCATCCCCAGCCGCACCACACGCGTCCCGCCAGCGCCGTCAGCAGGAAGACCGAGATGATGATGCTGAACAGCAGGAACATCAGCAGCAGCGTGTCGGTGGGCAGGAACGTCGTGCCGAAGAGCGTGAACTGCCGGCGCGGCAGGTCGAGCAGGACGAGCGGCTTCCCGTTCATCCGGAGGTAGGGAATGATGAAGAAGACGAACATCAGCACGTACGCCACCACCCGCCGGCGGTGCCAGAACTTTCCAGGGGACGGCTTGGGGCGGATCCAACGGCGGGAGCCGTCCTCGTTCAGCGTCGGAAGGACGCGTCCGTCGGGGGCGGGGGCGGGGGCGGTCATTCGGGGCGCGCGACCTCGACGCCCTGCGGCGCCTTGGGATTCGGCGGGTTGGTGCCGTGCAGTCCGTAGTACACGTAGACGGTCACGTCATCGATCTGCGAGGGCTTGAGGAACTTGCCCCAGTTGGGCATGCCCTTGTCGAGCACGCCGTCGGTGATCGTGGTGTGGATGTCGGTGAGCGCGCCGCCGTGGATCCAGTAGTCATCGGTGAGATTCGGGCCGATGACACCGCCGCCGTCGGGGCGGTGGCAGGGCGCGCAGGTCGTGACGAACGTCTGCTTGCCGGCGGCCAGCGCCTGCGGGTTCTTGCCCAGCGCGGCGAGCGTGGCGGCGTTGCCACCCGCCGCCGGCGCCGGGTACAACTTGGCCGCCGCCGCCACCGAGGCGTTGTAGTCGGCAATTCGCCCCGGGCCGCGCAGCAGGTGCCACGGGTCGAGGCCGTACACGATCGCGAACACGATCGTGGCCCAGAAGATCCAGACCCACCAGCGCGGCATCGGGTTGTCGTACTCCTGGATGCCGTCGTAGTTGTGTTCGAGCAGGCGATCCTGATCGTTACGGTTGGTCGTCATGTCCGTGTCCGCGGTCGGATGGCGTGTTGGGGGTGTCGGCGTCGTTTTCCAACGGGAGGTTCAGTTCGTGGTCCCAGTGGGAGCGCTTGGTGAACATCACTCGCGCGAGAATGGCGACGAACGCCGCGAGGAACAGAATGAGGGCGATGTCGGCGTAGATGTGCAGCCCGGCACCGGCCACGACGTCGGAGAGTGACTTCATGGGGCGCCGCCGCCCTTCGCCGTCGCCGGCGCGACGTTCGCTCCGGTGGTGGCCGCCCCTGCGGGCACCGGCGTGGGCGCCGAGACGTGCGTGGCGTCCCATCCGAGCCGCTGCAGATAGGCGACGAGGGCGATGATCTCCTTGGCCTGGAGGTTCTTCGGTCCGCCCTGCTGCGCGACCGTATCCGCGATCAGCGCGGCCTGGGCCCGCGCCATCCTGGGCGCGTTCCCCGCGATCACCGCGTTCCCGTACGGCACGCCGAGCATCGCCATCGCGTCCACCTTGTGCTGGATCGACGCGAAGTCGAGATCGTCGGTGAGCAGGAAGGCGTAGGGTGGCATGATCGAGCGGGGTGTGATCGAGCGCGGATCCTGCATATGGCGCACGTGCCAGAGGTCGGGATACTTGCCGCCCTCGCGCGCCAGGTCGGGTCCGATGCGCCGCGACCCCCACTGGAACGGATGGTCGTACACGAACTCGCCGGGCTTGGAGTACTCGCCGAACCGCTCCGTCTCCCAGCGGAAGGGACGGATCATCTGCGAGTGGCACAGGTAGCAGCCCTCGCGGATGTAGATGTCGCGTCCCGCCAGTTCGAGCGGCGTGTACGGCTTCACGGACGCGATGGTCGGGACGTTGTCGCGAATGAGGAAGGTGGGCAGGATCTCGAACAGCGACGCGACGGCTACGGCCACGATCACCATGACGGTGAACAGCAGCCACCGGCCTTCCCACATGCGGTGCCACCCCAGGTCCACGAACCGGCCCCACGCGGTGGCCGGCCGCGGGCCGTGCGGCTGCTCCACGTAGCCCTTGGCGAGCGGCGGCGCCTGGATGACCGGCACCTCGTACACCGCCGGCCGGTTTCGCCAGGTCATGAGGATATTCCAGCCGAGCATGAACATGCCGACGATGTACAGGGTGCCGCCCACGGCGCGCATCCACCACATCGGCAGGACCCGGACCACGGTCTCGATCCAGTCGGGATAGGCCAGACGGCCCGTCTGGTCGAACGCCCGCCACATCAGCCCTTCGGTGACCCCGGCGCTGTAGATCGCCACCACGTAGAGCAGGATGCCGAAGCTCCCGATCCAGAAGTGCCATTCCGCGAGCTTCTTGCTGTAGAGCGTGGTCTGGAACAGTCGCGGCAGCAGCCAGTAGATCATGCCGAACGTCAGGAAGCCGTTCCACCCCAGCGTGCCGGTGTGCACGTGGGCGATAATCCAGTCGCTGTAATGCGCCAGCGCGTTGACGCTCTTCACGGAGAGCATCGGCCCTTCGAAGGTGGACATGCCATACGCCGTCACGGCCACCACGAAGAACTTGAGCACGGGATCCTCGACCACCTTGTGCCATGCCCCGCGCAGCGTGAGCAGGCCGTTGATCATGCCGCCCCAGCTCGGCATCCAGAGCATCACCGAGAACGCCATGCCGAGGGTCGAGGCCCACTCGGGGAGCGCCGTGTAGTGCAGATGGTGCGGGCCGGCCCAGATGTAGATGAAGACCAGCGACCAGAAGTGGAGGATCGACAGCTTGTACGAATACACCGGCCGCTCGGCCGCCTTGGGCATGAAGTAGTACATGAGCCCGAGGAACGGCGTGGTGAGGAAGAACGCCACGGCGTTGTGCCCGTACCACCACTGCATGAACGCATCCTGCACGCCGGCGTAGATCGGATAGCTCTTGAACAGCCCGGCAGGGACCACGAGGTTGTTGAAGATGTGCAGGATGGCGACGGTGATGATGCTCGCGATGTAGAACCAGATTGCCACGTAGAGGTGCCGTTCCCGCCGCTTCTTCAGCGTCCCGAAGAAGTTGACCGCGAACACCACCCAGACGATCGCGATGGCGATGTCGATGGGCCACTCCAGCTCGGCGTACTCCTTGGCCTGGGTGAATCCCATGGGGAGCGTGATCGCGGCGGCGACGATGATCGTCTGCCATCCCCAGAAGTGGAACCGCCCCATGAAGTCGGAGTACATCCGCGTCTTGCACAGCCGTTGCGTGGAGTAGTAGGCCCCGGTGAAGAACGCGTTGCCGGCAAAGGCGAAGATGACGGCGTTCGTGTGGAGGGGGCGCAGGCGGCCGAACGAGAACCAGGGCGCGAAGTCGAGCTGCGGGAGCACGAGCTGTAGGGCGACGATCAGCCCCACCAGCATGCCGACCAGGCCCCACACGAAGGTGGCGACCATGAACTTTCGGACGATGTCGTCGTCGTAGGAGAACGACTCGAGGCCGACGGAGGAGACGTGGGGGCGAGACGGCGCGCGCGCGGCGGCGCCGATCGCGGCGTCGGCCGCGCCTTCGGAGAGCATCATCGAGGGGGGTCCGGTGAGAGGCTGATGGGGGGTGTGCATGCAGGGCTCCACGCCGCGGTGCCAGGCGCCCACACCCGCGCCCTGCCGCCCGTGGAGCGGTGGTTCGATTGCGACCAACCTGATCCCAAATGGCCCGAACCACATTCAGCATTCTTCCCCAAGAACTGCCGGGGAATCCCTGACAGCGGCTTCCGGCACCGATGGTTGAGCGGCGGGACCGAAAACACGATAGTTTTAGTACCCATGACTATCAGCCAAGGCGTCGCTACCCTTGACCATCCGTTCGTCATTCAGGGCGGAATGGGAGCCGGGGTTTCCAACTGGATGCTCGCGCGCGCGGTTTCGCTGCGCGGCCAACTCGGCGTCGTGTCGGGAACCGTCATCGACACGATCTTTGCCCGGCGACTGCAGGATGGTGACGTGGGCGGACACCTGCGCCGCGCCATGGCGCACTTCCCCTGTCCGGCGGTGGCCGAGGCGGCGCTGAACCGCTACTTCCACCCCGAGGGGCGCGCGCCCGGTACGCCGTACAAGGCGCTGCCCACGTACAAACAGGTGGTGAGTGCGGCCCGCCAGCAGCTCACGATGCTCGCCAGCTTCGTCGAGGTGTGGCTCGCCAAGGAAGGTCATCGCAATCCCGTGGGCATCAACCTGCTCACCAAGGTGCAGATGCCCAACCTCGCCACGCTCTACGGGGCAATGCTGGCCGGCGTGGACGTGGTACTCATGGGCGCCGGCATCCCGCGCGAGATCCCGGGGGCGCTGGACGCGCTGGCCATCCATCAGCCGGCCGTCATCCGCTTCGATATCGAAGGCGGCGGCGAGGCCGAATACCTGACGTTCGATCCCGCCGAGCACGGCGTGCCGGTGGAGACGGGCGCGCTCAAGCGCCCGCTGTTCTTCCCCATCGTCGCGGCCACCTCGCTGGCCACCACGCTGGCCCGCAAGGCGAACGGGCGCGTGGACGGCTTCGTGATCGAGGGCCCGACGGCCGGCGGCCACAACGCGCCGCCGCGCGGGACGATGCAACTGTCCGAGGCGGGCGAGCCGGTGTACGGCGACCGCGACGTCGTGGACCTCGCCAAGATCCGGGAACTCGGACTTCCGTTCTGGCTGGCGGGCGGCACGGGTTCCCCCGCGGGTCTGCGGGCGGCGCTCGACGCCGGGGCCGCCGGCATCCAGGTGGGCACGCTGTTCGCCTTTTCCGACGAATCGGGGCTCACGGCGGAGCTCAAGGAGCAGGTGCTCGCCGGGGTCAATCGCGGCGACGTGAACGTGCGCACCGATCCCCGCGCGTCGCCCACCGGCTATCCGTTCAAGTTGGTGGAGGTGGCCGGCGAGCAGGGCGACTTCCAGAGCGCCACGCGCCAACGCATCTGCGACCTCGGATACCTGCGCATCGCATATCGAAAGACTACTGGCGGGCTCGGCTATCGCTGCCCGGCCGAACCGGTGGACGCGTACGTGGCCAAGGGCGGGACGGTCGAGGAGACGGAGGGCCGCCGCTGCCTGTGCAACGCCCTGCTCGCGAACATCGGACACGCACAGGTCCGCACGCGCTGGGACGACGAGCAGCCGCTCCTCACCAGCGGCGACGATCTGATGGCCATGGCGCCGTTCCTGAATGGGCGCACCCACTATGGGGCCGGCGAGGTGTTGGACTACCTGATGAGCGAGGTGGGCAGTCCGCAGCCGTCAGAGCGCAGGACGGCAACGGCTGACTGCTAGCTGCCGGCGGCCGACTCCTGGTGGCTAGCCGTCGTTCGCCCGCTTCCGCTTCGCCATCAGCCGCTGCAACCGCAATCGCTCCTCTCGCTCTCGCTCGTCCAGATCACGTCGCACACTCACGATCTGCGACTGCAGGGTCGGCGCCACGCGTTGCTCGAGGGTGCGCAGCCGGCGTGACGTCGTGGCCACGGCGTCGCTCAGCCGCCGCACGCGCTGCTCGCGCGGCGCCGCTTCGATGAGCAACTCGGCGAACCGTTCGTAGCGCCGCGCCGCCTCCTCAACGGCGAATCCCACGTCGCCCGGGGCCAGCCCGCGTGCGTCGAGCGTGCGCTGCAGGGCCGGACGCTCGGTCACGTCGCTCACTGCGAGCCCCCACACCTGGGCCGGCCGCACCTCCACCCGCGGATCGCCCGGCGGCCAGGCCATCGCCGACAGGCCGGAGATGCCGTGCACGGCGAGCGCATCGGCCAGCGATTCCGCCGCCTCGTTGGCCCGTTCCGCCAGCTGCTGTCGCACGTCCACGGCCGGCCGCGCCAGCTTGAACAGTTCGGCCACCAAGGCCTCGCGTTTGCGTCGCGTGAGCGAGGCGCCCTTGAGCACGCGCTGCAATCGGCGACGCGCGCCGAGCAGGCTGGCCCGGGTGGGCGCGAGCCGGTCGTGCGCGCTCACGTCGTGGGCTCCGTTTCGCGCTGCGTCAGGAACACGCGGCGGGCCTCGAGCGTCGCGTCGCTCATCCGCACGAGATCGTTGCGGGGCAACGTGTCGAGCAGCGTCCACCCGCGTTCGAAGGTCTCGTCGAGCGTGCGCCGCCCGTCGGGCTGCGACACGAACTCGCGTTCGAACCGGTCCGCGAAGGCCAGCGCCCGGTGGTCCGTGTCGGGCAGGCCCGACTCGCCGACGATGGCCGCCATCGTGCGCGCTTCGCGTCCCCGCGCGTACGTCGCGTAGAGCTGGTCGCTCCACTCCCGATGCTCGGGCCGCGTGCGCCCCTTGCCGATGCCGGCGTTCATGAGCCGCGACAGCGAGGGCAGCACGTCGATGGGGGGCGCGACCCCCGCGCGGTGGAGCTCGCGCGACAGCACGAGTTGTCCCTCCGTGATGTAGCCGGTGAGGTCCGGGATCGGGTGCGTGATGTCGTCGTCGGGCATCGTGACGATGGGGATCTGCGTGATCGACCCCGCCTTGCCGGCGATGATCCCGGCGCGTTCGTAGATCGTGGCGAGATCCGTATACATGTACCCGGGGTAGCCGCGGCGGCCGGGGATCTCCTCGCGCGCCGTCGCGATCTCACGAAGCGCCTCGCAGTAGTGCGTCATGTCCGCGATCACCACGAGCACGTGGATGCCGCAGTCGAAGGCGAGGAACTCGGCGGCGGTGAGGGCCAGACGCGGGGCGAGAAGGCGCTCCACGGCGGGATGCGCGGCCTCGTTCAGATAGAGCACGGTACGCGACATGGCACCGCTGGCGCGCACGCGGTCCAGGAACTCGCGCGTCTCGCGCGCCGTGATGCCGACACCGGCGAACACGACGGCGAACGGTTCGCCCCGCGGCGCCCGCGCCCATTCGACGATCCGCGCCGCCAGGTCCAGCGCCGGCAGCCCCGGGCCGCCGAATACGGGAAGCTTCTGCCCACGCACCAGCGTGTTCATGGCGTCGATGGCACTGATGCCCGTCTCGATGAAGTCGCGCGGTCGCGCACGCCGCATCGGATTGATCGGCGCGCCGTTGATCGGGCGCACCGCCTCGCCGACGGGCGGTGGCAGGGCGTCCACGGGCGCCCCGTGCCCGTCGAAGGCACGGCCCAGCAGTTCCCGTCCGACCACGGTGCTCGCGACGTCGCCGGTGAGCACCACGTCGGCCCGGTCGGGCGCCAGCCCCACCGTGCTGTCGAGCAGTTGGATGGTGGTGATGCGGTCGCCGGCGTCGATCACCTGGCCCCGCCGGTCGGGTTGTCCGTCGAGCTCCACGCGCACCCACTCCCCCAGTGCTACGTGGCGCGTTCGCTCCACGAAGAGCAGGGGCCCGGCGGCCGATGCTGCGCCGTGATAGCGGCGTTCGGGGGCGATGCTCACGGCGTCCCTCCCACAGGTGCCGCGGCGACGGGCGCCGCCTTCGGTGCGAGCGCGCGCGCCGCCGCGAGTGCCTCGGCCGCGCGTGCCTCGACCTCGTCCTCGGGGCAATCGCGCAGGACGCTCAGGGCGCGCCGGGTAGGCGTGAGATCGAGTTTGGCGAACAGGGCGCCTTCCTCCAGCGCGCGCGTGCCGGCGCGGTGTACCTCCAGCGCGCTGTGGGCCAGGGCGTACGTCTTGGCCACGCTGGATTTCGCGTCGTGCGCGTGGAAGGCGTTCTGCCGCAGCACGACGTCACGGACCATCGCTGCGCACTCCATGGTGAGCCGGTCGGCGTCCTCGAGTGCGTCGGGGCCCACCAGGCTCGCGATGTCGCGCAACTCGCGTTCGTGCTGGAGCAGGTGCATCAGCCCCACGCGCACCGCCGACCAGTCGCGGCCGCCGTGTTCCTCGAACCACGCGGCGATGCTTTCCACGTACAGCGAATAGCTCGTCTCCCAGTCCACGGCCGGAAAATGCCGCTGGTGCGCGAGCGAGGGATCGAGCGCCCACATCGCGCCGGCCACTCGCAGCGAGGCCTGGGTGACGGGTTCCGAGAAGTCACCGCCCGGCGGCGATATGGCGCCGATGATCGTCACGGCGCCGCTGCGCTCGGGCAGGCCGGTGGCGCGTCCCCGGCCCGCGCGCTCGAAGAACTGGCCGAGCCGGCTGGCCAGGTACGTCGGATATCCTTCCTCCCCGGGCATCTCCTGGAGCCGGGCCGCCATCTCGCGCAGCGCTTCGGCCCAGCGCGACGTGCTGTCGATCATCAGGGCCACGCGACATCCCTGATCGCGAAAGTACTCGGCGATCGTCACCCCGAAATAGATGCTCGCTTCGCGGGCCGCCACCGGCATGTTCGACGTGTTCGCCACGAGCACGGCGCGTTCCATGAGCGCGTGTCCGGTACGCGGATCCACGAGCGCCGGAAACTCGGTGAGCACGTCCGTCATCTCGTTCCCGCGCTCGCCACATCCCACGTACACGATGATGTCCGCCTCGGCGTGCTTGGCCAGCGACTGTTCGATGATCGTCTTGCCGGTGCCGAATCCGCCGGGCACGGCGGCGTTGCCGCCTTCGGCGACGGGAAAGAAGAGATCGAACACCCGCTGCCCGGTAACGAACGGTCGCTCGTACCCCAGCCGCTCGGCGAGCGGACGGGGAATGCGCACCGGCCATCGGTGCGCCAGGTGGAGTGGTGTGCCGTCGTCGAGTTCGCCGATCGCGTCGCCGACGTGGTACGAGCCCGCGGCGAGGCGCGAGACGCGGCCGCGCACGTCCGGCGGCACGAGCACCTGGTGCGTGAAGCCGAGGCGCTCCGGCACCGTCCCGAGCACGTCGCCGGGGCCGACCGCGGCGCCGGCGTCCACGACGGGTGAGAAGGCCCACAGGTCGCCCGGGTCGAGCGTGTCGGCCGCCGCACCCGGCGCGATGAAGTCACCGGTGGCCTCCGCCACGCGCGCCAGCGGGCGGCCCACACCGTCGAGTACCGCGCCCAGGAGCCCGGGCCCGAGTTGCGCCGTCAGCGTTGCGCCGGAGAATTCCACCGGCGCACCGAGGCGAAGCCCGGTCGTGTCTTCGTACACCTGCAGCGTGGCGAGGTCGCCGTGCACGCGCACCACTTCGGCAAGCAGCCGGTGCTCGCCCACGTACGCGAGTTCGTAGAGCGCAGGCGCACAGGGACGGGCCTCGACCAGGGCGCCGGCAATCCGGATGACGGTGGCGTTCATTGGAGCTTCACGCGATACCCGATCGCGCGCCGCAGCAGGTCGAGAATGTAGGACTCGGCCCGATCGGTGACGGCGCCCCACGCGGCACGAGGTACCGGGACGACGATCGGGAGGGCCCGATTCTCCAACTCGCGCCGCAGGAGGGCCGGAAAGGCGTCGAACAGCGGCTGCTCTACGAGCAGGATGCCGAGGTCCGGCTCCTGCACGAGCGCGCTGACGCGCTCCGCCGCCTCGACGGGATCTTCCGTCTCGTCGGCGGGCAGGCCGGCCAGCCGGAGTCCCGCCGCCAGTGCGGGCGTGGCAATGGCGCGCACGCGGTAGCTCACGCGGCTTCCTCGAGTTCGCGGAGGCGTACGGGGGCGGGCACGCCCAGCGAGAGCTGCCAGAGGATCCGCTGCAGCGCGCGATGCTCGGCACGCAGCCGCATCGCGTACAACAGCACCGGCGCCAGACCGAGCGGTTCCTCGCGGGCCATCGTGCGGTATTCGGCGATGAGGGCCATCAGGACGGCGTCGTCGGGGGCCCGGGTGGCCGGGATGAGGGCCACGGCGATCGGCGTGCCGGCCACGCGCGGCCGCAGGCGTTCGCGCAACGGTGGAACGCTTCCAGCATCCACGGCGAACTGCAGATCGTCGATCGTGATGACGGCGCCGCCTTCCACGAACAGCGCATCGGGCCCGGCGTCCGACCGCTGCTCGGCGATCAGGCGCGCCGTCCAGGCGTTCACGAGATCCACGGTGCGCTGCACGTAGTGTCGCAGGGCGTGATCGCCCGCGCGTGCGGCGCGGGTGGCACGCACGGCCCAGGCGCGGACCACCGCCTGATCGAGCGAGAACAGATCCAGCCGCTCGCGCCGTGCCTGTTCTGCCACCACGTGGGCGAACGGGTGTCGGAGGGCCAGCAGGGCCGCCCCGATGGCCCCCACATCGTTGAGCAGCGCCAGTTCGTCCAACGCGCGGGCGGGCAGCGCCGCGGTCGGGATGAGCCCGACGGTGCGGAGCGCCGGGTCGACGCCGCCCAGGGCGCCGCGCACGAGGGCGCGGATGGACCGGCGGTCCTCGTCCTCCAGAATCGGCACCAGCACGTCCTTGCAGTCGCGGCTCCACCATTCCAGCACGTCGAACCGGCGCGTGCCCACGCGGCGCAGGGCGTGCTCGATGGCGCGTTCGTCGGGAGGTGGGGCGTTGGGCGCGAACGCCAGGTAGCCCATGCGCACGAGCGCGTCGGAGAAGGCGCGCCGGTCGCTCGACGCCGCCAGCGAACGCAGCGTCGCCTGAGGAATGAGATGCCCGGTGAGTCCACGGGCGCGGGTGACGAGCGGCCCCCAGCGGTTCACGGAGTCGCGTCCTCGATGGCGTGCACCGCCACGATCGCCAACGTGGCACGCATGCGGCGCAGCCGCGCGACCAGGGTGGCATCGACGCGCACCGTCCCCGTGCCGTTTTCGAACATCGCTCCCGTGGGGACGGCGTCGTCGTCCTCGATCGGCATATCGGCACGGCCCGCCGCGGCGAGCGCGTCGTGCACGGCGGTCCGCACGGCGGGGCGGCAGCGCGCGCGCGCGTCGTCCTCGGCCAGGAAGGGCAGTGCCTCCACGAACAGTGGCGTGAGGCGCGCCGCCAGATCCGGCGCACTGGCCAGCGAATCCAGACGGCGCGCCGCCTCGTCGAACAGGCGCGTCAGGAATGCCGCTCGCGCCGTGAGCACGTCGTGCACGGTACTCTGCGCCACGCGCGCGCGCGCGTCTTCGCGTTGACGGGCGAGCGTACGCTCATGCTCGGCGAGCGTCGTCGCTCGCCGGCGCTCGCGCTGCGCCGCGGCGGTGTCGCGAATGTGCGCCGCCTCGGCACGCGCCTGCGCCTCGCGCTCGGCGATGGCGGCGTGCGCTTCACGCCCGAGCTGCTCGAGCAACGGGCCGGCGGTCGCCGACATGGGCTACGCTCCGCCCGCCTTCAGGATGATCAGCACGGCCACGATGAATCCGAGAATGACCATCGTCTCGGGAATGGCGACGAGCACGATGATCGTCCCGGCGAGTTCCGGCTTCTCGGCGAGGGCGGCGGCTCCGGCCGCGCCGATCTTCGATTGGGCCCAGGCGGTGGCCAGGGCGGCGAAGCTGAGTACTGCGGCGGCGCTGATGACGATCCACATCATGTTCATGACGGTCTCCTCGACGAATCGGGTACCGGCGAAGCCGGACGATGCCCGAACGGTTCGTATGGGCGTCCGCCCGGGCTGTAGAACTTCCCAAAGAACTCCACGTAGTGCAGACGGAGCGCGTGAATGGCCGGGCTGAACAGGCCGATGGCGAAATTCACGAGGTGGAACAACAGCGCGAACACCAGCCCCACCAACGTGCTGCCCACGGCGCCCACCATCTGGTTGGCCACCACGGCGAGCATCACCGATGCCGTGCCGATGGCCATGATACGGGCGTAGGAGAGCACGTTGCCGAGCGTGGACAGCAACTCCACGGGAGCAATCAGCCCCTCGGCGAACACGAGCACGGGGAACGCCACGAGCAGCGCCACGACGGCCGGGGTGAACAGGCGCGTGGGCAGCACTTCGAACGCGGCCAGCAGTGCGGCGACCACCAACAGCACCATGACCGCCGAGACGCCGCTCCCGAGGGCGTGCCTGGGTTTCTTGCGGAACGCGGTGATGGCGCCGAGCACCAGGCCGAGCACCACGTGGGCCACCCCGAGCCCCACGGCCAGCGCGAGCGTGGCGAACACGGCCGTCTCGCGATTGAACAGGATCGGGTGAATGCCGAGCAGGCGCGTGCCGAGGTCCCCGAAATACTCGCCGAACAACACGCCGAAGATGACCGCGAACGCCGCGCACGGGCCCGCGATCTCGGCGGCCGTGCGGAGCAGCGACCCCGGCTTCGCTTTGGCGTGAATCACCAGGGCGAGTCCGCCCAGCACGACGCCGTAGCCGGCGTCGCCCAGCATCATCCCGAAGATCAGGGGGAAGAACACCGCCATGAACGGGGTCGGATCGATGGTCCCGTACCGCGGCAGCGGAAGCAGCCCGATGAGCTTCTCGAACGGTCGGAAGAGCCGCGGATTGGACAGCACCACCGGCGGATCCTCCTCGCCCCAGGCCTCGTGGGCCACCGTTTCGACGATCACCGTGGGTCCCGTGGCCGCGGCGAGGCGTCCCGCCAGTTCGGCGACGCTGCGCTCGGGCAGCCAGCCTTCGATGGCGAAGGCGAACCGCGTCATCACCGCGCGCTCGTGGGCGTGTACGGCGGCCAGCCAGTCCTCGATCGCGGCGCGGGCGTGGCGCAGCTCCGGTCCGCGCTCGACCGCCAGCTCCTTCCGCTTGCGCGCGCACGCATCGAGTTCCGCGGGAATCGCGACCAGCCGAGCGAGCATCTTCGGGACGGCCTGCTCCAGCGGCACGTCGCGATACCCTTCGGGCAGCGGCACCTCCGGCACGCGCGCCTCGGCCAGCCGCGCATCGAGCTTCTCGCTGAACTCGCGCGGGAGCACGAGCAGGATCGCCACGTCGCCCCCCGCCAGGTCGTGCGTGGTCATGGTGAACGCCGTCCCCAGCTGATCGCGCAGCGCGCCAGCGAGCGCATCCACCGTGGAACGCGCCGATGCGGGCACGACGACGGCGTGGCTGGTGAGCCGCGGCGAGCCCGCCACCTTGCGGACGGCGGGCAGGATGGCGGACAGGAAGTCACGGTAGCGCGTGATGAGCGCGCGTTCCTCTCCGAGCGCCGTTTCACGCTGGCGCAACGCGCGCGCGTCGCCCGCCGCCCGATTGGCCAGCCGCGCCCACCGCGCGAAGTCGTCCACCGTCGCCGCGCTCGTCGGGCCGGCCGTTCCCGTTACCCCGAGCAGCCGCATCGCCTCATCGACTTCCTCGAGGACCCGGGTGAGCTGACCGCGGCGCCGTTCGGTGTCGGGTTCGAGGTGGGCGGCGGTCACGCCGGCGCGCGTGGGCGCCTCGGCCAACTGCAGTTGGCCGAAGTCCTGCACCGTGGCGAGGGCGGCGTCGAACCGGTCCTTCGGTCCGAGCACCCGCACCTTGGCCATGGGGATGATCATGGATCGGCGGCGGGCGCCACCATGGCGGCCAGGCGTTCGGCGATCTCGGCGATCCGGGAGTCGTCGGCTTCGGCATACAGCACGCGCCGCCGCTCGGCCTTGTTGCGAACGGCGCGGGCATCCGCCTCACCCTGCTCAGCGGCCTGGAGATCGAGTAGCCGCAACGTCTCCTGCAGCTCCACTTCGGCCTGCGCGTCGGCGGCGTGCGCCGCGGCGCGCGCGTCGTGCACCAGCCGTTCGACGTCGCACTCGGCCTGCTGCAGGCTGGCACCGACGGTCCGCTCCGCTTCGAGGAGCGCGTCCAGCGCTGACGGATCGCCGCCGGCGGGCGGGGTCTTCTTCCTCGTTCTGAACATGACCGATTCCCCTGCGTTTCGGGCTCCGCCGCGGCGACAGAACCACGTTCCTTCTGTAGTTACCGGCGGCGCGAGGGGCGTCTGCATCGGGAGTGTGCCACCAAACCGTCGGGGTTTTACCGACCGCAGGGGCCCCGGGGGAAACGAGAGGGTCCGGGCGGGCGCGGCGCCCGACGGATCAGTGGATGCCCGACGATCTGACGATGGCCGCCCGGATCGCCAGGCGGCGGATGGCGGACCTGAGGGTCGCCAGTCGGGAGGCCGAGATCGTCGCGAATCCGGAATGCGCGCGCCGGCGGGACGGCCGGATCACGACGGACGCGTCAGGCATCACGTAGAGGATGGCGTAGGGTGTGCCCCAACTGGTGCTCGCCTGCACGATGCCCGCAGGCGTGGCGACGTGGTTCGTGTACGGGCGCCACGCAATCCAGTGCGTGCGATCGCTGCGCGTGGCGGTCGGGGTGCGCCACCGCGCGTTGCGCCAGCCGCCGGACGCCGGGGCGAGTCGGAGGACCGACACACCGAGCCCGGCCATCCCCGTGTCGACGGTGCTCGCGTGGCCCGCGCCCCGGGGGCTCATCCCTGGCCCTCGAACGCGGGTGCGCGCTTGCCGAAGAACGCGTTCAGCCCTTCCGCGAAATCGGCGCCGTCGGCGGAACGCGTCAGGTGCTGCAGCTCCTCGTCCAGGTGGTAGTCCAACTGCTCCACGCCGGCCGCCTGGTTGATCAGACGCTTGGCCACCGCGAACGACGCCGTCGGGCCGGCGGCGATGCGTTGCGCGACGCTCATCACGTCGGCCGCGAAGCTGGCGCGCGGGAACACGTCGTTGATCAGTCGCATGTCCTTCGCTTCCGCTGCCGACAGGCGCGGGTTGAGAAGCACCAGCCCCATCGCCAGGCGCAGTCCCACCAGCCGGGGCAGGAAGAAGGTGGAACTCTCGGCGCCGGTGAGGCCCGTCTTGTGGTACGCCCATTCGAACGTCGCGTTGTCCGACGCGAACACGAGGTCGCAGGCCATGGCGACGCCGAACCCGCCGGCGGCCGCCACGCCATCGACCGCGGCGATGAAGGGCTTGGGTGCCCGTTTGATCTCCGAGATCGTGCTGTGCAGGTACTCGAGGATCTCCTTGAAGCCCTCGCCGAACCCGGGCGGCTCCGCCGTGCCCTCAGGGCGCAGATAGCCGAAGTCCTCCTGCGAACCCTGCGCCCGGATGTACTTGAGGTCGGCGCCGCTGCAGAAGATGCCGTTGGTCCCGCGCACGATCACACAGCGCACGTCCTTGTCCCGCGCCAACTGCAGGCCGGCCTTCCGGAAATCGCGGGCCGTCTCCACATCCAGGGAATTGAACCGGGCGGGACGGTCGATCACCAGCACGCCCACCGGGCCGTCGCGTTCGATGTGGATGTGTTCCATGGCCATGCTGGCGGTCCTCAACAGATGCGCGGCAGCAACTCGCCCTCATACTCCGAGAGCAGTCGCTTGCCGAGGCCGGTGTCGAGCACCACGTCGCCGGGCCGCGTCGACACGCATTCGCCGATCACCGTGGCATTCACGCCCTGTGGGTGCGCGTGCAGGGCATCGAGCACGGCTTGGACCGTCGCGTCGTCGCCGCGCACGCCGAGCACCGCCTTGCCTTCGTTGGCCACGTGCATCGGATCGAGCCCCAGCATCTCGGCGGCCGCGGCCACCACCGGATTCACCGGCACCTGGTCCTCGCGAATCAGGATGCCGACGTGCGCCTTCTCCGCCATCTCGTGAAGCGCGCTGGAGAGGCCGCCGCGGGTCGGGTCCTTCATCGCCACCACAGCGCCGGGGCGCGCGCGGAGCGCGTCACGAATCATGTGGTTCAGCGGCCCCACGTCGGACTTCAGCTCGGCGTCGATCTGGAGCCGGTGGCGGTGCACCATCAGGGCCATGCCGTGGTCGCCCACGTTGCCGGTGACGATGAGGCGGTCGCCCACCTGGAGCCCCGAATCGCGCACGATGGCGTCGGCCATCGCGACGCCCGTGGTGTTGATGACCACGCCGTCCAGTTCACCGCGTCCCATGACCTTCGTGTCGCCAGTGACCACCGTGGTGCCGGCTTCGCGGCAGGTGTCGAACATCGACTGCTGCACGCGCTCGAGATCGGGGAAGGTGAAGCCCTCCTCGACGATCAGGGCGCAGGTGAGCCCCATCGGTTCGGTGGCGCCCATCATCGCCAGGTCGTTCACCGTGCCGGCGATCGCCAGCCGCCCGATATCGCCCCCCGGGAAGAAGACCGGCTGCACCACATGCGAGTCGGTGGTGACGATCAGCCAGCGGTCGCCCACGCGGAGGGCCGCGCCGTCGTCCATGGCGGCGATGCCGAAGCCGTCCACCTCGACATCCACGAAGCCGCGGGTCAGCGTCTCCTGAATGAGGCGGCGCATGGCGCGCCCGCCGGCGCCGTGCTTCATGACGATCGTGGGGTCGCGGCGCCCGGAATGCGCGCGGACCGCGGCTTCGTTGACGACGCTGCTCATAGCTTCGGATGCCCGCCGTACTCGTGCCAGATGCGGCAGGTGCCCTCGCTGCTCACCATGCAGGCGCCCACCGGCGCGTCGGGCACGCATTCCTTGCCGAATAGCGAACACTTCTCGGGCGACGAGATGCCGGCCATGATGTCGCCGCAGACGCAGTGCTGGGTGAGGGCGGCGGGGGCCTGCGTCCAGAGGCGCTTGAGATCGAGCGTGAACTGCCGGCGCGCGTCGAACCGCGCGAACTCGTCGCGCAGCCGCAGATTCCCGTTGGGTACGTGCGCGATGCCGCGCCAGTTGCCCCCCGTGGTCCGGAACACGCGCCAGAGCTGCTCCTGCGCCACCCGGTTGCCTTCCCTGGTCACGCAGCGCGGGAAGGAGTTCACCACTTCGTGCCGGCCGTCGCGAATCAGTTCGACCAACTGGGCCAGGCCGGCCAGGATGTCCAGCGGCTCGAATCCGGCCACGACCACGGGGATCCCGTGCCGTTCGACGAACCGCTCGAAGATGCCCCAGCCGGTAATCGTGGCCGCGTGTCCGGCGGCCAGGAAGCCCTCGATGCGCGTGTCCGGCATCTCGGCGACGATCTCCATCACCGGTGGGATGTACTTGTGCGCCGACAGCACGAAGAAGTTCGGCGGCGGGTCGGCCACCAGAATCGCCGCCGTGGCGACGGCCGTCGTCTCGAAGCCGCTGGCGAAGAACACCACCGGCTCGTCGGTGTCACGGGCGATGTCCACCGCCTGCGCCGCGCTGTACACCACGTCGACGTTCGCCCCCATCGACTGGGTCTCGGCCAGCGAGCGCACCGTACCGGGTACGCGCAGCATGTCGCCGTAGGTCACCACGCGCACCCCGTCCTCGGCCAGCACCACGGCCTCGTCCACCTCGGGGAGGTCGGTCACGCACACCGGGCACCCCGGTCCCATGATCACGTCGAGGGCCGCGGGGAAGGTCTGACGCAGGCCGAACTTGGCGATCGCCTGCTCGTGACTGCCGCACACGTGCATGACCGTCACCGGCGCGCGCCCGATCTGATCGCACACGTGGCCGATGGCGGCCGCGAGTTCGTGGGCGCGCGCCGGATCGCGGAACTTGAGTTGGTCCGCGCCCTTGGGACGGATCACGCCGGCCGCGGTGGCCTCAGCCACGAGACGCTCCCGGCGTCGACGCCTCGGGAGACGAGGCGCGCGTGGCATCGATCTCCCCGCGCACGTCGGCGGCCATCATGTCGTTCTCCGCTTCGCGCAGCAGCAATTCGTACAGCGCGAGCGTCTCCTCGATCTCGTCGCTTGGAATGCGCCGGATGGCGAAGCCCACGTGGTTCAGGACGTAGTCGCCGGGCGCCACGGGCTCGTCGATGATGTCGAGTCGCGTCTCACGCTGCACGCCGAAAAAGTCCACCCGCGCGATCTGGCCGTTCACTTCGAGCACGCGGCCGGGAACCCCGAGACACATCGCTCCTCCCAGATGGGGCGGGCCTGTGACGGCCCGCACGGTGCGAGCAAAGCTGGGAAGCGCGGGCGACCATGTCAGTCAGGTGCTTCGCGATCCGCGTGTAGGGGTTTCACCTACCGGAAGTCGGAAGCTCCCTGCGCGCGCGCGTTCGGCGCGCGCCCGTAAGGGATCGCAGAAAAAAAACTCGGGGATATGCCGACGGAATCCAGCGGTACCGCCGGCCATTTTCTCGTCGCAGTTCAGGGCTAAACACGTGGTGAAGTCTGGATGGCAGATCCCGAAAACGATGGGCAGTACCCCCCTTTACTTGAACTCACGCCCCCCCACGGAGTGCGGAGCGCATGGATATGAAAGTCAGCATGAATCCGGTTCTTGGGCGATTGACCGCGCTGTTGATCGGCGCGATGGTCGCCTCCTCATGTTCCAGCGACAAGATTGTCTACCGGAGCCAGCCGAACTTCACGACGCCCCCCGCGGCGGCCGCGAACTTCGTCGGCTACTCCGATACGGTCACCAAGCTGACCGTCTGCGGCAATTGTCACGTTGATCAGCAGGCCAAGTGGTCGACCACGAAGCATGCCACCGCATGGGCGGATCTGCAGGCGAGCGGCCACGCCGGCGCCTCCTGCGAACCCTGCCACACCATCAATTCCAACGGCAACGCGTCGCCCGACTCGGTGTCCGGCTATCTCGCCACCAAGGATGCCCGCTACGAGGACGTCCAGTGCGAGAGCTGCCACGGCCCGGGCCTGGTGCACGTGTCGGCGCCGGGGCTGAGCAACCGCCCGCTGGCGTCGATCGCCGTCGATACCGGCGCCGCGTTCGGCGATGGGTGCGGCGAGTGCCATACCGGCACGCACAATCCGTTCGTGGACGAATGGGTGCAGACGAAGGACGTGGGCCACGCGCACCTCGAGGCGCACGCGTTGGGTCGCGCCGAGTGCACCACGTGTCACGTCGGGCAGGACGCGCTGCAGGCCTGGGGCGTGAACACCAACTACAAGGAAGCCACCGAGGAGGCCACGAACCCGATGGCCATCACCTGCGCGGTCTGCCATGACCCGCACGGGGGACCCAACACGGCCCAGCTGCGCTATCCGATCGACGTCGCTGATACCTCCGGCAACCTCTGCATGCGCTGTCACCAGCGGAATGGAAAGCCGGTGGCCCCCGCGAGCGCGTACGCGCCCATGGCGCCCGAAGGCCCGGTTCTGCTCGGCTACGCCGGCTACTTCCCGGCCGGCTACACGGGCCCGGACACGATCAGCGGCACGCACGGCTCGTCGGCCAACGCCAACCTCTGCGTCACCTGCCACATGGGCAAGATGACGGTGAACGACTCGGCCGGCACCTTCGTCAGCAGCTACACCGGGCACAACTTCTCCGCGGCGCCTTGTCTCGACGCCAATGGCGTGCCCACCACCGGCTCGTGCGACGTGTCGCAGCGGTCGTTCTCGGCCTGCGCGGCGAGCGGCTGCCACGGCACCCCCGGCGCAGCCCGGTCGGCCTGGGTGGCCGTGACGAACCGGTTGGCGCTGCTGGACTCGGCGCTCAACAGCCAGCTGGTGCAGATTCCGGCAACCGAATTCCAGAGCACCACGATGAATTCGGCCATCGGGGCCAAGTTCAACCTCCAACTGGCCGAGAAGGCCGGCAGCGAGGTCCACAATCCATTCCTGATGGAGACGCTGCTCACCACGAGCATCCAGCAGATCCAGACGGACTACGGGTTCGCGCCGAAGATCAGTGTGAACCTCGCGAACATTCTTCCGAACACGGCGGCCAACTACCGCTAGCGATGGGGATGGGTGGGCGGCAGGGGATGGAGCCGGGAGGCTCCGTCCCCTGCCGTCGTTCGTGGGGTCGGGGCTTTCCCCGGCTCTTCACGGGACGTGGGCCAGGGTGTTAAACAGATGACACCACCGTCCGTGTTTCCCGTACAAAACTCCGGTATCTACCGACGGTGGCCTACGGGCCGGAGCCACACATTCCACCTCGCAGGATAACGTGAGAACACGAAGGGACAGGCAGGAGCAGTAGCGGGAGTTTCACGGTTCAAGCCCCACGCCCCCCACGGAGTGCGGAGAACATGCAAATGAGAGTTCCCAGAAGTCCGGTGCTGGGGCGGCTGACCGCGGTGTTGATCGCAGCGGTAGTCGCCTCATCGTGTACCAGCGAGAAGATCGTCTACCGGAGCGAGCCGAGTTTCACGGCGCCCCCAGCGGCGGCGGGAGACTTCGTTGGGTACGCGGACACGGCCAGCAAACAGACCGTGTGTGGCAATTGTCACGTAGACAAGCAGATCCAATGGGCCGGCACGAAGCACGCAACGGCCTGGGCCGACCTGCAGGCCAGTGGACACGCGGGTGCGTCCTGCGAACCGTGCCACACGATCAGCAAGAACGGCAACGCAGTGACGGTGGATGACGTCGGCTACACGGCCACCCACGATGCGCGGTACGAAGATGTGCAGTGCGAGAGCTGCCACGGTCCGGGCCTGGCCCACGTGACGGCCCCCGGACTGGGCAACCGTCCGCTGGCGTCGATCGCGGTCGACACCGGCGCGGCGTTCGGCGACGGCTGCGGCGAGTGCCACAGCGGCACGCATGAGCCGTTCGTCGACGAATGGAAGCAGTCCATGCACGGGCAGATGAACTCGCACGCCATGGGCAACGCGAGCTGTCAGCCCTGCCATACGGCGCAAGGTGCGTTGGCCGCGTTCAACGTCAACACCGCCTACCTGGAGAAGGATCAGGTGGCAACCAACCCGCTGCCCATCGTTTGCGCGGTGTGTCACGATCCGCACGGCAGCGACAACCCGGCACAGCTCCGGTTCCCCATCAACTCGACGGATCCGACCCAGAACCTGTGCATGAAGTGCCACCAGCGGAACGCGGTGGCAGATCCCACGAACACGCACGGTCCGCACTCGCCCGAAGGTCCACTCCTCATCGGTACGGCCGGATGGTGGCCGCCGGGAACGCAGTTGAATCTTCCCGACACGATCGTCGCCACGCACGGGTCGAGCCGGAATCCGGGGCTTTGCGTCACCTGCCACGTGAACCGGTTCACCGTTACCGATCCGAACACCGGGAGCTTCGCCTTCCAGGCGACCGGTCACCTGTTCGTCGCCATTCCGTGTCTCGACGCGACCGGGCTGCCCACGGTGGATAACACGTGCGACATCGGTCAGCGGTCGTTCAGCGCGTGCACGGCGAGCGGCTGCCATGGCAGTGATGCCGTGGCCCAATCGGCGCTGACGGCGACGAGAGGGCGGCTCGCGCTCCTCGACTCGACGCTGGCGCGTCAACTGGCGCAGGTGGATCCGGCGGAGTTGGCGGTCAGCACGACGCTCACGACGGCCAAGGGCGCGCAGTTCAATCTGCAACTCGCCGAGGAGCCGGGGTCGGTGGTACACAACCCGTTCCTCATCGAGGCGCTGATGACGGCAAGCATCAACCAGATGCAGAAGGACTATGGCATCGCGCCGCAGGTTGGCGTCAACCTCAACAACATCCTGCCCACGATGTTCAAGAAGTGATCGGGATGTCGATGGAAGCCATGCAGTAGAAGCACTCGGTGCGGGCCGGGGACGAACACCTTCCCGGCCCGCACCAGCACCGGGCCCCATGGCCCGGTGCCGATGACTCTGAACCGTTGACGCAGCATCGGAGGCGACGATGATCGCGTGCGAGCCAGCACACGACGCCATCACGCGTGGAGCTCGAGTGATGAGGAGGGACCTGCTGTTGCGCACCCTGCGATCGGCCGCGCTCACGCTCTGCCTGCTGGCGCTCGTCACACCCGCGCTGCGCGCGCAGGGCTACGTCATTCAGGGGACCAGCTGGGCCCAGTTCCTCGACATGCGTCCCCTGGTGTCGGACAGCGTGCCGTTCTCCGCTACCGACTCGGTGTCCACGCTCTTCCGTCGGACCCCCAGCGGTGTGATCACCACCTGTACCGTCGGCGATCCGTACTGCTACTTCTTGAAGTCGGCCCCGCGCGCCAACCTCACGGCGCTCATGCAGGACCTCGACGTCACGGCGTGGGGGCTGCGTCCCGGCCTCAGCGTGCACGCGCAACTGCGCGGCCGCGCGGCCCAGGGCGGCGCCCGCGAACTCTGGCCGCAGGCCAATCAGCACTTCGACGTCCTCGCCGCCTATGTCGAGTACGACCGCTCGCCGCTCCTGGCGCGCCTCGGACGGCAATGGATCACGTCGGGCCTCGGCGTCTTCAACTTCGACGGGGCGTCGGTCACGGTTCGCCCCATCCCGATGCTCGGCCTCACCGCCTACGGGGGCGGTACCCTCATCCAGGGCCTCGACCGGCCACTCGGCGCCGCGGCGCTCTCGCCGGTGGAGGACATCCCTCCGGTGGACCAGTCGTTCCTGGTGGGCGGCACGCTGCAGTTCCGCCCCAGCGCCAGCGGGGCGGTGCAGGTGCAGTACCAGCGGGAGGTTCGCAACGATCGCGGCGCGCTCTATTCCGAACGGATGGCAGCGACGGCCGAATTCCGCGCCTCCTTGGCGTCGTTCGGCGGCGAGGCCACCCGCGACATGGCCACCCAGACCTTCAACGATCTGGGCGCGCACGTGGCGTTCAATCCGTGGCACCGCATCGGCACGCGCCTCGAGTTCCGGCACTACGTGCCGTACTTCGATCTGTGGACCATCTGGGGCGCCTTCTCCCCCGTGGGCTACAACGAGGCCACCGGTACCCTGAACTGGGCCACCCCCGGCGCACGGCTCGCGCTCGGCCTCACGAGCGGCTACCGCAAGTACGCCGACACCTACACCGGCGTCGCGTCGCTGCCGCTCCGCACCAGCGGATGGCGGGTGGGCGCCACGGGATCTCTGCGCGCCACCGACGTCTGGACGGTACAGGGCAGCTACAACATGGACATCAACTTCGGCGCGTCGAGCACCGACGGCGACGTCGCCATCCGCTGGCAGCCCAGCGATCGCGGATCGCTGGCGGTCCACGGCACGGCCTTCCAGAACATCTACGAGTTCACGGTGGGTGAGGGGCGCGTGGTCGGGGCCGGCCTCGAGGGCGCCTATCGACTCTCACCCGACCTGCGGCTGGTGGGTGACGCCACGCTCTATCGCCACACCGGCCGGAACGAGCCCACGCTGGCCGACTGGAATCAGCGGCGGGCCAGCCTTCGCGTCGAGTGGCGGGTGGGCGGCGAGCCCGGTGGGGGCAACTGGACCGTGGGTCCGGTGAGGCGGCCATGAAGATCCGACATCTGATCGTCCCGCTCATTCTGGCCGTGGCCACCGCGACGCTTGGCACGCAGCAGCCGCGGGGTGCGTTCCCGCACGCCCGGCACTCCAAGCTCTTTCCCACGTGTGCCGGCTGCCACAGCGGAATCCTCAGCGGCGACTCGGCGCGCATGTTCCCGACCGTTGACGCCTGCGCGCAGTGCCACAACGGCACGGACGTGCGGCGGGTGGCGTGGACCGGGCACGTGGCGAAGGCCACCAATCTCAAATTCTCGCACACCGAACACGAGCTGATGTCGGCACAGGGTGGCGCTCCCGCGCAATGCGTGAACTGCCACGGTCAGCAGGCCGGCCATGACACCGCGTGGATGCATGTCGCCGGTGCCAATCCGGCGGCGTGCATCGCCTGCCACCGGCATCAGGCGAGTGAGCATCTGGCCCCTACGGCCGACTGCGCCACCTGCCACCAGACGCTGGTGCAGGCCACGCAGCTGTCGGCGGCAGCCATTGCCGCGTTCCCGAAGCCGGCGTCGCACAGCGATCCGAACTGGCTGGCCGCGCATGCGCCGACGAACGACGCCCAGGTGGCACAGTGCGCCGTCTGCCACGCCCGCGAGAGCTGCGCCCGGTGCCATGTCAACGCCGACCAGGTGCCGGCCATCGCCGCGCTCGGCCACGACGCGCGCGTGGCGTCGCTGGAACGCAACGTGGCGCCGGCCTACTTCACGCCCGCGTCCCACAAGAATTTTGCGTGGGAGTACGCCCACGGCGCCGATGCCCGTGCGGCGCCGCAGACCTGTGCGACCTGCCACGCCCGGACCAGCTGCACCACCTGTCACACGGGGCGCATGGGGCGCGACGTGATCGACAAGCTGCCCGAGGCCAAACCCGGGCAGGCGCCGGGTGTGGTGCTGCGCCATGCGTCGGAGGCCGCACCCGCCGTGATCCCGGCCGCCCGCGTGGCGTCCGCCGGCGGGCCCATGCTGCTGGCCACGGCGCGCGACACGGTGCGCTCGGCCGTGGTGCACGTGCACCCCGATGGATTCGCCACCAATCACAAGGACGTCGCGGCCAGCGGGCAGCTCAACTGCCAGGGCTGCCATCAGCCGCGCGACTGCACGGCCTGTCACGACGGCGTCTCGACCCGGGCCAGCTATCACCCGGCCGACTTCATGTCACGCCATGCCACGAGCGCCTACGCGCAGGAGCAGACCTGCAGCACCTGCCACCGCGTGGAGACCTTCTGTCGGTCGTGCCACCAGAAGTCCGGTATCGCCAACACCGGGGGCGTACGCGGTACCGCCCATACGGGCCAACCCCTCTGGCTCCTTCAGCACGGCCAGGCGGCCCGGCAGGGGCTCACGTCGTGCACCGCCTGCCATCAGCAGCGCGACTGCCTCCGGTGCCACTCGAGCCTGGGGATGCACGTCAATCCGCACGGACCCGACTTCAACGCCGAGGCCATGGGGTCGCGGAATATGCAGATGTGCCTGGTGTGCCACCTGTCGAATCCGCTGAAGAAGTGAGCTGAGAGCACCTCACGGATCACCGTCGACCGATCACTGATAACTCGTGACCTGTAGTTGACAGTCAGCAGTCGGCAGTCGGCAGCGGGCCGCCGACTGCCGACTGATCACTGGTACCTGTTCACCGGTGACGGCCAACTACCAGCTCTCTGTCGTCAGTCATCGGTGAACCGTGCACCGATAGGAAACAACGACACCGGGACGCCTCTCCATGGCAGGAGAAGCATCCCGGTGCCTTTGCGGTTCACGGTCGACTGTTGACTCTCGACTGCGGACTCACGACTCGCAGTGATCCGTGTCTTCAGCCTCCGGCGGCTCTACTTCTTCGCCGTCTTCTTCACCGCGCCCGCCGCGTGCATCTCCTGCAGCGCGCTGTCGGTCAGCATCTGGGTGCTCGTGCTCTCGCGTCGCTTGATCTCGGCGCTGGCGCTGTCCGCCAACGGCTTGTTGCCCAGCTTCTCGGCGGCCATGTAGATGCCGAAGAACGGCGCCGCATTCAGCGGGGCAAGGTCCGACGCCTTGCGGTAGTTCTTGAGCGCCTCATCGAACTTGCCGGCGCGGTACTGCGCGTTGCCGCTGTCCAGCGCCGCGCGGGCTTCCACCGACATCGTGGTGTGCGGATTGGCGGTGCTGTCGCCTCCAGCCGTCATCCCGCCGAGCGGCATCTTGGCCGGCTGTTGGGACTGCTTGCATGCGCCCGCGGCGAGTAGCGCCGGGAGCGCGAGAAGAGCAATGGCGCGGGAAGCGCCGCGTGAAGACTCGAACATGACTGACCTCGGGACGTGGGCTTCGAAAGCTGCTCTAACTGCGCCGGAGTATCGCCGAACCAGGGGGTTTGACGCAGCCGGACCTTTGCCGCGCCTGCCGTAAGCATTTCCCCGACAATACCGTCGGCGCAAGCCCCCTTTCTATTCAGGAGTTTGCTTCTGTCTGCTTCTCGCCGGGGGCCTGATCATATAAACACGCGATCGTCTATACAGGCGGCCCCCCGGATCCGGAAACACCGAACCCGCCGTGCCGCCCAATACCAACCCATCCTAGGGGGTTGTGTCATGCTCACGCCAACCACGCATGCGTGGTCAGACGATGAAGTGCTGGGCGGATATCTCGGCCGCCGCGGCATCAGTCGGCGCGACTTCATCGAATTCTGCGGACAGATGGCCGCGGTCCTCGGTCTCAGTAGCCTCGCGGTTCCGAGAATCGCCGAGGCCATGGAAGCACTGAAGCGCCCCAGCGTCATCTGGCTGCAGTTGCAGGAATGTACGGGGTGCGTGGAGAGCGTCATTCGCACGTCGGATCCCACCATCGGCGACCTCGTGCTCGATGTGATCTCCCTCGACTTTATGGATACGCTGATGGCGGCGTCGGGGACGGCGGCCGAGCAGGCGCTCGACACGGCACGCACGCAGAACGCCGGCAAGTACATCCTCATCGTCACCGGCTCGATACCCACGAAGGAGGACGGGATCTACACGATGATCGGCGGACGCACGGCGCGGCAGCTGCTCGAGGAGACGGCGAAGGACGCGGCGGCCGTGATCGCCGTGGGCGCATGCGCACACTGGGGCAGCGTCCAGGCGTCGAAGCCGAATCCCACGGGGGCTGTGGGCGTTTCGGAAATCGTGAAGGACAAGCCGGTGCTGAATATCGCCGGCTGCCCGCCGATCGCCGACGTCATCACCGCCACGGTGGTGCACTTCCTCACCTTCGGGCGTCTGCCCGAGACCGACGGTGACGGACGGCCGCTGTTCGCCTACGGCAATCGCATCCACGATCAGTGTCCGCGGCGCGCCCACTACGATGCCGGCCAGTTCGTGCGGGAGTTCGACGATGCCGGCGCGCGCGAGGGCTGGTGCCTGTACGAGGTGGGCTGCAAGGGGCCGGCGACGTTCTCGCCCTGCCCGATCTTCATGTGGAATTCGCATACCGACTTCCCGATCGGTGCCGGGCACCCGTGCATCGGATGCACCGAGCGCAACTTCTGGGATACGATGTCGCCGTTCTACCATCGGCTGCCCAACGTGGCCGGCGTAGGCGTCGAGCACACCGCCGACATCCTCGGAGCCGCACTTGCGGTGGGGGCTGCGGCCGGAGTTGCGGCACACGCCGCCGCGACGGGGATCTACCAGATTCGCTCGCGGCGCGCCGCCTCGGGCCCCGAAAATGCGCCGACCGAAACCGGCGGGGAGAACAGCCATGGCAAGAACTAAGGTCGTCGTCGATCCGATCACCCGCATCGAGGGCCACCTGCGGATCGAGGCCCAGGCCGAGAACGGCAAGATCGCCGACGCCTGGGCGTGCTCGACGCAGTTCCGCGGCATCGAGATCATCATGGAGGGACGCGATCCGCGCGATGCCTGGGCCTACACCCAGCGCATCTGCGGCGTGTGCACGGTCGTGCACGCCGTCGCCTCCTGCCGCGCCGTGGAGGACGCCCTCGACATCCACATCCCGCCGAATGCGAACACCATCCGCAACCTCGTCCACGGGATGCAGTTCATTCAGGATCACGTCATTCACTTCTACCACCTGCACGCGTTGGACTGGGTGGACGTGGTGAGTGCCCTCAAGGCCGATCCGGCGCAGACGGCGAAGATCGCCGCGTCCATCTCGCCATGGCCGAACAATTCGGCCACCTACTTCCGCGAGGTCCAGGAGCGGATCAAGACGTTCGTCGGCAGCGGACAGCTCGGCATCTTCGCCAACGGCTACTGGGGCCACCCGGCCTACAAGCTGCCCCCCGAGGTCAACCTGCTCGCCGTGGCGCACTATCTCGAAGCGCTCGACTGGCAGCGCGACGTCATTCGCCTCCACACGATCTTCGGCGGCAAGAATCCGCATCCGAACTTCCTCGTGGGCGGCATGGCCAGCGCCATCAACCTCGAAGGCACGGCGACCATCAACGCCGCCAAGCTGACCGAGATCAAGGACATGATCACGCGCGCGCAGCGCTTCGTGGAGCAGGTCTACTGGCCCGACCTCGTCGCCATCGCCGGCTACTACAAGGACTGGGCGGCCATCGGCGGCGGCACCGGCAACTACCTGGCCGTCGGCGAGTTTCCCGAAACCGACATCCGCGACGTGGACTCGCTGTACCTGCCGCGCGGCATTGTCATGAACAAGGACCTCAGCAAAGTCGTGCCCTACGACCAGACCAAGGTCACCGAAGGGATTTACGCGTCGTGGTACGACTACGATGAGGGCCCGAAAGCGGAGCTCCACCCCTGGAAGGGCGAGACCAAGCCCCACTACACGGGCCCGAAGCCGCCCTGGCAGTTCCTCCAGGACGAGACGAAGTACACCTGGATGAAGGCCCCGCGCTACGAGGGCCACCCCATGGAAGTGGGGCCGCTGGCGCGGATGCTGGTGGCGTACGCGAGCGGACACAAGGACGTGCAGGCAATCGTCGGCGACACCCTCAAGGCGCTCAACGTCGGCCCTGCCGCGCTGTTCTCCACGCTCGGCCGCACCGCGGCTCGCGGCATGGAGACCGTCCTGCTCGCGCGCAAGATGAGCGGATGGTACGACAACCTCGTGAGCCGCATCAAGGCCGGCGACGTCTCCACCTTCGCCGGCAAGAACTGGGATCCGTCCACCTGGCCCAAGACGGCCCGCGGATACGGGGTCCTCGACGCCCCGCGCGGCGCCCTTGGCCATTGGGTCGAGATCGCCGACGGCAAGATCTCGCGCTACCAGTGTGTCGTGCCCACGACCTGGAACGCCTCACCCCGCGACGACAAGGGCGTGGTGGGACCGTACGAGGCCGCGCTCACCGACAACCATCCGCTGCTCAAGCCCGATCAGCCGATCGAGATCCTGCGGACGGTCCACTCGTTCGATCCGTGCAACGCCTGCGGCGTCCACGTCCTGGATGCCCAGGGGGAAACGGTGACGGAGGTCCGCGTCCAATGACACCCCGGGACGTCAAGGGCCGGCCGGAACCTCACTGGCCGGTCATCGATCAGCGCGCCATGTCGTCCACCTACGAACAGCCGGTGGGCGCGGGCGCGCCCGACCACCATTGGGTCTACCTGTGGCACTGGCCCATCCGGACCATGCACTGGATCGCGGCGACCTGCATCGCCACGCTCATCGTGACCGGGTTCTGGATCGGACGACCGTACTTCCTCGGCCCGGGAGCGGGGAACAGCTTCGGGCTCCAGTACGTGCGGCTCGTGCACTTCATCGCCGCCGGCGTGCTGGTGGCGACGGCCATCGTGCGCTTCTACTGGCTGTTCGTCGGCAATCGGTTCGAGCGGCTGCGGGCGCTCTTCCCCGTGCGCAAGCGCGATTGGGTGAATCTATGGAAGATGGTGAAGTTCTATCTGATGATTCACCCCGAGCGCTCCCCGCGGTACCTGGGGCACAACCCGCTCCAGCAGTTCGCGTACACGTTCACGTACATCGTCGCCGCCGTGATGGTGGTGACCGGCTTCATCATGTTCGGCGAGGCGAATCCACAAGGGATCTTCATGCACACCTTCGGGCACCTCGCGCCCTACCTCGGCGGGTTCCAGTACGTCCGCGTGATTCACCACGTGGCCACCTGGTACTTCCCGTTCTTCATCATCCTTCACGTCTACCTCGCCGTGCGCTCCGATCTGCTGGAACGCAGCGGGACGATGTCGTCGATGGTGAGCGGCGGACGGTTCGTCCCGATCGACGAACACTACGCCGACGGCTGACCGTGACACGCGACGTGGTGATCGGACTCGGCAATCCCATCATGGGCGACGATGCACTCGGCATCGCCGCCCTGGAACGCCTGCGGGCCGAGTGGGCGCTGCCCCCCGACCTGGAGTTGGTGGACGGCGGCACGTGGGGGATGACCCTGCTGCCGCTCGTCGAGTCCGCCGAGCGGGTGCTGTTCCTCGACGCCATCCGGTACGGCGACGTACCGCTTGGCGGCGAGATCGTATTGCGCGGCGACGAGATCCCGCGCCAGCTGTCGCACAAGGTGTCGCCGCATCAGATCGACCTGCGGGAAGTCCTGGCCCTCGCCGAGTTCCGCGGCCGGTTGCCGGTGGAACTCGTCGCGGTCGGGCTCCAGACCACGACCTACGAGTTGGGAGATCCGATGTCGCCGGCCGTGGAGCGGAACGTCGACCGCGTGGTCGAGATGGCCGTCGATCAGCTCCGCGCCTGGGGGCACGAGTGCTCGCGGCGTCCTGCTGCCGGCGGTCAACGGCCCACGGGCATGGTGGGAGTGGGGGCGGCATCGTAGTCATGCACGAAATGAGCGTCGCCATGGAGATCTGTCGCATCGTCGATGACAAGTACGACCGCGACGCGGGCACCCTGGTCACCGTCGGCGTCGAGATCGGCGACGAGGCGGGCCTCGAGGTCGGCAACCTCGAATTCTGTCTCGAGGCGCTGCTCTCGCAGCCGCCCTTCGACGGCGCCAAACCACACTTCGACCGCAAGCCCGGCGACGTGCTGCGCGTCAGCTACCTGGAGTTGGACGATGGCCATTAGAACGATCGACGTCCGCGAACGCGTCATGGAGAAGAACGACGTCCTGGCCCGCGATATCCGCGCCCGGCTCGATGCCAGCGGCGTGGCCGCGCTCAACCTCGTCTCGTCCCCTGGGTCCGGCAAGACGCTGCTGCTCGAACGCACCCTCGACGCACTCGGCGACGAACTGCGTATGGCCGTCATCACCGGCGACGTGCAGACCCAGAACGACGCCGAGCGCCTGGCCCGGCACACCACCCGGCTGGTGCAGGCCGTCGTCACCGGCGGCGCCTGCCATCTCGATGCCCGCCAGATCGACAACGGGCTCGAAGCGGTCGATCTCGACGACACCGACCTGCTGTTCATCGAGAACGTCGGCAACCTCGTGTGCCCCGCGTCTTGGTATCTGGGCGAGGACGCCAAGGTCGTGGTGTTCTCCGTGACCGAAGGCGAGGACAAGCCGCTCAAGTACCCCAAGATGTTCCGCGAGGCCCGGTACGCGGTGCTGAACAAGGTGGACCTGCTGCCGTACGTGCCGTTCGACGTCGATCAGGCCGTCGAGTGCGCTCGGCGGGTCAATCCCGAACTCGAGTTCTTCTTCACGTCGGCCACCACGGGGGCCGGTCTCGACACCTGGTACGACTTCATCCGGCGCGTCGCCCGATCGGGCCGAGCGCCGGTGAGCGCGCCGGTGGCGGCGCGCGCTCAGGCATGAATCGGACCATCGAAGCGCAGCAGGCGGAGTCGGGAGCCGGGCAGTCGACGGACGGACTCCGCCTTCGCGTTGCCGGGGTGGTGCAGGGGGTCGGGTTCCGCCCGTTCGTCCACCGGATGGCGGCCCGCCACGGCCTGCGAGGATGGGTGCGCAACACCACCGGCGATGTCGAGATCGCCGTGGCGGGCGAGCCGCTGGAACTGGAACGCTTCGTCCGCGCCCTCTCCGCGGAAGCCCCGCCGCTGGCCCGTATCGACCGCGTGGAGCGCGAGGCGCTGCACGGCGCGATCTTGGGACCATTCCGGATCGTCGAGAGCGACGGCAGCGGAGAGGCGGGCCAGTGGGTGTCGCCCGATGTCGCCACCTGCCCGGCATGCGAGGCCGAACTCTTCGATCCGGGTGACCGCCGCTACCGATACCCGTTCATCACCTGCACCAACTGCGGGCCGCGCTATTCGGTGATCGAGCGGATGCCGTACGATCGCGAGCGCACCAGCATGCGCGCGTTCGAGCAGTGTCCCGCGTGCGCCGGGGAATACGCGAGTATCGGCGATCGTCGCTATCACTCCGAAACCAACAGCTGTCCGGTGTGCGGGCCGCGACTCGCCTATCTGGACCGCGCCGGGGACCCGGTGGGCGCGGACGACCCGATCGCATCGGCGGCCGCGGCGCTCCGCGCCGGCGGCATCGTGGCCGTGCGCGGGGTGGGCGGCTTCCACCTCGCCTGCGATGCCACCGTCGAGTCGGTGGTCGCGCGTCTGCGCCGCGGGAAGCACCGGGACGGCAAGCCGCTCGCCGTCATGGCCCGGTCGCTCACCGAGGCGCGCGAACTCGCCGAGATCTCGGTACTCGAGGCCGAGTGGCTGGAGCGCCCCGCGCGCCCCATCGTCGTCCTCCGGGCCCGTGAGGGATCGCCGGTGGCTCCGTCGGTGTCCGGGGCACTCGCCACCATCGGCCTCATGCTCGCGTATACGCCCGTGCACCTGCTGCTGCTCGAGGCCGTGGGACGACCGCTGGTGATGACCAGCGGCAACCACAGCGGCGAGCCGCTCGCGGCTTCGCTCCACGAGGCGCTGCGCGACCTGGGAGACGTGGCCGGCTCCTATCTCACGCACGATCGCGGGATCGTGGCGCGGATCGACGACTCCGTGCTGCGCGTGGTGACCGGCCCGCCGCACGGAACCGATGGCGCGGGGGCGCCGGCCATTCTCATGCGGCGGGGCCGCGGCTTTGCGCCGCTGCCGGTGGCCCTGCCCATCTCCACGCCGGAGCCACTGGTCGCCGTGGGGCCGCATCTGAAGAACACCTTCACACTCGCCCGCGGACGCGACGCGTACGTGAGCCCGCACATCGGCGACCTCGAGACGCTCGACACGGCCGACCACTGGCGCGCTACCTACGACTCCTTCCGCCGCCTGTTTCGCATCGAGCCGGCGGTCGTGGTGCGGGACATGCACCCCCAGTATCTGTCCACGCGGCTGGCCGGCGAACTCAGACTCGATCGGGTGACCGCCGTGCAGCACCATCACGCGCACATTGCGGCCGTCGCCGGCGAACACGGCGTCGTTGAGCCTGTGATCGGCGTGGCGTTCGACGGCACGGGATACGGGGACGACGGACATACCTGGGGCGCCGAGATCCTCGTCGCCGACCTCGCCGACTATCGGCGCATCGCGCAACTCCGGTACGCGCCGCTGCCCGGCGGCGATGCGGCCGCCCGCGCCCCATGGCGCGTGGCCCTGGGCTACCGGTCGCTCGCGCCGGAGCGTCAAGAGGCCTTCGCCCTCGCCTTCAGCGGAATCGATCCCCGCACGGTCCAGGTCGTGGACCGGCAGATCGCCGCGGCGGTGAACACACCCCTGGCCTCGTCCATGGGACGGTTGTTCGATGCCGCCGCGGCCGTCCTTGGCGTGTGTCGCGAGTCGCACTTCGAGGGCGAGGCGGCCATGCGCCTCGAAGCGCGGGCGGGCCGCCTCCGTGCCGACCCGCTGCCGTACAATGCCGTCGCCGGGGCGGACGGGATCCACCGCTTCGACCCCATCCCGCTGCTGGCCGCTCTGGGCGAGCGCGCGCTTCGCGGGGAAGACGTGGCGGGGCTGGCCGCCGCCTTCCATGAGAGCGTCGCTGAAGGGACGGCAGCCTTCGTAGGCTCGTTGGCCGCCCGCGAGGGTATCAGTCGAGTAGCCCTGGGTGGCGGCGTGTTCCAGAATGCCCGGTTGCTGGCCTCGTTGGCCCGACGGTTGGAGGCTCGAGGGCTCCACGTGCTGACCGCGCGGGCGTTGCCACCCAACGACGGTGGCCTCAGCTACGGCCAGGCGGTGGTGGCGGCCGCGCGCCTCGCCCGGAGTGGGGCCTGAGCTGGCTTTGCGGGTCGCCGGTCGCGCGGGCGGCTTCTATTTCGGGTAGAATTGAAGGAGAGGCCCAACGCCTCCGCGGCGACCGCACGTGCCACTTCGACCTTCTGGAGGACGGATGACGGCTCAACGGGGTGCACGGCGGAGCGCACTGCTCGGTGTGGCGGTGACGTTGCTCGCGGCGGGCGGATGTCTGGCCAAGCCGAAACATCCGGTGCCGGCGCCGCTCCCGGTGACGCTGGACATCGTCAGCCACGCCTTTGCCGACATCGATGTGCTCGTGGTTGCCTCGCCCGGTTCCAGTGGGCTCCGGCTCACCACGATTTCCGGATTCTCAAAGGCCACCGTGCGCCTCCGGACCATGCAATTGCAGCCTGGCGGCGTGCTCCAGCTGGAACTCCGGGCGATCGGCTCCAACACGCGGTGGCTCACGACGGCCCTGCCCGTGTCGCCCGGCGAACACGTGGTCCTGGATATCAGCGCCGACGCCAACGGGAACCTGAGCCGGAGCATGCTCTACCCGTTGCCCGACGGTGACCAGGGCGGCGGCGGGCCGGCACCGCGTCCGACCCCGTAGCCCCGCTACCGTTCTGCCGGGGACACGGTTAGACTTCATATATTGCTGCATCGGCATATACGCATATCGGAGGATATACGCGATGGCTAGACCGCACGGGCGCGCCCCCATGGTGATCACGCACGAAGGGGGTCTCACGTTCGCCGCCCAGATTCGTTCGCACCGACTCATCGTCGATCAGCCCGCCGGCGTCGGCGCCGACGAGGGCCCGATGCCCCTGGAACTGATCGGGGCCTCGCTGGGCACCTGCGTGGCCCTCTACGTCCAGCAGTTCTGCGAAGCCCGCGGGCTGCCGTACGAGGGCATGCGGGTGGAACTCGATCAGGTCGGCGCCCAGAACCCTGGGCGCATCGCCAAGTTCATTGTCCGCGTGCTTCTGCCCGTGGCGCTCCCCCCGCAATACGCGGAGATGCTGGAGCGCGTGGCGCGCAGTTGCCCGGCGCACAACACCCTCGTGCACGGCGCCGAAGTGGCCGTGGAGATCGAGGCGCCCACGGCGGCCGCCGCAAGCGCCTGACGCCCGCGAAAGTCGGGGTCAACCCCCGACCTGGAAGTTCGTCATTCGCCGACAGCCTCGGCCCCCCGTTCACCGTACCCTTCGCATAGCAGCGTGAGCGGGGAGCCGAGTTACCGCCTCGGTTCCGCGTCCGATCAATTCTATATGCGGTAGAGATGAGGGCTGAACGATGATGAATCGCAACGCACTGGCCAGAAGCCTGGCCTCGCTACTGCTCCTGGCGGCTACCGCGGGAACCGTCGCGGCACAGCGGGCGGGGCAACAGCAGCAACAGCAGCAGGCGCTGCAGCAACAGCGCATGCAGGACCAGCAAATCGCGCAGATGCAGAACATGGTGCAACGCATGACCCAGTTGCAGACGCGCGCGCACGATATGGCGCAGATGCAGCAGCAGCAGATGCAGCAGCAGACCCAGCAGACCGAGCAGCAGCGGTTGATGCTGCAGACCTGCCAGGCCGCGGACCAGACGGCCGCGCAGCTCAAGACGCTCGCCGAGCGCGCCCGCGACATGCAGAAGGATCAGGACATGCTCCGCGACCGCGATCAGCAACGCGACATGGATCAGCTGCGCCTGCACCTGAACGCCGTCGCCGATCAGCTCGAGGCAACCGTGCGGACGATGGAGCAGATGCAGAAGCGGTTGAGCACACCACCGGCTCCGTAAGGCACCGCACGCCGAGCCTCGTGCTCGGCACATCGCGCGGTGCGCTCGGCAGCCGTCGTAGGGTGACTTGCGGCGGCTGTCGCGCTTCCCTCACGCCGGGTGGGAGGGTTCCCGACTCATGTCCGGCGCGGTCCCGCGTCTCCTCACACACATGAACGCCATGTCGCGCATATCGGTGGCCACCTTGGTCGGCCTGATCGCCCTGACGGGGCTCGCGCGTCCGCGCGCGATCGAAGCCCAGGTGGTGAACTACAGTCTCTCCACCAGCTACTCCACGGGCTCCTACATCTTCAGCGGCAACACCTGGAGCGCCGCCATGTTTCACGGCCTGCAGGTCCAGGCCGGGCGGTTCAACTTCTCGGCGTCGCTGCCCATCGTGGCCCAGAACAACACTGCGCTCACGTACATCGGCGGCGTGATCGTCCCCACCGGTGGCCCCGACGGCGCCGCGGTGGCGGGACGGCAGAAGGGGGAGCCCGTTCAGATGGGACAGGGCATGCGGGGCGGGCAGGGGATGCAGCCGTCCGGGGCACTGATGGCCCTGGCGCCCGGCGACACCCTGACCGTCGCCGAGCCTAGCGGCACCGACGTGAACATTGGCGACCCGTTCTTCTCCGGAGGCGTGGAGTTGTACCGCGGCACCGGATGGGTCCGGTCGATGAGCGTGCAGGCGTTTGCCAAGGCGCCGATCGCGTCCGTCTCGTCGGGGGTCAGCACCGGTCAGTGGGACTACGGCGGTGGCGCGTCGCTCTCTATGGGCAGCGGGCGCACCTTCGTGTTCGGCGATGCGTCGTACTGGGTGCTGGGCGACATGCCGACGCTGGAGCTGCTGGACAACGTGATGTACGGGGTCGGCATCGGCCGGGCATCGGAGGACGGGCGGTGGTCCGTAATCGGCTCCGCGTCGGGATCGAGCGAGGTCATCCGAAACGTGGCGCCGCCGGCAAGCGCCGGTGTGAGCCTCGCCTATCGCCAGTCGGCGTCACAGTCGCTGACCTTCGGGCTGCACTTCGGCCTGACGGAGTCGGCGCCGCAGTTCGGCGCGTCGGTGGGTTGGCGCGTGCGGTTGTTCGGCACGCCGTAGCCGGTGATCGAGCGGCGTGCTGTCGCTGGCTCGCCAATCGGCGCTTGCCGCCGGGCGCGCGCCCTGGCAGCTTCGGCTGTCGATCTCAGGATAGAGAACCGTGCGTTTTCGTAGAATCCCGGCCGCCGCATCGCTCGCCATCGCGACGGCCTGTGCCGCCCCGCGGCAGAAGCCAGCCGTTTACACCCCGCAGGCCCGCTACGTCACCGTGACCACTGTGGCCCTCATGGTCAAGGAGGACGCCGGCGTGCTCCCCTTCCTCAAGAAGGACTTCGCCAAGGGCGGGGTGCTCGATGGGAAGGAGGTGTACGGCTTCATGCCGAGTACGATCACCGTGGCCGCCGGCGACACCATCCACTTCCACTTCATCAACCCCGAGGACGACGAGCACAACTTCGTGCTCCGCGACCTCTTCGTGAAGCTCCCGGGCCAGACCATCGTCGATACCATCTACGTGGCCCGGAAACCCGGGATCTACGACTTCGCGTGCGCCATTCCCGCCCACCTGCCCATGATGCACGGGCAACTCGTGGTGCTGAACCCGGCGGCGGTGGGCGCCGAGTAGGCGCGGCCCCGCCGGCCGCGGCGCCGGCGGGCGACGAGGGGCGCGGAGGCCCGCTTCCATCGCGCGCCCGGATCGCACATTTTGCGTGAGCGGTCCCACCCTCCGACCCCGCCCGCCAATGCGAACCCTGTTCCTCGCGCTCACCGGAGCGCTGGCCGTCGTGTGCTCGGCCGGCGCCCAGAGCTACGCGCCGTCCAGCGGCGTGCGCTACCACCGCCTGCTCATTCACAACGCGCTCGTCATCGACGGCGCGGGCAACCCTACCCGCGGGCCGATGGACATCGTCGTCGAGGGCAACACCATCACCGGCGTCTACGCCGCCCGGCCGATGGCCGAGACGGCCGCCTCACCGCCGACGCTCGGCGGAGGCAAGTTCGATCGCGTGATCGACGCCACCGGCATGTACGTCATGCCCGGCATCATCGACGTCCACTCGCACATCCAGTTCGATCGCGCCGGCATCCCGATGCCGCACGACTATGAATTCAAGCTCCTGCTGGCCCACGGCATCACCACAATCCGTGATCCGGGCTCCATGCAGGGGCCCGACACCATCGTCGCCTACGCCAAGCTCAGTGACGAGAACAGGATCTCGGCGCCGACCATCATTCCATATGTCGTCGTGCAGTCGGAGTATCCCGATTCGGTGCGGGCGCAGATCCGCCACGTGAAGGCCATTGGCGGCAAGGGGCTCAAGGTGTTCATCAACCGCCCCGACGTATGGGACGCGATCTCCGACGAAGCCCACAAGCTCGGGCTCCCCATCGCCACCGACATGAAGATCCAGGAGACCGACGCCATCCGCGCCTCGCAGCTCGGCGTTGCCTCCATCGAGCACTGGTACGGCATTCCCGACGCCGCCACGCCGGGCCCGCAGAACTTCCCCGACTCCTACAACTACGACAACGAGGCCGATCGCTTCCGCTGGGGCGGCGACATCTGGCGCCAGGCCGATTCGGCCCGCCTCTCGGCGGTGCTCGACACGATGCTCGCCCACCACGTGACCTGGGATCCGACCTTCGCCATCTACGAGGCCAACCGCGATCTGGCCAAGGCGCAGACCGAGCCCTGGTTCAGGGACTACGCGCTGCCGGCGATGATGAAATTCTATCAGCCCAGCCGCACGTCGCACGGTTCGTACCAGGCCGACTGGACCACCGCCGACGAGGTGATGTGGCGCAACAACTACCGCATCTGGATGCACTGGGTGCGCGAGTACGCCGCCCGCGGAGGCAATGTGACGGTGGGCTCCGACGCGGGGTTCATCTGGGCGTTGTACGGCTTCACTACGATTCGCGAAATGGAGATGCAGCAGGAGGCGGGCTTCCACCCCATCGAGGTGATCCAGCACGCCACCTCCAACGGCGCCAAGCTGCTCGGCCTGCCGCGTACCGGCGTGGTCCGCACCGGGTTCGACGCCGACCTCGCGATTGTGGACGGCAACCCGCTCCACAACATGAAGGTGCTCTACGGTCTGGGCATGGACACGCCCGGCGCCGATGGCAAACTCGTGCACCACGGCGGGGTACGCTACACCATCAAGCAGGGCATCGTGTTCGACGATCAACAGCTTCTGGCCGACGTGCGCGCCATGGTGCGCCGGGCCCGGGCCAACACCACCACGGGGGAATCCGGTAGATGAGTGCTCGTCTGTCAAAGTTGGCTCAGGGACTCATCGGATCGGAGATCCTCAAGATCGCCGCCGAAGTGCGCGAACTCATCGCGCAGGGGCGGCCCATCTGCAACCTCACGGTGGGTGACTTCTCGCCCACCGAATTCCGCGTGCCCGAGCGGCTGGCCCGCGGCGTTGCCGACAACGTCACCAAGGGGCAGACCAACTATCCGCCCTCCAACGGGGTGCTCGAACTGCGCAAGGCCGTGGCCGCGTTCTACAAGCGCGGCCTCGGGCTCGACTATCCGGTGGAGAGCGTGATGATCACCTCGGGCGGACGCCCGGTGATCTACGGCATCTACCAGACGGTGGTGAACCGCGGCGACACGGTGGTCTACCCGGTGCCGAGTTGGAACAACAACCACTACGCCAGCCTCGTCGGTGCCAGGGCGGTGGAGATCGCCTGCGGCGCCGACACCAACTTCCTGCCAACCGCGGCCAAGCTGCGCGACCACGTGCGGGGAGCGTCGCTGCTCGCCCTCAACTCGCCCTCCAATCCCACGGGCACTCTGTTCACCGCGGAGCAGTTGGGCGACATCTGCGATCTGGTGCTCGAGGAGAACGCCCGCCGCGCCGACGGCGACCGTCCACTGTTCGTGATGTACGACCAGATCTACTGGATGCTCACCTTTGGCGGCGCGCATCACGTGAACCCGGTGAGTCTGCACCCGGAAATGGCCAAGTATACCATCTTCGTGGACGGCATCTCGAAGGCCTTCGCCGCCACCGGACTCCGGGTGGGCTGGGGCGTGGGGCCGGCCGACGTGATCAAGAGCATGGCCGATCTGCTCACGCACATCGGCGCCTGGGCGCCGCGCCCCGAGCAGATGGCCACCGGCGAGCTGCTGTGCGCCGAGGACGACATCCGCGCCTACCACGCGGTGATGATCCGCGACGTGCAGGAGCGGCTGGGGCTCATGGCCGAGGGTATCGATCAGCTCCGGGGCGAGGGATTCCCGGTGGAGAGCACCACGCCGCAGGGCGCCATCTACCTGAGCGCGCACTTCCGGTTGCACGGCAAGCGCACGCCCGAAGGCCAGGAACTCCGCACCAACGAGGACGTGCGGCGCTACCTGTTGCAGGCGGCGGGGATGGCGGTGGTGCCCTTCCAGGCGTTCGGCCAGCGCGAGGAGACGGGGTGGTTCCGGCTGTCGGCGGGCGCCGTGTCGCCGCAGGGCGTTCGCGACCTGATGCCGAGGCTTCGATCGGCCCTGCAGGCGCTCACGTAGCCGCGGTAAGCGCATGGCAACCCGCCATGCCCTTTGTTTCGTGCGTTCAGAGGGCGATCTTGGATCCATGACCACTCTCGCTCTGGCTCCGGAAACGCTCGAAGGCTGGTACGTGCTCCACCAGACCTTTGCCCTGAACCGCACCGCGCTGCGCGCCCTGTCGGCGGCGGAGTTCGACGTCGTGGCACGCGATTTCGCCGCCGCCATGCACCAACTGTCCGGCGGAGACGGCGCCCAGGGGTGGAGCGCGCTCGTGCCCCTCGTCGGCTCGAAGGCCGACGTGATGGTGATGCACTTCCGTCCGACTCTGGACGCGCTCGGTGAGGCCCAGGCCCGGCTGGCGCAGACGCGGATCACCGACTTCCTGTCGCCGGTCGAGTTCTTTCTGAGCGTCGCCGAAGCGGGGCTCTACTACATCACCGCCCAGCTCGCCAAGGCCGCCGATGCACGCGGCGGTAAGGTTGGCGACGATGAGTACAAGACCGAGTTGAAGAAGCGCGTGGACGCCGAACTCGCGACCGAGCACGTGCGGAAGCGCCTCTATCCGCCGCCGCCCACCGACCGGATGCCCTACGTCTGCGCGTATCCCATGGACAAGAAGCGCGAGACGGGGCAGAACTGGTATGCGCTGTCCATCGAGGCGCGCAGCGACCTGATGAAGTGGCACGGGCTCACCGGGCGGAAGTACGCCGGCCGCGTGCTGCAGATCATCAGCGGATCCATTGGACTCGACGTGTGGGAGTGGGCGGTGACGCTGTTCGCCGCCGATCCCCTCGAGTTCAAGAAGATCGTGAGCGAGATGCGCTTCGACGAGGCGAGCGCGAAGTACGGCGAGTTCGGCAACTTCTATGTGGGGAAGATCGCCGCGCCCGAGGTGTGGGTGCGCGGGCTGCGTCCGGCCGTCGGCGCGTAGCGGAACCGTTCACCGGCACGACGAAGGGGAGGAAGTCGACCCATGCTCGTCACCCTGCTGCTGCTGTTCGTTCAACAGGCCACGCTGCCGGCCCAGCGCGATACGGTGCCGCCCGACACGGCACGCCTGGTGGTGGCCAATCGTACGGTTACCGTGTTCCGGGCGCCGTTGGGAGCGCTCTCACCGGCGGATCGGGCGGCAGCGGCCATGGCCCGCATCGACTCGGCGGTCGCCCGCGGACGCGATTCGGTGGACGTGGTGGCTTCCAACGAAGGGCTGCTCGTGCGCGCCGGCGGCGTAGCGATGTTCGTGATCACGCCGAGCGACGTGCACGCCACCGGTCGCGACTCGCTCGCCAACCGCGACTCGCTCGTGGCGACGGCCCGATCGGCTGCCGGAATGCTCCGGTTGTCGATCCGTGATGCGGGCGACGCGCAGAGCGTCAAGGCCATTCTGATCGGGTTGCTGTTGGCGCTGCTGGCCACCGCCGTGATGGTGGTGCTGTTCCGCCTGCTGTTCAAGGCGCGGCAGGCACTGCTGGCGCGGGTCCGGGCGTTCGCGGCGCGCGCCGCGCCCCAGTTGGAGTTTCGCGGCACGCCGCTCATGCGCGCCAACCAGATCGCGAGGATCCTGAGGCACACCGTCACCTGGGTGAGTGCCGCGCTCGTGGTGCTGGCACTGTACGTCTACACCGGCTACGTGCTCACGCGGTTTCCGTGGACGCGCCCGGCGGGCGAAGTGCTCGGCCACTTTCTGACCACCAAGGTGCTGTACCTGGGCGGATCCATTCTGCTCTCGGTACCCAAGCTGTTCACGATCTTGCTCATTTTCGTGTTCACGCGCTTCGCCACGAACATCGTGCGGACGCTGTTCGACGCCGTGGCGCAGCGGCGGATCGTCATTCCGGGCGTACATCCCGACACGGCAATGCCCACGCGGCGCATCGCCAACGCGCTGCTGTGGATGTTCGCGATCGTCGTGGCGTATCCGTACGTGCCGGGCAGCAGTTCGGATGCGTTCAAGGGCGTGTCGGTGTTCGGCGGGTTGCTCATCACACTCGGATCGGCGGGGCTGGTGGGGCAGGCGATGAGCGGGCTGGTGTTGATGTACTCGCGCAGCTTCCGGGTGGGACAGTTCATCCAGGCCGGCACGTTGCAGGGGACGGTGTTGGAATTGGGCCTGCTGGCCACGAAGATGCGGACGCCCAAGAACGAGATCGTGACGCTCCCCAACACGGTGGTCATCGGGTCGTCGGTCACCAACTACAGCGCGCCCACCGAATACGGGCACCCGCTGCTCATCTATTCGTCGGTGACCATCGGCTACGACGTGCCCTGGCGCCGCGTGCACGAGCTGCTCATCGCCGCCGCCACGGGGTTGGATTTCGTGCTCGACGACCCGGTGCCGTTCGTGCTGCAGCGCGCGCTCGACGACTCGTACGTGGAGTACCAGGTGAATGCGGCCATCGACGCGGCGCGGGCCGACGAACTGCCGTCGTTGTACGCCAAGCTCCATGCGGCCATTCAGGACTCGTTTGCGGACGGGGACGTGGAGATCATGTCGCCGAGTTATCTGAGCATGCGCGACGGGAACAAGTCGACGGTGCCGGTGCGGGCGGTGGGCGACGGCCCGGCGGAGCCCGCCAAGCCGGCGTAGGCCCTTCGCCATGGACGAATTCCTGCGGGTGGCAATCGAGGAAGCGAAGAAGGGACTCGCGCAGGGCGGCATCCCCATCGGCTCCGTACTCGCCATCGACGGGCGCGAGGACTATGTGCGTTCGCGCGGCGTGGAGGTCGTAGTCGTGGACGACCCCGAATGCCAGGCGCTCATGGAAGCCTTCATCGCGACGCAGCCGGACCTCTGGAACGAGGATATCGGGGAATAGCCCGCGTGGCCGGCGGCCGTCACTTAATCCTTTCCTCATCTCCCGTTCACGACACCGCAATGCGCCTGCCGTACGTTGACGGAAGTCGATCGCTCGCGGTTCGGGATCCTGATATGCCCTGAGGAACGTCGCGCATGCCGGCTCCAGCCTCCACTTCCCACCATCTCGCGCCGGAGTCGCTCGCCGGGCGCACGCGTCCCCGGGTGCTTCAGCTGATCGGCATCACCGCCGGCCTCATCGGCCTGCTCTCGCTCGTCGCACATGTGCGCCGCCCGAAGATGGAAATCCCCGTGGGAGACTTCACGAGGTACTTCACCGCGCACCAGGGGGACGGGTTGCCGGTGATGCTCAACCCGGGTTTCGCGCTCGCCGTGGACGGTCCTGGCACGTCGAGTCGCGCCCGCGCCGTGCGCGTCGGCGCGCGCATCGTGGACGTCGAAGTCGCCGCGCGGGCGCGGGAGCAATGGGCCGGACCCGCGTACTACCAGCGCAATCCCATTGCCCTCGCCAACGTCGCCTACAACTCCGACCTCGTTGCCCGGATCGCCGACAGCCTCGTCGTGGCGCTGCGCCAGGTGCGCGGCGCACGGAACGCCGCGCGGTACTACGGCTACGTTCGGTACGACGGGGAGCGCGGCGCCACGGTGGGCTACGAGCTCGAGCTCGGCCGCCGGAGTGCGCTGGTATTCCGCCCGACGATGCTGGCGCTCGGCAACTGGCTCGAAGCCGCGCGCGTGGCCGCCCTGCGTGGCGACCGGAAGTTCTTCGCGCAGCCGGCCTGCCTGGTCATGGCCGAGCGTGCCCCGAAGCTGAGCGGGATCTCTCGTGACGCGCGTCGGGCACTCGCCAACGTGCAGGCGCTGCTCGTGCCCGAGCCGCCGGCAGACTCGATGTTCCTGGCGCGCGCGCTGACCGGCGCCCTGGCAACGCTCACGCGATAGGGCGTGCCGTCGATCAGCAGAATTCCTGCGGCGTGTTCGGCAACATGGGCCGGCTCCACGCGAGCCCGTGTCGCGTCAGAGGTTGAAGAAGTACACGGGAAACGCCGTCGCGCCGATGGCCAGGAGCTGCAACGCCAGCACACCCAGCGCCGGCTTCGGCGCCCGCGGAATCCAGTGGATGGCGAAGTACGCCACGATCGGCACCTGCAGTCCCATCAGGAGCTGCCAGAGATGCGCGTAGGCGCCCTCGTCGGGCTGGCGTACGAGTCCGATGGTGAACCAGGCCGCGACCAGCACCAGCATTGCTGCCGCTGACATCAGGATCGGCGCCAGGGCACTCGGCTTCTTCAACAGGGCCGCGAAGCGCATACGGCCTCCGGGGAGGTCAGGGGAGGAGGCGAAACCTCTGCCCGGGACAGAATGGCAGAGTACTTGACAATGTAAAGTTAAAATGCGAATCCGCCAACCTTCACCCTATCGCCGCCTCGCTCTCCGCCCCTTGCCCCCCACTCCCCGCCCGTGCAACCTCCACCCATGCCCGACACCAACACACCCTTCGTCTCGCCCGCCGACGCGCTGCCCGCCAATGAGGTGAAAGCCGGCACCGCCACCAAAATGCAGGTGCTGGTGGGTCCCGATACCGGAGCTCCCAACTTCGCGCTGCGCCGCTTCATCATGGATGCCGGCGGTGGCATGCCGCTCCACACCAACCAGGTGGAGCACGAGCAGTACGTGCTCCGCGGCCGGGCGCGCATCCGCATCGGCGACGCCGTGCACGAGGTCGCCCCCGACACCACGCTCTACATCCCGGCCGGCGTGTCTCACAGCTACGAGGTGCTCGAAGCTCCCTTCGAATTCCTCTGCGTGGTCCCCAACCGTCCCGACCAGATCCGCCTCGTCGAGGGGTGTTGAGCGCTCACCCGCGCACCCTGAAGTCGCGTCCCGCCAGGCGATCGCCGCCCTCGTTTCGCACCGCCGACGGGGGCCATCCGGGGGGGGAGCCGTTCCGCGGCGGCGCCACCGGGAGTAGCTTCCAGCATGCTGACCTACCAGGCGGCGCGAGACACGCTCGTCACCCAGCTTCGCTCCGACGCGGCCTCGCACCGCGCTGGGAACTACGACTCGATTGGCCGGCGCTTCGACCGCGTCGAGCACGAATTTCCCCGCGGCACGGCGCCGGAACTGGCCAAGCTCCACATTGCGCTCACGTTCTGGGACGGGTGGATCGACGCCCGCAACAATGGGTGGCCGCGTGGGCCGGTCGCCGAGGGCGACTGGCCCGGGCTCGCCGAGGCGGTGGCCGACGACCTTGCCGCCGACCGGGAAATCGCCGATCCGGTAGTGCTGGCGCGCTTTGACATCGTCCGGCACCCCAACCTCAACGAACGAGTCCAGACCCTGGCCGCGCGCCTTCGCAAGCGCGACGGGGAAGAGGACGTCGCTGGGTGAGAGACCTTCCCGTCGAGTGGCTCGGCGCTCCGCTGCTCAGGCGGCGTGGTGCTGCTGCAGCTTGGATTCGGTGACGGTCCGCTCGTACAGGTTGAGTACGTGGCTGCGCGTGATGAGGCCCAGATAGCTTCCGTCTTCCGCGTCCACCACCGGCACCGCGCCCGCCCCGCGCACGCCCATCTTGCGGATCGCGTCCAACAACGTGTCCTGCGGGGTCACCGTTTCGGTGGGACGCGCCACGTCGGCGGCCACGATCAGCGCGGCCAGGTTGCCCGAGTCCGCGGCTACCTCCCCCAGGTCATTGATCGCCACCACGCCCACCAGCTGTCGGTCCTCGCTCACCACCGCGAAGTACGTCTGGTCGCTGTTCCCGAGTTGGCGCAGGAAGTTGTGCACCGGGGCGTCTTCGTCGAGCGTCAGCGCCTCGTTGTCGTAGGCGTCAGCCACGCGGAGGCCGGCCAGCGTGTCGCGGTCTGCCCCGTGCGCCACGCTCTCCCCGCGCCGGCGCAGCCACCCGCTGTACAGCGAATCGGGTTCGAGCTTCCGGGCCACCGTGTGCGCGATCACCACCGTCAGCATCAACGGCAGCATGATCGCGTAGTCGTGCGTCATCTCGAACGCCAGCAGGATGCCCGTGATCGGGGCGTCGGTGGCGGCGGCGATCATCGCGCCCATTCCCACCAGGCCATAGATGCCGGGGTGGATGTTCCCGGCCGGCCATGCCGCGGCCAGCGCGCTCCCCACGGCGCCGCCCGTGGCCGCGCCGATATACAGGGACGGCGTGAACACGCCCCCCGATCCGCCGGTGTTCAACGTGAGCGACGTGGCGAGGATCTTGCCGATGGCCAGGGCCGCCAGCGCGTACCAGCTGAACGTCGTGAACGACGTGACGTTGATCGCGAGGTGCCCGAAGCCCACCAGGTGTCCCTGCGACGCGAACACGAGCAATCCAACCAGGGCGCCGCCGGCGGCGGCGATTACCGGTGGGCTGTACTTGAGTTTCTTCACCCGCTCGCCGATGCCGAAGTACGAGCGCACGAACAGCGCCGCCATGAGGCCGGCGATCAGCCCAAGTAGCGGGAAGAAGATCAGCACCTCGCTGACATGGCTGTAGGTGAACGCGTCCATGTTCGTCAGCGGCAGTTCGAACGCGGGGTGGTTCCCGAGGAACGCCTGCGACACCACAGCCGACATGACACTCGCCACCACCACCGGAGCAAAGGAGATGCCGGACATCGTGCCCAGCGTCTCTTCCAGCGCAAAGAAGGCGCCGGCCAGGGGGGCGTTGAAGGCGGCGCTGATGGCCGCGCCGGTGGCGCACCCCACGAGCACCCGCACCCGGCTGGGCTCGAAGCGGAAGCGGCGGCCGAGCCAGCTGCCGATGAGGGCGCCCAGCACCACCACCGGACCTTCGCTGCCGGCCGAGCCGCCGCTGCCGATGGTCACGGCGCTGGCCACGGTGCGGGCCAGGGCGGGGCGGGTGGGGATGAACCCGCCCCGTTTGACGACGGCCAGTTGGACGTCGGGCACGTTCATCCCTTCGTTGCCCTGGCCGAGGCGGTGCATGATCCAGTAGGCGGCGGCAAAGCCGAGCCCGGTGATCACCGGGCGGTAGGCGTTGACCGTGACTTCCGGGATGTAGCGGGAGGGCCACTTGTAGAAGACGTCGAACGCCAAGTCGATGCTCTTGTAGAAGGCGACGACGCCGAGCGCGGCCAGAATGCCGATGGCCACGGCGAAGCCCAGGAGGACCCAGTTCTCACTGAACTCGCGGGCGTTGAACCATTTGACGAATTCGTCCCAGCCGATCTTGCCGACGACCACGGCGCGCCGGACGAACTTCCGGGCAGTGTCGGCGAAGCTAGATTTTGGGGCGTCGGACGCCGGTTCAGTTATGGCTGGCACAGCAAGGCGGTCCAACCCGGGCGCGAAGCGGGCCGGGCGTTAGATTCAGGGGTTGGAAGTGTTCCAGAAGGTTCAATCTATTTAGTTTTGTCAGTTCGTGCATTGTCGGGGCCGGGCGGTCCCTACTACACCCTGGGGAGGATTTCTGTGATGAAAGTTCGGTTTGGTGCGGGCATGGCTGCGGCCATGCTTTCGCTGGCGATGATTGGCTGTGGCGGCGGCGGTGAGAAGGCGGCTGCGGGCAGCAGCGCGGCGGCGGCCCCGGCAGCCGCGTCTGCGACGGATTCGTCGAGCATGGCGGCCACGAGCTCGGCCACGTACATGGCGCCCACGGGCAAGACGTGGGAAGTGAAGATGATGGGCGACGCGCAGGGCTATCGTTTCGATCCCAAGACGCTGACCGTCCATCAGGGCGATGCGGTCAAGTTCATCATGGTGTCCGGCGGCCCCCACGACGTGACCTTCTGGGCTGACAGCATTCCGAGCGGCGCTGAAGCGCAGCTCACCGCCAACATGCCCGACCACACGGCTCCGCTCACGGCGCCGATGTCGATCAACCCGAACTCGGCGTACACCGTCTCGTTCGCGGGCGTGCCGGCGGGCCTGTACAAGTACTACTGCACGCCGCACCTCGCGATGGGGATGGTCGCGCAGATTACGGTGGAGAAGTAAGCACGACGTTTCTGACGACGGCCGACTGAGAACTGTCGGCCGTTGGCAGACCACAAGTGCAGAGTGTTCAGTCGACTGGTGACGGTCGACCGTGCACACGCGAACGGGGTGGGGCTCGGAGTACCGAGTCCCACCCCGCTTCCGTTGCCATCGCGGGTGCCTGAGACCAGCCGACGCGCGACGCCCAGCACGGAGTTGCTCGGTGACGTGCCGTCACCCGTCGGCCCGTAGTGCGATGGCCGGATCCACCCCCGCCGCCCGCCTGGCCGGCAGATAGCTGGCGCCCAGCGCCACCACCAACACCACCACGCCCAGCAGCGCGAAGGTGATCGGATTCCCGGGCTGCACGCCGTACAGCACACCCCGAATCAGATGGGTGAAGGCGAACGCCGCGGGCAGCCCGATCGCGATGCCCACGGCGGCCAGCCCGAGTCCCCGGCGCACGATCATTCCCAACACCCGGCCGCGCCCCGCGCCGAGCGCCATGCGCACGCCGATCTCTTTGCGACGCTGACTCACCAGATAGGCCAGCACGCCGTAGATCCCGAGCGCGCCGAGCACCAGCCCCATCACGCCGAACGCGCCCAACACCGTGGTCAGGGCCCTCGGTCGGGCCACGGCGTCACGCACCAGCTGATCGAAGGTGAACACCGACGTCACCGGCTGGTCGGGATCCATCGACTGGATCGCCGCGCGGATGCTCCGCGCCGCCGCCAACGGGTCACCGCGCGTTCGCATCACGAGCGTCGTCTTGATGCGGGGCGACTGCATGTTGTTCACGTAGACGAGTGGCGGGGCCGGCTCGTCGAGCGCCGTCTGCCGGATGTCACCCACCACACCGACAATCGGAACCGGCGCCGGGCCGGCCCCGAACTGGATCTTCTTCCCCACGGGGTTCTGCCCCGGGAAATATCGGTCGGCGAGTGGCTTGTTGACGATCACGCCGAACGGCGTCTTCTGGTTCTCGTCGGCGCGAAACTCCCGGCCGGAGATCAGCGGGGTGCCGATGGTGTGGAAGTACCCGTCGCTCACCCGCTGCACGTATGTCGTCGGCCACTGCGTACCGGACGCCACCTGCATCCCTTCAGGGAGGAAGCTCGTCTGCTCGCCCAACCCCTGGAAGGGCGCATACTGTGCCGCGCCCGCCGACACGACGCCCGGGAGCGTCCGCGCCCGCTCGACCACCCGGTGATAGAACCCCTGGTACCCCGACGAGTCGGTCCAGCGCCCCGGGCTGATGGTGAAGTTCACCGCGACCAGGTGGTCCGGCCGAAATCCGGGGTCAACCCGGAGCAGCCGCACGAAACTCTCGGTCATGAGCGAAGCGCCGGCCGCGAGCACCAGCGCCAGCGCGACCTCGAACACCACGAGCGCGCTGCGCAGCCGGTGCCCGCCGGCCAGCGATCGGCCGCCCTCGCGCAGCGTCCGCTGCAGATCACTCCCCGCACTCCGCATCGCCGGTACGAGTCCGAACAGCACGCCGGTTCCCAACGCAAGGGCGAACGCGAACAGCAGCACTGTTCCATCCGCCCCCACCTCGGCGGCGCGCGGCACCTGCCCGGCGGTGAGCGCAAGCAGCCCGCGGGTGCCCAGCACGCCGAGTCCCAGCCCCGCTGCCCCTCCCAGCAGGGCGAGCAGGAGACTCTCCGTCAGCAGTTGGCGCGCGATCCGCCCCCGCGTGGCCCCGAGCGACATCCGAATCGCCAGCTCATGGGCGCGCCCGGCCCCCCGCGCCAGCTGTAGGCTGGCGAGGTTCACGCAGGCGAGCAGCAACACCAGCCCTACCGTCCCGAAGAGCACGAGAAGGCTCGACCGGATGGGCCCCGTCATCGCGCCCTGCAGGGACTCGACGCGCCCCCCGTGGAAGGCCGAATCCTCGACGAACTTCGCCGATAGACGATGGGCGATGGCATTGGCCTCGTTCCCCGCCTGCGCCACTGCCACCGCCGGCTCGAGACGCGCAATGCCCGTCAGAAAGCGATTCCACCGGATGCGCGGCGCCATGTCGTCGGTGATCGTGGCGTAGGGGACGTACACGTCCACGTGGTCGGAGGGATAGCGGAACTCCGGCGGGAGGACGCCGATCACCTGATACGGGGCATCGCGCAGAGTGAGCGTGGAATCGATCACCGAGGGGGAACCGCCGAATTCCCGCTGCCAGAATCCGTGGGAGAGCACTACCACGTGGACGTTCCCCCCGCGCACCAACTCGTCGGGGCGGGGCAGGCGCCCGCGCGCCGCCCGCACGCCGAGGGTGGCGAAGAAGTCGCGCTCGACGAAGGCGGCGGAGAGGCGCTGTGCCTCGCGCCCGCCAGTGAGGTCGATGCCGCTGGCTCCGGGCGTGTACCAGAATCCCGAGACCTGCGCGAAGTCGCCGCCCTGCTCGCGCCAGTCGTCGACGTCCACCGCCGACACCGGAGCCGGCGTGGCGCCGCTCTGCGCCGGCCACCCGAAGCGTACGAGCTGCTCGGGGTGCGGGAAGTTGAGCGGGCGCAGCAGCACCCCGTTCACGATCGAGAAGATGGCGGTGTTCGCGCCGATCCCCAGCGCCAGCGTGAGCACGGCGATGAGCGCGAACCCGGGCGAGGCGCGCAGCTTGCGCACGGCGAACACGAGATCCTGGCGCAGCTCACTCACGTAGTCCTTCCGGCGTTGCAGGGTTTCGGTCTCGCGGTCGACGGAGCGGAGATAGGCGCGCGCGTCGTCGAGATCGCCGAATTCACGCAGGGCCTCCTCGCGCGCGGCAGACGGGGACAGCCCCGCCGCCACCAGCGCTTCGGCGCGACGGTCGAGGTGGAAGCGCAGTTCCTCGTCCACGTCGGCGGCGATGTCGCGCGGCGTGCGGCGGATGAACGTGAACAGGCGGCGGCCCTTCACCTGACGCTCCGGGGGGAAGACAGGACGGCGTTCACGCGGGGGCGAGCACTCGGGCCACCGCATCGGCGTAGCGCCGCCAGGCGGCCTCTTCGGTCTTGAGCCGCTGGCGTCCCCTGGCGGTGAGCGTGTAGAAGCGGGCCCGGCGGTTGTTCTCCGACAGCCCCCACTCGGCGGTCACGGCGCCCGCCTGCTCGAGGCGGTGCAGCGCCTTGTACAGGGGCGCGTCCTCGATCTCGATTGTCCCGCCGGTCCGCCCGCGGATCCACCGCGACACGGCGTAGCCGTGCATCGGTTCCCAGGCGAGGGCGCGGAGCACGAGCACGTCGAGCGTGCCCTGAAGAAGATCGAGCGAGCGGTTCGGCATGTTGTCCCCTTACTTGGTACGGGGAAGCTCGCACGACGGATTCCGTCGCGCAAGCGCTCGGGGGAACTCGTGCGTGCCGCGCCCGATTGTTGCAACGGGTGCGATGATGCGCCCCGCGACCAACGTGGCACGGCCGCGGACCCGCTCCCGTTCACTTCAAGCCGGATCGTCCATGCGCGCCAACAACATCCTCGAGACCATCGGCAACACCCCCCACGTCCGCATCAACCGCCTGTTCGGGTCGCGTGCCGAAGTCTGGCTCAAGCTCGAACGCGCGAATCCCGGCGGCAGCATCAAGGACCGCATCGGCGTGGCGATGATCGAGGCCGCGGAGCGTGACGGCACGCTCAAGCCCGACTCGATCATCATCGAGCCGACGTCAGGGAACACCGGCATCGGGCTCGCGCTGGCCGCCGCGGTGAAGGGCTACAAACTCATGCTCGTGATGCCGGAGTCGATGTCCGTCGAGCGGCGGCGCATTCTGGCAGCCCTGGGTGCCACCTTCGACCTCACGCCGAAGGAGAAGGGCATGAAGGGCGCCATCGAGCGCGCGCAGCAGCTGGTGGCCAGGACGCCCGGCGCCTGGATGCCGCAGCAGTTCGACAACCCGGCCAATCCCGAGATCCACCGCCGGACCACGGCGCAGGAGATCCTCGCCGACTTCCCCGAAGGGCTCGACTACCTCATCACCGGCGTCGGCACCGGCGGGCACATCACCGGCGTCACCGAGGTGCTCAAGGCGAAGTTCCCCAAGCTGCAGGCGTTTGCGGTGGAACCCGAGAAGAGCGCGGTGATCGCCGGCGGCGAACCCGGCCCGCACAAGCTGCAGGGCATCGGCGCCGGCTTCATTCCCGGCGTGCTCAACGTGAAGGCGCTGGACGGCACCATTCCGGTGTCCGAGGAGGAGGGGTTCGAGTTCGCGCGGCGTGCCGCCCGTGAGGAGGGGATCTTCGTCGGCCCGTCCTCGGGCGCCTCGCTCGCCGCGGTGGCGAAGAAGCTCCCCGACATGGCGCCCGGCAGCCGCGTGCTCACCTTCTGCTACGATACCGGCGAGCGCTACCTGTCGGTGGACGGACTGTTCACACTTCCCTGATATCGGAACGGCTCAGCGCGGGCTCCGGCGGGCGGTCGTGCCGCGGCCGCCCGCCGCGCCGCGGGAGCGCGGCGCCAGCGCCTGCAGCGCCGGCCGCAGCCGGCGAACCGCCGTGGCGATCGTGCGTTCGGTGACCGCCGAGTAGCCGAACAGCAGCGCCGGCGGCAGCGTCACCTGCTGGCAGTAGCGTGAGAGCGGCGGCGTCTCGATGCCGACGTCGAGTGCCGCCTTGAATGCCGCCTGGTCGCTGATGTCCTCCCGCAGCCACCCCACCACGTGCATGCCGATGGCGGCCGGTTCGATGCGGAGCAGCCCGTTGAGTTCACGCTCGGCCGCCGCCACAAGCGTCTGCTGCCGGGCGGCGTACAGCGTGCGCATGCGTCGTACGTGTCGCGCAAAGTGGCCTTCGGCCAGGAAGTCGGCCACCACCGCCTGCTCCACCGTGGGCGAGAGGTAGTCGGCCAGCGTGCGGCCCATCTGGAAGGCGTGGGCGAGGTCGCGTGGAACCACCATGTACCCGAGGCGCAGGGCGGGGAAGAGTGTCTTGCTGAACGTCCCCACGTAGATCACGCGGTCTTCGGCGTCCAGGCCCTGGAGCGCGAGTTGCGGCTGACCGGCGTAGCGGAACTCGCTGTCGAAGTCGTCCTCGACGATCCAGGCGTCGGCGCGGCGCGCCCAGTCGAGCAGTTCGAGCCGGCGGGCCAGCGACATCGTGACGCCGAGCGGGTACTGGTGCGATGGGGCGACGAAGGCGACGCGCGCGCCGGGCGCCCGGCGCTGTCCTTCGTCCACCAACAGCCCCTCGCCGTCCACCGGTACGGGCACGATACGGGCGCCCGCGGCGTCGAGCGTGGCCCGCGTACTCATGTAGCCCGGGTCCTCCATCCACACTGGGTCGCCGGGGTTGAGCAGCACCCGCGCCGTGAGATCGAGCGCCTGCTGGGTACCGCGCACCAGGATCACCTGGTCCACGGCCGCCTTCACGCCGCGGGCGGCGCCGAGGTAGTCCACGATCTCCTGGCGCAGAGGGCGGAATCCCGCCGGGTCGCCATAGCGCATCAGGGCGTTCGGGGTCACGCGCCACCGCCGCTGGTAGAGTTGGCGCCAGATCTTCACCGGGAACATGTCCACCGCCGGCTCGCCCACGCGGAAGGGGACGGGCGACCGGTCGGAGAACGGGGCGCCGATGACCGCCGCGACGTAGCGGTCGGCGCGGTCAGCCACGGGGCGCCGGCCGACCGGTTTGCCGCGCGGGCGGGCGGCGGGCCTGGCGGGGGCCGGTCGCAGGTCGGGCAGGTCGCGGGCGACATAGCTCCCCGAGCCGGGTGAGCCGGTGAGGTATCCCTCGGCGATCAGGTGTTCGTATGCCAGGACGACGGTGCTGCGAGCGACGCCGAGTTGGGCGGCGAGGGCGCGAGTGGAGGGTACCTGGGTGCCCGGCGGGAGGCGTCCGGCGAGGATGCTCTGGCGGATAGCGTCGAAGATCTGGCGATATCGAGTGCGCCGGGAGTCGGGCTCCAGGTTTACGAACAGAGGCATGGCGCTGGGGATGCGTCGGCTCACGAGACCCTCGATATCGGTTGGCGCGGCACCGCGTCGCGGTCCAAGTGGTATGGCACAATAGGGTTGCAACCACAAAACCGCCAGACCGTTTTGGTGGTTGATGCCCGCGAATCCCCCTAGTGTGACGGATAAGTGGTATGGTCGATTCGACCATTCGTGGAGCTTGTGGACGCGCACCTGGGTGGCGACCGTACAGGGACAACGCAGCCCCAATCGCGGGCGACCGGGGCTCTGGTGCATGTGAATCTCCACTCTTTCGGTTATGGCAACTCGAAATGGCGAACGCTTCCGTGTGGTGCGCGCGACGCGGAAGCATCTGGAAATGCTCACGGAACTGTTCCATTCGTACCTGTCGTTCTATCGGTGCGATCACGACCGCGAGCGGGTGAAGACGTTTCTGACGGCCCGGCTGCTACGCAAGGAGTCGGCGTTGTTCGTGGCATTGGAGGGGACGGGGATCGCGACGCGGGCGGTGGGTTTCGCGCAGCTCTACCCGACGTTTTCCTCGTTGCGGCTCTCGCGGATGTGGGTGCTGAACGACCTGTACACCATACCGGAGCGCCGGCGGTCCGGCGTCGCGCACCTGTTGCTGGCCGCCGCGCGCACCATGGCGGTGGGCACGTCGGCGTCGCATCTGGAGCTGATCACGGAGCGGGCCAACGGGGCGGCGCAGCGTGTGTACGAGTCGGTGGGGTTCGAGCGCGACGATCGCTTCTGCCGCTACGAGCAGGAGCTGGTGGACGCCGAGCACCCGGCGATGCTGGCGTGAAACGCGGCGGGGGCGCCTGACGTAGGGAGGGGTGCCCCTTACTGATGAGGTCCACGCGATGTTCACGCTCGTCAATGGTCTGATCGGACTCGTCGCCGCGGTGATCCTCGGCGTGTTGTTCCTGGTCGGGTTGCCGTTTCTCATCATGGCCGTGATCGCGCTGGTGGCCTTCGCGGTGCTGGCGGCGATCTTCGGACTGGCCATCGGTCTGCTGAAGCTGGCCCTGTTCGTGGTCCTGCCGGTGTTCATCCTGTTCTGGCTTGTGAAGAACGTACTAGGATTGGGCCGGAAGCGGTCAATGACGCCGTAGGGCGGGAACCCTGGAGGGGTGAACTGTGTCTCATTCAGTGCAGGTGCAGTGCTCCTCCAGGGGATGGGGTGGGTGGGTCGATACGCGCTGGTGCAGAGGGAGGGAAGTAGGTGGTACCGCGTGTGGGACTTCGCCCGACCGGACTGTGCGACGTTGGCGTAGTTGAAGGACCAGAGCGCGCAGGTTAGGTTACGCGTTCTGCCGTTGGAGCCGGGTGGCAGCTGAGGGAAGGCTGCACAGGGACATCCGGATCCGCGAACGGGACGTAGCGCAGTCCGGTAGCGCACCTGAATGGGGTTCAGGGGGTCGCGGGTTCGAATCCCGCCGTCCCGATATGGTAAGACATTGAATGTGTGGCAGTTAAGCCGGAGGGCCTGGAGACGGGCGCTCCGGCTTTTGCTTTTGGGGTGGCACGGGGGTGGCACGCGAACGGCTAATTGGCGTTTCCTCGGACTTCGGGTACCGGAGTTGTGAAGCTCGGACGGCATTGGCGTTGCCGCCGACGCGGTACGGTACGCGCGCGGTGAGGACCCAATGTCCAAGGGGCCGCCGGAACTCGGGGAACGGCGGTAAGCGGCCACGCCAACGAGGGAGTGGCGGAAGGTCCTGCGAGGAGGCGTCAGACCGGGCTGGTGGAGCGGTCCCCGTCGCGCATGCGTCTCGCGGGAATAGCGAACAACACGATTGCTGCAACTCGAAGCCACGGCAGGCCCGGCACACTCCGCGCATGACTGTGGTGAGAGGCCAGATTGCAGACTTCTGCAATAGTCGCGATGTTGGGCCGTCAAGCTGCTCGTAGTCTTGATGGTCCTAGACAAAACGAACCCACCCTAATAGCACCGCGGTTCGCCTTTCATCCAAGCCAGCAGACAGATGGTCGACCTTGCCGTCCTCGCCGAAGAAGAGGCAGCATGCAAAGCGGAGCGCGACAAGGCGCTCCGACGCTTTGTTCAGATCGCCAATGCATTCATCATCGGCGTGGATTCCTTGCGTTGGATGTCCAAGCGCGCCAGAGTCATCGGGATCGAAACCCTCACCTTCCGGCTGACCGATGATTTGCTGGAATCGGCTATCGCTGCCTCAGCGAACGTCGAAAGTGGGGTGCTTAACCCGGCGAAGCGCGAGCTCCGCTACATTCTCGAGCAATCCGTTAAATATGCGTTCGTAGATCGAAGAATGCAGGACCAGTCGATCGAGGAGAAGCTTCAATTCTTGGAATGTCGCACCGTCGAACTAGTCGATTCCGCTCGCGAGGTCGACCTGTTCGTCCCCAAATCCGTTAAGGCAGATGTCTTGCGAGAGATGGGGCCACTTTATGGTCGGCTCAGCGAGTTCGTTCACCCGAGCCATCGACTCGCCCAGGACAGGGTTCGACGCTCCGGAACCGGCCACTACATTGGTAGTCACACCGTTGCAGATGTTCAGGAACTCATCGGTCTCGCCGAACGAGTCTTCGATATAGGCTTACTGTATTGCTGCCAGCCGCTTGGCCCCAGTCTGGTGGGAGACGTAGTGCTCAGCACCTGGGAGGGCATGGCTTGGTGGCCATTTCACTACACGCCTTACATGCGAGCGCTTGCAGACCAGTACGACTACAAGTATGAACGGCAGTGCGGACCTGGGGGGCCGATGTGGCGGAGAATACTCGAGTTGCGGTTGCTCTTCGAAGCACTTCACGCGCAGCGTAGCAACTGACAGACGCACCCCCGCGTGGCAGGCCGGCCAATGACCACTGTAATTGGCAAGTGACTTGAAGTCGGCACCTCGGGTTGTGCCCCGTTGCTATTCTGGTCCGTTGAAAGTGGACTCGTGGGTTAGCCTGTCACCTCATCAAGGGGACGCTTCTTGCATTGGATTGCACCTTCGGAGAAGGACGCCGCGACGGTCACCCTCGAAAGGCGGCTCTGGGACGCCGCAGACCAGTTCCGTGCCAATTCTGGGCTCAAGGCTCAAGAGTACTCCGGCCCCATCCTCGGGCTCATCTTCCTCCGCTTCGCCGAGGTACGATTCGCCGGCCAGCGCGCGAAGCTGGAGAAGGCCGGCACCTCGCCCCGCCGCGCCAGCCGGGTTGATGAACCCGCGGCCTACCACGCCGAAGGCGTCCTCTACCTCGCGCCGGAGGCGCGGTTCGACTTCCTGCTGGCCCTGCCTGAGGCGGCTGACATTGGCGCCAAAGTCAACGCAGGCGATGCGTGAGATCGAAAAGCACAACCCGCAGCTCGCCGGCGTGCTGCCCAAGACCTACAATCTCTTCACGGGCACGCTCCTCAAAGAGCTGCTTAAGAAGGTCTCCGAAATCCCGGCCAGCGCGGACTTCGACGCCTTCGGCCGCATCTACGAGTATTTCCTCGGCCAGTTCGCCCGCACCGAGGGCCAGAAGGGCGGCGAGTTCTACACGCCGGCGAGCATCGTCAAGCTGCTCACTGAGATCATCGAGCCCTTCCATGGCCGCATCCTCGACCCCGCCTGCGGCTCTGGAGGCATGTTCGTGCAGTCGGCGCGCTTCGTCGCAGAGCACCAGAAGAAAGCCGCCGACGAGCTGGACATCTGCGGCGTTGAGAAGACCGACGAGACCGGCCGCCTGTGCCGCCTCAACCTCGCCGTGCACGGCCTTGAGGGCGACATCCGCCACGGCGGGAACGTCAACAGCTATTACGACGACCCGCACAATGCCACTGGCCAGTTCGACTTCGTCCTCGCCAATCCGCCATTCAACGTCAACGCAGTGGACAAGGAGCGGCTCAAGGACATGGTCGGCCCCGGCCGCCGCTTCCCCTTCGGCCTGCCGAAGCCCGACAACGCCAACTACCTCTGGATCCAGCTCTTCCACTCGGCGCTCAACGCCAAGGGGCGCGCCGGCTTCGTCATGGCCAATTCCGCCTCCGACGCTCGCTCCTCCGAGCAGGAGATCCGGCAGAAGCTCATCGAGAGCCGCGCCGTGGATGTGATGGTCGCCGTCGGCCCCAACATGTTCTACACCGTCACGCTGCCCTGCACACTGTGGTTCCTCGACAAGGGCAAGGCAAAGACGCCGCGCGCCGACACCGTGCTCTTCATCGACGCCCGCCACATCTACCGGCAGGTGGACCGCGCCCACCGTGAATGGACTCCCGCGCAGATCAGCTTCCTGGCCAACGTCGTCCGCCTCTATCGCGGCGAAGCCCTCGACTTTACCGTCGGCGGCAAAGAAGCCGAGGCCAAGCTGAAGGAAATGTTCGGCAAGAAGCCCAAATACGCCGACGTGCCCGGCCTGTGCCGCGCCGCTACGCTCACGGAGATCGAAGCGCAGGGCTGGTCGCTCAATCCCGGCCGCTACGTCGGCGTCGCGCCGGGCGAGACCGTGAGCGACGAGGACTTCAAGGAGCAGCTGGAAGCGTCTGAACGAGGAACTTGAAGCCCTGAACGCCCAGGCCCGTGAACTCGAAGAGACCATCGCTCGCAACGTGGCGGAGATCCTGGAGGCGTGACGATGGGAGAATACGCGAGAGTCCCGCTTCGCGAAGTATGCGAGTCTATCGATTATGGCTTCACAGCGAGCGCGACGCGTGACCCGGTCGGACCGCGTTTCCTGAGAATCACCGACATCGTTCCGAAAAGGCTGGATTGGCAAGGCGTACCGTTCTGCGAAATCGAGCCGAAGAAGCTGGCCAAGTATCGCCTGCGCGCGGGAGACATTGTGATTGCGCGCACCGGAGCGACGACGGGTTGGGCAAAGTTCATCACAGACCCACCGGAAGCTGTCTTCGCATCCTACTTGGTCCGACTTCGAACGGCACCTTCGGTCGACGCCCGATTTGTCGGGTTTGTGGTCGAATCGCAGGCCTACAAGGACTTCATACAGCAACACATGGGCGGTGCGGCCCAGCCAAACGCCAACGCCAAGGTGCTTACAAGTTACGAAATTCCGATTCCACCGCTGCCGGCGCAACAGCGAATTGCGGGCATCCTGTCGGCCTACGACGAGCTGATCGAGAACAGCCATCTGCGCATCCGGACTCTGGAGGCGATGGCCCGCGCCCTCTACCGCGAGTGGTTCGTCCACTTCCGCTTCCCCGGTCACGAAGAGCACCCGCGCGTCGGCTCCCCGCTCGGCGACATACCTGAAGGATGGCAAGTCAAGACCGTTGGAATCGGTTTGCACCCTGATCACGGATGGCGCACATCACAGTCCGCCTTCGGTCGCCGAGGGTTACCCGATGGCGTCAGTCAAAGATATGCACGACTCGGGAGTCAATATTGGTCGTTGCCGACGAGTGAGCGCCGATGATTATGAGAATCTCGTGCGCAACAACTGCAAGCCGCTCAAGAACGATGTGTTGATTGCGAAAGACGGCAGCTATTTGAAGCATACGTTTGTAGTCGGGGAAGAGCAGGACGTGGTTATTCTCTCGTCCATTGCGATTCTGCGACCTAGTCCCGACATCCGACCAAACTACTTGAGCTTCACGTTGCGCGAGCCCACGACCAAGGCGCGTATGACTGGATTCGTTTCGGGTGTCGCAATTCCCAGAATCGTCCTCAAAGATTTTCGAAACTTTCGCATTCTCGTCCCACCGTCTGAGATCCAGACTGCATGGTCAAAGCACGTTGACCCCAAAGTCGACCTGTGTCGGAAGCTGATATCCCGGGTCCAGAACCTCCGCCGAACCCGCGACCTTCTGCTGCCGCGCCTGCTTGTCGGGCCAAGTGGAAGTGGAGGCGAGCCTGAGTCATGGCCCACGCCTACACCGAAGACCAGCTCGTCGAGCAGCCCGCCATCGGGCTGTTCGCCGCGCTCGGCTGGCAGACGGTGTCGGCGATGGAGGAGACCTTCGGCCCCGGCGGCACGCTCGGTCGCGAGACCAAGGGCGAGGTCGTGCTGGTGGATCGCCTGCGCGCCGCGCTGGGCCGAGTTCAACCCGGCGCTGCCGCCCGAGGCGATCAACACCGCCATCGACGAGCTGACCCGCGACCGCTCGGCCATGAGCCTGGAGGCGGCCAACCGCGAGATCTACCGGCTGCTCAAGGACGGCATCCCGGTCTCCGTGCCCGACCGCGAACACGGCGGCCAGAAGACCGAGCGCCTGCGCGTCATCGACTGGGCGAACCCTGAGCAGAACGACTTCCTGCTGGTCAGCCAATTCAGCGTCGTCGGCAACCTCTACACCTGCCGGCCGGATCTCGTCGGATTCGTCAACGGTCTGCCCGTGGGTGGTGATCGAACTCAAGAAGCCTGGCGTGCCGGCGCGCACGGCCTTCGACGACAACCTTACGCACTACAAGCGCGAGATTCCGCAGCTGCTTCTGGTACAACGCGCTGCTCATCGCTAGCAACGGCACGGACAGCCGCGTCGGCTCGATCACCGCCGACTGGGACCGCTTCTTCGAGTGGAAGCGAGTCGAACGCGAGGACGAGCCGCGCCGCGTGTCGCTGGAGGTGATGCTGCGCGGCACCTGCGACCGCTCTCGGCTGCTCGACCTCGTGGAGAACTTCACGCTGTTCTCCGAGCATAAGGCCGGGCTGGTCAAGATCCTCGGCCAGAACCACCAGGTCCTCGGCGTCAACAATGCCATCGCCTCGATGCTGGAGGCCCGCGAGCTGGGCCACGGGCGGGGCGGGGTGTTCTGGCAGACCCAGGGGAGCGGCAAGAGCTTCTCGATGGTCTTCTTCGCCCAGAAGGTGCTGCGCAAGCTCGCCGGCAATTGGACATTCGTGGTGGTCACCGATCGAGTCGAGCTTGACGACCAGATCGCCAAGACCTTCAAGACCGTTGGCGCCGTGTCCGACACCGAGGGGGATCAGTGCCACGCCCAGAGCGGCGCGCACCTCCGCGAGCTCCTGCGCGGCAATCATCGCTACGTCTTCACGCTGCTCCAGAAGTTCCAGACGCCGGAGCCGCTCACCGACCGCGCGGATGTCATCGTGCTCACCGACGAGGCCCACCGCAGCCAGTACGACACGCTGGCGCTCAACATGCGGGCGGCGATGCCCAAGGCGACGTTCCTGGCGTTCACCGGCACCCCGCTGATCGCGGGTGAGGAGCGCACCAAGGAAGTCTTCGGCGACTACGTGTCGATCTACGACTTTCAGCAGTCGGTGGCGGACGGCGCGACGGTGCCCTTGTTCTACGAGAACCGCACGCCCGAGCTCGAGCTGGTCAATCCCGATCTCAACGACGACCTCTACCGCCTGATCGAAGACGCGGGGCTCGACGACGAGCAGGAAGCCAAGCTCGAGAAGGTCCTGGGGCGCCAGTACCACCTGATCACCCGCGACGACCGGCTGGAGACCGTGGCCGAGGACATCGTGCGGCACTTCCTGGGGCGCGGCTTCGTGGGCAAGGCCATGGTCGTGTCCATCGACAAGGCCACCGCGCTCAGGATGTATGACAAGGTCAAGGCCCACTGGGCGGCCGAAACCCGAGCGGGTGCAGGAGGAGCTGGGCGAACTGGCCTACCAGACCGCTGCGGCTGAGACACGCCGGAACAGGCCAGCGTGACGCGCGCATCGCGGAGCTGAAGGCGCGACTCGAGGTGCTGACGACGACCGACATGGCCGTCATCGTCTCGCCGGGGCAGAACGAGATCGAGCAGATGAAGAAGCTCGGGCTGGACATCGAGCCCCATCGCCGCCGCATGAACGAGTCGCAGCCGGGCCTCGACGAGAGGTTCAAGGACACGGAGGATCCGCTACGCCTGGTCTTCGTGTGCGCCATGTGGCTTACCGGCTTCGATGCGCCGAGTTGCTCGACGGTGTATCTCGACAAGCCGATGCGGAACCACACGCTTATGCAGACCATCGCCCGTGCCAACCGGGTCTTCCCCGGCAAGCACAGCGGCATGATCGTGGACTACGCCAACGTGTTCGCCTCGCTGGAAAAGGCACTCGCCATCTATGGCGTGGGCACCGGTGGCGCGAATCCGGTCAAGGACAAAGCACTGCTCGTCGCGGCGCTACGAGAGGCCGTCGTGGCCGCGACGGCCTTCTGCGCGAGCCACGGGGTGGATCTGGTCGGGCTCGAGGCGTTGCCGTTCGGCAGCCTGGAGCAGGCTGAACGCGGTGGAGAACGCCATCAACACGCTGATCGCACCTGAATCGCTTCGGCGTGAGTTCTTCGGGCACGAGCAGCTTATCCGGACCCTGTACGGCGCCGTCAAGCCTGACCCGGCTGCGCTTGAGTTCGCCCCTCGCGTGGCCGGCATTGCGACGCTGGGCGACGCCATCCGGGCCAAACTCAGCCCCAACCCGCCGGATATCTCGACGATCATGGGGCAGATCACCGGGCTCCTGGACGAGTCCATCACCGGCTCGAGGATCCGCGAGGCCGGCCCACCGGCGATCGACCTCTCGAAGATCAATTTCGAGGCCCTCGCGGAGCGGTTCAAGGAATCAAGCCACAAGAACACCGACCTGGAGGCGCTCAAGGCCGCGATCCGAGCCAAGTTGAACACACTCGTGCGCTTGAATCGCACCCGTGCCGACTTCGCGGAGAAGTTCGAGGCGCTGATCGAGAGCTACAACGCCGGCAGCCGCAGCATCGAGCAACTATTCGAGGAACTGCTCAAGTTCGCGAACAGCCTGGATGGTGAACAGGAGCGCCACGTCCGCGAGAGCCTCTCTGAGGAAGAGCTGGTGATTTTCGACATCCTCACCCGGCCTGCGCCCGAACTGACCACGGAGGAGCGCGCCGAGGTCAAGAAGGTGGCTCGGGAAATGTTGGCGCGGCTCAAGGACTTGCTGGTGCTCAACTGGCGGCAGAAGTCCGCGGCGCGTTCTGCGTTGAAGATGGCCATCGAGGACGCGCTCGACGTGGGGCTGCCGAGGGCCTACGCGCCGGAGATGTACCGGCAGAAGTGCTCGGCGGTCTTCGAGCATGTGTACGAGAGCTACCCGGAGCGGAATACCGGGGTGTATGCCGGGGCGGCATGAGCGGAGAAACTGCTCGCTGCGAGGTCTTCCCGTCGCGCGATCTGGCTTTCAAGCGGCAGCCATAATGACCGCGCGGGGATGCACTGACTTGGGTCGGAAGCACGCATCAAGTCTTGGTCGTCGGCTTGCGCGCCCGCCGCCGGGCGGGTGGCCCGCCAATAAGGTGGTCCGACACCCCCTGCGCCCGTTGGAGATCATCTTCGCGTCGCAAGAGGCAGACGGCTCTGGAGACTCCCGCGGCGATGAACCGCCGCAGTTCCGCCTCGCTCAGTTCCTCAATCGAGCGTTCGACCCAGAGGGAGGGGGGCCGCCTAGGTTGTGCTGTCGCAACGAACTGAGTGCCAGATGGGAAGCAGTCATCAGGCGCGTTCATCGACCGCTCGGGACTTCCAACGGAGATTGAACATGGGCGGCTTGGTCATCGATATCTTTGTTGTCTTCTTGGCGAAGAGCCTGAAACGCGGCGTTCTCGTCGTGAGGAGTAGGCGCTGGGAGCGAGTCCAGGCCCGTGTGGTGAACAGTGCCTTACGTGACCCCGACATGGGATGTTCATTCGTCCAGGTGCACTACCGGTTTGGTTCGAACCATGACGCTATAGAAGGCTTGGATGAGATTCCGTTCATGCTCAGTTCTGATGCCAAGGCGTACGCTCGAAGACTCGTACCCAACACGCCGGTTGTAGTCAGGGTCAATCCAAGCGACGCAAGGGAAACGCACTTGTTCCGCCACGACCAGCGCGGGTTGAAGACGGCGTGAATCGGCCCGGGTTTGCCGGGGGCGGAGTACGAAGCGCAGTATCACACGGCCCGGACCACTCAAGACGGAGTGGCGGCACTCAACTGACGGAGTCTCCGGAAAACCCGGGGCGATTCACTCTGGCTTGGATCAGTTTTGGGGACCCAGGCCAACCGGCCTGGGTCCCCGCAAAGTGGTTCAGCGGGCGGCACTTACTGACTTGCGTCGGCGTGGGTCCCCAAAACTGATCCAAGCCAGTGCGGTATACTTGCAGTTCAGATAGGACGCATTTATCGTATCTAGCGGCACTGCCGATATACCATGAGCAAGACGACCACTCCTGCGCGTGCCACCGTCGCCAAGCTCGCCACCTCCGCCGAGGGCGGTTTGATAACCCTCGACAGGGCGGCGCACGCGCTTCATCTCGGCAAACGTGCGACCACGCGCCGCCTCTCCGCGCTCGCGCGCGCGGGATGGGTGTCGCGCGTCCGACGCGGTGTGTACGCCATCAGGCCACTCGACGCGATGCCGGGGGTCGACTTGGCGGCCGAAGACGCATGGGCGCTTGCTGCGCGCGTGTTCGCCCCATGCTACGTCGGTGGCTGGACCGCAGCCGGGCATTGGGAGCTGACGGAGCAGCTCTTCCGGTCGACGTTCGTCGTGACGGCGAAGCACGTACGGAAATCCGACATCGTTGTCGGCCGGAGCGCCTTCCACCTCACACGCGGGGCCATGCCGACGGGGCTCAAGACGGTTTGGCGAAATGGCGTGCCGGTGAAGGTGTCCGGCGTTGAGCGGACTCTGGTCGATGCGTGCCGGAACCCGTCGTGGGTCGGAGGGGGACGACATCTGGCAGAGATCTTTCACGCGGCGATTATGGACGCGAAGGTCGGCGAAGCCGCTCTACTCAAAGAACTGCGCGAGGCCGGAACCGGGGCGGCGCTGGGGCGGATCGGCCTCCTCTGCGAAGGGTACTGGCCTGGAGCCACGTCGGTGATCAAGTATGCACTCGGTCACCGCGGCACCGGGTACGTCAAGTTGGATCCGGCGGTGACGGGGCGGGGCAGGCTCAAGCGCCGCTGGGGCGTCTGGATCAACGTGTCGCTTCCGGAGCCTGGGGCGTGATTACCAAGGCCGCTATTCTCGAGCGGGCGAACGAATGGCAGCTCACAGCCGATGTGGTCGAAAAGGACTACGTGCTCGGCTGGCTTCTGGCCGGAATCGCACTCGGGAAGGAGTTGGGTACGACCTGGGTGTTCAAAGGAGGCACGTGCCTCAAGAAGTGCATCCTCGAAACGTACAGGTTCTCCGAGGACCTCGACTTCACGCTGCTTCCCGATGCGCGCTACACCGCAGATGAGATCGCTGGCCTCCTCGGTGATCTCGCCAACAGGGTCAACGAACTGTCGGGCATTCAATTCCCCGCGAGCGAAATCACGGTCCGCGCGCGGCGTGATCTCTCGGGGCAACCGACATTCGACGCGCGGATCGGCTACGCCGGTCCGATGGCCATACCGGGGCCACCGAAGATTCGATTCGACATCACGCAGAACGAGCCGCTGCTCCGACCGGCGGAGCTGTTCGCGGTGGTCCATCCGTACCCCGACCGGCTCCCGCCCGGTGTCCAAGTGCGATGTTATTCCGTTCCGGAACTGGTGGCGGAGAAGACGCGCGCTCTGTTCGAACGCACGCGGCCGCGGGATCTGTACGACGTCGTGCTCTTAGGCAGTGCGCCACCGTCGCCCGCGGACGCTGCGAAGCTGCGCGTTCTGGCGACCGAGAAATTCGCGGTGAAGGGCCTTCCGCTGCCGTCTGTCGCCGACATCGTCGAGGCCGTAACCGGATCCAGCGAGCTTCGGTCCGAGTGGGACAATATGCTCGGGCACCAGTTGCCGGCGACGCCCCCAATCGAGGACTTCCTCGAACGTCTACCGGGTGCGGTTGCGTGGTTGGACCAGGCGCCTATTCGCCCCCAGGTCCGCGCGTCAGGTCTTACGTCCGTAAGTGCCAAAGCTGGGGAGACGCTCGTCGCCCCGCATGGCATTCAGGTGTGGCGCGGCAGGACGCCGTTGGAGGCAGCCCGGTTTGCCGGCGCCAGCCATTTGCTGATCGAATTCACCTACCACGGAGTCCGGAGAACGGTCGAGCCGTATTCGTTGCGGCGGCCGAGTACCGGGAACCTCCTGCTGTACGGGTACGAGCAGTTCAAGGGCGGGTTTCCCACCAACGACATACGCGCGTACAAGGTGGCCGAGATTGAGGATCTTCGCGTGACGAGCAAGTCGTTCCGTCCGCGCTACGCCATTGAGCTCAGCGAGCAAGCTGGGGTGTGGCGCTGGTGACGCCAGGTCCAGTGAAAGGTGATCCGGCGCGAGGGTTGTGCGGGGGTAGGCTAGGGGTAGGTTGGAGTCGAAAAACTCACAACCGGCGGTTGTCTTCTCGATTTCTGTCAGGCGCACAAGCGGTGTATCGGTAGCGACTTAGCGCATCCGCTCGGTGCGGCGCTGGTATATGGGGTTCAAGGGGTCG
>CAWAHC010000003.1:0-310384 GCA_963781765.1 uncultured Gemmatimonadaceae bacterium
GCCTTGCCGCCACCGCCAACCAGCACACGCTCACGATCGCCGCCACCGCCGGCGGCCGGGAACTGGTGGTGGCGATTGAGGGGGTGCACATCGACGTCAACGAAATCGACACCACCTGGGCGGCCCGCGTGCTTGCCGCGCACGGCGGCTCGCTCCGCGTGGGACCGTCCGAGGTGGAGGTCCGCATCCCGCGCTGAGCGCCACGCGCCGTGGCGCGCGACTACTTGTCGGCCAGCGCGCTCAGCGCCGCCCAGTCCCTCGGCTCGTCGGACACCCGGTGCACGATCGAGAACGCCACGAGCATCATCGCGAGCAGGGAGAGTATCGCGAACGCCTCGCCCGTGGTCACCGGCAGGTGCCCCCGTTCCACGGTGAGCCAGGTGGTCGCGCCCCAGATCAGGGGACCGGTGACGGCCGAGAAGCGCCCCACCATGCCGTACAGGCCGTAGAACTCGCCCACGCGGTCGGGGGGCGTGAGCCGCAGCATCAACGGCCGGTCGGCCGCCCAGGTGCCGCCCAGACAGATGCCCGCCGCACACGCGACCACGAACAGCCAACCGATGTGCAGCTTCATGAATCCGACGAGGGCGGCGAGGGTGAAGGTGACCAGCCATCCCGAGAGGACGATCATCAACGTTCGCTTGCACCCGATGCGATCCACCACGAACCCCCAGATGATCCCGCCCACGATCGCGGCGGTGATGGCGGACATCAGCACGAGCTGCGCCTTCTGCTGCCCGTCCGCCTTGGTGAGCCCCGTGGCGATGGCGACGTTCACGGTGTACAGCGACATGAACAGGATCACCGTGTTGATGGCGTCGGTGTAGAACGCCCGGCCCACCAGGAACCGGAGCAGCCCCGGATACTTGTGCCCCGATTTGAGCGTACGCAGGGTCTGCCTGGCCGACTCCGACACCGCCCCCCACGTGAAGATGGATCGCGGCGCCGGGTTGATCTGTTCGCCAACGAACAGGAAGCAGGGGAGCGCCAGCGTGAAGAAGGCGAGAGCGACGAACAGGAAGTACGCCGGGAAGGGAAAGTCGGTGTGCCCCCGTGACATCAGCAGCCCGCCGCCGACGGCGATGTACGAGCCGAAGTAGCCGAGTCCGATGGCCATGCCGTTGATGCGTCCGCGGTTCTCCTCCGTGGTCACATCGGGAAGGAGGGAATCGTAGAACTGCACGCCGGCCTGGTAGGCACCGTTGGCGACGACGAACAGCACCGCACTGAGCGCGAACGGGCCGCGGGCGATGAGCGCCGTGCACGCGCAGCAGATGAGCGTGGCCCACACCAGGAAGGGCATCCGCCGCCGCGCGCGGTCGGTCATCGCGCCCAGCAGCGGCGACAGGCAGAACATGATGCCCATGGACAGCGCGCTGATGCCGCCCAGCAGGCTGTCGGCGCGCTCGGAGCCCACCTGCGCTCTGACGTACAGCGAGAAGTAGAGCGAGATCACGCCCATCGAGAAGATGACGTTGGCGAGATCGTAGAGCATCCAACTGAGGACGGCGCGGCGCGGGATCACTCGAGGGGCCGAATTCATCGGGGGGAATCTGCGGGGAACGATCGAGAACGGCCATGGTGCGGGGTTGGCGCCGGCGAACCACGGCCTGCGTCGGGGAATCCCCCACGGTGAACCGGAGCGCTCCCGACTGCATGCAACCTGCTCGCCACCGTTATCTTCACGCATGCGTTCCAAGGGTTTCCGCGCTGCCGCGCTTGCCATTGCCCTCGTCTTCACGCAGACGGCTGTGGTAACGGGCTCCGGAATGTGCGTGTGCGCGAGCTCCGACATGGCACCGATGGAAGGGATGCCGGCCATGGCGTCGCATCAGCACGCCCCCGCTCCATCCGGAACGCACCACCGGGCTCCCTGCTCGCACCCGATGTCACAGCGCGAGTGCGCGAGCATGACGGCCTGCGCCACCCCGGTGATGGCGGCCGCCCCGGTTCCGCCGCTTGACGCCGCGACGCCGTCGGTCACGAAATCGGTGATGATCGCCGCGGCCCCGGGCACGGTGAGCCGCGCACCCGAACCTCCCCCTCCCCGGGCCTAGTCCTCCTCATCTGACAGGCACCGCCGCGGCGCGTCTCGCGCCCGCGGCCCAGGGAAACGCGCCCCGATCGTTCCATCGGGCGCCATTGGGAGACTACCATGCACGCAATTCCGCGGCGCCTCGCGCGCCGCGTCCGCACCGTCCTTCGGGCGTCCGCGTTGACAGCGGGTGCGCTCGCCGCGCTCATCGCCGGCGCTCCGCGCCCGGCACACGCGCAGGACAGCACGGCAACCCACGCGCTTCGCCTGGGCGACGCCTACGGCGACCTCGCGAATCACAATCCGCGGGTCGCCGCCGCCAGAGCGCTCGCGTCCGCCACCGACGCCACCGTGCGGTCGGCCTCACTGCCGCCCGATCCGCAAGTCCAGTTCGGAATCATGAACTACGCCCTGCCCGACCTGCGCCCGATGGCCCCACTCGGCATGATGCAGTTGCAGGTCATGCAGATGATCCCGCTTCCCGGAAAGCTCGGGTTGGCAGGCCAGGCCGCCCGCGCACGAAGCGACGCCGCGCATGATCGCGCCGACGGCACCTACTGGACGGCACGCGCGGCACTCACCGACGCCTTCTACGACCTCTACCGGATCGACGCCCAGCTCGGCGTCGCGCGGCGCACCGTCGCCCTGCTCGGCGACATCGAGCAGACCGCGCAGGCCATGTACCGGGTGGGCGAGGCCGGCCAGCCCGACGTGCTGCGGGCGCAGGTGGAGATTGCGCGCATGACCGAGGACACGCTGCGCATGGTGGCCATGCGCAGTGCCGCGGCGGCGCGGTTCAACGCCCAACTCGACGCCACCGCCGACAGCACGCTCGGCACGCCCATTCTGCCGGCCTTCCCCGATGCGGCGCCGTCGCAGGACTCGCTGCTCGCGCTCGCCATGCGCGATCGCCCCATGGTGCAGGCGGGCCGGGCCGACGTGACCGCCGCCGAGCGCCGACGCGACCTCGCGGCCCGCGACGTCTGGCCGAACATCGCCGTGGGCGTGCAACTCGGGCGGCGACCCGGCGGCGTGGGGAACCTGATGGGGAGTCTCATGGTGGGCGCGTCGATTCCCGTGTTCATGCACGCGCGTCAGGGCGGCGCCCGCGATGCCGCCGCCGCGATGGCGGAGATGAGCCGCGCCGACCTGCGGGCCACCGAAGCCGATACGCGCTCAGCGGTGCTCACGGCGTACGCCGATCTGCTCCGCGCCCGCCGGCTCACCGCGCTCTACCGCCACACCGTGCTGCCGCAGGCGGAAGCAGCCGCCACCTCCGCGCTCGCCAGCTACCGCGTGGGACACGTGGACTTCATGACGGTGCTCGACGATCGGATGACCGTGAACAAGTACGAACAGGACCTCCATCAACTCGAGTCCGACGAAGGCAAGGCGTGGGCGCAGCTCGAAGCCCTCGTCGCCCGCAACCTGATCAACGCCAATTCCACGGCCGCGCACGCGTCCGGAGGTTCACGATGAGCGAAGCCCTCGAACCCCGCCGCTCGCGCCGCGGGACAATTCTGCGTTGGAGCGCCAGCGCGGCCGTGGTGGTGATCGCGGCCGTGGCCGCCTTCTTCCTCGGCCGGAAGCCGGAAAGCCAGGCGGCGCCGATGCTCATGGCGCCCGATTCCACCGGCGTTGCCGGCCGGCAGACCGTCATGCTCTCCCCCGCCGAGGCGCACCGCATCGGCGTGACGTACGCGCCGGTGATCATGGGGCCGGTGGTGCGCGAAGTGCGCACCGTGGGCCAGGTGTCGTACGACGAACAGACCGTGATGACGATCGCGCCCAAACTCGATGGATGGGTGGATTCGCTGTTCGTGAACTACACCGGCCAGACGGTGAAGCGCGGCGAGCCCCTGCTCACCATCTACGCGCCAATGGCCGTGGCCGCCGAAGAGGAACTCGTGCTCGCGCGGCACCTGCGCGACCGCGTGGCGCAGGGCACCGCCGCCGCGCAGAGCGGCGCCGACGACCTGCTCGCCGGGGCGCGGCGCCGACTGGCGTACTGGGACATTCCGGCGGCCGACATCGCCGCCATCGAATCCACCGGCATCGTGCGCAAGACGCTCACGCTCCGGTCGCCGGCCACCGGTGTGGTGGTGCAGAAGTCGGTGGTGGCCGGGCAGCGCATCATGGCCGGCCAGGCGCTGTACCAGATCGTCGACCTGCGCAGCGTCTGGGTGCAGGGCGAGGTGTTCGAGCGCGATCTCCCCGCGGTTCGGCTCGGGCAGCGCGTGCAGGCGACCTTCGAGGCGCTCCCGGGCACGGTGCGCACCGGACGCATCACCTTCATCGACCCGGTGATCAATCCCGACACGCGCACCGTGCGCGTGCGCATCGCGCTGGCCAACGCCGACCTGGCGCTCAAGCCCGGGATGTACGCCACCCTCACCGCGCAGGCGCACGAGGCCGAGCACGCGCTGAGCGTGCCCCGCAACGCCGTACTCTCCACGGGCGAGCGCAACGTGGTGTTCGTGAAGCGGCCCGACGGCATGCTGGAGCCCCGTGAGATCACCCTGGGCATGGCCGGCGAACATCGGGTGACCGTGCTTCGCGGACTCGCCATGGGCGACACCGTCGTGGCCTCGGCCACCTTCCTCGTGGACGCCGAGTCGAACCTGGCCGAGGCGATGGGCGGCATGGGAGGCATGCCGGGCATGGACATGTCGATGCCGGCAACGAAGACCGCCGCGCCCCCCAAGTCCGACAGCGCCGGCGCGATGCCGGGCATGAAGATGCCCGCACCCGTCAAGCGCGATACGACGCCGGACATGCCCGGCATGCCGGGCATGAAGATGCCGCCCGATTCCGCCGCCGGCGGCCACCGCTAGGAGACGACCATGTTGAATCGCATCATCAGCTGGTCGATCCGGAACCCGTATCTCGTGATTCTGGGGACCCTGGCGGGGGCGCTGTTCGGCTTCTGGGCCATGCAACGCACGCCGCTGGACGCCCTGCCCGACCTCAGCGACGTGCAGGTGATCGTGCAGGCCGACTATGAGGGCCAGGCGCCGCGGATCGTCGAGGATCAGGTCACCTATCCGGTGGCCGCCGAGATGCTCAAGGTGCCCGGCGCCAAGACCGTGCGCGGGTATTCGTTCTTCGGCGTGTCGTTCGTCTACGTGATTTTCGAGGACGGCACCGATCTGTACTGGGCGCGCTCGCGCGTGCTCGAATATCTGAGCGGGATCAAGGCCAGACTGCCGGCCACCGTCACGCCGGTGCTCGGGCCCGACGCCACCGGCCTCGGCTGGGTGTACCAGTACGCGCTGGAGGATACGAGCGGCCGGATGTCGATTGCCGATCTCCGGAGCCTGCAGGACTGGAACATTCGCTACGCGCTCACCGGCGTGCCCGGCGTGTCGGAAGTCGCCTCGGTGGGCGGATTCGAGAAGCAGTACCAGGTGGACGTCGATCCCACGAAGCTGCTCGCCTACGGCATTCCCATCACGCGCGTGATGAGCGCCATCCGCAACGCCAACAGCGACGTGGGCGCAATGGTGATGGAGCTGTCGGAGCGCGAGAACATGGTGCGCGGGCTGGGCTATCTGAAATCGGTGGCCGACATCGAGAACGTGGACGTGGGGGCCACGGCCAGCGGTACGCCGATCACGGTGCGCGACGTGGCGAACGTGACGGTGGGGCCGGCCGTCCGGCGCGGCGTCGCCGATCTCGACGGCCGCGGCGACGCCGTGGGCGGCATCGTCATCATGCGCTTCGGGCAGAACGCCATGGCCACGATTCACGCCGTGAAGCTGCGGCTGGCCGAGGTGTCCAGGACCCTGCCGCACGGCGTGGTGGTGGTGCCGGTGTACGACCGGAGCGGGCTCATCGAGCGCGCCATCGACACGCTGCGCAGCAAGTTGTTCGAGGAATCGCTCATCGTGGCGCTCGTCTGCGTGCTGTTCCTGCTGCACCTGCGGTCGGCAATGGTGGCGATCGTCACGCTGCTCGTGGGCGTGCTGCTCGGCTTCATCGCCATGCGGTGGGCCGGCGTGGGCGCCGACATCATGAGCCTGGGGGGGATTGCGATCAACATCGGGGCGATGATCGACGCCGCCATCGTGATGATCGAGAACATGCACAAACACCTCGAACGGGCGGTACCGCCGCCCGCCGAGGGGACGGGCACCCGATTCGACACGCGGTCGCTCACCGCCGCCCAGCGCTGGCAGATCGCGCTCGACGCCTCCAAGGAAGTGGGGCCGGCGCTCTTCTTCTCGCTGCTCATCATGACGGTGTCGTTCCTGCCGGTGTTCAGCCTGCAGGGGGAGGAGGGCCGGCTGTTCACGCCGCTCGCCTTCACCAAGACGTTCACCATGGCGGCGGCCAGTCTGTTGTCGGTAACGCTCGTGCCGGTGGCGATGGCGCTGTTCATTCGCGGCCGCATCCATCGCGAGCGCGCCAACCCCATCAACCGGTGGTTGATCCGCCTCTACCGGCCGGTCATCGACGGCGTGCTCCGCCACCGCCTCGCGGTGGTCACCGCCGCCGTCGCGGTGCTCGTGCTCACCTGGGTGCCCTGGTCGCGCATGGGCAGCGAGTTCATGCCGCCGCTCTATGAGGGGTCGCTGCTGTTCATGCCCACCACCACGCCCGGCATCAGCGTGGCACGGGCCCGCGAGATGCTCCAGATCCAGGACTCGATTTTCAAGAGCTTTCCCGAAGTGGAGCATGTGTTCGGCAAGGCCGGGCGCGCCAACACGGCCACCGATCCGGCCGGCCTCGACATGAGCGAGACCACGATCACGCTCAAGCCGGAGTCCGAATGGCCGGCGGGAATGACGCACGACAAGCTCGTGGCCGCCATGGATTCGGCAGTGCGGACCCCCGGCATCATCAATTCGTGGACCATGCCCATCAAGGGGCGCATGGACATGCTGGCCACGGGCATCCGCACGCCGGTGGGGGTGAAGATCTTCGGACCCGACCTCGACACCCTGCAACGCATCGGCCACGACGTGGAGCGCGCCGCCCAGACGGTACCGGGCACGCGGAGCGCCTTCGCCGAGCGGGCGGTGTCGGGCTACTACGTGGACATCAGCATCGATCGCGAAGCGGCGGCTCGGCACGGCCTCAACATCGGCGACGTGCAGACCGTGATCTCGGCGGCCATTGGCGGGATGGCCGTCACGCAGACCGTGGAGGGGAGAGAACGCTACGCCGTGCGCGTGCGCTACCCGCAGGAATTGCGCGATACGCCGCAGCGGCTGGCCCAGGTGCTCGTGCCGATGGCCCACCAGGCCAGTCGACCTCCGGGCATGACCGCCACGTCGATGAGCATGCCGTCCAACTCGGCCGGCCAGGGTCCGCTGCCGACCATGGCGGGTCGCGTCGGCCAGGTGCCGCTGGGCGAGGTCGCGACGATTCGCCAGGAGACCGGGCCCATGGTGGTGCGCACCGAGAACGCGACGCCCACGGCGTGGGTGTACATCGACGTCGAGGGACGGGACATCGGGAGCTACGTGGCCGAAGCGCAACGCACGGTGGAGCGGGAAGTCAAACTCCCCACCGGCTACCGGCTCGAATGGAGCGGGGAGTACGAGTACATGCAGCGCGCACGGGCGCGCATGACGGTCGTCGTGCCGGCCACGCTGGCCATCATCTTCCTGCTGCTCTTTCTCAACTTCAAGACGGTGGGCGACACGCTGCTCGTCATGGTGTCACTCCCGTTTGCGCTGGTGGGCGGCCTCTGGTTCATCTGGTGGCTGGGCTACAACTGGTCGGTGGCGGTGGCCATCGGGTTCATCGCGCTGGCCGGCGTGGCCGCCGAGACGGGCGTCGTGATGCTGATCTATCTCAATCAGGCGTGGGAAGAACGCCTCGCGCGCGGTGGCACGCCCACGGTGCGCGACCTCTATGGCGCGGTCATCGAGGGCGCCGTGGATCGCGTCCGGCCCAAGATGATGACCGTCGTCGCGATCATGGCCGGCCTGCTGCCGATTCTCTGGGGCAACGGCACCGGCGCCAGCGTCATGAAGCGCATCGCGGCGCCGATGGTCGGGGGGATGGTGTCGAGCACCATCCTCACGCTGGTCGTGATTCCGGCGCTGTATTCCTGGTGGAAGGAGTGGGAACTCCGCCGCGCGGCTCCTCCAACGCTCCGAACTCAGCGATGGGAGAGCGAATAGACGTACGCCGAAACGGCGCACACCTGGGCACCGTTCAACGTGGCGCCGCCCAGGGGCGGCATTGGCGCGGGATGCTGCTTGGGCTTGGGCACGCCCGTCCGCACCAGCCCGGCGATCGCCGCATACGATCCGTCGACATTGATCCACGTCGTGTCCGTCAGGTCGGGGGCCAGGGTGGTGCCTTTGGCGCTCGCGCCGTGGCAGGCGAAACAGTTCCCGGCTCCACTGAACACGGCACGGCCGCGGTCGACCAGCGCCTGATCCACCGCAGGACATTCGGCGGTCTTCGCGCCCCCCGTCGCGGTGGTGCTGGGGGCGGCGCTCGTATCGGAATGAGCGGCGCCCATCATCGGCGTGGCACTCGTCGCGGCACCCATCATGCCGCGGGACATCCCACCGCCGCCGCCAGACGTCGGCGGCCCCGCGGTCGCTAATGTGGAGGCTCCTCTGGTGCCTGGCGCGGGCTTTGAGCAACCGAGGGCGAACGCAGCCAGCACAAGGGTCAGGGACTTCATATGAACCTCCCGGTCCGGTACGGATGGCCGATACCGCCATTCGCGCGGCATCGTGTCCGTGCTTGGACTCTGTGTCGGCCCGGCCGCCATGTCAAGCAACACCGCACCGGCCGGCCGGATACGCGGGGGCGCTGCCCCCATCGGCGCGCCGGCGTATACTGCACCCTACGGGGACCGATCGAAACCCGAGGTACAGGGGCTGAGTCATGACTCTTCTTTCCGCTGTCGAACGCGCGCGCCGGGCATCGTGGCCATGACCAGCGAGCTCACGGCCCAGCTCCGCCAGCGGCGCACCTTCCTGATCGCGCTCACCATCGGCGTCACGCTGCTGTTTCTCGTGATGATCCGGCAGTTCCTGCTGTCGGTCCTGCTCGCCGCCATCCTCTCGGCGCTCGTGAGTCCCCTATTCGCGGTGATGCTGCGCTGGTTCCGGGGGCGCAAGAAGGCGGCGTCCATGACCACGCTGTTGATTCTCGTGCTGGTGGTGGGGCTGCCCCTGCTCACCTTTTTCGGCGTGGTGGCCACGCAGGCCGTGGAAGTGAGCCAGGCCGCCGGTCCGTGGATCGAGCATCAGATCACGCAGGGCAGCCCGCTCGATCAGCGCCTGCGCCAACTGCCCCTCATCGACCGGGTGCCGGCGCTGCAGAAGCTGGTGCCCAGCAGCGAACAGCTCGCGGCCAAAGCGGGCGAAGCCGCGTCGGCTACGGCGAGCTTCCTCGTCCGCAGCCTCGCCCAGGCGGGCCTGGGGACACTCAGCTTCTTCCTCCAACTGTTCGTGATGCTGTACGCCATGTTCTACTTTCTGGCGGACGGCCCGGAGATCCTCGCCCGCATCCTGTTCTTCGTGCCCCTCACGCCGGACGACCAGGACCTGCTGCTCGAGCGATTCGTGTCGGTAGGACGCGCAACGCTCAAGGGGTCGCTGCTCATCGCCATCATTCAGGGCGCGCTGGCCGGCGCGGCCTACTGGGTGGTGGGGGTGCCGGCCGCGGCGTTCTGGGGCACGGTGACGGCAGTCGCCTCCGTGGTGCCGGCCGTGGGGGCCGCCATCGTGTGGGTGCCGATGGTGATCTACCTGCTGATCGCCGGCCACGGCGGCGGGGCGATGGCGCTGTTGCTGTGGGGCGCCCTGGTCGTGAGCACGGCCGACAACTTCCTGCGACCCCTTCTCGTCGGGCGCGACGCGCGCATGTCCGATCTGATGGTGCTGCTCAGCACGCTGGGTGGGCTGCTGCTCTTCGGCGCCTCGGGGTTCATCGTAGGTCCGATCGTGGCCGCCCTGTTCGTCACCGTCTGGCATCTGTACGGCGAGGCGTTCGCCGCCTGGCTCCCGCATCGGGCGCCAGAGACGCCCGAACCGCCCGAGGGCTGAACCCCCTCCGTCCGCGGCGCGGCGCCCGGCGGGCACAGCCAAGCAACGAGAAGGGCGACGCGGAGCGGCGTTTGCCGTCCCCCGCCCCGCCCGTTCGCTCAGGTTCTCACACGAGAACCCGAAGCCGCCCTAGTACATCCCGCCCATGCCACCACCCGCCGCCGGCGCCTGCGGCCGGTCTTCTTTCTTCTCCACGATCAGTGCCTCGGTGGTGAGCAGCAGCGCGGCAATCGACGCCGCGTTCTGGAGTGCCGTCCGCGTCACCTTCGTGGGATCGATGACGCCGGCCTCGACCAGGTTCTCATAGGTGTCGGTCAGCGCGTTGTAGCCGAAGGCGTCGTCCTTCGAGGCCCGCACCTTCTCCACCACGATCGACCCTTCACCGCCCGCGTTCTGGACGATCATGCGGATCGGCTCCTCGATCGCGCGCCGGATGATGTCGACGCCGATCTGTTCGTCGGCCTCGCGCAGCTTGAGGTGCACCAGCGCCCGCTGCGCCCGGATGAGCGCCACGCCGCCGCCCGGCACGATCCCCTCTTCCACCGCTGCCCGCGTCGCATGCAGCGCGTCTTCCACGCGTGCCTTCTTCTCCTTCATCTCGCTCTCCGTCGCGGCGCCGACGTTGATCACCGCTACGCCGCCCGCGAGCTTGGCCTTCCGCTCCTGCAGCTTCTCGGTGTCGTAGTCGCTGGTCGACTTCTCGATCGCGCCCTCGAGCTCCTTGAGCCGGCCCTTGATCTTCTCCATGTCCCCGGCGCCGTCGATGATCGTCGTATTGTCCTTGTCGACCACGATGCGCTTGGCGCGGCCGAGGTCGTTCACCGTCGCGTTCTCCAGCTTGAACCCGACGTCCTCGCTGATCACCGTGCCGCCGGTCAGCACTGCGATGTCCTCCAGCGTCGCCTTGCGGCGGTCGCCGAACCCCGGCGCCTTCACGGCCGCGATCTTGAGCGTGCCGCGGAGCTTGTTCACCACCACCGTCGCCAGCGCCTCGCCTTCCAGATCCTCGGCGATCACCAGCAGCGGCTTGCCCGACTGCGCCACCTTCTCGAGCACCGGCAGCAGGTCCTTCATCGACGAGATCTTCTTGTCGTGGATGAGGATGAAGGCGTCCTCGAGCACCGATTCCATCTTCTCCGGATCGGTCACGAAGTACGGCGACAGATACCCGCGGTCGAACTGCATGCCCTCGACCGTCTCCAGCGTGGTCTCGAGCCCCTTGGCCTCCTCCACCGTGATCACGCCGTCCTTGCCTACCTTCTCCATCGCCTCGGCAATCAGGTTGCCGATCTCGGCGTCGCTGTTGGCCGAGATGGTGCCGACCTGCGCGATCTCCTTCTTGCCGGACGTCGGCACCGAGATCTTCTTCAGTTCCTCGACCACGGCCGCCACGGCCTTCTCGATGCCGCGCTTGATGGCCATCGGATTCGCGCCCGCCGTCACGTTCTTGAGGCCCTCCCGGAAGATGGCCTGCGCGAGCACCGTCGCCGTCGTGGTGCCGTCACCCGCGATGTCCGACGTCTTGGTCGCGACTTCCTTGACCATCTGCGCGCCCATGTTCTCCACGGGATCCGACAACTCGACTTCCTTGGCCACCGTCACCCCATCCTTGGTGATCGTCGGGGCGCCGTACTTCTTGTCGATGACGACGTTCCGACCGCGCGGACCGAGCGTGACCTTCACCGCTTCGGCCAGCTGGTCGACGCCGCGCTTGAGCGCGGCGCGGGCTTCGACGTCGAACTGCAGTAGTTTCGCTGACATGAGATGCGTCCTTATAATGGAAAGATGACGTTCGGTTCAGATTCGCCGTTCAGCCGATGACCGCGAGAATGTCGGATTCGCGGAGGATGAGCACCGCCTCGCCACCGACCGTGAGTTCGGCACCGCTGTACTTCCCGTACAGCACCGTGTCCCCAACCTTCACTTCCATGGGAACGCGCTTGTCCTTTTCGAAGCGGCCGGGGCCGACCGCCACGATCTTTCCCTGCTGCGGCTTTTCCTTGGCCGTATCCGGGATGTAGAGACCGCCACGCATCTGCTCGGTCTCCTCCAGCGGACGGACCACCGCACGATCGGCCAGCGGTGCGATCTTGGCGGCGGTCTGCTTGGACGCCGCGTGGGTTGGCGTGGTCTTGGCCGCGCTGTGGGTCTTCGTTGCCATGATGGTGTCCTGGGTTGTATGAACTGGTCAGCAGGTGCGAACCGCATATTGCGTTAGCACTCGCCTGCCGGGAGTGCTACTCCTATTCATGAAGCATACCCGGTATCCCCCGGCGGCGCTGAACGATTTTTGAAGGCATGTCGCTTTAGATGTTTTTTATAGAACCCTTGACGCGTCTACACGTTGCGGAAGACCGCGTACCCCACTAAGCTTCATCAAGCGATACGCGCACGGCGCGCGCAGACAAGTCCGACACTCTCTGGGGCCTGCCAACTTGCGAGCAGGCCTCTTTTTGCGTTCCGGAGGTAGTGTGCCCCCCATGGACGACGGACCCGACAGCGCACTGACCGCCGCGGCCGAGCGCCGGCTGTCGCATCAGATCGCGCGCGTTTTCCACGGCACGTACGGCGCGACCACCGGCCTGCGGATCATCTCCACGTCGCTGGCGCGCCAGATGCTCGTGGCCGGCGTATCTCCCGACGCGATTGCGGGAGCGCTCGCGCGGTGCGTGCGCACGCATCCGCACGAGGCGGGACCCCACACGGCAAGCGCAACGCGAATGCTCGTCGCGCTCACGGCCGAGTGCGTCGCCCGCGCCGCGCTCGACGAGACGACGGCACCGCACCCGACCCGAGCCGGATAGCGGCCGCATACCGCGACGGCGGTTGCGCCGCGCGCGTAGCGTCAGAGCACTTTCCGCCCCTGAATCACCCGCACCAGAATCACGATGACGGCAACAACGAGCAGGATGTTGATCAATCCGCCCATCGTGTACGACGTCACCATGCCGAGCGCCCAGAGCACGATCAGAATGATTGCTAAGGTCATTAACATGGCTTGTTCCTCGATGCCCGAAGGCATGACATGGAATGAACGCCGGTTCGGGGAGACCGACCGCCCCCCCCACGACGTCGTCCCGGTGGACCGGCGCCTACTGCATATAGCGGAACAGTCCGACCAATCCGATCACGCCGCTTCCGAGCATGACGATCGTACCCGACCGCCCGCCGATCACGGCGCCGACGATGAGGCCGGCCCCCCCGACGACCATCAACGCGACGTTCTGTGAGTTCTCACCGTTCACCGGCATCGCCATCGGCGCGGGCGCCGGCTGCGTGGTCCGGGCGTGAAAGCCGACGGCCGAGGGCTCGAGCATCGGCCCTGGGGCGGGCGCGGGATGCACCGCCGGCGCCGGAGCGGACACCAAGGCCGGGGCCAGCGGCCGCGATGCAGCGGGCGCGGTCTGCTGTGCCGCGAGCGGGACCGCCGCGAACAGGGCGACCGTGAGCATGATACTACGCATATGTCCAGACATGGGACGCCCTCCACGATTCAGGATAGGTACAACGTCGCGCGCCGATCACGGGTTGCGCGCGCTCGCACTGGCCACGATCGCGATTTCGACACGCCGGTTGAGCTGCCGGCCCGCTTCGGTGTCGTTGGTGGCGATGGGTTCCGTCTCGCCACGCCCCACCGACCGGAGACGCGCCGACGCCACGCCTTGCGACGCCAGATAGTTGGCCGCCGCCGTCGCCCGCCGCTCCGAAAGCCCCTGATTGTAGTCACCCGTCCCCACCGCGTCCGTGTGCCCGACGATCAGCAGGTCCGTGTTCGGGTACTTCTCGAGACTCGACGCGAGGTTGCGCAGATTCTGCGCCGCATTGGCCCGCACGACGTCCGAGTCGAAGTCGTAGAGCAATCCCGACGCGAACGTCACGACAATCCCTTCGCCCACGCGCGTGACCGTCGCCCCCGGAATGTTCTGCTGGAGTTCCTTCGCCTGCTGGTCCATCTGATGGCCGATGATGGCACCGGCGGCGCCGCCCACCACCGCACCGATGATCGCGCCCCGGGCCGTGGACCCGGTTTGATTGCCGATCACGCCCCCGACAACGCCGCCCGCCGCGGCGCCGATCGCCGCCCCCTTCTCCTTGCGACTGAGCGACGCACACGCCGTGAGGGCCAGGGCGAGCAGTACGCCCGCCGCCATCCGGCCGTCACGATGTCCGATCCACCGCGTAGTTGCCTTCATCCCGCCTCCCGGAGCCGCGCCAATCGTGCCCGCGCACATGCCCCCGTGATTGTGAATCCTGCACCATCAGGCCCCGGCCGCCGCACGCGAGCGCGGCGGCGCGCCTTCCCCGGCCCCATGGAAGATCCCCCCGCACGCGTAGATGATCCGTCGGGGGTTCCCATCCACGCCGTCGGTGGAACCTTGACGTGCACGCCCCCTGCCTCACCGGGCCTGCACCGGACGGACCTACGTCTTTGGCGGGATTGTTCCGTTCCGGAATCCGGTGTACGCTCAGCGGTGACCGGGGAACCATCCCGGCAATCCCCCCCCGTCATTGAAGGTGCGATCATGGTGAGCCGTTCCGTTCCGTTCGCACGCGCCGCGCGCCGCGTGGCGCTCATGGCGCTCGCAGTCGCCGCCGCCTGCATCGCCGCCGCCTGCGCCATCTCCAGACAGCAGGAAGTCCAACTCGGCACCAACTACGCGGCCCAGATCGACACGCAACTGCCGATCATCCGCGACGCTCAGGTCAATGCGTACATGACGTCCCTCGGCAATTCGCTCGCTACCGTCACCGACACGCGCGGGCTCGCCTGGCACTTCGCGATCGTCGACACCAAGGAAGTGAATGCCTTCGCCGTGCCCGGCGGCTGGGTGTACGTGAATCGCGGGCTGATCGCGCGTGCCCGGACCATGGATCAGCTGGCCGGGGTGATGGCCCACGAGATCGGACACGTCACCCTGCGCCATACCGTGCAGCAGATGCAGCAGTCCGACCAGATGAACGGTGGACTGATGGCGCTGTGCACCCTCACGAAAGTCTGTGAGAGCGGAGCGGCGCAGGCCGCCATCAACGTCGGCGGGTCGGCGCTGTTCGCGAAGTTCAGCCGCCAGGACGAAGCCGAGGCCGACGCCGAGGCGGTGAAGACCACCATCAAGGCCGGCATCGATCCGCACGGTATTCCCGCCATGTTCCAGATCCTGCTCGACGAGCGGACCACGAACCCGACCGCGGTGGATGCCTTCTTCGCCACGCACCCGCTCGCGGAGGACCGCATCGCCAGCGCCAACCAGCTGATTGCGACGTATTCGGCGAGCCAACTCCGGAACCTGACAGTCGATACGGATGCGTTCCAGCGGTTCAAGCAGCGTCTGGCCGCGCTGCCGCCGTCGCCAACGCCCAAGCCCGCGAGCGCCGGAATGCAGAACTGAGGGGTGCGGCTGGGAACTCAGCAACCTCATCGAGTCCCGATTCAGGGGCGTCCTCACCGTCCACGGTTCCTCGCTCTACCCACTGCGCGATCGCATGGAAGCGCGCAGATGGATCAGCGTCCGTGGCGCTCTCGCTGGTGGTCACGCGCGCCGGATACGCGCCCGCGCAACTCAGACCGTCCCGAGTGTCTACGAGTTGGATACGGACTGGAACGGAAGACGGCACGGAAGACGGCACGGAAACGACAAGGCTTTGACGTATTCCGTTCAGGTCCGTTCGCTCCGTTCAGTCCGTATCCTTTCGTAGCGACTCCGTCGGCGGGACGGGAGCGTTCGCCACACGGAGGGTCGACCGGCGCCGGCCGGTGCCACAGCGATCCTCGCCCAACGCCGGCCACGGCGATTAGATTGGTCCCCGCGGGAGGGCTGGCAGAACGGCTATTGCACCGGTCTTGAAAGCGGGTGCGATTGTCGGCGGGCGTGATAGACCTAAGACAGCTATGCCCATCACGTTACGTGGCAATGCCGACGTCGCTTCCATCGGCTGTTGTGGCTGAATTGTGGCTTTTCGCCGCGATTCACGGCCCGCCCCGCGCGCCTTCGCGCTTCCTCACGCCGTGCGGTCATCGGCGCCGCACGCTTGGCGCTGCGCCTGACAGTATGAGCATTGGCGTAAGCCAGCTGCCTGGTGGGAACTCCGCGCGGGGCTGCACACACGGCGCTGCGGACGACGCGCTATCCACAACGCAGCGTCCGCGGCTTGATGCGTGAGTCGCGCCGGACCTACTCACACACCAACCGATGGTCGCCCGCGCCAATGCTGATCATGGCGTGACCGATACCACGCCGCGGCTGCTCTCAGCCCGCGTCGCCTGCCAGGATCTCGCGGAGGTTGATTCGCGTGATGAGACGGGCAGGGGTGGACACGCTCGCTACCGCCGCGGCAACCAACACCAGCAGCCCTAATCCGTAGACGACCGGGTCGTAGGGCGAGACGTGGAAGAGCAGTGGCGCCATATAGCGAGCGAACCCGGCCACGAGCGTGGCGCCAATCGCGGCACCGACGAGCGCAGTGGCAAGAACCTGACGTAGCACGAGCCAGATGATCGCTCGCCTGGAGGATCCGATCGCCATTCGGATGCCAAACTCTCGCGACCTCGCGCGGACGTGGTAAAGCGTAACGGCATAGACGCCAGTACCGGCGAGGAGGAGTCCGATCAGCCCGACAATCGCCAGGACCGTGGACGCGGCGTGGAGGGGACGAATTTCTGGTTCTGCCAGACCGCGGAGGGAGCCGACCACGGGATGCACTCCTGGTGGTGCACTGGCCAGGAGCCGCGCACGAAGGCGCGCGATCGCCGCATCCTCGCTACCGGTAACGCGCACGAACAGGTACCCGCCGTTCCCAAGCAGGTCCGGGCGCTGAGCAGCTGGTAGGAAGTACTGCATGACCGGAGCCGTTCGCAGGCCAAGTCCCGGCGGATCCGCAATGACGCCGACGACACTGAAGCACTGAAATGGTGGGGGGCCGATCTGCAGGCACCGTCCGAGCGGATTCACGGCCGGCCAGATCTCGTCGGCCATGGTTCGGTCCACCACGGTCACCAGGGGCGCGCCCTCGCGGTCGGCATCGGTGAATCCGCGCCCTTCCAGGAGCGTCGAGCCAAGCGCCGCAAAATACCGCGGACTGACGGCCGTGACGTAGAGCCCGGTGACTCTTCGGTGCCCCGATCTCACCAGCTCAGGAATGTTGACGACGATCATGGCGAAATGATCGAGGGGGAGCGTCGAGCCGATGGCGACGTCTTGCACACCGGGAAGGCCCCGGAGCGCCGCGCTCAACGCCGTCGCCTGTTCGAGCGACGCCGACGGAATCCGATTGGCGATACGTTCCGTCGATGCGAGATCCACGTAAAGCAACCCGGGAATCCTCAGGCCCATCCGTGCGCTGAGCGTTTCTCGGAAGCTCTTCATGAAGAGCCCCGCACCGACGAGCAGGGCAAAGCACAGGGCCACCTGAATCGCAATGAGCGATCGCTGCCAGTTGATTGCATGCCGGGAGGCCGGCGGAGATTGGGTCCCGCCCCACTGGTTGGACGTGAGGCGCCACGTATGGACGAGCGGAACGGCGAGGCTGCACACGGCGACGCAAGTCACCACGCCAATCGCGAAACTGGCGGTGCGCGCGTCGATCGGGGCGGCGACGTGCACCGACTGCGGAGCTAGAAGCCGATACGCATACCCATAGAGGAATTCGCTGAGCCCCAATCCCACGACGGATCCGGCGATGACGACTTGTCCACTCTCGACGATCTGCTGCGCGAGCACGTTCCGTCGACTTGCGCCGAGTGCGAGTTGAATCCGCGTGTCTCCCGCGAACCGCATCGCCCTTGCAAGCAGCATCGTGGCCACATTCCCGCATGCGATCAACAGGATTCCCGCGCAGACCACCGCCAGCATGACCACGAGCGGAAGATGCACGCCGTCCGTCGCCCAGTGCGGCGTTCCGACCGACTGGAGTTGAATTCGTTCGGCGTCGGAGCGTCGGAGGCCTGCGCCGGGCTCGGGGACACCGAACAGGGCCGGCGCCAACATGGTGCGGCCGGTGCTGCGCGAGACGCCGCGCGGCAGGCGAACGAGGAGTTGGAACGGGAACCCCGAACGGAGGTCGTACGGCTCCGAGTTCGCCCCCGACAGCGCCGCAACACCCAGTGGGAGCCAGGCCTCCGCTGGGTCGTGATCCACGCCGACGAATCCGCGGCGCGCAACCCCGATGAGCGTGAAGACGCGACCGCGAATCCGGACCGCTGTTCCGAGGGGAAGACCTCTTGTGCCACCCATCCGATTCCAGAGATCGAACCCCAAGACGACCCCGCTGCCCGGGGTGTCGAGACGGCCGCTGTCCTCACCAATACCGCGACCGGTCGCCATGCCGACCCCAACGGTCGCAAAGTAGCCGTTGGATACGAACTCAGCCTTCGTGAGAACGCTGTCCAAACTTCCATGCGCACCGGCGAGGACAACCATTACGGTGTCTGCCCGCACATAGGCCGCACTCTTCACGCGAGGCCCCAGCGTCGCGACGTTCTGCACTTCCGAATACGAGAAATTGTCCCGCGGTGCGCCCCCAGCGTCGGGTGCGATCTCCAGGTCCCAGAGGCCGCGCGGATCAGAAACCCCCGAGGGAGGCGCTAGGAGCATCCGATCGAGGACACGAAATACCGCGATGGCACTGCCGATGCCCCCGCCGAGGACCGCGACCCCAATGAGGCTGAACAGCGGGCGCCGCCAGACTCTGCGCAGCCCGAGCCGAACCCGAACGGTCCACGAACCGCTGGACTCGACCGTGGGGACCTGCCGTTGCGTCGTCGTCATCGGGCGTTACCGGGAACGAGGGAACTTGACCGAACGATCCGCGGCATCGAGCAGGCTATCGAGCACGGCTACGGACACGGCGCCATCGATCCTGACGTCGCCAAAAATCAGGGTCGGGGTCCCGGTGATGCCGAGTCGCTTTCCGGCCAGGATATCCCGACGGATTCTGGGCGCAAATACCGAGTCGTGCATGCACGTTTCGAAGGCTGCGGCGTCTCGTACGCCGGCCAGCTCGGCGAACTCGGCCCACGCCACGCGGCCAAACTCCCGTTGGTGCGCGAAGAGCACGTGATACATCGGGTCAAACCGACGCTGCGCTCCGGCGCACTCACCTGCCAGCGCGGCCTGAAATGCCATCGGGTGAATCGTCGTAAGCGGGAAATTGCGATAGGTGATTCCCACGGAATCGTGGTGCTCGACTCGGAAGGAATCGAGGACGGTCGATAGCCGAAGGCAGAACGGACACTGAAAGTCGGAAAATTCCTCGAGCTTGATCGGCCCCGACCTGGAACCGAGGGTCCGGCTGTCTGACGTGACGAGTCCGTGCAGGTCCGACACTGTGGTGAACAGCGCCGCGGAGCTCGGCACTCGACGTGGGCGCGGCGAGCGGACGCGCCACGCGGCGAGGCCGGCCATGACGAACGCCGCGGCGACGAGTCCTGCCGTGACGAGGCTCTCGCGTTGCGCGGTTCGCGGCACCTCAGTGCGCCATCCGCTTCACGATAGCCGGGGCGAGATCGCCGACCCCGATCCACCGGCGGACCACGCTGTCGGGACCGAGTTGGATGCTTCGCTCCGACTTCGCGACGCGGTGGCGCACGAGCACCAGTTGCGGAATGGCGGGCGTGGCGCCGGGGTCGGCCCAGATATAGGTCGCGACCGCCGAGTTCAGCCAGTTGCGCCCGATCACGATCTCATCGAACGCACCAAACTGGTTCAGCCAGGCGGCACCCTTGTCGAAGGGACCGTCAATTGAGACGCCCACCGTTGTGAATGAGTCCCCGCGGGCCCGCGCAGCCACGCGAAGCGAGTCCACGAGCCGTATGGCCGCATCGGTCAGTCCCGGAATGGAACTCGCGCCGCAAGTCGGTGACCCAAACAGGATGGCCTCATCTTCGACGTACGGCGGCCGAGGATGGGCCGCCGAGAATTGGCTTCCCGGCACCCGGACGGGTCTCGCTGATCCGAACACACCCCTCAATGCCGCCGTGCCCGCTGCGCCAATCGCAATCGCAAGGAGGCCGACGACGAGGGAACGGCCAGGCGAGGCTCGTTGCGGGCGCACCATCTCCCTAGTGCGCCTTGCCGTCGAACTGGAATCGATAGAGTCGCGCGTGCACGGGAGCCGCACCTTCGGTGCCGATCATCGAGGCGCGGCCCGCGCGGCGCATCATGGGGATATCATGCTGGGTCCCCACAGCCGTGCCGTCCCGAATGCGTACGACAATCGTCTCGAGTTGCGCTCCACTGGCCGCCAGTCGCCTGACTTGCACCGCCACATCCGCGGGGCCCACCGGAAAGATCGAGGCAACGGCATCACGTGATGATCCCGACCAAGACAGTTGAACACTGTTGTCGGGCATCGTGCGGACGGAGAGCCCCGAGAAGTCAGGAATCGCGAATTTCCACATGGTGCTTCCGTCCCGATGGAACGCGCTGACCGACCCGTCCGCTGCAAGTTCCACGATCACCGCGCCTGACGCCTCAGAGCAGGCGAGGGTACCTCCAGCGTCGACCAGGGCGCTCTGCACGAATGGGTTCGACCCGGGTGACGTCCCGAACGCTCCGAGAAATCGTCCGTCCAGCCGATATGCCTGGATCATGCGACCCTGTCGGTTCGACAGAAGATAGACGGTATCGCCAAGCGCGCACATATCCTTCACCATCTCCGAACCAACCGAGACCGTGCCCGTTTCCGCCAGCACGCCATGCGCCCATGCGTACGCGTGCACGCGGCGCGCGAAGGCGTCATACACGAGCACTCCGTCTGTGTCAAATGGCGCGATCAAGTATCCGGCCACGTGATTCTTGGCGCCTGGCTTGGTCAACGTGAGTTGCGCCCGCAATCGGCCGGTTGAGAAGAATGCGTCGACCTGATCGCTTCGCGAATCGAGCATGAACACGGTGCCGTGCGCGCTCACCGCGACGTCGCGCATGCTGGTCAGTTGGACCCGCGATCCCTGGGGGACCTCCGTCGACGCCTCGATGCGAAGGACAGTTGATTGCGCACCGTCAGCAACTTGGGCGTGAATAGGCGATGGCGTGGTCAGAACGATGATCGCCAATGCCATCATGCGGATCCCCAACGTCCGGAAGACGGAGGGGGGCAGCGGCCAATGGCCGTGGCACGCCGGGAGTTCTGCGGCGAAGCACGAGGACCAGGGGGCACAGGAGCCCGGACGACGCCGCCGACCGCTGGTCAGGCCCGTCACGTGGGCACGCACTTCGAAATGGAAACGCACACGGGGCTGTCTGCAGTCCCCAAGAAACCGCAGTAGGTATCCGGTTGATACGCGCAATACAATTCGAGAGTTTTCACATTCACGGTGCACACCGTGTTGGAGCATGGCGGTAAATCGGCGTGCGCGCGTGGAGTGAGCAAGATGACGCCGCCGCTGCCGAGCGCCAGGCAGGCGACGAGTCGCAAGACGGTGTGACCGTACCGTTTCATGGGTCAGTTGCCCTCGATTAGGTCGTGGAGAGCGGGATGCGAGCGCGCTCCGCGACCTCGTTCAGACTGTACGACCTTCGCCCGCGCGTCACTGCCCGTGTGAGCATGCGCTGCAATCTGTTCACGACATTCGCTTGAGCCGTGCTTCCGAGCGCCTGTACCGAAATTGTTCCCCCGAATGCCGTACGCCGGACGGGCGCTTGTTCGAAGCGGGGCCGGCGGGCAGAGCAACGGGTAGACAAGCCTGAGAACTGAACCGGCCGCGATCCACGCACTGGCGTTACAATTACCTATGTAGTAGATAATTGCAGGCCAGAGCCCGGGTGTCAATAGAAAGTTTCCGAAGCGTTCCGCGACCGCGTCGGTAGCCCTGTTGTTCGCGGCGATCATCGCCGCTAGTCGCCCGGCTCCCGGTCAGGGTCGGGCCAACATACGATCTGCCGGAGGTATCGTGTTACGACAAGATCAGGTAGGCTGCGATTCCGTCGGCATCGAACTCGTGGATCCGAGCTGAATTCGAGCGAAGGATCTCCTCGATCACCTGGACACTGCAGTTGCCGCGGCGAATCCAGATGACCTTCGGAGGAGGGCCGATGACGAAGCTCATCTGCTGGAAGTCGTTGTCCTTCGATACGATCACGAACCCAGCGCCTCGAGCGTGATCCCAGATCTCGCGATCCGAGGCCAGTCGCATCCCGAGATCCCGCACGTGGGCCGATCCAGGGTAGATATCGGACAGATTACGCGCCAGCCGCGGCGCCAGGTTCTCATCGAACAGCGGCTTCACGACCTCACGCCGGAGGCACGGACATCAACCGGCGCTCGCGCTCGGCCGCGAATGCGAGCGCCGCCTTGATGTCCTCCTTCTCCAGGTCCGGCAGCTCTGCCAAGATCTCGTCCTCACTCATCCCGGACGCCAGGTAGTCAAGCACGTCAGAAACCGTAATCCGCAGTCCACGGATGCACGGCTTCCCGCTACGCTTCCCTGGCTCGATGGTGATCCGCTCTCGGTAATCCATGCTTCGAGTACCCCCGGAATGGGAAGTAGACCGCCCCGCGAACGAACGTTGGCGCGGTGAGGTGCGGGCTGCAAGGGCGAGGGCACCACTTCGACGGAACCGGGCGGTGCCCCGCGCCGCCGGGTCATCCGAGCGTCACGTCGAGTGGTTAGATTGGACCCCGTAGGGAGGGCTGGCAGAACGGCTATTGCACCGGTCTTGAAAGCGGGTGCGTGGCCCATCTGTAAAGTTTGATATAAGTCGCTATCAGTAGCTCACTTGCGCGACCGGTAGATCGTCCGTGACTCGCCGCGTTGTGGCGTTGATGTGGCTATTTGCCCTAGAGGTGAATGATGGGAATGCTCGCACCTCGATGCCCGTTTCGATGGCTGACGCTCGCGGGCGTGCTCGGCGTGATGGCTGTTCGCGCCAATGCAGGGGCACAGGGCATTCGCGGAACGGTCGACGATCAGACGGCGGGTACGCCTGTCGCTGGGGCCGTGGTGATGGTGCTTGGTCCGGCAGACAGCGTGCTTGGCCGGACCCTCACCGACGTCCATGGTCGCTTCGGATTCGCGCCGTTCAAGGCCGCGGTGGCTCGGCTCCGCGTGATCCGAATCGGTTATGAACCAGCCCTGGTGGTGGCCACTGGAGACAGCGAGATCACGGTCGAGCTTCGCCGGTTGGCGTGGAACTTGGCAACTGTCGTGGTGCGAGACCGGACAGCATGCTCGCCCGATGAAGGGCGCGCAGCCGCCGCCGCAATGTGGCGACAGGCCCAAGCGGCTTTGCTGGCGGCAGTCGTCTCGCGTGACGCGACTCCGGCAGTACTTCGGATCGTCAAGTTCACGCGGACACTGGGACTTGGCGCGAGTCGGGCAGCGGACGTGGAGGGCCAAGCCACCGGTTTGTCGACTGCGGTAGCAACGCGTGCGTTCTCGGCGGGGCAGTCGGCGTCGTTCTTTGCCGCTCATGGCTACGGCGTCAGCGCGGCCGGCGGGTACGACCTGTACGGGCCCGATGAGGACGTCCTGCTGGATGATTCCTTCGCTCGGTCCCACTGCTTCGCCGTTCACCGCGATGGAGATCACCCGGGGGAAATCGGCATCGCATTCGAGCCCACACTAGGCCGGGACAGTCTGGTCGATATCTCGGGGACGCTATGGGTGGACACCGCGACGGCACAGCTTCGACGGCTGACTTTTTCGTACACCCCCACAGAGGGCATGGCCATCCCCGTACGCGGCGGCGGCGGAGCGATGACATTCGCCACGGCCGCCAACGGAGTCCCCTTCATGACCTCCTGGTGCATCCGAACCGGGTCTCCAATCACTGCGGGGATCTTTGCGCAGCGGGACCGATCTGGGTACGGGCGTGGTATCGGGGCCGTGGGCGCTCTGTTGACGGAGCGGTGCGCGCGCCTGGCGGAGGCGACCTGGGCAGACGGTACGACATGGTCCGGCGGCTTACCGACGCTCACCGGGGTGGCGGTCGATCGGGAAACCCGACGGCCAATCCCAGGTTTGGTGGTCCGATTGCTGAATTCGGACCGAGCAGTTCGTACGGACAGCTTGGGACGCTTTCACATCGATGATATCGTTCCCGGGCCCTATCTGCTCGCCGTAGAGGACTCGGTGCTCGCCGTCTTCGGCCCCTTGGCTGGCGCCGGAGGCCTTCAGGTGGTTGGCGCGCGTCCGGTGCGGTCGCTCGCGAGTTTTGTAAAGGGCGTGAATCACACATCATCCGCGGGCACGAACGCGTTCGCGCCCATTGAGGTCGACAGCGCATCAACGAGTCCTGTAACGGTCGAGGTGCCGGATGTAGAGGCCGCTCTCGCACGCCGGTGTCACATCTCCACGGCCGACGATTCGAGCGGGGTTCTCGCGGTTTGGGTGCTGGCAGGTGGCGCGCCGCGGAAGGACGCTGCGGTACTCATCTCGTCCCCCTCCGACGGACGTACACGCACGGTAAAGACCGACGACGATGGTCGTGCGATTGTCTGTGGCCGCTTCCGCGGTCAGCCGGTGCAACTCACGGTCGATCCTAGGGCGGGTGCCGCCGTAACGCTTTCCATTCACATGCGCGAGGACCGACCGGTGACGTTGGCAGTCGCGCAGCTGCAACCGGCGTCGCAACGGGAGCGGTGAGCCGCCGGGTGACCCGTGAGCGGTGGCGCGTGTAGAACGAGTATTCAACGTCGATGCGGCGTTGCGTTGGGCGATTTTCGCTCTTACACCTAAAGAACGCGGTTGCATTGCATCCGATCGCCCGCCCCGCGATCTTTGAGGCGGGAGGGCTGGCAGAACGGCTATTGCACCGGTCTTGAAAGCGGGTGCATCGACTGCCGTGAGATGTTTGGCTACTTCGTTATTCCACAATCGTTTGGACGACGACTGCCGGGAGGCAGCCGCGGCACCTTGTGGCGATGTTGTGGCTATTCCGTATCGTCGTGGCACCTGCTTGCGTGCGCTGGTCGGAGTATTGCCGGTCGATAGGAGAAGGTGCCGGATTCCCGCCGAGAGTATCACCCGCCGCACGCCCTTGACGAATTCGCGCGCTCGCGGCTATATATGGCATTCCAACATATAGCACCGCCATGGTTACTCCGGAACTGAAGAAGGGCAGCGCCGAGTTCCTCGTCCTGTCGCTGCTCGAGCACCAGCCGCGCCACGGCTACGAGCTCTCCAAGCTCATCGAGTCGCGGTCGCACGGCGTGCTCACCTTCCACGTCGCCTCGCTCTACCCCCTGCTCTACCGCATGGAAGCGCGCGGGTGGATCAGCGGCCGGTGGGTGGAGAAGGCCGGCGAGCGCCGGCGGCGGTTCTATCGACTCACGAACACCGGCATGCGAACGCTCGAAAGCCAACGGAAGAGTTGGGCCGAGTTCGTGGCCGCGGTCACCAGCATCGCCGGAGCACACCATGCTTGATTGGCGGCAGGAACTCCGGGCCCGCGCTGCGGACCTTCACCTCGCGCCCGACGACGAAACCGACCTGATCGAGGAGTTGGCGCAGCACCTCGACGAGGAGTTCGCCGAGTTGGCCCCGCGCATCGGAGCCGCCGAGGCCGAGCGGCAGCTGCGGGAGCGGCTCGACGCCGGCGCGCTCAAGGACCTCGGCCGGGCGCGACGCGTCGTGGCGCAGCGCAGTCGTGACCGCCGCCATTCGGTTGCCGACATCGTATCCCCACACCGCATCGTGGCCGACGTCCGGTTCGCGCTTCGCCGCGCGCGCCATCACCTGGGCTTCACCACGGTGGCGGTGCTATCGCTGGCGCTCGGCATCGGCGCCAACACGGCGATCTTCAGTCTGGTGAACGCGTTGTTGCTCCGGCGGGCGCCGATCGCCCACCGCGAGCAGATCGCCGAGATCTATCAGACCCAGCCGTCGTTCAAGTACGCCCCGTTCTCCTACCCGGACTATGTCTCCTTCCGGAACGCGTCCCAGGGAATGTTCGCGCAGATCTCCGTGGCCCAGTTCACCGCCGTGCCGCGCGACCTGGGCGATCACGTGCAGACGCTGTTCGCCGAGTTGGTGAACGGCGACTACTTCCCGCTGCTGGGTCTGGCCCCCGCAGCCGGCCGGCTGCTCGGACCCGCGGACGACGTCGCCGAGGGCGCGCACCCGGTGGTGGTGCTTTCCTACGACTACTGGCGCAGCGCGTTCGGTGGCGACTCGTCGGCGGTTGGGCGCGAGGTTCGGCTCGGCGGGCGCGCGTACACGATCGTCGGCGTGGCGCCGAAGAGTTATCGGGGCACGTTCCCGGGGATTCTCCCGGCGCTGTTCGCCCCGATCCAGATGATCAACCAGCTCCAGCCCGACACGCAGGACCAGTTGAAGGCACGCAGCGCGCATTCGCTGTTCACCAAGGTGCGCACCGCGCCGGGCGTGACGATGGCGCAGGTGCGGACCTTCGCCGCCAGCTTCACGGCGGAGATGCTGCGGCAGTTCCCCAAAGACTGGACGGGAGGAACGGAGACGATCGTGGTTCCGGAGACGCAGGTGGCCGTGAACCCGATGATCGACGCCGTGGTGATTCCGGCGGCAGCCACGTTGATCGTGGTCGTGGCGCTGGTGTTGCTCGTCGCGTGCGCGAATCTGGCGAGCTTCCTCCTGGCCCAGGGGCGCGACCGCCAACGGGAGATCGCCATCCGCATCGCGCTCGGCGCCAGTCGGTGGTCGCTGGTGCGGCAGCTACTGATGGAGGCGCTCGTGCTCGCCGGCATCGGGGGCGCGGCCGGCGTACTGGCTTCGCGCGTGGCGCTGAGCGCGCTGTTGCGGGCGGATCTTCCGCTGCCGCTCCCGATCACGATCGACGTGAGCCTCGACGCCCATGTGCTCGGCTTCGCGCTGCTGGCCGCCGTGGCGGCGGCGCTGCTCATCGGTATTCTGCCGGCGCTTCAGGCCACGCGGCCGAACATGGTCGAGGTGATCAAGAGCGAGAACACGGGAGGCGGCCCGCGCCGCCGGGTGACGATGCGCGGTACGCTGGTGGTGGCGCAGATCGCGGTGTCGCTGGTGCTGCTGATCACGGCGTCGCTGTTCCTGCGCAGTCTCCAGGCGCGCGGGCACATCGATCCCGGCTTCGGGCGGGATCCGGCCGGGATGGTGTGGTTCGCGATTCCGGCCACGGACTCCGGCCCGCGGCTACAACTCCTGCTCGACGACCTCGAGGCGCGGACGCGCCGGGTGAGCGGCGTCCAGGCGGTCGGCCTCATTGACAACCTGCCGCTCAACGTGAACGGAACGCAGAGCATGTACGTGAACGTCCCCGGGTTTGCCGCGCCCAAGGGGCAACCGGGGTTCGAAGTCGATTACGCGGTGGTGGATTCGGGATTTTTCGACGCCGCCGGCGTACGGTTGCTGCGCGGGCGCGGCATCGAGCCGGTCGACGGGCCGGCGGCTCCCCACGTGGCCGTGGTGAACGAAGTGATGGCGAGTGCCTTCTGGCCGGGCGCCGACCCCGTCGGGCGCACGTTCACCGCCGATTCCAACACGTACCGGGTGATCGGCGTGTCGCGCACCACCAAGGTGCGGTCCCTCGGCGAGGCGCCGCGGCCGTTCTACTTCGGGTCGATCAGGCAGCGGCCGACGGCGTTCCTGCACCTCGTCGCGCGCACGCGGGGCGGCAATGCCGACGCCGATGCGCTGGCGGCGCAGATGATCGGCGTGCTCCACGCCGTCGATCCGTCGCTCATGGTCATGCAGAGCACGACGATGGCGCGACATCTCGCGTTGACGATGCTCCCGGCGCGGCTCGGGGCGATGGCGTTCGGGCTGTTCGCCGCGCTGGCGCTGGTGCTGGCGATGATCGGGGTGTACGGGGTGGTGAGCTATGCGGTGGCGCGCCGCGCGCGCGAGGTGGGCATTCGCATGGCGCTGGGCGCCGATCCGCGCGCCATCGTCCGCCTGCTGATGCGCGAGGGGCTGACGGTCGTGATCGTCGGTGGCGTGATCGGGTTGGCGCTGGCGGCGGCGGTGACGCGGGCGCTGCAGGGCCTGCTCACGGGCGTAACCGCCGCCGACCCGCTGACGTTCGTGGCGGCGCCGCTGTTGCTGGTGGGGGTGGGGCTGGTGGCGACCTTCCTGCCGGCGCGGCGAAGCACGCGGACGGACCCGGTGCGGGTGCTCCGGGCGGACTGACTGGCATCGCGATAGCGGCGGGCCAGCTTACCGCAGAGCACGCAGAACACGCAGACAGGGCGGAGCGACACGGAGCTTCGAGCGGACAACTGCTGGGAACTACAATTCAGCGGATTTCGCCGACTCTACGGAGAACTGCAACCGCCAAACGAAGGGGAACGGCACACCCATCAAGATCTGGATGGGTGTGCCGTTCCCCTCAAGAGAAGTTCCCGTCGGTGCCGTTGCCGTTGCAGTTCTCCGTGTATTCCGTTTCCAAAGCGGGGCTCTCTTCGCGGCATCGGCGCCGCCAGCCGGCCCGCCTTCGGCTTGCCGCAGCGCCTAGAGGATCTGCTCGGGCGTGAACTTCCTCTTCCGCATCCCTGGCCTCCTCTCTCCCGAGAGATTGGCCTCGCCTCAGCTCCCTGTCAAAACGTGCCCCCAGCTGGACCACTTTTCAGGGACCCAGGCCCCTGCGGATGCACTGCTCCCCGTCGCACTAACCGACATGAAACTCATTTCCCAACCTTCGCCATGAAAGTCTCCACCAAGCGTACCGTGCCCAAGATGACGACTACGTCAACGACGGCAAAGGGCCAGACGACCACCCCTGGCGTCCAACCAGGCGGCCAGCGAATGACAAGGAACAACGGAATGTGCAGGGCGAGGACAAAGACCACCGTTGCCCAGAACCAGGCGTGGCCTCGCAGGTCCCACCGGGCCCTGATGGCAAGCAATATCATTCCCAGCCCGACGGCGACTGAACGACCGAGGTCTCCCTTGCCAATGTAGATGAAGAAGAGGAGCACAGGCGAGAGGATGAGGACGATAATTGGGCCGGTCCAGTCGGTGCGACGATGCGGTCCGCCTTGCATGCTCAATGGGAACCCCGAGGCAATGCCCGAAACTTTGGAACACGCCTTCATGGGAAATCAGGTCGTAGATCGTGGCTGTCCCTGCAACAATATTTCCGACTACCGGGACGATTTCCATAACGTTCTTTGCGGCGGCCTCGGCCAATTGTGGGCTAACGGCCAGTACCGGGTCCGAAAGCGACCTGTCAAAACGTGACCCCGGCTCGACCACCTTTCAGGGAGGGGGGCCGTTGTCGCACAGCGACTGGATCCAGACGTCCGTCGTCACCCCATATAGACCGACGCCATCCCCGGCGCATTGCCCCGAACGCGTGCGCTTGCAACAGCGTGAATTGCAGCCCGGTGTTGACAGTATGCTCAAGAGCATCGAGCAGGCGCTCAGCACGTCGTACCGACACATGGGAAATTCATCGCTTGCGCTGATCGTCCCACCATACCCACAGTCCGAGCCCACCGCCAGCGAGGGCCGATATGATCAGCATCACACCCAAGTTCCCCGACGACATCCACTCGCTACGAGGCAGGGGCAGCAAGAAGAAACAGGCGTACATGGGCATCATGAACAGGAAACCGAGCAACATCGATCCGAGCGCCCAACGCCGAAGTGGTGCGAAAGCCCCGATCAGTAACCCGCTCACCGCAATGAGCTTGCCCCGATTTGGTGGACGCGTGAGTGATAGGTCCTACGCTGCCGCCTCCAACTGCGCTTCGTACGCCGCGGGGCTGACGTAGCCCAGCGTGGAATGCCGCCGCTTCCGGTTGTACCAGAGCTCGATGTAGCGAAAGATCGCGCGCCGCGCCTCCGCTTTCGTATGCCAGTCGTGCCGCATCACCAGCTCGAACTCGAGCGTCGAGAAGAAACTCTCCGCCACCGCGTTGTCGTAACAATCGCCCTTGCGGCTCATGCTCGCCACCATGCCGTGGGCGGCGAGTTCCTCCTGGTACGCCCCCGACGTGTATTGCGATCCGCGATCCGAGTGGTGGATCAATCCCGGCGCGGGTTGACGCGCCGCCCGCGCCATCCGCAGCGCGCGGAGCGGCAGGTCGACCTCCAGATCGTCCCGCATCGCCCAGCCCACGCACCGCCGCGAGCCGAGATCCAGCACCGTCGCCAGATACAACCAGCCTTCCCGCGTCGGGATGTACGTGAGATCGCTCACCCACACGCGGTTCACCCCCACGCCGTTCACGTCGAACTGCCGCCCGAGGAGATTCGGCGCGATCGGGTCGTCGTGGTCGGAATCGGTCGTCGCGACCCGCCGCGCCTTCCGCGGCCGCGCGACCAGCTCCCCCTCCCGCATCAGCCGGGCCACGCGCTTCGGGCTCGCCGGCAGGCCCTCCGCCTGCAGTTCCCGGTGCACGCGCGGCGCGCCGTACGTCTCGCCGCTCTCGGCATGGATCATCCGCACGCGGGCCATGAGCACCTCGTCGATCAGCGCGTGCCAACTCGGTGGCCGCTTCCGCGACGCGTAGTAGCCCGACGGCGAGACCTCGAGTACTCGACACATGAGTCGCAGGGGGAACTCGCCGCGGTGGCGAGTGATCACGGCGTACCTCATCGCGACTCCTTCGCGAAGTACACCGCCACTTTTTTTACGAAGGCCTGCTCCTGGCGCAGCACCGCCACTTCGCGCCGCAGCCGCCGATTCTCCTGCTCGAGGGTCTCGCCGGGGTGTTCGACGTCGGCGCCCACCCGCCGCGCGGCCTGTCGGGCCCATTCGCGCAGCTGGTCGGGCCGCACGTCCAACTCACGCGCGACCTGCGTCAGGGTACCGCCAGCCGCTCGCCGCTCCGCCGCCAACCGCACCGCCTCGGCCTTGAACTCGGCGCTGAACGCGCGCCGCTCACGCCGTCCTGCTCCTCCCTTGGATCTCATGTGCCACCTCCGCCCCGAACTTAGAGCGCGTAAGGCGTCCACGAAATCGGGTGAGGCTCACAAACCCCACATAGTAGTACAAGACGGTGCGAGGGTAGCTGGTGCCCCCCGGCCTGTCGAATACCTCGGGTCCTGCCGACAGACGAAGGATGGTGACCCAGACGGAAAAGCCTGTAGCGACGAAGGCGCCCACTCCCAACCCGAGGAGTACGTTACGAAGAGTTGATCGGGCCATGGTGGAAAGAGTCTGCGAGCCCCCAAGCGGACGCGCAAGCACTCCACTCTCCAACAAGACTGGGGCACCTCGCAAGCACGTGCACCGGGATCTGGCTAGCGTTGCAGTACCCGCGGTGATCCGCCCGTTCCGCCTCATCCGCGTCCAGGCAGTCGCTGCTTCTGTTGCAGTTTCTGCGTGGTCTGCGTGCTCTGCGGCCCCCGGCCAGCGGTTGCCCACCACTCCGCGTCCCCGTCATTAGATTGGTCCCCGTAGGGAGGGCTGGCAGAACGGCTATTGCACCGGTCTTGAAAGCTGGTGCTTGATCACGCTTAGAACTCTGATATAAGTGCGTATCAGTAAGTCATTTGAGCGAGCAGTGGTCGATCGGGCCGGAACAGCATTGTGGCATCGTTGTGGCTATTCGCCTCGTCCGGGACCGCCGGCGGGCGGCCCCACGGTGCGCCGCTGATGCCGCCGACCGCACTGGTCAGTGCGACCGGCTCACGCCACTCGCAGCGGCTTGATCCGTGCCACTTCCCGCTTGACCGCCTGTGACGCGTCCCAGAGGTCCACGGCGCGCTGCGCATTCAGCCAGAACTCGGGCGAGTTGCCGAACAGCCGGGCGAGCCGAAGGGCCATCTCGGGGCTGACCCCCCGCCGGCCGCGCAGCAGCTCGTTGATGGACTGGCGAGACACCCCAACGGCGTCGGCGAGGCCGGCGACCGTGAGGCCGTAGTCCGGCAGGAAGTCCTCGGCGAGCATCAGCCCCGGGTGCGTCGGCCGACGCTTCATGCGCTGATTGTTGGAAACGGTCATCGGTCGGTCCCTCTCCCTAGTGATAGTCGCAGAATTCCACCTCGTACGCATCGCCGTCCACGAAGCGAAAGCAGATGCGCCATTGGTCGTTGACGGCGATCGCGTGCTGCCCCGCCCGATCGCCCTTCAACGCGTGCAGCCGATTCCCCGGCGGCACCTTCAGGTCGCGCAGGGCAACCGCGAGGTCGACGTATTCCAGCTTTCGCGCGGCCCGCGCCGCAACGTCCGGCGGAATCCGATTGGCGCCGCCCGTGACGTACAGATCCCGCGTGCGCTTGTCCGCGAAGGTCTTGATCACGAGACAAATGTACTGTGTCACGTTACACGTGTCAATCGCCGGTGCAGCCCCGTAATGGGTGTTTCTCAACGCCGGGGGAAGGTCACCGAAGTGCCTCCTCGAATTGGCGGACAGAGCGAGCTTCTCAGAGATACGGCAGAACAGAGAGGAGACCGATCCCCACACACGCCAACCCGATCAGGATGGTTGCAACAGCATTCCCGGTCTCACCGGCCTCGAGGACGCTAACACTCGGGTCGCTTGGAGAGACGTATACGATGACCTCCTGATCGGGCGAATAGCGCGAGGTCTGGCTATAGGCCCACGACAAGTTCCCCAGTCCACTGCCCCCCATCCGGAGCCTTGAACCGACATATTCGCGGTCATCGACCGAATATCGGTATTGCACGGCCGGAACGAACTCGGTCTGCTTGGTCGGAAGAACGCCCATGCTGGATACTTGGACAGGCCTCCTGCGCACGCGCACGATGTGGCCCTTGACGGTCGGCCACCGTCTGGACCGCATTCCGCGGACGGCGCTCACGACGCCCAGTATCGCCAACGCAATCCCGCCGAGGACCATCGTGCCCCCCGAGATGAGGTCGGTCGCACTATGTGAAGTCATTCGTCGGTCCTTCGTTTCGGGTGGCGACTGAGCTTCCCCCCGTCATCTGGAGCACCCATTATCAGTCTGACGGTGTCTGGGAGGCCGGGCCGGAACAGCACAACTGCATCACCTTCCGGGAGGCATGTCAAGATGGGCGGTGAAAAGATGGCATGGCTTCTGGCGAGCGCGCTGCTTCTTGGTGCCAGTTGCGGAAAGCCGCATGAGAGCCGCCAGCCGAACTCAGGGAATCGGATGGGGTTGGTCCCGGCCGCGGTCGGTTGCTTTCGGCTGGCGTTGGCCGCCTCCGTCTCGAGTCCGGACTCGGCTCTCTTGCAGCCGTTTGCGCGCGTTCGTGCGGAATCCGCGAGTGTGAGCGCCGCGCACCCGGAGTTGCATGTGCTCGACGTGGCCACGGTTGGAGCGTCCGCGGACCGATCGGTCGAGCTGTGGTCCGTAGATTCCGCTGCCGATTCGGTCCGCTGGACGGTTGGCAACGGATACTGGGCGGTCCAGGTCGTGCTAGGCTTGGACTCGACGCGCCTCGAAGGGTACGCGCTCGTAAGCCCCGAGGGCCCACCGGGCAACGATCAGGTGATTGGGAAGGTCGTCGCTGTTCGTATCCCCTGCGCTCGTAGTCCGAACGACTGAGCCGAGAGGCCCTGTTCGTCGCGGGTTCAGGCGGCCCGCCGCCCTCCTTGCCACAAGCTCAATGCGGTTCCGAACCAGTGGCCTAGGAGAACACGATCAGCCCCATGGCGATGCAAGCGATCGCCACGGACAGCGCCACACGGATCATCGACTGGCGCCACCGGCTGCCACAGCAATCCTCGCCCTACGCCGGCCACCACGAGTAGATCGCCCCCGCGGGAGGGGTGGCAGAACGGCTATCGCGCCGGACCTGAAAGCTGGTGCTCCGTCAATCTGAGGTGTCGTGGGAACTGCGTCGTCCCGTTAGCCTTCGGCCACCTCAGCATTGCTCCGCTTCATGAACTTTGCCAGCAACATCAAGAGCCCCCAGTCGACGGCAAGGTCAATGATCGCAATCGGAAGGAAGGCTGCGCCCGAATATGGCCACGGCGCGAAGACTACGATTGGAAGATGGAGCAGGGCCAACACGCCCGCACCGACCCAGAACCACGCGCGGTTACTCAGATACCCAATCGGATCTTGCACGCAAACACGATGGCCATAGCAAAGGCCCCCGCGGTGCCGCCCCTGGCCATCCCACCGAGATACCCGACCAAAAGGGCCAACGGCAGTACTCCGAAGGCCGTCATTGCCCCGAACATCCGGCTCACCGTTGGTTCGTCATCTCGCTGATTCATGGACTTCCCTCGTTGCACTGACACCGACGTGCCGCGCGGTTCGGCGCACCCGACGTACGTGCCGGCAGGTCATACGTCACTGCCTGTCGTTTCGCTGGTCGCCCTGGGCAAACTCTCAGGGACCCACACCTCCGTCGTCATCCCATATAGTCCGACGCCATCCCCGGCGCATTGACCCGAACGTCTGCGATTGGAACAGCGTCCATTGCAGCCGGTGTTGACAGTAAGCTCAAGAGCATCAAGCAGTCGATCAGCACGTCGTGCCGACACATGGGAAATTCATCGCTTGCGCTGATCGTCCCACCATACCCACAGTCCGAGCGCACCTCCAGCGAGAGCCGATATGATCAGCATCACACCCAAGTTCCCCGACGACATCCACTCGCTACGAGGCAGGGGCAGCAAGAAGAAGCAGGCGTACATGGGCATCATGAAAAGGAAACCGAGCAACATCGATCCGAGCGCCCAACGCCGAAGTGGTGCGAAAATCCCGATCAGTAATCCGCTCACCGCAAACCCCACATAGTAGTACAAGACGGTGCGAGGGTAGCTGGTGCCCCCCGGCTTGAGCTTGCCCCGATTTGGTGGACGCGTGAGTGATAGGTCCTACGCTGCCGCCTCCAACTGCGCTTCGTACGCCGCGGGGCTGACGTAGCCCAGCGTGGAATGCCGCCGCTTCCGGTTGTACCAGAGCTCGATGTAGCGAAAGATCGCGCGCCGCGCCTCCGCTTTCGTATGCCAGTCGTGCCGCATCACCAGCTCGAACTCGAGCGTCGAGAAGAAACTCTCCGCCACCGCGTTGTCGTAACAATCGCCCTTGCGGCTCATGCTCGCCACCATGCCGTGGGCGGCGAGTTCCTCCTGGTACGCCCCCGACGTGTATTGCGATCCGCGATCCGAGTGGTGGATCAATCCCGGCGCGGGTTGACGCGCCGCCCGCGCCATCCGCAGCGCGCGGAGCGGCAGGTCGACCTCCAGATCGTCCCGCATCGCCCAGCCCACGCACCGCCGCGAGCCGAGATCCAGCACCGTCGCCAGATACAACCAGCCTTCCCGCGTCGGGATGTACGTGAGATCGCTCACCCACACGCGGTTCACCCCCACGCCGTTCACGTCGAACTGCCGCCCGAGGAGGTTCGGGGCGATCGGATCGTCGTGGGCGGAATCGGTCGTCGCGACCCGCCGCGCCTTCCGCGGCCGCGCAACGAGCTCCCCCTCCCGCATCAGCCGGGCCACGCGCTTCGGGCTCGCCGGCAGGCCCTCCGCCTGCAGTTCCCGGTGCACGCGCGGCGCGCCGTACGTCTCGCCGCTCTCGGCATGGATCATCCGCACGCGGGCCATGAGCACCTCGTCGATCAGCGCGTGCCAACTCGGTGGCCGCTTCCGCGACGCGTAGTAGCCCGACGGCGAGACCTCGAGTACTCGACACATGAGTCGCAGGGGGAACTCGCCGCGGTGGCGAGTGATCACGGCGTACCTCATCGCGACTCCTTCGCGAAGTACACCGCGGCGGGTTCAACCGATGAGTGCAACACCAGTTGATCTTTGGTACTCATCGGAGGTGTTGAAGTGGAACAGGTTCAGGCCGTGCGCCGGCGCGGGTTATCGGTTGAGCAGCGAGCGGAGCTGTGGACGCGCTGGAAGGCTGGTGAGTCGATGAGTGACATCGGCCGCGCATTGCACAAGCATCCGGGATCGATCTTCACGCTCTTGGCCGTTCAGGGCGGCATCGTGCGCGCGCCACGAAAGCGAGGGGCACGCACATTGAGCGGCGCCGAGCGCGAACACATCAGTCGGGGATTGGCGGCGGAGCAATCGATTCGGGAGATTGCTCGCGGGCTGGATCGGCCAGCCTCGACCGTCAGTCGCGAGGTTGCGCGCAATGGCGGCCGGACGCACTATCGAGCCGTGACCGCCGACGCCCAGGCCTGGCGGCGCGCCGAACGCCCGAAGCCCTGCCGCTTGGCCATGCAGCCGGGGCTCTGCGCCCTCGTCGCGGCGAAACTGCGCCTTGAGTGGTCGCCGGAGCAGATTGCGGGGTGGCTCAAGCGGGAGTATTCCGGGGAGGCGGGCATGCACGTCTCGCCTGAGACGATTTATCGTACGCTGTACGTGCAGGCGCGCGGGGCACTCAAGAAGGAGTTGCTGGCGCATCTGCGGCGACGCCATCCGCTGCGTCGCAGTCGGCGCTACTCGACGGCGGGCCAGCCGCGTGGGCGAATCATCGACGCCGTACCGATTGCGGCACGCCCAGCGAGCGTCGAAGACCGCGCCGTGCCCGGGCACTGGGAAGGGGATCTGCTGGCGGGCAGCAAGAACACGCACATCGCGACGCTCGTCGAGCGGCAATCCCGCTTCGTGCAGTTGATCAAGGTCTCGAGCAAGGACACCGAGACCGTCGTCGGGGCGCTCACCCGCCATGTCCAGCGCTTGCCCGACGGGCTCATGGCTTCGCTGACGTGGGACCGCGGCCTGGAGATGGCGGCGCACAAGCGCTTTACGATTGCCACCGACATCGCGGTCTACTTTTGCGATCCGCAAAGCCCCTGGCAGCGCGGCACGAACGAGAACACCAATGGGCTGCTCCGGCAGTACTTGCCGAAGGGCACCGATCTCTCGACCTTCACGCAGCGGCAACTCAACGCGATCGCGCTCCGCTTGAACACGCGGCCGCGGAAGACATTAGGATTCATGACACCCGCAGAGAAACTCGCGTCCACCGTTGCAACGATCGGTTGAACCCGCCCTGTGGACTTTTGCGGATAGCCGAGAAACTCGGTGCCAAACGTCCTACTGGCTTTCGTGGCAGCGTAGTCTATGGCTTGGCCAAACTTGGCCGTGGTAAGTACGTTGCCCATGGGGTCACCCATGCTCCCGACGCTTGGAATCGCCGGATTTAGGTTGGCCCAAGTTTCAAGAAGGAATTGCTCGAAACATGATGGCTTCTTCGGAGCGGGAGGCGTGCTTGGCTTTCCCGGCTTCTTTGTGCCGGAGACATTTTCCCCCCCTTCACCAGGCGGTTGGCTCGCGCCGGGTGCGACGCTGCCCCCCCGGTGTCCCAGCAGTCGTATCCCGTGACGACTCTGATGTCTTCGGTATGGATCACACCCATGATATCTCTCCAGCTTTGTTCGATCGATCCGTACTGCGGGTCGCAGACAGTTTCCCGGCCCGATGGATCGCTCCGGTTCACCGGCTCGCCATCCGCAAACGAATACGGGTTGATGCCGGCGGCAATCCCATCGGGGTCTTCGGAGATGAACCGCCCCACGGCGGTCGGATCGTAGTACCGTGCCCGCATGTAGTAGAGCCCGGTCTCGGAGTCGTACTGCGCCCCTTTCCACCGCAGATTCTGCGCCAGCGTGCCACTGCTGTCAACCGTGTATCCATACGGATCGTAGGTGTACGTTGCCGCGATGCCGTTGCTCGCGTTCCACACGGCCGCGACGCTGCCCGTCTCATCCAGCTGGTAGTAGTACGTCGAACTGCCCGACTTGACGGCCACCGGGGCGTCGAGCCCCCCCGGCTGATAGCTGTACTCGAACGTCCGGTTGCCGCTTCCGTCAAGCTGCATCGCCAGCTGATCCCCGTCCCAGACGTAGTACGTCGTCGTGCCGGCGTGAGTCTTCCGCACCCGTCGACCTTCGGCGTCATACCCGAACATGACCGAGTCCATGCCCGTCTTCACCTTGATGAGTTCGCCGAGCGAGTTCCACGTATACGTCTGCGAGTAGCCGCTGGCCGTCTTCGAGGTCAACCGCCCTTCATTGTTGTAGGTGAAGCTGTAGGCGCGCCCGTCGGCCCCGGTCATGCTCGAAAGTCGGTCGTTCGAAAGGCTGGCGCTGCCCTCGGTCGATTCCCGGAGTAGTCGGGGGTGTAGGTCCGGCTCCGGAGCGACACGTCGTGCCACGTGAGATCCCACGGCGGCGGGGGATCGCAGGTGATTTGGAAGTCCGGACACGACTCCTGCACCGAGTCCGCGTACACATGATCATCGGCGTAGGACGCGAGGCGATTCCGCGCGTCGTACGTGAAGTGCCGCTGCACGTAGTCCTTGTCATAGCCCGAGTCGATGTACGTGAGGCGGCCCGTGTTGTCGTACGTGAACCACCAGTGCTGATGCCTAGTGCTGCCCACGTACACATCCACGACCGCCGGCCGAAGATAGTGGTTGTACGAACTCGGATGGATGCGGAGATGCGTGGTCGACGTCCCGGTCGGGTACACCAGCGTGTCGAGGAGTTGGTCCATCGTATAGTGGACTTCGGTCAGTTTCCCTCCGAAGTCTGGGAGTTCCCATGGGTACTGGATCGAGTCGTTGCCAAAGACCAACGTATCCGCCCACGTCCCGTTCGTCACCGCCAGCAGCTTGCGGTTCCCGGCGGGATCGTAGCTCATCGTCGACGTGAAGGTGAGCGACCCGCGCTTGGAGACGATGGAGATCACGTTCCCTTTGGCATCCGTGGTCACGGAGTCCCGGCTCACCGAGTTGACGGCGACCCCCCAATGGGGATTGACAGGGCTCGTCGAGCCGTCGTAGGTGAACCGCGCGGTATCCGTGCCCGCTCGCCGGAACGTCACGCGCCCCAGCGAATCGTAGTTGAACGTCGTTGTGTCGGGAACGCGATTCACCGCGAAGCGCAGCAGCCCGTTCCGGTCGTAGCCCGCCTTCGACGTGTGCGACTGCGGATCGGTGGTGGAGATGGGCCACCCGAGCACGTTGGACACCGTGCTGAACGCCAGGCCGCGCGGGTCGGTGACCGTCATGCTCAGGGTAAGATTCGACGTACTTTCGGTATAACCGATGGTCGTGGTCGCCGGGCGCGGTGCTCGCCGCCGCCTACGCCCGCACGCCGGAACGCTTCGTCCGCCAGCTCCCCCAACCGCCCGCGCTGCCGACGGCGGCGTGGATCAATGCACCCAAACTCCTCGACCTGTCAGAGGCCGCTGCTCAGTAATCTCACGTCCCCCGTGCTCTCGGCGATCTCGAGCTTCCGGCAGATCTTGGCGATCGGGGTGCCGCCCTCCGCCTGCCGGAGGGCCATGATGATCTCCTCCTCGATGAATCGACTCTTCCGCATAGGGCCGCACCTCTTGGCTCCGCTCCCGGAGCCGTGGGCCGACCCTAATCTCCCCGCATTCCGCGAGTCCAGCCTGCCCCCAATCCCAGGGGATCAGCCTCGCCCTTGCAGATCTGACTTTCCTAGCACGGAGAGACCCGCCGCCTCGTCCCGTCCTCTGTCCACTCCGCACACGCACTGAAGAGGTCGCCCGAAGCCTGGGCCGAAACTTCCAGAATCGTCCCTCGCCTCATCGCAACGCAGATCTCATCGCCCACGCTTCTCATCCAGCCACCAAAGACCCCCGGCAGCGGATCCACCGAGGCCAGACACGATCAGCATGATTCCAAAGTTGCCCGACGAAAGCCACTCACGAGGAGTCTGCGAAACTAGAAAGAAGCACGCGTACACGGGGAGCATGAAGAGGATCCCAAGCAACATCGATCCGAGAAGCCATCGGCGGAGTGGCGCGAGAGCACCAACAACTGTTCCGCCGACCGTGCATCCGATGAAATAGAACAGCACCGTGCGGGGGTAGCTGGTGCCCCCAGGCTTCGCAAAGGCTGCGGGACCCGCCCACAGGCGAATCACGGTAGCCCACACAGAGAAGCCCGATGCCACGAGAGCGCCAAAGCCAGAACCGAGTAGTGCTTTGTGAAGGGTGGATCGTGACCCAATGGATCGCATCAGAGATCTCTTAGAAGGTTGCGCAAGCGCTTAGCACCTCATGCCATTGTTGGTCTGTACTTGAGAACGGAACGAACGCCCAGCCGATTGCCTTGAGGCCGTCGGTGACAGAATTGGGCCGAGAATCAACGGCCGCCAATGGAACGCCGAATCTAGCTGAACTCTTTGCATGTTCAACAAGAACGCCTACCGCCTCAGCGCCTATGGCCTTCTTGTTGGCATTCAGGATCGCGCGTGGAATGCCGCCGATCGCCACGTCAAGCGCCTTGTTGAGAGAATAGAGCTTCCACGCCACGTAACCTGCCTTGACTCCTTTGGCAATCGCTACTAGCCCTGCGGCGTCGAGGGCGCTACTGGCGCCAAAAATGAATGATCGGCCGTAGCACGCAGGTTGGATCTGCTTGGGTGGCCCTGGCGGCCCCGGATGGCATTCACTATTACAGGTACCGCCAGGCAATGGTGGATCGGCAGGGGACCACGAAACTGGGATGGCCTTAGGCTCAGAGCGGGGAGCAGTCACCTTTACCGGGTCCAACGTTGCGAAGCCAACACAAATGAATTTTATGTCGGTCACGTCCGCTGAGACCTCGTTGATGATCATGAGCCAGTCGGAGCATCCATTCTGGCCCGTGGGATCTGTCCCGTTGACAGGATCGCCGCCCGAGTACGTGTAAGGATTGATCCCGCCCGCCAATCCCATCGGGTCCTCCGAGATGAACCGCCCCACGGTCGGATCGTAGTATCGCGCCCGCATGTAGTAGAGCCCGGTCTCGGGGTCGTACTGCGCCCCTTTCCACCGCAGATTCTGCGCCAGCGTGCCACTGCTGTCAACCGTGTATCCATACGGATCGTAGGTGTACGTTGCCGCGATGCCGTTGCTCGCGTTCCACACGGCCGCGACGCTGCCCGTCTCATCCAGCTGGTAGTAGTACGTCGAACTGCCCGACTTGACGGCCACCGGGGCGTCGAGCCCCCCCGGCTGATAGCTGTACTCGAACGTCCGGTTCCCGCTCCCGTCGAGCTGCATCGCCAGCTGATCCCCGTCCCAGACGTAGTACGTCGTCGTGCCCGCGTGGGTCTTCCGCACCCGTCGGCCCTGGGCGTCGTAGCCGTAGGCGACGGAGTCTGGGCCGGTCTTGACCCAGAGCAGTTCCCCCAGCGCATTCCAGCCGTACGTCTGCGAGTAGCCGCTCGCGGTCTTGGCGGTGAGCCGGCCTTCATTGTTGTAGGTGAAGCTGTAGGCCCGCCCGTCGGCCCCGGTCATGCTCGAGAGCCGGTCGTTCGAGAGGCTCGCGCTGCCGTCCGTCCGATTTCCGGAGTAATCGGGGTTGTAGGTTCGGCTCCGAAGCGAGACGTCATGCCACGTAAGGTCCCACGGCGGCGGGGGATCGCAGGTGATTTGGAAGTCCGGACACGACTCCTGTACCGAGTCCGCATAGATGTGATCGTCGGCGTAGGACGCGAGGCGATTCCGCGCGTCGTACGTGAAGTGCCGCTGCACGTAGTCCTTGTCATAGCCCGAGTCGATGTACGTGAGGCGGCCGCTGTTGTCGTACGTGAACCACCAGTGCTGATGCCGGGTGGTACCCACGTACACATCCACGACCCCCGGCCGAAGGTAGTGGTTGTACGAACTCGGGTGGATGCGAAGGTGCGTGGTCGACGTACCCGTCGGATACACCAACGTGTCGAGGAGCTGGTCCATCGTATAGTGGACTTCGGTCAATTTTCCCCCGAAGTCGGGGAGTTCCCATGGGTACTGGATCGAGTCGTTCCCGAAGACCAAGGTATCCGCCCACGTCCCGTTCGTCACCGCCAGCAGCTTGCGGTTCCCGGCGGGATCGTAGCTCATCGTCGACGTGAAGGCGAGCGACCCGCGCTTGGAGACGATGGAGATCACGTTCCCTTTGGCATCCGTGGTCACGGAGTCCCGGCTCACCGAGTTGACGGCGACCCCCCAATGGGGATTGACAGGGCTCGTCGAGCCGTCGTAGGTGAACCGCGCGGTATCCGTGCCCGCTCGCCGGAACGTCACGCGCCCCAGCGAATCGTAGTTGAACGTCGTTGTGTCGGGAACGCGATTCACCGCGAAGCGCAGCAGCCCGTTCCGGTCGTAGCCCGCCGTCGACGTGTGCGACTGCGGATCGGTAGTGGCGATGGGCCACCCGAGCACGTTGGACACCGTGCTGAACGCCAGGCCGCGCGGGTCGGTGACCGTCGTGGTCAGCCGATGGGTGCTCGCATTCTCGGTATAGCCGACGCGGGTCGAGTCCGGGCCTGGCTGTTTGACCTTGTTGACGCGGTTCAACACGTCGTAGAGCGTGGTCGTGGCATTCGCATTCGCATCGGTGACCACCGAATCCCGGCCGTACTGGTCATATGCGTACGTCGCCGTGGCACTCCCCACCGAGGTCGAATGCGTGTTCTGGAACCCGGAAGCGTCATAGCTAATGGAGGTCGAGTGGCCATCCCGATCAACCGTCTGCGTGAGGCGTCCGTGGCTGTCCCACGTGTACGTCGTCTTGGCCGGCGATGATGTCCCAGACCGGGTATCCGAACCCAATTCGGTCTAAGCGAAGCCCGCCCCCGCCTCACGATCCTACGACCGTGCCCCCTCAAGAGCAGTTGCCGTTGCAGTATCCGCCGTGATCCGCCAAGTCCCCCTCATCCACGTCCAGGCAGTTGCTGTTTCTGTTGCAGTTTCTGCGTGGTCTGCGTGCTCTGCGGCCCCCGGCCAGCGGTTGCCCACCACTCCGCGTCCCCGTCATTAGATTGGTCCCCGTAGGGAGGGCTGGCAGAACGGCTATTGCACCGGTCTTGAAAACCGGCGCCGCGAAAGCGGCTTACAGGTTCGAATCCTGTGCCCTCCGTGGACCATCCGCGGCGTCCCCCCAAGACGCGTCGCACCCTCTCATCCGCTGACCGGAGTATCTCCGCCGAGATGCCTTCCACGCTCGCGCGTTTCGCCGCGCCCATGCTCGCCGCGGCCGGTGTTGCCATCGCCGCCGCGTCGCCCGTACATGCGCAGGCCACGCGCGCCGCCGTCACGGCCCCCGACGGCTCCACGGTGTCCGACAGTTCCACCCTGCGCGTGTTCGTGGACCACTGCCCCTGCCGCATGGACTACGTACGCACCGAACTCCCGTACGTGGACTACGTGCGCGACCGCACCGAGGCCGACGTCTACGTGCTGTTCACCGACCAGCGCACCGGCAGTGGGGGACGCTCGTACACGCTGGAATTCATCGGCGCCGGCCGGTTCGCCGGTCGCGTGGACACCATGCGCCTGGCCACCTCGCAGGACGCCACCGACGACGAGCGCCGCGAGACTCTGGTCCGCTACCTCAAGCTCGGGCTCATCCCCTTTCTGAACGAGACCCGCACGGTCAGTCAATTGGATGTGAGCTACACGCCGCCGGCTGATGGCCACGCCGCAGCTACGGCTTCCACCAAGGACCCGTGGAACTACTGGGTGTTCCGCACGAATCTCAGCGGCGCCGGATCGAGCGAGCAGAGCAGCAAGCAGATCTCCACCAACGCCTCGTTCGTGGCCGACCGCACCACCGACCAGTGGCACTGGCGCCTGTACGGCCACAGCAACTACGCCGAGCGCCACTACAACTTCAGCGACGGAACCAAGCTGACCAGCTACACGAATTCGTACTACTCCTCGGTGTTCATCGTGAAGAGCCGGGGGCCGCACTGGTCGGTGGGGGGCACTGCCTCGCTCAACTCGTCCACCGTGCAAAACCAGCGTGACGCCCTGCGCGTGGCCCCTGCCGTGGAGTACAGCCTCTTTCCCTACAGCGAATTCCAACGCCGCCAGCTCACCGCCACCTACACCCTGGGCGCCACCGACGTCAACTATTACGAGATCACCCTGTACGGAAAGACGAAGGAGACGCTGTTCGATCAGTCCCTCCGCGTCACCTGGGACCTCACGCAGCCATGGGGCAACTTCAGCCTCTCGGTGGCCGGCAGCCAGTACCTGCACGATCTGACCAAGTACGCCGTGACCACCTCACTGGATGGCAACTTCCGGCTGTTCCGCGGATTCTCGCTGAACTTCTCGGGCGATGCCTCGCGCGTGAACAACCAGCTCTACCTCCCCCTTGGCCAGGCCAGCGAGCAGGACATATTGCTCGAACTGCGCCAGCTCCAGACCAGCTACCGCCTGTCCGGGCACGTAGGAATCAGCTACACCTTCGGGTCGATCTTCAACAACATCGTGAATCCGCGACTCGGCCGGTGAGTCCGGCGGCCCGGACCGCCCTGGGTGCACGGCCCCCGTCCCCTCCCCCGATCCGCCGGCAGGGACCTCCGCTTCGGCCGCACCAGCGGTAGTCCGGGTTGAACCCCCGGTGCCGCGAGTCTAGATTCCCCCGCTCGCACCGCTGGAGACGTGGCCGAGAGGCTGAAGGCGGCGGTTTGCTAAACCGTTATAGGGCCTAAAAGCTCTATCGAGGGTTCGAATCCCTCCGTCTCCGTTAAGGCCCGCCTCGCGCGGGCCTTTCCTATTAGAAGAGGGTCCGACAGTCGGACAGTCGGACAGTCACCCAGCGATCCAGAACGGCGGAACGACCCACATGGCCACACCCAGACTCCGATTCGCCCCCTCCCCCACGGGTTACCTCCACGTGGGCGGCGCGCGAACCGCCCTCTTCAACTGGCTCTACGCCAAGAAGTACGGCGGCCAGTTCCTGCTCCGCATCGAAGACACCGACAAGGCGCGCAGCACCGACGAGAGCACCCGCGCCATCTTCGACGGGCTGGAGTGGCTGGGGCTCGCCTGGGACGAGGAGGTCGTGTACCAGGGCGCGAACCTGCCCCGCCACCAGTCCGACGCCCGCCGCCTGCTCGACTCGGGCGCCGCCTACCGCTGCTTCTGCACGCGCGAGGAGCTGGACGAGCGTCGCAAGGAAGCCGAAGCGCGGAAGGAATCCTTCAAGTACGACCGCCGGTGCGCCGCCCTGCCCCGCGAAGAAATCGACCGCCGCGTGTCGGCGGGCATGCCCTTCGTGCTCCGCTTCCGCGTGAGCGAGGGCGAGACGAGTTGGAACGACCTGGTGCATGAGACGATCAGCTTCCCGAACAAGGACATCGAGGACTTCGTGATCCTCCGCTCCGACGGGACGCCCATCTACAATCTGGCCGTCGTGTCGGACGACATCGCCATGGGCATCACGGTGGTCATGCGCGGCGACGACCACATCTCCAACACGCCCAAGCAGATCATGCTCTACCGCGCGCTCGGCGCCGAGCTGCCGACCTTCGCGCACCTGCCGATGATCCACGGGCTGGACGGCAAGAAGCTGAGCAAGCGGCACGGGGCCACGGCCGTGGCCGACTACCAACACCTGGGCATCCTCCCCCAGGCGATGCTCAACTTCCTGGCGCTGCTCGGCTGGTCGCCGGGGCACGACGTCGAGGTGATGACGCTGCCGCAGATGATCGAGCTGTTCAGCGTGGACGGGCTGCTCAAGAAGGCGTCGGTGTTCGATACCGCCAAGCTGGAGTGGATGAACGGGCAGCACCTGAGCCTGCTCACCAGCGCCGAGATCGAGCCGCGGGTGACGCCGGCCATCGTGGACGCGGGGCTCGCCACCGCCGAGGCGCTGAAGGAGAATCGCGACTGGTACCTGTTGCTGCTCGATCAGCTCAAGGTGCGGTCGCGCACCATCGACGACATCGTGCGGCAGGCCCGGCCCTTCCTGAGCAACGACATCAGCTACGACCCGGCCGCCGAGGCCAAGCAGTGGAAGGACCGTGCGGCATCGGCCGAGCTGCTGCAGGCGGTGGGCGAGGCCCTGTCGTCGCTGTCCGCGTGGGAGACGGCCCCCATGGAAGAGGGGCTGCGCGCGCTGGCCGATGGCCGGGGCGTGAGTGGCGGTAAGGTGTTCCAGCCCCTGCGTCTGGCGCTCACCGGGCTCACCGTGAGCCCCGGAATTTTCGACGTCCTGGTGCTGCTGGGCCGCGAGCGTTCACTGGCCCGGATCGAAACGGCGGTGGGTCACCTGGGGGGGTAAGATGGCGCAACGTCAGGTGAATCCTCACGTTCGGTAAGCGAAAACATGTGTTGACCGGCTCGTGCGTTTACGGGTACATTCCTGTCGAACGCGGAAGGCGCCGACGTTCCCCCATGCGATCGGCACCTCCGCCGCGGACGAGGCCGGGCCGATGACAGAGCCACTCACGCAGTTGGAACGGCACGTCTATCAGTATCTGATAGACTTTCTGGCCGAGCACACCTACCAGCCGAGCATTCGCGAGATCGCGAAGCAGTTCCGCATCAAGTCCACGAAGACGGTGTCGGACCTGCTGCACTCGCTGGAAGCCAAGGGATTCATCCAGCGCGACGAATCGCGCTCTCGCGGCGTGCACATCTTCGGCTTCGCGGCCGCCGGCATGACGCAGCCGGTACCGGTCGTCACGCCGGGCGCCGCGGGCGCCGCCGGGACGTCACCCGAGGCGACGCGCTACATCACCGTGGACCGCCGGTTCCTGCCGAGCGACGACGTGATGTATCTGCAGGCCGACGACGACGCGATGGCCGGACGCGGGATTCTCGCCAGCGACTACGTGATGGTCTCGCCCTCGGCGCGCGCCAAGGACGGCGACCTCGTGGCCGCGCGGGTCGGCGGACGCGCCGTGGTGCGGATGGTGACGCACCGCGGCGCGGCGATCGTGCTCGAGGCCCCGTCCCCCGGGGTGGCGCCCATCGAAGTCGGGCCGGGTGACGACTTCGCGATCCTCGGCGTGGTGTGCGGGGTGTTCCGGCCGTACGCGGAGGCCGAGGCGCCGGCGAAGGCGGAAGCCGAGACCGAGGCGGTCGGCGCGAACCAGACGTGAACGGTCGGCAGTGCGCCGTTGCTGCTGACCGCTGACTCCTGACTGCGTTTAGTGTGAAGTCGAATCGGGCCGCGACGCCGCGCGCGCCCGCTCCTTCTGTTCGTGGATCTTCTCGTTCCGCTCGCGGATCCGCTTGACTGCGGCCTTGAACTCGTCTTCGCTGATCGCCAGCCGGCCCTGGAAGAGCACGTCGGCGCGCATCCCCTCATCGTAGCGCGTACTCTGCGTGGGGTTCGCCTGGATCTTGAGCGGCAGCAACGCGAACAGCGCGTTGGGGATCATGAACTTGCCGAGCTGGATGCCCTGCTGGTCCCACCCGTACTTCTTGCCGTCCTTGGTGGTGATCGTCCAGTCTCCCGGCTTGCGCTCGTGCGACGCGGCTTCCAGCGAATCGATGTAGACGCCCAACATGTCGGCGACGATGCTGTCGATCTTCTCGGCGGGCGTCTTGGTGGGCATGGCGAAGTAGCCCTGCGGCGTCACCTTGATCCGGCTGTCGGGCACGGCCGGCACGAGGCCGGTGGCGATCCCGGCGCCGCCGGTCACGCCGAATCCGTTGCCGGTGCCGCCTGCTGCCTGGGCTGGCACCTCGGCCTTGGGCAGCGGCGGGGCGACGCTGGTGGGAATCGCGCTGGGAGCGAGCAGCGCGGCCGGCGCCCCGCCCTTGGGTTGCGGCTTTCTGGTTTGGGCGCGCGACGTGCTCGACGCCGGCGGCTGGGGCGGTTCTACCCGGATGAAGTGCACTTCCTGAGGCTTGATGTGCTCAGCCTCCGAGAAGCCGATGAGCATGCCGATGGGATAGCGGAACACCATCTGGGCGAGCGCCAGCACCACGACCACGTGGATGGCGATGGAGGCGACGAGCCCGGCGATGGACCGCTCCCGCTTGACCTGGTGTCTCATGCGACCGCCGCCGTGAGCGACTGCAGCACGCGACCGGCCCGACGGGCCGCTTCGGCCAGCCGCTCGGGACCGGTGATGAAGGAGACTCGGAAGAATCCCTCGCCGCCCTCACCGAAGCTGGAGCCCGCGAGCACGATCACGCCGGCATCTTCGAGCAGACGCTCGGCGAACATCGCGCTGGAAATTCCCTGGGGAATCCGCACCCAGAGATACATCGTCGCCCGCGGCGACTCGACCTCGAAGCCGGCGTCGCGGAAGGCATTCACCGCCGCGTCGCGCCGCTCCCGGAATACGGCCACGTTGTTGGGCACCCACTCGTCGTAGCTCGCGATGGCCGCCACCGCGGCTGCCTGCACCGCCATGAACGACCCGGTGTCCACGTACGTCTTCACCTTGGCGAGCGCCGCGGCGATCTCGGGCCTGGCCACCGCCCACCCGCACCGCCACCCGGTCATGTTGTACGTCTTGGACATGGAGTGGAACTCGACGGCCACGTCGCGCGCGCCCTCGATCTCGAAGATGCTCGGCGGCACGTAGCCGTCGTAGGCGAGTTCGGAGTAGGCGTTGTCGTAGACCAGCAGCAGGTCGAGTTCGCGACAGCGGCGCACGGTGCGCTCCAGATACTCACGCGGGGCGATGGCGCCGGTGGGGTTGTTCGGATAGTTGAGGTAGAGAATCCGCGCCCGGCGAAGCACGTCGTCGGGAATCTCGTCCAACTCCAATAGAAAGTTCGTACGCGGGCGGAGCGCGTAGCGGAACGGCTCGCCCCCGGCCAGTCGCGTGCCCCCGCCGTACGAGTTGTAGCCCGGCTCCGGAACGATGGTTACCTGTCCCGGATCGACGTAGGCGAGCGCCAGGTGCGCGATGCCCTCCTTGCTGCCGAGCAGCGGAACGATCTCGGTCATCGGATCGAAGCGCAGGCCGAACCGCTTACCCATCCACATCGCCACCGCTTCGCGGAACTCCACCAGCCCCACGCCGAACCCGTATCGGTTCATGCTGGGAATGGCGGACGCCTCGGCCAGCCGGCGCTGCGCCGCCGGCGGCGGCAGCAGGTCAGCGTCGCCCGGTCCCAGATCGATCACGTCCACGCCCGCGGCCAACAGCTCGCGCTTGCGCTGTGGCACGCGCGCCATGGCGTATTCGGGGAGGGTGTCCAGGCGACCGGCGAGTTTCGGCACTCTAGTTATGCATCCTCACGGGATTGCGAACGCTGCTGTAACCCGGAACATCTATCTGTACCTCGTCTCCGGCGGCAAGGGTCCCGACCCCGGCGGGGGTGCCGGTGAGCACCAGGTCGCCGGGCTCGAGCGTCATCACACAGGAGATATACGCGAGAACGGTCGGGATCGTGAAGATCATGTCCGCCGCTGATCCGCGCTGCTTTTCCTGGCCATTCACCCTGGTCGTCACCGAAAGGGTACTGAAGTCCGCGGGCGGGGCATGCGGTTCACCAACGGCGCAGAACGTATCGAACCCCTTGGCGCGGGTCCACTGCGAGTCGGAACGCTGCAAGTCGCGGGCCGTCACGTCGTTGGCGGCGAGGATGCCGGACACGGCGGCGGCGGCCTGCGCTTCTGATGCATGGGTGAGCATGGACCCGACCAGGACGCCGATTTCCCCCTCGTATTCCACCTGCTTCGACATCGCGGGCAGCACGATAGGTTGCCCGCCGGCGATGAGGCTGGAGGGGGGTTTGAGGAAGATCAGCGGCTCCCGGGGTACCTCGTTTCCGAGTTCCTTGGCGTGGTCCGCATAGTTGCGGCCCACGCACACGATTTTGGAGGGCCGCGGAAAGGGGAGTTTCTCGCGTTCGGGCATGGGGGAAAGCTAGCGTCGGGCGGGCGCAGGGGCCATTTGGGGCGAGCGCCAGCGGAACGGCACGTCGGCCGCCGCGCGGCAGCCACCCGGCGCGCTACCCGTGGGCGTAGAAGGCGCGCACCGCCGGCAGCAGATCCTCCCACGGATCGCTGATCCGGTGCGCCGGCGGCAGCCCCCGCAGCAGCTCCGCTCCGTAACGCGCCGTCACGATCCGCGAATCGGCGATCACCACCGACCCGCGGTCGGTGCTCGACCGGATCAGCCGTCCGAATCCCTGCTTCAGCTTGAGCGCCGCGTCGGGAATCATGTACTCGGCGAACGCATCCCCGCCCCGCTCGGCGATCGCCTCGCAGCGCGCGGCGGTGAGCGGCTCGCTGGGCACGCGGAAGGGCAGCTTGGCGATGAGCAGCGCGCGCAGCGGATCGCCCGGCACGTCTACCCCCTCCCAGAACGACGTGGTACCGAGCAGGATGCCCCGCCCCGACTCCTGAAAGCGCGTGAGCAGCCGGTCGCGTGAATCCTCGCCGTGCACCAGCAGCGGCCACCGGCGCTCCACGTTCTTGGCGCGCAGCAGCTCGGCGGCGCGGCGCACCTCGCGGTGGCTGGTGAACAGCACGAACACGCCCCCGTCCGCCGCGTCCGCCAGATCGAGCACGATGCGCACCACGCCGTGCGCGTGCCGCTCCAGATCGCGGTTGGGCGTGGGGATGTCAGTGGGAATGGCGAGCAGTGCCTGGTGCTCGTAGTCGAAGGGCGAGGGAAGGATGCGCGTCACCGGTTCCAGCTCCGACGACGTGAGCCCCAGGCGTCCGGCCATGAAGTCGAACTTCCCTTCCGCGGCCAGCGTGGCGCTGGTGACGATGGCCGTGTTCACGCGCCCGAACAGGTCGTCGCGAAGAATCGGCGCCAGATCCAGCGGCACGCTCGATACGGCCACGGCGCGGTCGCGCCCGCGCGCCTCGATCCAGCGCACCGTGTCGGCGCCCGGCGACGGATCGAGCGCTTCGCGCAGCGCATCCCCCGCCGCCTGCAGCCGGCGCGACACGGAGCGGATTTCCGATACGAACGGCGCCGTCTCCTCGGCGCTCTGGCTGATCTCCAGCCGCTCGCGCACCATGTCGAGCCCCTCGTCCAGCAACGCCAGATCGCCGAGCGTGTTCTCCAGCGACACACGCAGCCCGCCGCGCCACACGGGGTGCGAGGCGAAGTCGTCGGTGAGCCGCAGCACCAGGCCACCCGACTGCACGAGCAGTTCGTCGAGCACGTCGAACAGGATGGCGCTCTTGTCGCGCGCCGCGCGCACGGCCGGCTCCAGTCGCTGCGTGATCAGGTCGAGGCTGGCCTCGCTCAACAGGTCGTGCCCGCCCATCAGCCGCGCCACGAGCGTGGGCAGCAGTCCCTTGCCGCGCCGTTCCAGTCGGTTGAACATCCGCTGCAACCCGCGCCGAGTCACGCTGGAGCCCAGATGCGCGGCGGCGGCGTCTTCCAGGTGGTGCCCCTCGTCAATCACGATGCGCCGGTACGAGGGAAGCACGGCGGCCTCCTCCCAGTTCTGCGAGGCGCGGCGCACGGCGATGTCGGCGAGCAGCAGATGGTGGTTGGCGACGACAACGTCCGCCTGCGCGGCGGCGCGGCGCGCCTTGAACAGGAAGCAGTCGTCGAAGTGCGGGCACTGCATGCGGGTGCACAGGTCCGACTCGGCGGCTACCTCGTCCCACACCTCTGGCGACGGCGCTGTGGCGAGGTCGGCCAGCGAGCCGTCGTTGGTGCGTCGCGACCAGGCGAAGAGGGTGTTGAGTTCGTCCTGCACACCGTCTTCGAACAGCGACGACCCCGAGGCCCGCGCCTGCTGCAGCCGCGCCAGGCAGAGGTAGTTGCGCCACCCCTTGAGCAGCGCGAAGCGCACCTTCTGATCGGTGAGCGCGCGGGCGAGGAATGGCAGGTCCTTGCGGACGAGTTGTTCCTGCAGGTTGATGGTGTTGGTGGAGATGACGGTGCGCTCGCCGTTGGCGGCGGCCCAGCGCAGCGCCGGCACGAGGTAGCCGAGCGATTTGCCGATGCCGGTGCCGGCCTCGATGAGCGCCACGCCGCCGTCGTTGTACGACTCGGCGATCACGCGCGCCATCTCCTGCTGCGCCGGCCGGTCCTCGAAGCGCGCGAGCGCGTGGCCCACGCGTCCGCCGGCGCCGAGTTCGGCGGCTATCATGTCGAGATCGAGCCGCGCCTGCTCGGCGGCCTTGGGCACCTCGACCACCACGTACAGTTCAGACGCGGTGTTGTTCACGATGGCGAAGCCGACGCCGTCGTCGTGCATGCGGGCGGCCACGCCGAGGTCGGCGTCGGAGGGCTCGAGCAGTCCCGACGGATGGTTGTGCACGAGCATCTCGCCGCGCTGGGCGAAGCCCGGGAGCGCGAGCACGCAGGTGATGTCGCCGCGGGCCACGACGCGGGCGGTCTGTAGCACGCCATCGGCGTCCTCGCTGCACACGAAGCACACTTCGCGCCCCCCCGCGAGCCCGATGGCCGCACGCAGGGCGGCAGCGACTTTGGGGCTCAGGCGGGATTCGGGCATCCCACAAACCTAGCGGCCGAGCCCGAGGTGGGCATGGCCAAAATCACGCTGCCCCGCGATCGTGGCGCCCGGTGGGCTTCCGGCGGCTCAGGCATAAATCGGGGGAACTACAATTTCGCGGAAGGCGCCGATTGCGCGGAAACAGCCACTGCCACTGCAACTGCCTCGGATACGGATTCAACGGAGGAACCGGACCGAACGGAATGACAGCAACTGCAAATGCCTTGGGGAACTACTCCGCCATGAGGGTCACGACTCCCAATCAGGAACTCGCTGGCGGTGCAGTCATTGTCGCTGTTGTTCCAGTCTCAGTTGCGGTTGCAGTTGCAGTTCTCCGCGCCCGTCCGCGTTCTCCGCGAAATTGTAGCTCCTCTGTTGATCTCCCCAGGCGCGCCAGCCCAGACGTGCGACCCCGATCTCAAGTCTTGAGCGGTTTCTTCTTGGCCGCCGGGAACAGCACGTTGTTCAGGATCAACCGGTATCCCGGCGAGTTCTTGCGCAACGAGAGATCGGTGGGCGGGTTCCCGATGGCGTGCTCGGGGTCCTCGGGGTCGTGCCCGCCGTAGTACGTCCACGTGCCCTTGCCGTAGTCGCCGTGGATGTACTTCACCCAGGGCGTGCCCTCCTCGAACGCCAGCACCACGTCGGTGGGCTTGAGCGTGGCCTTGGTGAAGCTCGACGTCACCCCGTAGAAGTCGTTGATCACGCTCCGGTGATCCTGCACCAGCATCGACGCCACCGGGTCGAACTTGGCCGAGAAGTTGAACAGCGTGAACGTACCCAGCGGCTGCCGGCGCGCCGGGTCGTTCACCTGGTGGCCGTCGATGTCGCTCATCGAGTTCACGTACGGCGACGTCTCCAGATGCGCGTCGCGGAAGGCCAGCGCGCGCGACCAGTCCATCTTGGCGTCGGCGTTCGGATCCATCGGCGTGCCATCGGAGAATGGCTGCGCGATGTCCACGTCGTGCGCCGCCAGCGCCAGGTCCAGCGTCTCCGTGGCCCCGCACATGGCGAACAGGAATCCGCCGTTGACCACGAACTGCCGGATGCGCTCGGCCACGTCCTTCTTGAGCGCCGGCACGTTGGGAAAGTTGTACTTGTGCGCCGTCTTGAGCGCCGTCTGCACCATCTCGATGAACCAGGGCGCATCGCGGTAGCCCAGGTAGAACTTGTTGAACTGGCCGGTGAAGTCCTCGTGATGCAGATGCAGCCAGTCGTACTTGCTCAGGTCGCCGCGCTCCACCTCGTCGTCGTAGATGGCGGTGTACTGGATGCCCGCATAGTTGAGCGCCAGCGTCACCGCGTCGTCCCACGGCGCGGCGCTGGGCGGCGTGTAGACGGCGATGCGCGGCGCCTTCTCCAGCGGCACCGAATCCATGTTCGAGTTCTGGATGAGCGTGCGCACCGAGGCAAGCTTGGCGTCGCTCATCGACTCCACGGCCACGCCGTCCAGCGCCGCTTCCTTGCGCAGTTCGGGCACATCGGGCAACAGGAAACTCCCGCCGCGGTAGTTCAGCAGCCACTCCGACTTGAGCCCCATCTTCAGCGTGGCGAAGGCGAGCCCGTACGCCTTCAGGTGATCCGACTGCGCATCGTCCATCGGCACCAGCAGATGGTCGCCGTCCGCCGGCCACCCCAGGCGCACGAAGCGCGTCCCCACGGCGAGCAGCGCCGCCTGGCGCACCCATTCGCGCCGCTTCACGTGCTCTGTCCCCCGTCACGCCCGTTCCGCCAGGTCATCGTCCCGTTCCCCCATCCGCGGCGCCGCCAGGAATCGCACGGCGCACCAGTTCCAGTTCGCGGCGCGCCTGGGGGACCAGCGCGCTCTCGGTGTACGTGAGAATCATGTGCTCCAGATGCTTCATCGCTCCGGCCGCGTCGCCGGCGCGCCGCAGTTGGCGCGCCCACGCCAGCTCGGCAGCCGGCGCTTCGGGCGAGTCCGCGTAGCTGGAAAGGATCACCGTCCAGATGGCGACGGCCCCCGCGGTGTCGCGCTGCGCGGCGCGGATCTGCGCCGCCTCGCCCAGCATGGCCGAGGCCGCGTCGGGATGCCGGGGCGCGGCGGCGGCGAACGCCTTCGCGGCGCCGGCGGAGTCGAGCCGCGCCAGCGCCAGAAACGCCGCGCCCACATCGGCGGCGCTGTCCTCCTGCATGCGCGTGATGAGCGCCAACGCCTCGGCGAGCTGCGGCGACGCATCGGTGGCGTTGCGCAGGATGGCGCGCGCGCCGGCCAGATCGCCTTCGTACAACGCCAGCCACCCGGCGGCGTCGCTGGAATCGGCGTCGGCGCCCGCGCTGTCGAGCGCCGCACGCGCTCGGGCCAGATCGCCGCTCCGCACCCAGCCCAGGGCCACCGACCGCTGGAGCGCCGAGCGCTGCAGCGGCGACATGAGATGCGAGAACGCGTCCACGAGCGCCTGCGCCTGGGCCGGCTTGCCGTAGGTGGCCAGCGCCCGCACGCGCAGCGGCAGCACCGTGGCCGCGGCGCGCGCCGAGTCGAGCCCCGCCGAGGGCACAAGCGCGAGCGCCGTCTGCGGATCGCCGGCGTTGAGCGCCGCCGTGGCCGCGCGCAGCGCGAGATCGGGATCGGAATGCCAACGCAGCGCCGCCACCAGCGCGTCGCGCACCAGGGGCCAGTCGTCGTCGGCCTCGGCGCGCCGCGCGAAGTCGAGCCACGCGTCCACACTCCCGCTGTCGGGGTGCAGCTCGCGCAGCGCCGCCCACGCGTCGCTGGGCGAGCCCCAGTTCATCTCCAACTCGGACAGCGCGCGCCGCGCTCCCAGATCCACCGGCAGCGCCAGGAAGATGGCGCGGATGCCCGGCCGCGCGGCGTCCGGCGCCGACGTCAACGAGTAGGCCGCCGCCTGGTCGAGATCGGGCATCTGCACCAGCGCCCCCCGCCACGCCGTGGCCGACGGCTCCCATTGACCGAGCGCGGCGCGCGATTCCGCCATCTCCATCTGCAGCGACGAGGTGGTACCGAGGTTGTGCCCCGCGAGTTGGATGACGGAGTCGGCCAGCGACGCGTTCCCTCGCTGCAACAACAGCCGCGCGTAATCGCGATACGGATCCACCGAGCCCGGCGCGTCGTCCACCCAGGCGGTGAACGCGCGCCGCGCATCGTCGGGGCGCGACATCATGGTGAAGGCCCGCATCTGCACGCTGCGATACACCGGCTCCTTGGGATACCGGGCGATCAGCGAGTCGAGCGGCGGCAGCAGCGAGTCGGTCATGCCCAACTCGGCGTACGCCCGCTCCAGGCCGAGGATCGCGTTCACGCGGTCTGGGGTGCCGAGCGCGCGGCGATACAGCACCGCCGCCTCGTGGAAGTTGCCCAACCCCTCGAGGGTCAGCGCGCGGTAGAACGCCGACGTGTCCGCCTGCTGCGCGTGGAGCGCCAGCGGCGACACGAGCGCGAGCGCCATCGCGACGGCGAGTCTACGGACGCGAGCCGCCACCGTTGATCCGCTTGAAGTACTCGAGGATGGCCCGCCGCTCGTCGGCCGACAGTCCGCGCAGTTCGTCCCACGTGGGCTCGCGATACTTCACGGCACTCTTGCCCGCCGTCGGCGCCGTGTTCGGCGCGAACAGCTTCGGATTCACCGCCGACTGCGCCTCGCGCTTGCCCGAATCGTCGCGCTCGTCCTTCTGCAGCGAGCGCCCGGCGTCGAGCATGTGGCGCAGCAACTGCTCCTGCCGCGCCACGGTGGCCGCGTCCACGCGCCCCTGTTCGAGCGCCGCGGCGACGTCGCGCGCTTCCTTGGAAAGCTGCGCCGCGCGATCGCCGCCGGCGGCATCGCTCAGGTCGTCGAGCTGCTGCGCCAGGCGGCGCTCCTGGTTGGCCAGCATGCGCGCCGTCGCCTGCGCTTCGGGTGACATCTGCCCCTGCCCCGGCATCGGCATCAGCCCCTGCGCCTGCGCGTTGATCGATCCCTGCTTCTTGGCCGCCTCCTGCAACTGCTGCAGCATCTCGGCGAAGCCCGAAGCCGAGCCGGCCATGTTGGCGCGTTGCCGATCGCGGGCCAGGGCCGCGGCCGCCCGGTTCAGCGCATCCGCGGCATCGCCCATGGCGCTCGGCGTGCGCACGGCGTTGCGCGGATCGGCCGCGAGCTTCGTGGCCGCGGCCACCTTCTGTGCCGCCTCGCCCACGGCCCGCTGCGCGCGCCCCGACAGCAGCGTCGTCTTCTGCGCCTGCTCCTGCAACCGCTGCTGCGTCTGCTGCACCCCCTGATCCACCGCGCTCTGGTCGCCGCGCAGCTGCGCGGCCGTTGCCTGCCCCGAGCGCGCCTGCTGCTCCATGCGCGTTTCCTGTCGGGACATCTGCAGCAGTTCCTGCACCGCGCGGTCGATCTCGGAGGTCAGTTCGTGCTTCCACTCCGCCACCTGCTGGTCGCGCGCCTGCTGCATGGCACTGGCGGCGCGCTGCATCTCGGCCGCCGCCGTCGGCGCGTCGGCGCGCTGACGCATGGACCGCTCCGACGCCCGCGCAAAGGTATGCGCTTCGTCGGTGTTCTTGGCGCCCGCGTTGGCGTTGTTGTCGGCGAGCTTCTGCTGGAGTTGCTGGATGGCCTTGGACAGCAGATCGGAACGGTCGGCAAGGCGCTGCGTGGCGGCGTCGGTTCGCGGTTCACGGGCCACTGTCGCCTGGGCACTGTCGACTCTCGACTTGTCGTTGCCGCGCTTCCCCACACCGGCGCTGTCCGCCAACTGCCGACTGCTATCGCCATGCCGCTGCTATCCGCCGACTGCCGACTGCCATTGGTGAGCGAATCTTCCGCCTTCGCGATGTCCTTCGCCTCATCGTGCAGCGTCTGCATCGCCCCCTCGAACGCCGCCCGCTGCAGCATCTTGGCACTCTTCTCCAACTGCTCGCGCAGCTGCTTCTGCAATTGGGCCAGATTGGCCAGCGACCGGTCCGCCTGATCGGCGCTCAACTGGCTGGCGGCCGACTGGAGTTTGCGCATCTCGTCGAGCAACTGCGGCGTGAGCGCATCGTGCAGCATCTGCTGGGCCTCGCGCAGCTGCCGCGACAGCGAGCTGTCCAATGCACCGGCGCGGTTGAGCTGGTCGCGCAACTGCGCCGCCGCCTGCTGCAACTTGGTCACCCGGTCGGCGAGATCCTGCTGCTCCCTGCCCAACGCCTTGGCCTTCTCCGCCGACTCATAGCTCAGCGTGCTCTTGTTCTGGCCGCGGGCGGCCGGATCGCGGGCTTCCGCCGGATTGTCCGCCGGATGGTTCATGCGCTCGCGCGACATCTCGCTGGTGCGCTGCTGCAGACTCTGTTCGGCGGTGGCCGTGCGCTGCACCGCCTGGACGGTGGAATCGGCGGCGGCGCGTGCCATCTGCCGCCGCTCGTCCATGCTCGGCACCTTGAGCAGCAGTTCGCGGCTCGTGCCGTGTTGTGCCCACGGCGAATTGTCCACCGCCGAGATGGTCACGTGCAACGCGTCGCCGGGGTTGAGGTGCTGGGCCGACAGGTCGATCACCGCCGATCCGCCCCACGCCGGCCCCTGGTTCACCGCCAGCCGCTGCGTGCGCTCGGTGCGGGTGCCGCCGGGCCCGGGCCGCCACAGGTGCAGATCGACCGCCGCCAACCCGTGATCGTCGGAAGCGGCGCCCTGCACCGAGACGGTATCGAGCGCCGCGACCAGCGTGTCGGCCAGCGGCGCCAGGATGTCCACGTGCGGCGCCGAGTCGGGCAGCACGGTCACGTCGAGGGGCGCGGGCAGATCCTCCACGGCGACGTCGGCCCCGCGCGCGTACCACGACCAGGTGCCCGAGGCGGCCGGCGTGAACCGTCCCCCGAAGGCGCGCGCGTTGGCCCGCAGCGCCACCGAATCGCGGTCGCGCACGAGTCCCACCGCCACCAGCGGCGTGGACGCGCGTCCGGTGAACTCGACGGCCGTGCCCCGCGGAACGACCACCGCTTCGCCCACGGGGAGCGTTTCGGCGGGACGGTCGAGATAGGCCGGATAGACGGCGCGCATCGTGATGGCGCCCACGAAGGGCCGGTCGGTGACGCGCACCGTGGCGGTGTCGCTGCTCGTGCGGCCGTCGGTGACCACCAGACTCAGATCGCCCCGCAGCGGCCCGAGCGTCACCGTGGCGAGTCCGGTGACGGGAGAGACGTCGAGAGCACGCGTCGACCATCCCTCGCCGGTGGTTCGGTTCTGCAGCCGGATGCGCGTGCGTCCCGGCGCGGCGACGACCACGCGCACCGTATCGCCGCGCATCACCGCGGCGGGCAGATGGTCGAATGCCAGCGGCGCGAGCAGCGTGCCGCGCCAGGCACGCACCGGCCGGAGCAGCGCGAGCAGGCCGTCGCTGCGCAGCGGCGCCACCACGCCGAGCAGTATCATGGTGATCAGCGCACCGCCGGCAATTTGCAAGGTGCGGCGCCGCGCGCGTGCCTGCATTCGGGGCGCCAGCGCGCCGTCGTGCGTGCCGAGCGACTCGGCGAGCAGGGCGGCGGCCCGTCGTCCGAACGCGCCCGTGTCCGCCACCTCGATGGCGCCGCGGAGCGCCCCGGCCCGCAGCGAGCGCTCGCGCTCGATGGCGGCGGCGATCCCGGCGCGCGACGTGTGCGCGGCCAACCGGCGGCGCGTGGCATACGCCACCGCGCCCAGCCCCAGCGCGCCCACCACCCAGATGCCCATCGGCAGCGCGCGCGGCAGTGCCAGCCAGCGCGCGTGACCCAGCAGGAGCACGCCGGCCGCGAACAGGCCGCACGCCAGGGCCACGCCCAGCGCCGCGCCCGACGCCAATTCGAGCCACCGCGCCCGCGCCCGCTCGCGCTCCACCAGCTCGACGATCGTCATGGCACCGGCCGGCTGGTGACGGCGTACACGAACAGATTCACGCCCATGCGCAGCGCCGCTTCATGCAGCGCCGGCGGATCGTGATACACGTCGGGGTCCTCCCACCCGTTGCCCAGATCGCTGGAGAACGAGTAGTACACGGCCAGCCGCCCGCCCAGGAAGATGCCGAACCCGCGCGCCGGCAACCCGTCGTGCACGTGGATCTTGGGCAGACCTTTCGGAAAATCGTATACGATGTGATAGATCGGGTGCGACAGCGGCACGTCCACCAGCGGCCGGTGGGGGAACACGCGCTTGATCTCGCGCCGGAAGTAGGGGTCCAGTCCGTAGTTGTCGTCCACGTGCAGGAACCCGCCCCGCTCCAGGTACTCCCGCAGTCGCACGATCTCGGCGTCGGTGAAGTGGATATTGCCGTGTCCGGTGACGTGGATGAACGGATAGTCGAACAGCTTGTCGTCCATCAGCGTCACGCGCGCTTCGGTGCGATCCACCTTGAGCGTGGTGCGCTCGCGGATGGCCTCGAGCAGGTTGGGGAGGCTGGACGGATTGGCGTACCAGTCGCCGCCCCCCTCGTACTGCAGGCGCGCGATGGTGAGGTGCGGCGCTGTGGCGGCAACCTCCGCCGGCGGCAGCGACACCGCGGGCCGCGCGCCGGTGAGGGCCATCGCGGCGAGCGCCGCCGTGAGCGACGTGGCCACCCTGCGCCCGACGGCCCACTGCCGACCGCCGACTGCCGACCGCTTCATTCCGCGTCCCTGGCCACGCGATAGGCGAGATTCCGCGCCGCGTCGAACTCGCGCGCCAGCTCGGCCGCCGTGTCGCGCACCGAATACCCCTGCGCGCGCAGCTCGCGCGCCCGTTCGCGCAACGCCGGCTCGTCGAGCACCGGGGCCGGCGCACCGGCGATCACGATCACGACTTCCCCCCTGGGTGGCGTCTCCGAATAGTAGGCCACCAACTCGGCCAGCGTTCCCCGGCGCAGCTCCTCGTGAATCTTGGTCAGTTCCCGCGCCACGGCCGCCGGACGGCCGTCACCGGCCCGCTCGGCCACCGCCGAGAGCGTGTCGACCACGCGGCCCGGCGCTTCGTACAGCACCGACGTGACCGGCGACTGCGCCACGGCCACCAGCCGTTGCGCACGATCGGTGCCCCCTCGCGGCAGGAACCCGTAGAAGGTGAACGGCTCGGCGGGCAGTCCCGACGCGACGAGTGCGGCGAGCATGGCCGACGCGCCCGGCACCGGCACCACCGCGATGCCGGCCTCGATGGCGGCCCGCACCAGACGCGCGCCGGGATCGGAGACGAGCGGCGTGCCGGCATCGCTCACCAGCGCGAGATCTTCGCCGGCCAGCAGCCGCTCGATGATGCGCGGCGTCTGTCTGGCCTCGTTGTGCTCGTGGTAGGGCTGCATCGGCGTGACGATGCCGTAGCGGTCGAGCAGATGCCGCGTGTGTCGCGTGTCCTCGGCGAGCACGAGCGCCGAGTGGCGCAGCGTTTCCACCCCCCGAAAAGAAAAATCCCCCATGTTGCCGATGGGGGTGCTGACCACGTACAGGCGGCCCGGCGCCCCGCCCCCACCCCCGTCGCCGGGTGGCGTCACAACACCTTCCATGGGAGCAGCGCGTAGAGGCCGGCCGATTGAAACATGTGCCGGCGCCCCCAGGTGAGGTCGTGCAGCACCGCGCCCGGCGTCGTCGTCTCGTGGTCGGCGGCGGCGAAGAGGAATTCCTTGAGCCACGCACCCACGGCCGCCGTCAGGCCGGCGGTGTCCACGAGCACGTCCTCGGGCGCCTGGCCGTCGAAGCTGAACCCCTTGAGCGCGGGATGGACCTCGAGGAGGTTCTGCCGCGCATGTTCGGCGAGCGCGGGGGCGCTGTCGCGGCCGTCGGCCTTGAGCCGCTCGACCAGCGAACTGGCGAGTTCCCGATACGCCTTCACGAGGGCCGGCGGCGCCTGGACAGGCAGCGGGTCGAGCCCCGACCAGCGCAGCACCTGCGTGCCCTCCACCTTCCCTTCGCGAGCGAACATCTTGGCCACGCGGTCGGCGGTGGTGCCGTGGTGCGTGGTGGAGAGAAAAGCCCGCTCCACGGCGCCATCGGCGAACACCAGGTAGTTCATCGTCCCGTCGGCGACGATCTCGGCAAACCCATCGAAGGCCATCGCGTCGAGGTATGGGAAGAGTTCGGCCGGGTCGCTCACCGTCATCCCCGACGGCCAGGGTTCGTCGGGCCGGGACTGCGACGCGAACATGCACGCCAGTTGCTGCTCGTCGGCCTCGTGGAAGCAGATCTCGCCGTATTCCGGCTGCGTGGGCAGGTGCTCGAGCGCCGTTGCGATACTGACCGCGCGCGCGCCGGCGGTGTTCATGATCGTGGCGTTCACCACCTCGCCGCGCAGGAGGTAGAAGACGACGAATTCCTCGGGCAGCCAGATGGCCACGTATCCCGACACCCGCGCCGACCGATCGCGCTTGGCGTCGGAGAGCAGGCTGCGCACGTGGATGTACGCCAGGCGCGTGCGCGGCAACAGCACGCGGAGGTACGGAAAGCGAAGTGCGGAGACGGTGGACGGCATCCAGCGGGTGCGGTGAAGCCGTGAGGCGGTGAGTCAGTGCGGCGGTGACGGGGCCGGCTCAGGGCGGATCGGCCAACCAAGGAAAACGCCTGGAAGACCAACCGTGGCCCTCCAGGCGAAACATGACGCCGCCGTGAGGCGGTCGCAATACGGAATTAGGCCGCGTGCTGCTGCAACTTCGACTCGATGTGGGCGCGCGGCACGGCGCCCACGATCTGGTCCACCACCTTCCCGTCCTTGAAGAACAGGAGCAGGGGGATGGACCGCACATTGAAGCGCGTGGCCGTCTTGATGTTGGTATCCACGTCGAGCTTGGCCACCTTCACCTTGCCCGCGTATTCGGTGGCGAGTTGGTCGAGGACTGGTGCGATCATGCGACACGGGCCACACCATGTGGCCCAGAAGTCCACGATCGTGAGTCCCGGGTGCTTCTCGACTTCCTGCTCGAAGTTGCCGTCCGTTACCGCCGTCGTGTTCGACATCCCGTTCTCCCCGGGGCGGGCCTGTTGAGCCCGCCGCCCATCATTATGTTAATAGCGCCCACGCCTAGTTGGAGCGCTTCCCATGTCCGCATCTCCGCCGCGCGGCACCCGCATTGCCCACATCGGGATTGCCGTGCCCGCGCTCGACGCGATCCTGCCCCTGTACCGCGACGTCCTCGGGATGCCCGAGGTCCCACTCGACGACGCCGACGGCGCCCGCATTGCGGGCGTGGCCGCCGGTGAATCGCTGGTCGAACTCCTTGAGGCCAAGGAAACCGATTCTCCGATCGGAAAGTTCCTGGCCAAACGGGGCGCCGGGATTCACCACGTGTGCTTCGCGGTGGACGACCTGGACGGCACCCTGGACCGCTGTCGGAACGCCGGCCTCCGGCTCATCGATCAGGTCCCACGCATCGGCGCCGAAGGCAAGCGCATCGCCTTCGTGCATCCGGAATCCACCGGCGGCGTCCTCGTGGAGTTGACTGAGCATTGAGCCGTGACACCCGTCACTTGGCGCCGCAGAAATCCTGAAATTCCGTGAAGTTGACCACGGACAGGACATAGAAGCGTCCGTCGGTCGCCCGGCCGACGTCGAACGTCCCGACATGCGACAACGTCTTGTACTTGATCTCGACCGAGTAATTGCGCCGGCCGTTGAGCGTCGGCGCGTTGGTCAGCACCGTGAACGAGTCGTGGTGCAGGTAGCACATCATCGTCAATTCGCGCTCCTGCAGCACGTCGGAACTCAGTCGGTTGCGGGCGGGCCCTTCGGGCGTCCCCCAAATGGCGCCGAGTGCCTGGAGATCCTGCGCTTTGATCGCAGCCATGAAGGCATCGATCGCGGCGGACGCCGTCGCGGCACCGGTGACGTTTCCGGTGGGCATCGTCGGCCCCGGCGGATTCGAGGCCATCGTCGCACCCGAGCGACACCCCACTACGAGCACCAAGCCGATGATTAACTTCCTCACGCGTCTCTCCACCTGGGTCTTGCAGCGAACCTAACGAGCCGTGTCCATGCGAGCAACAGACGACGCCGGCGCCGGCGCGCCGCGCCAGCGCCTCTATATCAACATCGACCACGTGGCCACCCTCCGAGAGGCCCGGCGTGGCGTGGAACCCGATCCGTTTGCCGCCGCGCTCCTGTGCGAAAGCGCCGGCGCCGACGGCATCACGGCGCATCTGCGCGAGGATCGCCGGCACATCCAGGACGCCGACGCCGACCGGATCAGGGCCGGCATCAAGACCATATTCAATCTCGAAATGGCCTGTACCGAGGAGATGCTCGCCATCGCCGAGCGCCTGCATCCTCACCAGGCCACCCTCGTGCCCGAAAAGCGCGAGGAGATCACCACCGAAGGCGGGCTCGACGTGCGCCGCGACAACCGGCGGCTGGCCAACGGTATCGAGCGCCTCAACCGCGCCGGCATCCGGTCGAGCCTGTTCGTCGACCCCGACGACGACACCGTTCGCCGGTCGCATGCGCTCGGCGCCAACGCGGTGGAACTGCACACCGGGGCCTATGCCAACCACGCCGAAGACTCGGCGCCGCTCCGCGCGCTGGCGCGTGCGGCGGAACTGGGCGCGTCGCTGGGGCTGGCCATCCACGCCGGCCACGGACTGACGGTGGCCAACGTGGCACGGGTGGCGGCGATCCCGACGTGCGAGGAGTTGAACATCGGCCACTCCATCGTCAGTCGCGCCGTGTTCGTGGGGCTGGCCGAGGCCGTCGCGGAGATGCGGCGGGCAATGGACGCGGCACGCCGGTGGTCCTAACTTCGGAACGCGGCATTCTCAATGGAGCGGGCATGACGGCGGCTGGTGGATTCATCGATTTTTTCGTCCTGGAAGCGAGTGAGTACATCGAGCAACTCGATGGACTCATCCTGCAGGCATCCCAGGGCGCGCCGGACGGGGAAGCCATGCAGCGCATCGCGCGCGCCCTGCGCGGGGCCGCGACGATGGCCAAGCTGCCGGCGTTCGCCGAGATGGCCGGCGCCATCGAGGGGATCGGCCGCGCCACCCGCGACGGCGTACTCGACTGGAACGCCGCGCTTCGCGCCGCCATGGTATCGGCCATCGACGACTGCAAGATCCTCGTCCGCGCCGCGCGCACCTGGGGCGCCGCCGAATCGCAGCGCGCCCAGTCGCGCAAGCGCGAACTGGCGACCTTCGCCCCGGCGCCCAGGCGCAGCGGCCCCGTGGCGACGATTCCCGCGCCCCCGGCCTATCTGGTGGGCGAGTGCAACAACATCGCCGCCGGCCTCGATCTGCTCGCCGCGCGCCCGGACAACCGCCCGGGCGTGGGCGTAGTGCTCAGCCGCGTGCGCGCGCTGCGCGGGGTGGCCGGCATCAAGGACATGCCGCCGCTGGCCGAGGTGGCGGAAGCAGCAGAGAACGCCGCCCATCCGCTGGAGTTGGACGAGCCACGCCTCTCCCCCGCCCACGTGGAGTTGCTGCGCGCCGCCGCCGCCATGCTGCGCCGCATTGCCGGCGCCCTGCGTGAAGGACGTCCCACCAGCGAACCCTCGGCCGAGTACGAACAGTTCGTCGCCGCGTCCGAAGCGTTGGAGAACATCGGCGAACAGACGTCGCGCATCGTACCCGTCGCGTCGCTCTTCTACGACGACGACGGTCCGCGCGTGGTGTCGGCGGCGGCCAATCCGCCCACCACCCCCAAGCAGCGGTTCCGCATGGAGGTGGTGAGCCTGGCCGAATTCCTGACCGGCACCGTGGCGGCCGTGCGGTCTACCGAGGACCCGCAGTTGCGTGAGCGCTCGCGCCGCGACCTGCGCCGAGGACTCCGCGCCATCAAGCAGGCGGCCGAGAGCTTCAACCAGCAGGCGGTAGTGGATCTCATCATGCGGCACGCCAACCTCACCGATACGTTGGACCAGCGCTCGCTGGCCACGGTGGAGCGCATCGTGCAGACCGTGGCCTTCCCCGATGCGCCCGTCTCGTCCTCGGCGCCCACGCCGTTCATGTCGATGCCGGCCATCCCGAAGCGTCCGTCCGACCCGGCCGTCCCGATCACCCCCGTCCGGAGCGCCACGCCGGCGCGAGCCACCCCCATCCAGTCGACCCCGGTGCGGGCCACCCCCGTGCAGGCGCCCCAGGTGCAGGCGACCCCGGTGTGGGCAACGCCCGTGCAATCAACGCCGGTGCGGGCCACGCCAGTACAGTCGACGCCCGTGCGGCCCACGCCGGCCGTCGTGGGGGCCACGGCGTCGCTCGACCAAGGCATTGCCGCCCTCGACGCGTTCACGTCCCGACCGTTCGCCGAGCCCGCACCCCTGGGCGACCAGATCGTGCCCGTGGATGCCCTGCTCTATCGCGGTCGTGCCGCCGTGGAGCGTGCCATCGAACTCCGCGAGCAGCTCCGAGACGCGGGCGGCACACCTGATCCGGCCGTGCTCCGCGAACTGTTCGAACTCCTCGACCTCGCGCTCGAGGAATAACCGGTGAAGCTTGGATGGCGCGGCGCGCTCGGCATCGTGCTGAGCGCGGGCGGACTCTGGTGGGCGCTGCACGGCGTGCCCTGGCACGCCGTGGCCGATCGGCTGCACGAGGCGGACGTCCCGCTACTGATCCTCTGTGCCGTGGCGGCCACCTCGATCTTTCCCGTGCGCGCCATTCGATGGCGCGTGATCCTCGATCCCGTCGCGCCGAAGCTCCCCTTCGGTCCGCTCTGGCGATCGGTGGCCATCGGGATGATGGTGAACAACGTGGTGCCGGCTCGCGCCGGCGAACTGGCCCGCGCCTACGCGCTCACGCGGGAACGCCCCGAGGTCAGCTTCTCCACGTCGTTGGCGTCGCTGGTGGTGGATCGGCTGTTCGACGGCGCCTCGGTGCTGCTGCTCATGGCGGTGGCCATGCTCGACCCTCGCTTCCTGGGGGTGAGCAACATGGCCGGGTGGTCCATCCGCGACGCGGCGTTCCTCGGCATCGGGGCCCTCGTGGTCGGGTTCACCGCGCTGTTCCTGTTCGCGAGCTACCCCAAGCAGGCCATTTCCGTGTACGAAGGGTTCGCGCGCCGCGTCGCGCCGGCCATCGAGGCGCGCGGCAGCGCCGTGCTCCGGTCCTTCGCCGGCGGGCTGAGCGTACTCCGGAGCCCGGTGCGGTTCCTCTCCGTCCTGTTCTGGGCAGTGGTCATGTGGCTGCTGAACGCCTTCGCGTTCTGGCTCGCCTTCCGGGCGCTGCACATCAACGCTCCCTTTTCGGCGGCGCTGTTCGCCCAGGGCGTCATCGTCGCCTTCGTGTCCGTGCCCTCCACCCCGGGGTTCGCCGGCGTGTTCGAGTTGGGGGGGCGCATCGGGCTCGCGGCGTTCGGCATCGCGGCCAGCGCCGCAGCGGCGTGGAGTCTCACCTTCCATATCGTGTCGTACATTCCGATCACGCTGTTCGGTCTGTGGTATCTGAGCCGTACGGGCCTCACCTACGGTGAGATCCGCGCGGTGGGCGAACCGGGCAGCGCACCCACGGGAACCCCATGACGCCCCCGTCGTACCCGACCCCGACCATTCCGCTCTCCTCGGCGCGCGCCGCCCGGGCGGCCGCGCAGGCCAAGATCAATCTGCGCCTGCGCGTGCTGACCCGCGAAACGTCGGGCTATCACCAGATCGAGACGGTGTTCCAGCGCATCGACCTCGCGGACGAGGTGACCCTGCGCCTCGACCGGCCCGGACGGAGCATCGACTGCACGGGCGAGACGATTCCGGAAGGCGGACTCGGCGCCGCGGAGCAGAACCTGGCCTACCGTGCCGCCGTGGCGTATCAGGAGGTGGCGGGGTGGCCCACCGGCTTCGCCATCGAGATCGTGAAGCGGATTCCTGTGGGGGGCGGACTCGGGGGCGGGAGCGCCGACGCCGGGGCCGTGCTCCGCATGCTCGAGGCACTGGCGCCGCGCCCCATGGGGGTGCGCGTGTTGGAGCTCGCCGCACGCCTGGGGGCGGACGTGCCGTTCATGGCCACCGAGACGCCGGTGGCGTTCGCCTGGGGACGCGGCGAGCGGATGCTCGGCCTCACGACGCTGCCGCGCCGCCGGGTGCAGCTGGTGGTGCCGCCGTTCGGCATTTCCACTTCCGATGCGTACCGGTGGCTGGACGAGTCACGGCCCGAGTACGAATTGACGGGGGCGCTGCTTCCGGCGGCGGCACTGCTGTCGTGGGCCGAGGTGGAAGAGGTGGCGGAGAACGACTTCGAGGACGCCGTGGAAGCACGGGTGCCGGCCATTGCCGGGTACCGGAAGGCCTTCGAACGGGCGCAGGCTCGCATCGCGATGCTGGCGGGGTCCGGCTCGACGGTGTTCGGGGTGTTCGCGGACGGTGCGCGGGGGCTGCTGGCCGGGGACGTGGAAGGCGCCCGTTTGATCGATACCCGGACGTCGGCTCACGTTGTTCCGGTTCGGCCGATCGAGTAGGTTGTGGTGGCCGCCGCTGCCCCCTCGTCCAATGGCAGGACATCGGACTTTGGATCCGAGAATGGTGGTTCGAATCCACCGGGGGCAATCCCCGTCAACGCGATGCGTCCACGTTGAATAACCCACGCTCCCCCGGTAACTTATCAGGCTTGATCATGGACGGACTTTCCGTACCGAGCCACGGATTCAAGCTGCTCTCCGGAACAGCGAATCGGGCGCTCGCCGAAGAGATCGCGCGGCACATTGGAGTCGAGTTGTGCAAGGTCACGCTGTCGCGGTTCGCCGACGGCGAGATCTTCGTTCGGATCGACGAGAACATTCGCGGCGACGACGTGTTCATCGTCCAGCCGACGAATCCGCCCGCGGAGAACATCCTCGAGCTGCTGTTGCTCATCGACGCGGCCAAGCGGGCGTCGGCGGCGCGGGTCACCGTGGTCATGCCGTACTACGGCTATTCGCGGCAGGACCGCAAGGACCAGCCGCGCGTGGCCATCGGGGCGAAGCTGCTGGCCAACATGATCATGGCGGCGGGGGCGCACCGGGTGCTGGGCATCGATTTTCACCAGCATCAGTTGCAGGGGTTCTTCGACATTCCGGTGGACCATCTGTACGCGATGCCGGTGTTCACGGCGCACTATCGCCGCAAGCAGCTCCGGGACATCGTGATCGTGGCGCCCGATGTCGGGTCGGCCAAGATGGCGCGCGGCTTCGCGAAGCGGCTCAACGCCTCGCTGGCGATCATCGACAAGCGCCGGCCGGCGGCCAACGTCGCCGAAGTGGTGAACGTGGTGGGTGAGGTCGACGGCAAGGATTGTATTCTGGCCGACGACATGATCGATACGGCGGGCACGGTATCGGAGGCGGCACGGGCCCTGAAGGAGCTCGGCGCGCATTCCGTGTACGTGTGCGCCACGCATGCGCTGCTCTCGGGCCCGGCCTGCGAGCGGCTGACGAACGCGCCGATCGAGGAGGTCGCGGTGACCGACACGATTGCGCTGCCGCCGGAGCGGCGGTTCGACAAGCTGGCCATCCTCTCGGTGGGCGAGCTGCTATCGAAAGCCATCCGGTTCACCCACGCCGAACAGAGCGTGAGTTCGCTGTTTGATTGATTGGTAGGGCCCCGGAACCGGGGGCCGGGTGGGACCGTTCTACCGTCGGACGGTAGGACGGTCATCCAGTCCACGGATATGGTAGGGAGGACGCAGCCTCCTGAGAGTTGTGCCGCGTGTTCCGGGTTCGCTGCAAGCATTGACCGTTTCTTGGAAAGACCGACTCATGGCAACCGCACAATTTTCGGCCACCACCCGCACCGACTCCGGTACCGGCAACGCCCGCAAGCTTCGTCGTTCCGGCCAGGTGCCCGCCGTGATTTACGGCCACGGCCGCGACCCCCAATCGCTGGCGCTCAACGCCCGCGACTTCGGCAAGCTGCTCGACCGGATCGCCTATGCCAACACCGTCATCGAATTGACCGTCGACGGGAAGCCGGCGATGACCCTCATTCGCGACATCCAGCGCCACCCGTTCAAGGCCGAGATCCTGCACGTGGACTTCCAGGAGCTGGTGGCCGGCGAGAAGGTCACGGTGAACGTACCGCTCGTGTTCATCGGCGTCCCCGAGGGCGTGCGCAACAGCGGCGGCGTCCTCGACCAGATCATGCACGAAGTCTCGCTTCACGTGGATCCGTCGATGATCCCCAACCATCTCGACGTCGACGTGACTGACCTGACCATCGGGCACAGCTTCCACGTGGGCAACCTGACGCTCCCCGAAGGCGTGGAAGTGCTGGATGAAGAAGACGCCACGATCTGCGTGGTGAGCGCGCCGAAGACGGTGGTCGAGGAAGTCCCGGCCGAGGCGGCGGCGACGCCGACCGGCGAGGCGCCAGTTGAACCCGAACTCATCCGCAAGGCCAAGCCTGAGGACGAGGAGGCGGAGAAGTAATTCTCGGGTCTCTGTTCCGATCCCTGTTCGGATTCCGCGCACCGGAGGACGACGAACCGATGAAGGTAATTGTCGGGCTCGGCAACCCCGGCGCCGAGTACGAACGCACGCGCCACAACGTCGGCTGGTGGGCTCTGAACCACCTGGCCGGCGTTTGGCGTTTGGATGGCTGGAAGAAGGACGGGCAGGCGCTCGTGGCCGCCGGCACCGCGCGCGGCGTTCGGGTCCGGCTGGTGAAGCCGCTGACCTACATGAATCTGAGCGGGGCCGTGCTCAAGCCCTACCTCCGCCGCGCCGCGTGGAACGCCACCACCGATCTGCTCGTCCTCACGGACGACGTGGCCCTGCCGGTGGGGACCTTCCGCCTCCGCGCCAAGGGCTCGGCGGGCGGGCACAACGGCCTCAAGAGCATCCAGACGGCGTTGAATTCGCAGGACTATGCGCGGCTCCGCATCGGGATCCGCCCGGAAGACGAGCGCCGGATGCGCGGCGACCTCGCCGATTTCGTGCTCGATGACTTCGGGAGGCGGGATGCGGTGCTGGTGGAGGATCTGCTCCCGACCATCGGCGAGGCGGTCGAGTGCTGGGTGAAGGAGGGGGTGGAGGCGGCGATGAACCGATTCAACGGCGGGAAACAGCGGGACGACGACTGAAGGCTGTGAGCGGTCGGCGGACAGCGTTCAGCTAACTGCAACCACACCGGGGCAGATCGCAGCGCAGATCCGGGGCGAAATCGAGACCGGCGCGAACCGCCTTCTGATGCGGACGGCGCGGGCTGGCCCGAGCGAACGCGCTGGATGAGCCCCGTCAGCATCCGCCGAACTTCCTCGATTTGATCCGCCAGCGCGCGGAAGTCCGCCCGCCCGATCACCCCGAGATCCCGTGACAGAATCATGTGATATTCGAGTTCCGTCGCCGAGCCGAAGGCGATGTTGAGGAATTTCGCGAAGTCGCGTTGCGTGTCGCGCCCGCACCCTTCGGCGATGTTGGCGGCAATGGAGATTGCGGCGCGACGCGACTGACCCACGAGCCCTGAGTTGCCCCGACCCGGATCGGAACTCGTGACTCGGTAGACGTTCAGGGCCAGCGCGTGCGCCTTCTTCCAAACCAGCAGTCCCTTGAAGTCCCTCAGCCTCCCCTCCCCTCCGCTTCGCTCGCGCCTACGATGCCAGGCCGACGGGAACGCTGCACAACCATTCGGCTGCCATGGTTACCTTTCCATCGCTCATGGCCGCCGACGGCCTCCCGCCGAGATCCGTTCGAGGGTGGGTACCGGCGGCTGACGGCTGTCAGCAGACCGCTCACCGCCTTCGGTTGCGGTTCCACGCGCCTTCGTCGTTTCGTCTCTTCCCTCGCCCTCTTCATGCTCAAACTCGGAATCGTCGGCCTTCCCAACGTCGGCAAATCCACCCTCTTCAACGCCCTCACCGCCGCGAAGGCCGACGCCGCCAACTACCCGTTCTGCACCGTCGATCCGAACGTCGGCATGGTCGAGGTCCCCGACCCGCGCCTCGACGTGCTCACGCGCATCGTGCAGCCCAAGAAGACGGTGCCCGCGGTGGTCCAGTTCGTCGACATCGCCGGACTCGTGAAGGGCGCCGCCGAGGGCGAGGGGCTGGGGAACAAATTCCTCTCCAACATCCGCGAGACCGACGCCATCGTGCACGTCGTGCGCTGCTTCGACGACCCCGACGTGACCCACGTCATGGGCGGCGTCGACCCGGCACGCGATCGTGAAGTCATCGAGTTCGAACTCGCCCTCTCCGACCTGGGCGCGGTGGAGAAGCGGCTGGACAAGATGCAGCGCGCCGCCCGCACGGGCGACAAGGACGCCAAGGCCGAACTCCCCGCGCTCGAACTCGCGCACGCCTCGCTCAAGGAAGGCCGGGCGCTCTGGCACGCATGCCTCGACGCCGAGCAGCTCGCCGTGCTGCAGCCGCTCACCCTGCTCACGGTCAAGCCCGTGCTCTACGCCGCCAACGTCACCGACGCCGAACTGTCGGGCGACGAGGGGCCGTACCTGCGCGCCCTGCGCGATGCCGTGAAGGCCGGCGGCGAGCACGCCGAGATCGTTCCCTTCTCCGCCAAGATCGAGGCCGAACTCGCCGAGCTACCGCCCGACGAGCGCACCGAATTCCTGTCGTCGCTCGGCATCGACTCGGCGGGGCTGGACCGCGTGATCCGCGCCGGCTACCACCTGCTCGGCCTGCAGACCTACTTCACGGCCGGAGAGCCGGAAGTGCGTGCCTGGACCATCCACCGGGGCGACACGGCGCCGGTAGCGGCCGGCGTCATCCACACCGACTTCGAGCGCGGGTTCATCCGCGCCGAAACCGTGAGCTACGACGACTTCGTGGCGGCCGACGGATGGAAAGGGGCGCGCGAGAAGGGCGTGGTACGCTCGGAAGGCAAGGAGTACGTGGTGCAGGATGGCGACGTGATGCTGTTCCGCTTCAACGTCTGAGCCCGGCGTCCCCGCCCCCGGTCCGAACCCCTTACTCCGCACCCCACAACCGCTTAGGTTTCGGGTTCGCCCGGCCGCTCCGGCGGCCGGTACAACTTGCCCCTCCCCCTGCTCCGGCAACCAGCGGGGGGCGGATACGACGACCAAAGGGAGGATTGCCGCGACATGACTCGCCCCTACGAGGCGGTCTACGTCCTCGACTCGACGCTCGAAGACGCCGCCATCACCGAAAAGCTGACGCGATTCCAGGAACTCCTGGGCAACCCCGCCGATCTCACCGTGGATCATTGGGGCCGCCGTCAGCTCGCCTATCACATCGGCCGCAAGGACACGGGCTACTACGTCCTCTCGCGCTTCAGCGCGGAGCCGGGCGTGCTGCCGGAGTTCGAGCGGGCGCTCAAGCTCGACGACGGGGTGCTGCGCTACCTGATCTCGCTGCACGAGCACGAGACGGGCGCCCCGCCGATGAGCGAGGAAGAGCTGGCGGCCGCCGCGCGCCGTCAGGACGACGACGACGACGAGGATTGACCCATGCGCCGCCAACACAAGACCTGCCCCTTCTGCGAGACCCGCGTGCGGTGGGTCGACTACAAGGACGACCGGACGCTCGGCCGCTTCATCACCGACCACGGCAAGATCCTGCCCAGCCGGCTGAGCGGCACCTGTGCCCGTCACCAGCGCCAACTGGCCACCGCCGTAAAGCGGGCCCGGTTCCTGGCGTTGATTCCGTACACCCGGGGCACGCAGAGCTAGTATGACGGTTCCCGTCGCCCCGGCGCCGGCGCGGGTGGAACGCGGGTGGGCCAAGCTCTTCCTCGCGATTCTCGCCTTCGTCGCCGTTCCCACGATTCCCCAGTTCCGCGCGCTGCTGCCGGTGGAGCACACCATCGTGTTGCTCGTGCCGGCGCTCGCCGCGTGCTTCGTGGTGGGATGGTGGGCGGGCGGGCGGTTGCCGCTGGCGCTGATGTTCGTGGCGCTGGCGGCCTATCTGATCATGCAGCAACCCAACGTGCCATCGGTGTTCGCCAACCTGCAGCGGGGCTGGAGCCTGCTGCTGGCGGGGGCGTTCGGCCTGGTATGCCTGTTCGGCTTGCGCCGGGCGCTGTTCGTCCGCGCGCTGGCGGCCATGACGCTCGCCCTCGTGCTGGCGCTGGTGATGAGCATGCTCGGCCCGGTGACCGGGACCGAAGTGCACAAGGCCGTCGGCAGCGAACTCGCGGCCCGGAACACCGACACCATGCACAAGCTCGACACCTTCCTCGGGCAGTATCCCGATCAGTGGAACGATCTGGTGAAGAAGGTGCCGCAGCTCGGGCAGCTGCCGGCGGAGACGGAGAAGCAGCTCACGACGCTCGCATCCACTGGCGTCGGCCTCTACCCGTCGCTGCTGTTGCTGGAATCGCTCGTGGCCCTGGCGATCGCCTGGACCACCTATCATCGCCTGGGACGCGCGCGGATCGGACCACCGCTGGCGCCGCTCCGGGAATTTCGGTTCAACGATCAGTTCGTCTGGGGACTGATCGTGGGCCTCATCATCCTGTTCCTGCCGGTGCTGTCGCGGTTCGAACGATTCGGGGAGAATCTGCTCGTGTTCTTCGGCGCGCTGTACGCCGTGCGCGGGCTGGGGGTGTTGTCCTGGTTCCTCGCGCCCGGCGCGCTGGCCGTCATGGCCACGGTCGGGTTTGCGATGCTCTGGGCCCCGTTCCTGAATGCCGTGGCCGCCGTCGGCTTCCTGCTTCTCGCGATCGCCGCGTTCGGACTCGGCCTGGGAGACACCTGGGCCGACTGGCGGAACCGCGCTCGTCCCACTTCGTAACCGGTTTCGGGTACTCTTATGGAAATCATTCTTCGCCAGGGCGTCGAGAATCTCGGCAAGCCCGGAGACGTGGTCTCGGTTCGCGCGGGCTACGCCCGCAACTACCTGCTGCCGCGCGGCCTCGCCTACGAGGCGACCCCGGGCAACCTGAAGCGCATCGCCCAGGAGCGCACCCGCCTCGAGGCCGCCGAGAACGAGCGTCGCGAGGCCGCCATGGGCATCGCCACCACGCTCGAGCAGGTCTCGCTCACCTTCTCGGCTCGCGTGGGCGAGGAGGGGAAGCTGTTCGGATCGGTGACGGCCGCCGACATCCAGCAGCAGCTCGAGGCGCAGGGACTGCACATCGAGCGCCGCCAGATCGACCTGCACGAGCCGATCAAGGCGCTGGGCGTGTACAAGGTGCCGGTGCGCCTGCACGCCGACGTAAAGCCAGAAATTCGGGTTTGGGTGATCAAGCAGTAACCGCGGCCGCCGCTTCCGCGCCCGCCCCGTGCGCCGCCGGCCGCTCTGCGGTCGGCGGCGCCCGTTTCAGGCTCCCGCCGCTCCGCCGGCCGGGTTAATCTACGACATGCCTTCCCCGTCGCCCGCCCCTTCCGTTACCGCCCTCGTCCAACGCGCCGCCCGCGCCTGTGCCGAGAACAAAGCCGACCGCGTGGTCATCCTCGATCTCCACGACGTGTCCGACATGACCGACTACTTCGTGATCGCGAACGGCACGTCGGATACGCACGTGCGCGCCCTCGCCGCGCACGTGATGGATGAGTTGGCCAAGGTCGGCCAGCGTCCGTACCACGAGGAGGGCCTGGCCCAGGGGCGGTGGGTGCTGCTGGACTACGTGGATTTCGTGGTGCACCTGTTCCACCCCTCGCTGCGCGACTTCTATCAACTCGAGCGGCTGTGGGGCGACGCCGAGAGCACCCCCGTGGCCACGCAGGGGGCTGGTGCGTGATTCGCCACGCGGCGGCGCTCGTCGTGATCGCGATCGCCGCCGGGTCGGTACGCCCGCTCGGCGCGCAGGACTACTTCGGGCAGAACCAGGTCCAGTACACACCCTTCGCCTGGCATACGCTCGAGACCGAGCACTTTCTCATCTACTACTATCCCGTGGAGCGCCCCGCGGCGATGGACGCCGCGCGGATGGCCGAGCGCGCCTACGCCCGGCTGTCGCGGATTCTCGATCATAAGTTCATCGAGAAGAAGCCGATCATCCTCTACGCCTCGCGCACCGACTTCGCCGCCAACAACGTGACCGGCGATCTGGGCGAGGCCGTGGGCGGCGTCACCGAAGCCCTGCGCCACCGGATGTTGCTCAACTTCACCGGCGACGAGCGCAGCTTCGAGCACGTGCTCACGCACGAGATGGTGCACGCATTCCAGTACGACGTGTTCGCGCGCGGGCACGCCGGCAGCGGCCTGCAGACGTTGGCCCAGGCGAATCCGCCGCTCTGGTTTGCCGAAGGCATGGCGGAGTACCTGTCGCTTGGGCCCACCACGCCCCTCACCGACAGCTGGATGCGCGATGCCGCGCTCAACGGCAACATCCCCACCATCCAGGAGATGACCGACGACCCCGACAAGTACTTCCCGTATCGCTACGGCCACTCGCTGTGGGCATACATCGGCGCGCGGTGGGGCGACGACGCGATCGGCCAGATCCTGCGCGCCACCCCCGCCCTCGGGGTGGAGAAGGCCATGCGCCGGACCACCGGCGAGTCGTTCGACCAACTGGGCGAGGGGTGGAAGGAGTACCTGCAGCGGCGCTATCTGCCGGCCATCGCCGATCTCTCGCGCGTGCGCGACGTCGCGAAGCCGATGCTGAACCCCACGCGCAGCGGCGGCGACATCTTCCTGGCGCCGGCGCTCTCGCCGCACGGCAAGTACGTCGCCTTCCTCGCCAACGGCAATCCGGCGCGCGGCCAGGTGTTCATCGACCTCTGGCTCGCCGACGCCACCACCGGCAAGCGCCTCGAGCGGCTGGTGAAGAGCACCACCGATCCCAACTACGAGGAGCTGCGCGTCCTCTACTCGCAGAGCGCCTTCTCGCCGGACGGCAAGCGACTGGCGTTCACGGCGCAGTACGCCGGACGCGACGTGCTGTACGTCTTCGACGTCGAGCGACGGCAGCCGATCGCCCGGCTCGACCACCTGCCCTTCGAGAGCATCACCAACCCGACCTGGTCGCCCGACGGCCGGCGCCTCGCCTTCAGCGGCAGCCACGGCGGCATCACCGACCTCTGCATCGTGGACGCCGACGGACAGAATCTCCAACGGCTCACCAACGACAAGTACGCCGAACTGCAGCCCGCCTGGTCGCCCGACGGCAAGACCATCGCCTTCGTGACCGACCGTGGGCCCGGCGCCAGCTTCGCGCTGCTCCGCTTCCCCGACTGGCGCATCGCGTTCTACGATGTCGCATCGAAGACCATCCGGCTGCTACCCGATCAGGCGGGGCGGAACCTCAACCCGCAATGGTCGCCCGACGGCTCGTCGATCGCGTACATCTCCGATCGCACCGGCACAGCCAACCTGTTCCTGTACCGGCTGGCCACCCAGGAGCACTACCAGCTCACCAATCTCGCGGGCGCCGTTTCCGGCATCACCGAATACAGTCCCGCGATCACCTGGGCGCGCGACGCCGATCGGCTGGCGTTCACGTACTTCTCCGACGGCAAGTACACCGTGTGGAGCCTGGACCACCCCGAGACGCTGGCCGGCGCCCCCTACCACGCCCCCGACGTGGCGGCGGCTGTGCCGATGCCCACGCCGGTGCGGCCGGATTCCACGACCCTGCGGTCGCGCGGCGACAGTGTGACGGTCAGCGTGGCCGCGCTGCTCGACAGCATGCCGCTCGGCCTGCCCGACACGACGCGGTTCCGCGACCTGCCGTACGACGGGCGCTTCCGTCCGGAGTACGTCTCCCGCCCCAGCATCGGCTACGCCCCCGACAACTACGGCCGCAACTTCTTCGGGGGCGCCACGGTCGTGCTCGGTGACATGCTCGGCGACCACCGCGTGGCCGTCTCGGCGGAGATCAACGGCCGGCTGAGCGAGGCGCGCGTGTACCTCGGCTATACGAACCTCGCCCATCGCTGGCAGTACACCACGGGCTTCGCGCAGTCGCCGTTCTACTTCCTCACCGGTGACTCCATCGTCAACACCGGCACTCCGTCGAGCAGCGCCGAGCACCAGGAAATTACGACCTATGTGGCCCGCCAGCTGTACGCCCTGACCTCGTATCCGCTCGACCGGTTCACCCGATTCGAGTTCGGGGGCGGCTTCAACAACATCGACCGCGAACGGTGGTTCATCAGCCGCTCGCTGGACAACGGCATCTCGGTCTCGCCCTTCCAGTTCGACAGCACGCGCCGCGACCACAGCCTCGACTACGTGGACGCGCAGTTCGCCTACGTGTTCGACAACTCGCTGTACACGGCCACCGGCCCGATTGCCGGCCAGCGCTACCGGCTGCAGGTCACGCCGGTGATGGGCGCGTACGACTGGATGGAGTACCTGGCCGACTATCGCCGGTACGACCCGATCATCTTCAACTACCTCACGGTCGCCACCCGCCTCTACGCCAATATCGCCGTGGGCCGGGACGAAACGGCCTTCCCGAAGTACATTGCCCGTTCGGATTACGTCCGGGGCTACGACCGCAACAACCAGTTCTACGCCGGCTGTCCCGTGGTCGGGGCCAATCCGTCCAATTGCAGTGCGCTGCAGCTGCTGGGAAGCCGCGTCCTGGTGGCCAACGCCGAGTTGCGGTTTCCGCTGATTCGCAAGATCGAACTCGGGGTGCTGCCGGTCTCGTTGCCACCGATCGACGGACTGGTGTTCTACGATGAGGGGCTCGCCTGGTCCCGCGGCCAGTCGGTGTACGGCGCGCGTCCCGTGAATTACGATCTCACCCGCCAGCGCTATCCGCTGCGCAGCTACGGAGTGGGCTTACGCCTGAATCTGTTCAACTACGCGCTCCTCACGTGGAACTACGCGATCCCGTTGGACCAACCCGGACACCACGGATTCTGGACATGGTCGCTATGGCCCAGCTTCTGACCCGTCGCGCCCTCGTGGCCGCGGCGTTGCTCGCCGCCGCGTGCGGGGGCGAACCGCGCGGCCTCGTCCCCGTGACGGCCGCCGGCAGCGGGTCGCAGAGCGGCCCCGACGCGCTGGTGCTCCGCGCGCCGCTCGCCGGCGGCGCCCCGCACGTCTACGCCTACACACACCTCGACTCGGTGGTGTGGACGGGCTCGTCCCGAACTCCCGCCATCGCGCACGTGCTCGCCTTCGACGGCGACGCCGGCTCGCTGGTGGCCGTCGATTCGCACGATCGGCCGATCCGACTCGATCTGCGCTCCGGCTCGGCCAACCAGGTGTCCGACGCCCCGGTGCTCGACGCCGTCTCCGAAGACGGCTCGGCGGTGTACGGCACCGATGCCAAGGGGAACGTCATCCGGCTCACCCCTACCGCGAGCTGGACCTTCACGCCCCCCGAGAAGACCCGCGCCATCTTCCCCCAGGAAGACGGCTCGCTGCTCGTGGCCGGGGGACGCGACGAGGCCACCCGGGTGTGGAAGCTCTTTCCCCCGGAGTCCAAGATCGTCGACTCGGCCAGCCTCCCCTCCACCTGGCGCGCGCTGCCGCACGAAGCGGGCGAGCGGCTGTACCTGATCGTCGACTCCGGCCTCGTGAGCCTCAACGCGCGCACCCTCGACTGGAATCCGCCGGTGCACTTCCGCGCGCCCATCGTGGCCGCCGTTGCCAGCCCGAGCGGCGACCGCGTGTTCGTGGTCAGCGACTCCAGCCGCACGCTGAGCGTCGTGGACCGGTACCGCAACGCGATCGCGGACCGCATCAAGCTGCCCGGGCAGGCCTCCGAACTGCGTTTCGATCCGCTGGGGCGCTACCTGCTGGCGCGCCAGCAGGGGCGCGACTCGGCGTGGGTGGTGGCCATCGGCACCTACCGCGTGCTGGGCGCCGTGGCCACCGCGTGGCGCCCCGACCTGCCATTCGTCGGCCCCGACGGCGCCATCGCGCTCGCCCAGGGCAAGGACGTCATCTTCATCGACGCAGAGACGCTGCGTCCCGCCAACAGCGTGCGCGACGGCGCCGCCGACTACTGGTTCCCCTTCCACTGGAACGGGTTCCGACCCCGACAGTCGTCGCTGGACGTGCCGGTGAGCTTCAACCTGGCGTCGGCGGACAGCGCGCGCACCGCCATCGACGCGGCAGCCGCCGACTCGGCCGCCCGCGCCGCCCAACTGGCCGACAGCCTGCAGCAATTCGCCGGATCGACCGCGGTGGCCGACACGGTGGTGGCCCAGGTTGGGTACAACGTCTCGTTCGCCGCGCTCCTCTCGGAGAGCCGGGCCCACGATCTGGCCGCGCAGATCAACGTCGAGGGCCAGCAGGCGCACATCGAGGCGTCGGTGCGCAACGGCACCCCCATCTATCGCGTGGTGCTGGGCCCGTTTCCCACCCGCGATGAGGCCGACCGCGTGGGACGCGCCTCACAGCACACCTACTTTGTCTTCGAGGCCAGGCGGTGAATGCGCCGGCCCTGTCCCATGGACCGGGGTGGTGGCGGCGCCTCGGAGCGGGGGTCCTGGGCATCTGCCTCGCCGCCGTCCTGGTCGCGGTGGGGTTCTGGCTCATGGAACGCCCCCTGGTGCGTGGGCGCGGCCCGAACTACCAGCAACCACCGGCCGCGTCGCGGGCCGCCGACGGAGCGGCCATCATGGCCCGGGCGGGGATTCCCGCGCACCCCGCGGCCGACCTGCCGGGGGCCGCACTGCCGAGGGCGCCATACGCTGTGAGTATCGGCCATGCGAATACGGCTGCCGGTGCTATCTTACGGCTTCGAACCATGGAAGCGTTCGCGCCTGCGGGCACGTACGTGCCCATGGCCGACCGGGCGGCCGGCGACTACCAGGTGGTGGCCGGGGCCTATGCGACCTCCAACGACGCCGACGCGCTCCTGCAGGCACTCCGGGCGCACGGCCAACTCAGTGAAACGAGCGGAACGGTGATGCGCGTTCCGCTGGCATTCTTGATCGAGCGAAACGTTGCGGCCGATGCCGCGGCGGCGCGCGTGGCGGCCTTTGCCGCCCGCGGGTTGCCGGTGTACGCGTTGCGCCAGGCCGATGGCCGGGCGTGGCTGTACGCTGGCGCCTTTGCCTCGGCGGCGGATACCACGCTGCTGGGCGACGCCCTGCGACGCGCCGGCATACGCGCCACGCTCGCCTACCGAACGGGGAGACCTTTCTAGTGCGGTTGACCAAGCTCGAGATGCACGGCTTCAAGTCGTTCGCCGATCAGACCACGCTCACGTTCAATCAGGGCGTCACGGCGATCGTCGGCCCGAACGGCTGCGGGAAATCCAACGTGTCCGATGCCGTGCGCTGGGTGCTTGGCGAGCAGCGGGCCCGGCTCCTCCGCGGCGCCAAGATGGAAGAGGTCATCTTCCAGGGTTCGTCGGCGCGGCGCGCCGTGAACGTGGCCGAGGTCTCCCTGCACTTCGACAACGCGGACGGCGGACTGCCGATCGCCTTCCGCGAGGTGGTGATCACCCGCCGGCTGTCGCGGTCGGGCGAGAGCGATTACCTGCTGAACGGCGCGCCCTGCCGGCTGCGCGACATCCACGATCTGCTGCGCGGCACCGGCTTGGGGGCCGACACCGGCGTCGTCATCGAGAGCAAGATGATCGACGCGCTGCTCTCCGACCGTCCCGACGACCGGCGCGAGCTGTTCGAGGAGGCGGCGGGCGTGGGGCTGTACCGCGACCGGCGCCGCACCACGGAGCGCCGGCTCGAAGAAACGACGGTCGACCTGCAGCGGCTGGACGACCTCATCAGCGAGGTCGCCACCCAGGTGCGATCGCTGGCGCGTCAGCGCCGGCGCGCCGAACGCTACGCCGAATTGAGCGGCCGCCGCTACACCGTGGAGATCGCGCTGGCGGCCCGCGAGATGCAGGCCTGGCACGACGAGCTGCAGCGGCTCGAAGTCCGCGTGAACGAGTTGCGGGCTGAGGCACCCGAACGCGAGTCGCGTGTGGCCGAGGCCGAGCAGGCCCGCGACACGGCGCACGACGCGCGGACCGCCGCCGAGGCGCAGCGCAACGAACTGTCGCGCCTGGTGGCCGAGCAGCGCGAGCGCGTGCAGCAGATCCGCGGCGAAATGGCGGTGGCCGAGGAGCGCCGCCGCAACGCGCAGATGCGCCGCGAACGTGCCGAAGCCGAAGCATCGCACGGGCAGCTCACGCGCACCCGGCTCGAGGAGGACCTCGAACGCGCCGCTACCGAGAAGCAGGAACTCGAGTCGTCGCTCCGCGCGCTCGAGGCCGAGCTGGCCGACCGGCAGCGCCGCGAAGACGGGAGCCGCGAAGCGGTGGCCACCGCCCGCGCCGCCGCCGAACGCGCCGAGCAGGCACTGCGCGAGGTGCAGGACCGGGCCCGGCGCATCGACCTCGACCGCGAGCGCAGTCAACGCGAGCTGGACGAGACCACGCAGCAATCGGCGGTGCTGGAGCAGGAGCGGGTCGCACTCACCGACGCCTTCACCGCCGCCCAGCGCGACCTCGAATCCGCCGCCACCGCCCTCGAGTCTGCCCGCACCACGTCGGCGGCCGCCGACGCCGAGCTGCAGGCCGCCCGCGACGCCGATCGCGCCGCCCGCGAACGCGACGTCGAGGCGCGCGGCAATCTGGCCCGCCTGGAACAGTCGCTCACCGCACTCGAGGGCAAGGTCCACGCCCTCGAGGGGCTCGAACGCGAGCGCGTGGGCCTCGCCCCCGCCGCGGCACGCCTGCTCCGCGAACGCGATCAATTCGGCGAAGGCGCCGTGCTCGGCCCGCTCAGCGATTTCCTGTCGGCCGATCAGGCCGGCGCCGTGCTCATCGAACGATTCCTCGGCGCCACGGTCCACGCCGTGCTGGTGCGCGATCGCGCCGCCGCCGAAGCGGTGCGGCAGTGGCACCAGAGCGCCAACCCGGGACCGCTGCTCCTGCTGCCGCTCGACGCCGCGCCGGCGTCGGGAGCGGAGCCGGCCCCCGACGCGCTGGCGGCGGGCGTGCAGGCGCAGGCCCCCGCCGACGCCTGGGTGCGCGCCCTGCTCGGCCAGGTGCGCGCCGAAGCCGAGGGCACGGCGTTCGTGGACGGCCGCGGCGCGGTGTGGCTGCCGGGCACCGGCGGCGGACCCGGCCCCCTGCGCCGGCGCGCCGAGCTGTTCACCCTCCGCGGCGAGCTGGCCGCCAGTCAGGCGGCGCGCGGTGAGGCCGAGCAGGCCGCGCAGGGCGCCGCGCAGGCGCTCAGTCAGTCGGAGCAGCGGGTCGCGTCGGCCGCCGAGGCCGCCGGCAACGCGCAGCAGGCGCTGGGCGCCGCGTCCGGTACGCACACCGAGGCGGCGCGTGCCGTGCAACGCGCCGAGCGCGACCTGCAGACGTCGGCCGAACTGGCCGGGCGCCTGGCGCGCCGGTGTGAGGAACTCCGCGCGGCGATCGCGGCGTTCGACCAGGAGTCGGAATCGCTGCGTGGCGGGCTCGCCGAGCGCGAGACCGACATCGCCAACGCGCGCGCCGCCCTCGCCGAGGCCGACGCCGAGCAGGAACGCGCACGCGAGCAGCGCTCGGCGTGGCAGGTGGAGCAGGCGCAGGTGCACGCCCGGGCCCAGGTGGCCGCCGACCGCGAGCGCCGGCTGGGCGAGGAGCTGCGCTCTGCCGCCGAGCGGCTGGACGCGCTGAGCGCTGAGTTGGGTGGCCTGAGCAGCAGCGACGCCGAACTCCACGACCAGATGACCGCGTGGCGTACCGACCTCGACGCGCGGCAGGCCGCGCTCGCCGACGCCGAGCAGCGGATGGCGGGGGCGGAACGCGCCGTGGTCACCACCGACGCCACGCTCACCGACGCCGAGCACGCGCTGGACCGCGCGCGGCACGAGGGCGGCGCCGCTGCCGAAGAACTACACCACGCCGAACTGCGGTTCACCGAGTTGTCGGGACGCCGGACCGCCATCCGCGAGCGCCTGGAAACCGAGTGGCGCAAGCCGTTGGACGACATGATCGCCAACGCCGAGCCGCTGGAACTCGACGACGACGCGCTCCGCGCCGAAGCAGACGACCTGCGCCAGCAGATCGAACATCTGGGGGCCGTGAACGTGCTCGCCATCGAGGAGCACGACGAGACCGTGAAGCGGCACGACTTCCTCACCGCGCAGCGCAACGATCTCACGGAGGCCAAGAACTCGCTGCTGCAGGCTATCCGCGAGATCGACGCCACCGCCCGCGACCTGTTCCTGCAGACGTTCGTGCAGGTGCGCGAGAACTTCCGCCAGATCTTCATGACCCTGTTCGGCGGGGGCGAGTGCGATCTGCGGCTGGAGAACCCCGAGGCGCCGCTGGACTGCGACATCGAGGTCCACGCCTCGCCGCGCGGCAAGCGCACGCAGCGCATCCACCTCCTCTCGAGCGGGGAGCGCGCGCTCGTCGCCCTGTCGCTGCTGTTCGGCATCTTCCTCACCAAGCCGAGCCCGTTCTGCCTGCTCGACGAGGTGGACGCGCCGCTCGACGACGCCAACGTCGGCCGGTTCGTGCGCATGCTCACCGAATTCAAGCAGAAGACGCAGTTCATCGTGATCACGCACAACCCCCGCACCACCACCGAGGCGGCCGACGCCGTGTTCGGCGTGACGATGCAGGAGCCGGGCGTCTCGTCGCTGGTGAGCGTGCGGATGAAGGGCGCGTCGGTGGACACGCCGGCCGCCGAGCCCGCGGAGACCGCCGCCACGGCATGAGGGCACCCGCCGCCGTGCTGGAAGAGCCGACCCGGTGACCACGGACGATCGCCGGCCGGGCACGACCATGCGGCTCACGACCCTCGGCACCGGCACCATCGCCCTCTCGGCCTCGCGCGCCTGCAGCGGCTACCTCGTGGAGTACGGGGAGACGCGCCTGCTCCTGGACTGCGGCAACGGGGTGGCGCGCCGGCTGGCCGAGTTCGCCCTCGCCTGGCCCGAGATCACGCACGTGGCTCTGAGCCACTTCCACATCGATCACCACGCCGACCTGCCGACGCTCATCTTCGCGTCGAAATACGGCATCCTCCCGCCCCGGAGCGCCCCACTGCAGATCGTCGGGCCGGCGGGCACCGCGGACCTTCTGCAACGGCTGGCCGCCGCCTACGGACCCTGGGTCACCGATCCGGGCTTCCCGGTCCAGGTGACCGAGATCGCCCCGGGGACGGTGCTCTCCCTCGGGGGAGCGTTGCGCCTGGAGGCCTTCAAGGTTCCCCATACGGTGGAAAGTGTGGCATATTCCGTAGCGGCCGGGGCGCACCGCCTCGTCTATACCGGCGACACGGGGTACGACCCGGATCTCGCGGAATGGGCCAACGGGTGCGACGTCCTGCTGTGCGAGTGTTCGCTCCCCGAGGCCATGGCCATCGTGGAGCACCTGACGCCGGAACAGTGCGGCGCGCTCGCGGCGATTGCAGGCCCCCGGCGCCTGGTGCTCACGCACCTGTACCCGCCGGTGGAGGACGTTGACATCTCGGCCGCGGTCGCGGCACGATACCCCGGTCCGGTAACCGTCGCGTACGACGGATGGCAGACCGACATCTGAGGAGTTGACATGCTGGTCGTAATGCAGCACGGCGCGACCCCCGAGCAGGTGGAGCGCGTCGTTCACGTGATCGAGGAAATGGGCTACCAGGCGCGTTCCATGCCGGGCGAGCAGCGCACGGCGGTGGGACTGGTCGGCAACGATGGACGCGTCGACGCGTCGCGCATCGAAGCCTTGCCGGGCGTGGCCGACGTCATACATGTCACCAAGCCGTACAAGCAGGTGTCGCGCGAATGGCAGCCGCAGAATACCGTGGTCACCATCTCGCCGGGCGTGAGCTTCGGCGGACGCGACGTGGCGATCATCGCCGGTCCCTGCTCGGTGGAGAACGAGCATCAGATCGTCACCGCGGCGCGCGCCGTGCGTGCCGCCGGCGCCACCGCCCTGCGCGGCGGCGCGTTCAAGCCCCGCAGTTCCCCCTATGCCTTTCAGGGATTGGGCAAGAAAGGGCTGGAGATGCTGGCCCTCGCCAAGCGCGAGACGGGCCTGCCCATCGTCACCGAGGCGCTGGACGAGGAGGGGGCACACCTCGTAGCGCAGTACGCCGACTGCATCCAGGTGGGGGCGCGCAACATGCAGAACTACTCGCTGCTGCGCGCCGTGGGCCGCATCGGCAAGCCGGTGCTGCTCAAGCGCGGCATGGCGGCCACCATCAACGATCTGCTGATGAGCGCCGAGTACATCCTGGCCGAGGGCAACAACCAGGTGATCCTGTGCGAGCGCGGCATCCGCAGCTTCGACACCACCACGCGCAACCTGCTCGACCTCACGGCGATTCCGGTGGTGCAGAAGCTCTCGCACCTGCCGATGATCGCCGATCCGAGCCACGGCACGGGGCTGCGCGAGAAGGTGACGCCGATGGCCCGCGCCGCCATTGCCGCCGGCGCCGACGGCATCATCGTCGAGGTGCACCCGACCCCGGACCGCGCGCTCTCCGATGGCGGCCAGTCGCTCTATCCCGAGCAGTTCGCGCGACTGGTCACCGAGATCCGTGCCATCGCCACGGCGATCGGCCGCACGGTATTGCCCACGCCCGGAACCGCCCCGATCTCGGTCGGGTAACACCAGGGACGCCGCGCACGACGCGCGGCGTCCTCACATCGGGGAGTCCCATGCTCGCACTCCGCTCCATCCACCTTGCGCTCGCCGCCGGCGCATGGGCCACCCTGGCCCCCGCTGCGGTTCGTGCCCAGCAGCCGCCCGCGCACGCCGCCGTGCAGCATGCGGTGGACGCATGGCAGCGCGTCCGCAGCGTGCGGGCGTCTTTCGAGCAGACCGTGAGCAACTCCCTCACCGGAACCTCGGCCCACGCCCGGGGCGAGTACCAGCAGCGGCGGCCCGACCGGCTCGCCGTGCGATTCCAGGATCCGGACGGCGACCGCATCGTGGCCGACGGCACCTGGCTCTGGCTCTACCTCCCCAGCAGCACCCCGAATCAGGTGATCAAGCGCCCCGAGACGGCGCAGGGGAGCGGGACGGTCGACATCACCGGCCAGTTTCTCGACCACCCGTTCGCCAAATACGACATCGCGGACGGGGGCGCCGATTCCGTGGACGGACGCGCCGCGCGCCTGGTGACCCTCACGCCGAAGCCCGACGGCCCCACAGACTTCTCGCGCGCCAAGGTGTGGATCGATGACGCCGACGGCTACATCCGGCAGTTCGAGGTCTCGCAGACCAACGGCGTGACACGCCTCGTGCGGCTCACATCGCTGCAGGTCAACGTGCCCACCGACGACGCGGCGTTCCACTTCATCGTTCCCAAGGGCGCCCGGATCGTGACGCGCTGATCCGATGCCCCGCCGACGGTTATACTAGACCCCTCCCGCACCGGAGACCCACTCGTGGCTCAGAATCCGAAGAAGCTGAACTCGCTGCTGGTCGTGGTCGCCCTGGCACTCGTGGCGACCGTCGTGTTTGCGGTCAATCGCCGGCACGCCACACCGCCGGCTGCCGCGGCCGCCCTGCTCTCCACGCCGGTGCCCGACTCGGTGATGGCGGACTTCACGTCCATCGCGCCGGCCACGTGGGAGCGGGTGGGCACCATGGGGGCCACCGTCCCGATCTTCGTCGGCACGGCCGATACGACGGCCGGCAAGCCGGTGGTCCTCTACATCGGCGCGCTGTACTGCCCGTACTGCGCCGCGGCCCGCTGGTCGGTGATCGCGGCCCTGTCGCGGTTCGGTAGCTTCTCGGGACTCAGCTACTCCGCGTCGTCGTCGCAGGATGTGTATCCGAGCACGCCGACCTTCTCGTTCTACGGCGGTCGCTACACGAGCCAGTACATCGACTTCCACTCCGTGGAGTTGCAGGGCGCCGAGCCCATCGGCGGGCGCTACCCCACGCTCGAGACGCCCACCCAGGCGCAGGAAGCGCTGATCGAGAAGTACGACGGCCCGCCGTATCTCGACAAGGCGGCGGCCGGCGGCATTCCGTTCATGCTGATCGGCGGGCGCTACATGTGGAGCGGCTCGCCCTTCAACCCGGGGCTGCTCGCGGGGCAGACGCACGGCGAGATTGCCGCAACCCTCCCCGCCGGATCGGCCTCGGCCGCCCAGGCGATCCTGGCCAATGCCAACGAGATCGTGGCCGCCATCTGCGCCGTGGACGGACAGCAGCCGGCCGCGGTCTGCTCCGGCGCGCCGATCCCGCAGACGGTGAAGGCACTCCCCACCAAGGTGCCGTGATGCCGCTGCGATCCTACGACCGGCTCCGAATGGCGCTCTCGGTGGCCGGTCTGCTGATCGCCGGCTACCTCACCCTTCTCCACTACGACAGCAACGTCCCCCTGGTGTGCAGCGGGGGGACCTTCGTCAACTGCGAGCAGGTACTCACCAGTTCGTCGGCATACGTGGCCGGCATTCCCGTGGCGGTGCTCGGCATCGCCTGGTTCGGGGTGGCGGTGGCGCTCGCGCTCCTGTCGTCGCGCGCCCGCGGCCGCGGAGAGCCCGCGTGGCTGCGCACCGCCGGCCTCGGCTGGGTGCTCGTCGGCACCGCCGCCGTGCTCTGGCTGGTCTATCAGGAGCTCGGCGTGATCGGAAAGCTCTGCGCTTGGTGCACCGCGGTGCACGTGATCATCCTCGCCCTGCTGGTGATCCAGGTGCTCAGCGATCCGCTGCGCGCCGGGTCGACCCCTTCGTAGCAGGCCGCGGCGGGTGGCGCACGGACGGGGTGGCCCGCCGCCACGCCTCACGCGAAGCCGAGCCGCTCCTCCACCAGCAAGCGCACCCGCGCGAACACCTCGGCTTCCGATCCCGATGCATCGACAGTCACGATCGGTCCGCACTCGGGATGCGCGGCCTGCCAATCGGCGTGCGCGAACCCGGCGAACGCTTCGGACACGCGGTGGTGGAAGTCGTCCGCATTCCGCTCCATCCGGTCGCGTTCGCCCCGCTGCTCGGCGCGCGCCAGCCCCTCGGCCACGGGCAAGGTCATCAACAGCGTGAGGTCGGGCACCAGCCCGCTGGTGGCCACGGCGTTGGCCCCACGCACCTCGGCCTCGGGGAGGCCGCGACCGGCGCCCTGATAGGCATAGGTAGACAGGAAGAAGCGGTCGAGGACCACCACGTGACCGGCGTCGAGCGCCGGTCGCACGAGCGTCTCCACCAACTGCGCCCGCGACGCCATGAACAGCAGCGCTTCGGCGCGCGGGGTGATATCGGACGCGGGGTCGAGCAGCAGACGCCGGATCTCGTCGCCCAGGGGCGTGCCGCCGGGCTCGCGATGCGCGTGCACCACGCGCCCGCCCGACTCCAGCCACGATGCAAGACGGCGGAGCTGCGTCGACTTGCCGACGCCCTCCGCCCCCTCGAAGACGATCAGTGAGCCACGCGCCATGTCACCCCAGCATGATGATCGGACTCGCGGCGCCCTTCTCGATGCCCTCGAGGATCCAATCGTTCACCTTCCCCATGGTCTTGTCGAAGTTCTCCTGCGCGACGATCAACCGCTGGTACACCGCCTGCCCCTGCACCTGGGAGAGCAGCCCGTCGAGCTGCTGTTCCATCTCGGGCGTGGGACGCTGGCCCCCCGCGATCATCTTCTGCGCGTCCAGCCGCAGCGTCTCCATCTGCTTGAGCAGGGCGACCGCGTCCTTGTCCTCAGCCAGCGCCTCGTTGGCGCGCTTGAGGGCTTGATATTCGTTGCTCTGGCCGATGAACCGGCCCAGGTCTCGTGCTTTCTCTTCGATCATCCTTGCTCCCGTCGTCGTGCGAGTACGAATCGTTCGCGTCCGGCGAGGTCGAACCGCACCGAGACGTCTGCGAAAGCTGCGTCGGCGGACACCATCTCCGCCACCAACGAGGCGCGGCGCGCGTCGACTTCGAGCGCGAGCACGCCGCCGGCCTCCAATCGGGCCGCCGCACCGCGCACCACCTGGCGCGTCGCCGCCAACCCGTTCTCACCGCTGAGCAGCGCCGTCACCGGTTCCCAATCGCGCACCGATGGCGGCAGGGCCGCCGTTTCCTCGAATGCAATGTAGGGCGGATTGGACACGATTGCTCGCGCCCGGAGGTCCGACACCGGCCCCAGCAACGACCCCTGGCGGAATTCCACGGGGGTCGCGATCGCCGCCGCCAACGCCGATGCGTTGTGCCGCGCCGCCGCCAGCGCGTCGGCCGACACGTCGGTGCCGACCACGCGCGCGAACGTCCCCTCCTGCGCGAGCGCCAGCGCGATGGCGCCCGACCCCGTGCCGACGTCGATCGCCACCCCGCCGGATGCGTCGCGTGTGAATTCGAGTACGAACTCCACGAGCAGCTCGGTTTCGGGACGCGGAATCAGCACGCGCGGGTCTACCTCGAGCGTCAAGCGCCGGAAGCTCACCCGCCCCACGGCGTACTGGAACGGCATGCCGTCCGTCAGGCGGCGCGCCGACTGCAGAGCGCGCGTCAGCAGCATGGCGTCGGCGTGCTCGCTGCCGTGCAGCGTCGTCCAGTGGCGCCCGACGTCGAGCAACGCCGCCACGATTTCGCGCGCCGCCATGTCGGCATCGGGCGTTCCCGCCCGCGTCAGTTCCTCCGCCGTGGTTCGCACCACCCCGGCCACGGTCAGCCCCGCCGCATCGACCACCGGCGGCGTGAGGCCCGCGGGGGACGCGCCGGGCCGCCGGCGCTCAGGCAATGCTCAGTCGCTCCTCGACGTCGGCCAGGCGCAGCGCCTCCATGAGGTCGCCGATGTCGCCGTCGAGCACGCGCTGCAGGTCGTGCGTGGTATAGCCGATGCGGTGGTCGGTGATGCGGCTCTGCGGAAAGTTGTACGTGCGGATCTTCGCCGAGCGGTCGCCGGTGCCCACCTGCGTCTTGCGCAGGCGCGCCCGCTCCGCTTCGCGCTCGGCCAGCCGCAGATCGAGCAGGCGGGCCCGGAGCACGTCCATGGCCCGCGCCCGGTTCTGGATCTGCGAGCGCTGGTCCTGCTGGCTGATCACGAGGCCGGTGGGAAGGTGGGTGATGCGCACGGCCGAGTCGGTGGTGTTCACGCCCTGCCCCCCGGGCCCCGACGCGCGGAACACGTCGATGCGCAGCTCCTTCTCGTCGATCGTCACGTCCACTTCCTCTGCCTCCGGCAGCACCGCCACCGTGGCGGCCGAGGTGTGGATGCGACCCTGGGTCTCGGTGGCGGGCACGCGCTGCACGCGGTGCACCCCGGACTCCCAGCGCATGGCGCCGAACGCGCCGTCGCCCGCCACCTTGAAGATCACTTCTTTGATGCCGCCCAGGGCGCCCTCGGAATGGGACATCACCTCGATCTTCCAGCGGCGGCGTTCGCAGTAGCGCGTGTACATGCGATAGAGATCGCCCGCGAACAGGGCGGCTTCGTCACCCCCGGTGCCGGCCCGGATCTCGACGATCGCATTGCGGTCGTCCAGCGGGTCGTGCGGCACGAGCAGGGGCTTGAGCCGCAACTCGAGCTGCTCGATGGACGCCTCGAGACGCTCCACTTCGGCAGTGGCTTCGGCAGCCATTTCCGGGTCGTCAATGGAAACGAGCTCGCGCGCCTGCACGAGCTCGTTCTCTTCCTTCTGCAATTGGGCCGCCAGTTGGACCAGCGGGGTCAACCGTCGGTGTTCCCGTCCCAACTCGGCCAGCTTCTTGGAATCGCGGAGCGACCCGGGATCGGACAGCGCGCGCTCGACCTCAGCGGCGCGAGCCAGCTGCTCGGCGAGGCGGTCGCGGAGACTCAGGCCTTCTTCCCGAACTTCTGACGGAAGCGCTCCACGCGGCCGGCGGTGTCCACGAGGCGCTGCTTGCCGGTGTAGAACGGATGGCACTCGGAGCACACGTCGGTGTGGATCTCGGCCTTGGTGGAGCGCGTCTCGAACGTATTCCCGCAGGCGCACTTCACAGTGGCCGTCGCGTACTCGGGGTGGATATCGGTCTTCACGAGAACCTCGAAATCATGGGTAATGCAGAGCAGAGAAATATAGCCGGCGCCCGCCGTAAAAGACAAGCGAGCAACGGCTTGGGGGCCGGTCCCGTCCCCCGCTGGAGCCTAATCAGGCCGTCAATGGGGCGCCGCGCTACTCCGGCGGCGTGAACCCCACCGCCCGCCAGAGGTCCGCGTTCCGGTACAGCACGCCGTGCTTCATGACGAAGTGGACCCGGCTCACATTCCTGATGTCGTCGAGCGGGTTGCCGTCGAGCACGATCAGGTCGGCCTCGAGGCCCGGCACGAGGGACCCGACGCGGCCGGCCATGCCCAGGGCACGCGCGGAAACCGAGGTGGCAGCGAGCAGCGCATCCATGGTGGACATGCCCGCCATGGTGTAGAGCTGCAGCTCGCGGTACAGGCTGAACCCGGGCACGCCTTCGTCGGTGCCGGGCAGCAGCGGCACCCCGGCCGCGTGCAGTTCGTGGAGCACGCCGAGCATGTTGCGCGCGATGGCGTGTGCGCGGGCCGTATCCGTGTGCGCTCCCATCTGCTCGATCCGCTGGCGCAGTACGGGGGGAAGATCCGGCACCTCGGGCACCAGATCCGTCACCGGCTCGGCGGTGGAATGGCGCAGCAGGTCGCCCCACGACGCGGTGGGATCGATGGCCACATGATGCGCCGCCACGAACGCCACCTGGCGCCGCACCGAGTCGGAGCCCGCCACGCCGCGGATCGGGATGTGCGCGATCTGGTCCTGTCCCGAATCGATGGTCACGTACAGCCCGAGCGCACGCGGTACGTGCCCGGTGACCGTCATCCCCAGGCGGTGCGCTTCGCGCGTGATGGCTCCCACGACGGCGGGCTGCAGCAGGTCGTACATCTTGATCTGCGGAAAGCCGAGGGCGTGGTAGCGATCCACGACGGCGCGCCCCTCGTCGGGCGTATCGGCGGTGACGGCGCCGAAGGCGTTCGGGCCGCCGCCGTCGACGAGGCCCGCGAGCATCAGCGTGGGACCGATGGCGCCGCCGGATTCCACCGCGTGGCGGAGCGCCAGCTCGAAGTCGATCTCGTTGCCCATATCCCGCACCGTGGTCTCGCCCGCGGCCATGTACACCGGAAGCCACTCCATCTGGTGCAGATGCACATGCATGTTCCAGAGCCCCGGCATGACGGTCTTGCCGCGCACGTCGATGCGCGTCGCGCCCGGAGGCACAGCGACGCGGTCGGCGGGCCCGGCGTCCACGACCTTGCCCGCGCGGACCACCACGGTCGCATTCGGCACGGCGGGCCCGCCCCTCCCGTCAATGAGCGTGCCGCCAACCAGCGCCACCGTGCCCGTGGCAATGGGATGCACCCGCCGAGAGATCGAGGCGAGATCGGCCATGCGATCCCGGATCACGACGGCCATGATCCGCGCGTACGCCGGCACGAGCGCGGTCCGGATCGCCTCGAGTTCGAGTCCGCCGCCACCGCCCGACGTCACCACCGCCAGCCGACCCTCGCGGTCGACCCACACCGACTCCACTCCCCACACCACTCCGTCCACGGAATACCGCGTGAACGTCATGGCGCGCCCCCCGACCGTGAGCGTCGTGCGTCCCCGGTCGACGATGGTCAGCGCGTTCGTCGGCCCTCCGGGCACCACCGCCAGCGAGGACGGCCGCCCGTGGGACAACCAGTAGCGCAGCAGCAGCAGATGCTGCGACATCGGCTGGTCGCCGGCGACGACGAATGCCGCGGGCGGAAGCGCGACCTCGCGGCTGCCCGCGGGCCCCGTCACGCGCGCCTGCCGGCCATCCACTTCGACGCGGGCGACCACGGTGGTAGTGGTGTCGGTTACGCGCAGCACATCGAGCCGGCGCGGAGCGTAGTCCGACCGGAGATGCATGGTGTCGACCACGTGCGTGCGGCGCCCGCGATCGACGTAATCGAAGTCGGCCGTCGCCACGAACCCGGCCGGTTCGCGCGACACTCGATAGTGCTCGTAGCCGATCGCGTGCCCGACATAGTAGAGTCGAAGCGAATCCGCCACGACGCCGGAGTCGGCCGCGGCCGGGGACGACGACGGCCGTCGCGAGGCGGCGAGGCGGCCGGTGCCTGAAGTCAGCGAGAGGCAGAGCGCAGCCAGGAATCCAGCACGAGGCAGTGGCATGGGGGACGGGTCGGTGGGTGGGGGCCGAGGGGGCGGTATGATGCGAAGCGCGACCGGCAGCAGCCACACCAGGCTGGGCCGGGGCCAATGCTATCGCCGACAGCGTCGGCGCGCTATCGACGCTCGTGCGGCGCGCCCCCGCCCGGGCGCGCGCCCGGGCGCGCGCCCGGGCGGGGGCGCGTGCCGGCGGCCGTCGTAACTCGCCGTCTTTCCATGGTTTGCCGAATTGACTTCACAATCGGCGCCCCGTACTTTCGCGATCGATCGGCGACACGGCACCCTCCGCATCGGCCGCCCGCGGCCGGCACCCCTTCGCATGACCCAGACCACAGCCGACTTCCTCGCCACCGTACCGTTGTTCAGCGGCCTCGACCCGCAGGAGCTTCAGCGGTTCGCCGAACTCACGCGTGAACGGGCGTACCCGCGGGGAAGCGTGATCCTGTTCGAGCACGACCCCGGCGATTCCCTGTTCGTCGTCCGCGGCGGTCGCGTGAAGGTGGTGTTGATTGGCGAGGATGGACGCGAGGTGATTCTGGGAATGCTCGGCGTGGGCGAGCACTTCGGCGAATTGTCGCTCATCGACGACCGCCCCCGCTCGGCCCACGTGATCGCGATGGAGGATTCCGACCTGCTGGTCCTGCGCCGAGAGGACTTCCGGGCGCGGGTGGAATCCAGCCCGAGCGTGGCCTGGTCGCTACTCACCGAGCTGTCGCGCCGGCTCCGGCGCGCCGACGACAAGATCGGCGGACTCGTGCTCCTCGACGTCCCCGGTCGCATCGCGCGCCTGCTGGTGGATCTCGCCGACGAGAACCGGAGCGCCACGATCGGAAAGGCGCTCACGCACCAGACCATCGCGCAGCTGATCGGCGCGAGCCGGGAAACCGTCTCACGCGCGATGAAGGATTTTCAGGATGCGGGGCTGATCGGCGTGGAGCGACGCCGCATCACGCTGCTCGACCGACCGGCGTTGGAACAGCGGGCGCAGAGCCGCATGTGACCATCGTCACCGCCATGCGGTGACTCCCCGCCTAGCCACACCCCGGTCTCCGTCCCCATGTTCAGCGGATGCGCCGACACCTGCGGACATGACCTTGCAGCTTCAATTCTGGGGCACGCGCGGATCGATCCCGAGCCCGGGCCCACAGACGGTGCGCTACGGGGGCAACACCCCCTGCATCGAGTTGCGCACGTCGGATGGATGGCTGATCATCCTCGATGCCGGCACGGGGCTACGCGAACTCGGGCGGTCGCTGGTGGCGCGTGCCGGCGGCGGCCCGATCATCGGCGACCTCTTTCTCACGCACGCCCACTGGGATCACATCCAGGGCATCCCGTTCTTCGGCCCCATGTTCCAGCGCGGCAACCACTTCACCATCTGGGGCTCCAAGACCCTCGAGACGAGCATCGATCGCGTGGTACGCGACCAGATGTCGCCAGTCGTCTTCCCGGTCACGTTCGAAGAGCTGGAGGCGCGCATTGACTTCGGGGAGGTCGGGCTGGAGACCCAGCGTCGACACGGCTACGAAGTCTCGGGCTACCCGGTGCGGCACCCCGGCGGGGCGCTGGGGTATCGATTTGCGGAAGCGCGCCCCGGCGCGCCGGCGCTGATGTACATCCCGGACAACGAACTCGGCACGGGCGGGCGGTACGACACACCCGACGGCTGGCGGCACGGATTGGTCGAGTTCGTGCGCGGCGCCCGGGTGCTGGTGCACGACGCCACATACACGGCGGACGAGTACGCGCAGTTTCGCGGCTGGGGACACTCGACGTACGCGGATGCGGTGGGACTGGCATTGGAAGCCGGCGTCGAACAGCTGGTGCTCTTCCACCACAAGCCGGAGCGCGGCGACGACGAGCTGGACCGGCGGTTGGCGGAGAGCCGGGAGTTGGTGCGGCAGCGCGGCGGGCAGCTCGACGTCGTCGCCGCCGCGGAAGGCATGACCCTGACGGTTTGACGGCACTATTCGGAAGCACGCGTCTCGGGAGGAGAACATGAAGCGAATCGTTCGCGCGGCATGGGCTGGGCTACTGGCGGGCGCCGTGCTGGCGCCGGCGGCGGTCGTGGCTCAGAGCGCCGCCAAGCCGGTGGTCGCGGTCCTCAACTTCGACAACAACTCCATCGGCAAGGATGCCGCGGACTACAACGGCATCGGCAAGGGTGTCGCGGACTTTCTGATCACCGATCTCGCCGGCAATCCAAACGTGACGGTCGTGGATCGCGACCGCATCCAGCAGGTGCTGCAGGAGCAGAACCTCGTGAAGCAGGGCGTGATCGATCCGCAGAGGGCGGTGCGCGTGGGCAAGCTCGTGGGCGCGCAGTACGCCATCGTGGGCGGGTTCATGAACGATGGACGCGGGAACATGGTCCTCACCGGCCGCTCCGTGAACATGGAGACGGGCGTCGTGACGAACCCGCAGCGTGTGCAGGCCAAGACGGACGACGTGCTGGGACTGATCGCGAAGCTCTCCGACCAGATCGCCCACGACATGAAGCTCCCCGCCATCACCCACGAGCGTGGCGCCGGCACGAACCCAGCGGGCAAGACGACGAACGGCGGCGAGGCCACGCCGGTGAAGATGGACCTGCGGACCGCGATGCTCTACTCCAAGGCCCTGGACGCACAGGACAACGGCGACACGGCCAAAGCGACCGAACTCTACCGGCAGGTGCTCGACAAGTTCCCCAGGTTCACGCCGGCCCAGACGCGGCTCGACAAGCTGACCAAGCCGGGGAATTGAACCCGACGTGCGGAGGCGTCCGGGAGTTCGCAGTTAGCAGTTAGCTGCCGACGACCGACGGCCGACTGCAGTTATCCGTACCCGCCCCCGCCCGGCGTCTCCACCGTCACCACGTCGCCGGGCTTCAGTTCGATCCGGCACTTGGCCGGGATCGTCTCGCCGTTGAGAGAATTGCGCCCGTGCGTGCCGTCTCCACCGCCGGCGGCGCCATGCGGGGCCGTGCGCCGCCGCTCGGTGAGTAACGTGACCGTGCACCGCTCCAACGCCCGGTAGCGGCGCACCACGCCGTCGCCCCCGCGGTGCATCCCACCGCCGCCGGATCCACGCCGCACCGCGTACTCCTCGATGCGCAACGGATACGTCGTCTCCAGCGATTCGATGGGTGTGTTGAGCGTGTTGCTCATCCCCACGTGCACCGCATCGGGACCGTCGGCACGCGCGCTCGCGCCCTGCCCGCCTCCCAGCGTCTCGTAGAAGGTCCACCCCACGCCACCGAAGGTGATGTTGTTCATCGTGCCCTGCCCCTGCGCCGCCACGGGCACGCCGGCGTTGGCCAGCGCCAGCATCAGCGTGTCCGTGATGCGCTGCGACATCTCGACGTTGCCGCCCGCCACCGCGGCCGGCCACTTCGCGTTGAGCGCGCAGTCGTCGGGCACGACGAGGTCGATGGCACGCGCGATGCCCTCGTTGGTCGGCACATCGTCATCGAGCAGCGTGCGCAATACGAACACCGCCGCCGCGCGCGTCACGGCAATGGGGCAGTTCACGTTGCCGCGCACCACGGGCGAGCTTCCCGTGAAATCGAGCCGCAGGGTATCGCCCAGCGCCTGCGCGCGCACCGCCACCGGCACCGCGTCCTCGGTCACCCCATCCCCTTCGAGCGCGTCGCGAGCCGAACTGTCCAGCGCCCCGAGCGCCGCGATGCGCGCCCGCGCCCGGCGCTCGGTGTAGTCGAGCACCGCGTCCACGGCCGCCGCCACGCGCTCCGCGCCCTCGCGCGCCAGCAGCGCCCGCCATCCCGTGGCGCCGGCGGCGCACGCCGCCAACTGGGCGCGCAGGTCGCCCCGCCGCTCGTCGGGCGTGCGCACGTTGGCGAGAATGAAGTTCAGGATCATCTCGTCCAGCCGGCCCCCGGCCACCAACCGCACCGGCGGGATGATCAGCCCTTCCTGCACCAGTTCCGTGGCGCCCTGCGGCATGCTGCCGGGACTCATGCCGCCCACGTCCGCGTGGTGCGCGCGCACGGCCGCGAAGCCCACGGTCGCGCCGTCCTGTGCGATCGCCTCCACGAGCGTGAGATCCGGCAGATGCGACCCGCCGCGGTACGGGTCGTTGAGAATGAACACGTCCCCCGGCGCGGGGGCGTGGGCCATCACGGCCCGCACCGATTCGGGCATCGCGCCAAGGTGCACCGGGATGTGCGCCGCCTGCGCCACCATGCGGCCGCGTGCATCGAACAGCGCCGCCGACGCGTCGCGGCGCTCGCGGATGTTCGGCGACAGCGCGCTGCGCACGAGCACGGCGCCCATCTCCTCGGCGATCATCGCGAAGGCGTTCGCCATCACGCTCAGTTCGAGCACGTCGAATTCGCTCATGCCCCACGCTCCAGCATCCAGCCGCCCATGGGCAGCGCCCGCGCACGCCAGCCGGCCGACACCAACATCGTGGCGTCGGGCAACACCACCGAACAGGGCTCGGTGAGCGTCACGTCGCACGCGCCTCCGCGGTCGGTGAGCGACGCCGCGTCCCATCCCGGCGCACGCCCCCGCTCCAGTCGCACCGGGCGCGGTTCATCGCTCACCACACAGCGCGCACTCACGATCTCCACGTCCACCGGCAACTCGAAGCCCACGCGCGCGCGGTGCAGGTCGGCGAACCGCGCGCGAACCTCGGCCGGCGCGTCGCCAGGCGCCGCACTCACGTCGAGTTCGTGGCCCTGGCCCACGAACCGCGCCCGCAGGAACCAACTCCGCGTCCAGCCGGCATCGCCCTCGCACCGCGCCTCAGCGTCGCGCATCGCCGCCCCCAGCGCGTCCGCCGTGGTGTCGCCGGCACGCGCCATCACGCTCACCATCCCCTCGCGCCGTTCGGCGGTCATCGCCAGTCCCAGCGCGCTCAACACCCCCGCGTGCGGCGGCACCAGCACGCGCGTCATGCCGACGATCTCCGCCAGCCCGCAGGCATGCAGCGGTCCGCCCCCGCCGAATGCCACCAACGCGCACTGCCGGGGGTCGACGCCGCGCTCCACGCTCACCCGCCGCAGCGCGCGCGCCATGGTCGCATCGGCGGTGGCGACGATCGCCCGCGCCGTATCCTCGGCGCTCCGCCCCAGCTTGCGCGCCACCGCCTCGATGCCGGCGCGGGCGCCCTGCACGTCGAGTTGCACACCGCCGCTCATCCGTTCGGCGCGGATGTTGTCGAGCATGACATGCGCATCGGTGACCGTGGGCTGGATGCCCCCGCGCCCGAACGCGATCGGCCCCGGCACCGAACCGGCGCTGCGCGGGCCGACGCGCAGCGCCCCGCCGTCGTCGATCCAGGCGATGCTGCCGCCGCCCGCCGACACGGTCTCCACGAGCACGCGCGGCAGCGCGATCGGCACCCCCGCCACTTCTCCGCCCGGCTCAACCAGCGGCTCGCCGTCGAGGATGAGCCCCACGTCGGCACTCGTACCGCCGATGTCGATGGTGAGCGCCCGCGTGAGCCCGGCCGCGCGCAGCACCGCGGCCGCGCCCACCACGCCCCCGGCTGGCCCCGAAAGCGCGAGCTGCGCGGCGCTCGACGACGCGTCGTGCGCCGTGCGCATCCCGCCGCTCGAGGTCATGACGCCGAGGGCCGGCAGCGACATGGCACGGAGTCGCTCGGCCAGCCGGCGCAGGTAGCGCGCCACGCCCGGTCGCAGGTATGCCTCGGCCACCGTCGTGGTCGTCCGCTCGTATTCCCGGATCTCCGGGAACACGTCGGACGAACAGACCACGTCCACGCCGGGCATCCGTTCGCGCAGCGCGCGGGCCAGGGCCTGCTCGTGCGACGGATCGCGATAGGCGTGCAGCAGCGCGACGGCCACGATGTCGGGCTCCAGCGCCTGCACGCGATCCACGGCCTCGGCGATCGCGGGCGCCAGCAGCGGACGGATCACACCCTCCGGCGCGATGCGCTCGTCCACCGGCACCACATGCGCGTGGTGCACCAGCGGCTCCGGGTGATGCCGCGTGAGATCGTACAGTGAGGCGCGCACCTGGCGGCGCAACTCCAATAGATCCGTGAATCCGGCCGTTGCGCACAGCGCCACGCGGGCGCCCGCGCGCTCGAGCAGCATGTTCGTGGCCACCGTCGTCCCGTGCACCACGCGCGACACCTCCGGCCGCCCCAGCGCGCGCAGCGACGACTCCACGCCCTCGCTCTGGTCGGCCGGCGTGCTCAACACCTTGCGCGTCTCCACCGAGCCGTCGGCGTCGATGGACACCAGATCGGTGAACGTGCCGCCGACGTCGATGCCGACCGAGGCGCTCATGCGTGCCGCCTCCGCTCGGTGCGGTACGTCCACCAGACGCTGCCCACGAGGGCCACCGTGGCCGCCAGCGAGAGCAGGCCGACGAAGTCACCGAGCGCGTCGTACGGCGTGCGGACGTCGCTCGTCTCCAGCGCGTAGGTCGCGGCCGCCGGCTCGAAGATCGGCGTCGCGGCGCGAATGCGGCCCAGCGGGTCGATCCACCCCGAGATGCCGGTGTTGGCGGAGCGGACGATGGCGGTGCGGTTCTCGATGGCGCGCAGCACGAGGTGCGAATAGTGCTGGTAGGGCGCGTTGCTGTGCCCGAACCAGGCGTCGTTGGTGATGTTGATCAGGAAGTCGGCCCCATCGTTGCGGTACTGGCGCGACTCCCCCGGGAAGATCGACTCGTAGCAGATGAGCACGCCGAACCGGCCGAATGGCACGCGGTACACCACCGGGCCGTCGCCGATGCCGAACGACCCGGCCAGATACGGCCCCGCCCACCCGAGCCAGCTCGGACTCAGAAAGGGGACGCGCTCGACGAACGGCACCAGATGCCGCTTGTGGTAGATGGGCTGCGACTGGCGACCGTCGGCGCCCACCAACATGGCCGCGTTGTACTCGTCGTACAGCGTGCGCGAGTGCCACACCACGTCGATCATCCCGGTGAGCAGCGGCACGCCGGCGCCCATGGTCAGCGCGCGGAGCGAGTCCGACCACTCCGGATGCGCCGGCAGGTAATCGTTGAGCGCCGTCTCCGGCCAGACGACGAGTTGCGGATGTCCCTGGCGCTCCGCTTCGTGGGTGCCGGCTGCCAGCACGTTGATGATCCGCGCGATGCTGGCGGAGTCCCACTTCTGATTTTCGGCGATGTTCGGCTGCACCACGCCGACGCTGCCCAGCGGCCGCAGCTTCACCGAATGGATGCGCCATTCGCCGTAGCCAACCACCACACACACCATCACGGCAATGGCTGCCCCGCGGTACAAGTTGGCACGCCGGTTGGCGCGCGACAGCCACATGTCGGCCACCAGGCCGTTGGTGAGCGCAATCCAGAAGCTCACCCCGTGCACGCCGCTGATGTCGGCGATCTGCGCCAGCACGGGCGTGTGCGTGACGCCGAGGCCCAGCGGCAGCCAGGGAAAGGCGAGGTCGGACAGATGCGTCATCGCCACTTCCGACGCCACCCACACGACCGGCAGCAGCACGGCCATCGGCCATCGGGTGCTCCGGCGCGCCACGTACAACGCACCGCCGGTGGCCGCCGCCAGCGCCGTGATCACGAACAGCGCACCCAGATACCCGAGAATCGCGAGCTTGGTGAAGATCAGCAGCGCCGTCGCGATCCAGTAGATGCTCGAGCCATAGGCGAAGATGCCGAACCACATGCCCAGCCGGACGCCCGCCCACGCGTCGTCGCCCCGGTCGGCGGCGCGCGACACGGCGACTGCGAGGGGCACGAGACACACGAACACGGGCCCCACCAGCCGGAAGGGCGGGAACGCGTAGAAGAAGAACAGGGCCGACAGCAGCGTGGCGAGCACTTCGCGACGCGCCGGCCGGAAGAGGCGTGAGGTCACAGGAGAATCTCGCGCCCCTCGTCGGCCGAGCGGTAGATCGCCTCGACAATGCGGTGCAGCGTGATCTGGTCCGCCGGGGGCTCGTACTCCGCGTCCCCGCGCACGACGGCCAGGAAGTGCGCCAGCTCGGCCCGGTACGACTGGATGAACGCGCTGTCGCGGCTGGAAGCCCCGGTGGGCGACACGTCGGTGGGCCGCCCGTTGATCTCCCTGACCACGCGCAGCGGCGCCAGCCGTGCGCTGCCGTGGGCCGCGAGCACCTCGAACCACCAGCGCTCCTCCTGCCCCACGTACGCCCCCGACACATCGAACGACAGCACCATCCCGTTCTGGCAGGACAACTGCACGAGCATGGCCGATTCCACGGCCCCCGCGACGGTGGGTCGTGCGATGTGCGCCGACACCCGGCGTGGCTCGGGAAAGTCGGCCAGCCAGCAGGCCAGATCGAGCAGCGGGATGCCGTAGTCGAAGAACGCCCCGCCCCCCGACTCGGCGCGCCGCAGTCGCCAGCCGGCGTCGGGACGCGCGAAGTGGTACGCCCCGGCGCGGATGCCGGTGACATCGCCCAATTCGGTGCCGCGGAGAAACCGATCCAACGCCTGCACGTCGGATCGGAAGCGATGGTTGTTGGCCACCACCATACAGCGGTCGGCGCGAGCCGCCGCCTGCAGCAGTCGCTCGATCCCGCGCGACGACATGGCCAGCGGGCGTTCGCACAGCACGTGCTTCTGCGCCGCCAGCGCGCTCAGCACGTGGGGTTCATGCAGGTGGTTGGGCGTCGCGACGATCACCGCGTCGAGCCACTCGAGTTCGAGCAGATCCTCGATGTCGGTCACCACGTCCGGAATGCCGAACCGTTCAGCGATGGCCTGCGCCTTGGCGCGATCGTTGTCGCAGATGGCCACCAGCCGCGCGCCCCGCATCTTGCCGAGCACGGGCAGGTGCGCCAGCTGGGCGATCGCTCCGGCGCCTATCAACCCGATCCGAACCGGCTCGGTCGTCTCCCGCGTGTCTGCCATCGCCGCCGTTCCTATTCTACGATGCCCAGAATCGCGCCCGGATAGTACGTCCGCAGAATCGTGCGGAAATCCTGTCCGGCCCGCGCGCGCCCGATGGCGCCCCACTGACACATGCCCACGCCGTGGCCGTACCCACGTCCGTCGAGCACCACCCGCGTGAGCGCGCCCTGCGTGTTCCGTTCGGTCTTCACCGAGAAATACGTGCTCGAGAGAATCGAGCCGCCGTACTTTCGCAGCACATAGCGCATGTCGTCGCCCCGCAGCGTGAACGAGCCGAGGGTCGTGCGCACATCCAGCGTCGCCACGCGACCCGACGCCGTGTGGGCGGTCACCGAGAGGTCGCGCACACGCCCGGGATCGCCACCCGGCACCGCCGCGTATCGCGCCAGATAGCGTGCCACGGATTCGTTCAACTCCGACGCCGACAGCGTCCGCGTCCACTTGAAGTGCGGCGAGATGTCACAGTAGTAACGGTCCGTACCCGGAATCCGGTCACTCACCGAGCGCAGATAGGGAACGGCGGGGCTGTGCCACACCTCCTCGGCGCCGGCAGTCTTCCCGCCGCACGTGGAGTGATACGGCGCGTTCACCACACGTCCACCGAAGGTCACCACGATGCCCGCCGTGGCGACCACGGCCGCATTCCCCACATGCGTTTCGGCGTCCACGCCTCCGTACACCTGGTCCGTCACGCCCGCCGTCACGTCGTACGACTTATCCACGGCATCGGTCATGTGTGTGTACGCGTAGCTCCGGGCGCTCACAGCCTGGGCCTGGATGGCCGCCGAGTCGCCGGGGGTGCGGTCGCCGATCTCCAGCGGCACCACGCCGCGGAGGTAGGTCTCCACCGGCACCCGCTCCACGATCTCCAGCCCGTAGTCGGTGCCCACCAACCGGAGTTCGCCCACGTATCGCTTGCCGTTGACGATCATCAGCGCATTCGGGTCGTCGGCCCGCGCCACCATCTCGCGCGGCTCCCAGACGGTGGGCACGCCGTCGCTGCGCACCGCGCGCACCTCGCTGCCGTTGTGCTGCACCCTCCAGATCTGGTGCTCCGCACCACGAGCCACGAACGACACCCCGTCGGCCTGGTACAGTCGCCAGGTGCCCGTGGCCGAGATGCGCGCCGACGACGCATGGGTGAGCAGCGCCACGCGGATGGTGTGCTCGCTGGCCGGCGCGGGATTGGGCACGCGCGGCAACCCGGCGCTCAGATGGCCCGGTGCGGGCGTCGGCGACGCGCCGGCAGGGGAATCGGGGAACCGGCCGTGGATGACTGTCGAACAGGCGACGAGTGTGCTCAGAACGAGAGCACCCGCTCGCTTATCCACGCGCGGCCCCCAGGGCGGCGTCCATCCGCTCCAGAGCGGCGGCGATGTCGTCGTCGCTGTGCGCCGCCGACATGAACCCGGCCTCGAACGGCGACGGCGCCAGATACACACCGCGCGCGAGCACCTCGTGGAAGAACCGCTTGAACAGGTCGGTGTCCGAGGTCCGGGCGTCGGCGAAGCTGCGCACCGGCTCGCCGCGAAAGAAGAACCCCCACATCGAGCCCGCATGGTCGGCGGTGAATGGGACATCCCGCCGGGCGGCGATCTCGCGCATGCCCTCCACCAGCCGCGCCGTGCGCCCCTCGATCTTGTCGTGCAGTTCGGGCGTCAGCATGCGGATCGTCGCGTACCCCGCCGCCATGGCCAACGGATTCCCCGAGAGTGTACCCGCCTGATAGACCGGCCCCGCGGGCGCCACCTCGTCCATGAGGTCCGCCCGCCCGCCGTACGCGGCCACCGGGAGTCCGCCGCCGATCACCTTGCCCAGCGTGGTGAGGTCGGGCCGCACGCCGAAGCGCTCCGGCGCGCCACCCGGCGCGATCCGGAACCCCGTCATCACCTCGTCGAAGATGAGCAGCGCGCCATGAGCGTCGGCCACCCGGCGCAACGCCGGCAGAAAGCCGGGATCGGGCGGGATGAACCCCGCATTGCCGACCACGGGCTCCACGATGATGGCGGCAATGTGCGGCCCCTGCTCCGCCATCAGTTGCTCCACCGCGGCCACGTCGTTGTAGGGCGCCACATGAGTCAACTGGGCCAGCGCCGCCGGTACCCCGGGCGAATTCGGCAGCCCCAGGGTGGCAACCCCCGAACCCGCACGGACGAGAAAGGAATCGGCGTGGCCGTGATAGCAGCCGTCGAACTTGAGGATGCCGTCGCGTTTGGTATGCGCGCGCGCCACCCGCACCGCGCTCATCGTGGCCTCGGTGCCGCTGGAGACGAAGCGCAGGCGCTCCATGTGCGGGAGTCGGTCGCGAATCAGTTCACCGAGTTGCAGTTCGAGTTCGGTGGGCATGCCGAAGCTGGTCCCGGCCGCCATCGCCCGTTCGAGCGCATCGAGCACCGCCGGCGGCGCGTGGCCGAGGACGAGCGGCCCCCACGACAGGACGAAGTCGATGTACTCGTTGTCGTCGACGTCGAAGAGGCGACTGCCCACACCGCGCGCCGCGACCACCGGGGTCCCACCCACGCCGCCGAACGCGCGCACGGGTGAATTCACGCCGCCCGGGAACACCTCCCGCGATCGACGCATGATCTCCGAAGACTTGCGATTCCCTGTCATCGTCCGAAGCTCCCCATCGACGCCACCGGCGCCATCGGCAGCGGCCGGCGCCGGGTGGCCGGCGGGGGCGCAGATACCACGCCCGTGACCGCCGCCCGAAAGTCGTAGTCGTCCACGTCTCGAATCACAACGTCCAACAGCGCGCCCGGCGGCGCCGCGTCGGCATCGAGCCATGTCACGCCGTCGATGTCGTCGGCCTGCCACACCGTGCGCGCCTCCACGGTGCCGTCGTCGTGCACGTGGTCTACCATCGCCCGCACCGTCCGGCCTACCCGCGCTTCGTACCGGTCGGCGGTGACCAGGCGTTGCAGTTCGTTCAGCCGCTCCAGTCGCTCCTGCTTCAACGACTCGGGCACGTCGTCGTCCATCTGCGCGGCGCGCGTGCCCTCCTGCGCCGAATACGTGAACGCACCCACGCGGTCGAACTGCACGTCTTCGAGCAGCGCGAGCAACGCGTTGAAGTCCTCGTCCGTCTCGCCCGGGAAGCCCACGATGCAGGTGGTGCGGATGGCCACGTCGGGCACCACGTCGCGAATGCGCGCCACCCGCTCGCGGATCGTCGCATTGCGCTCGGGGCGCCGCATCCGGGCCAGCACCGCGTCCGAGGCGTGCTGGATGGGCATATCCACGTACGGGAGCAGGCGCGGCTCACGCGCCATGAGGTCGAGCACTCCGGGCGTGAGCCCGGCCGAGTAGACGTAGAGCATCCGGATCCACGGCAGGCCGGTCTCCGCCACGAGCGCCTGGAGCAGGCGCTCCAACCCGACGCCGTCGCGGCGGTCGCGGCCGTAGTGCGCCAGGTCCTGCGCCACGAGGTTGACCTCGCGCGCCCCCTGCGCCTCGAGCAGTTGGGCTTCGCGCACCACGTCGTCGAGGCCGAAGGAGCGATGCCGGCCGCGCATGAGCGGAATGGCGCAGAAGGCGCACCCGTGATCGCACCCCTCGCTGATCTTGAGGTAGCGCACGTGCGGCAGCTGGCCGGTGAACAGGCGCACGCCGGGATGCGGCACCGGCACGTCGTCGATCAGGCCGCGGGCTTCGAGCTCGGGAATCAGCCGATCCATCTCCGCCGCGCCGAGGTAGAAGTCCACCTCGGGCAGCTCGGCTTCGAGTTCGTGCTTGTGGCGTTGCACCATGCACCCCACCGCGACCACGGCGCGGGCCTTGCCCTCCGTCTTGAAGCGCCCCGCTTCGACGATCGCGTCGATCGACTCCTTCTTGGCCGCATCGATGAAGCCGCAGGTGTTGACGACGATCACGTCCGCCTGCGCGGCGTCTTCGGCCAACTCGGCCCCGCGATCGACCAGCGCTGCCAGATACCGTTCGGAATCGACCGTGTTCTTGTCGCAGCCGAGGGTGACGAAGGAGAATTTCACACGAGAAAACTAGCCACCCGGGGACGGGTCAGACAGGCGGACCATCGGACGGCGAAGTCAGTGGTCCGACTGGCGCGTTCGCCGGCGCACGCGACACCGCAACCGGGAAGGCTTCCGCTGCAGCGCACCCGCTCCCTCGCGGCCCTTCCGGCGTTCGCCTTGCGCGACGGTCGCGTCACCGCTTTCGTGCATGTCGGACCCTGGCCTCGCACCACGGGCCTGGGGGCCTGACTGTCTGACCGCCCGACCAATCACTCCCTTCTCTCCGCCACCGCCATGCCCTCCACCTCCTCGTTCGACGTCACCACCGGAGTCGACCTCCAGGAAGTCGACAACGCCGTGAACCAGGCCCAGAAGGAGATCGCGCAGCGCTACGATTTCAAGGGCTCGAAGGCCACCATCGAGTTCAAGCGGGGGGACGCGCTCCTCGTGCTCGCGGCCGACAACGACTTTCAGATGAAGTCGCTGTTCGACGTCGTCCAGACGCGCCTGATCAAGCGGGGCGTGTCGGTCAAGAATCTGGATGTCGGGGAGATCAAACCCGCCGGCGGCGACACGGTGCGCCGCGACGTCAAGCTCAAGACCGCGCTCGACGCCGATACGGCGAAGAACGTGGCTGCCGCCGTCAAGGACGCCAAGCTCAAGAAGGTCCAGGCCGCCATCCAGGGCGAGCAGGTCCGGGTGAGTTCACCATCCAAGGACGACCTGCAGGCGGCGATGACGATCCTGAAGAGTCAGGACTTCGGCGTGGAACTCCAGTTCGGGAATTATCGCTGAGCCCAGCGATTTCCCGACGGGCCGACGGGCCGACCGCCTAGCCGAGATAACTCTCCAGCGCCCGCGCGCGGCTCACGTGCCGCAGTCGGCTGAGCGCCTTCTCCTTGATCTGCCGCACGCGTTCGCGCGTGATCCCGAGCAGTGCCCCGATCTCCTCCAGCGTCATCGGCTCCGCCTGGTCGCCGAGGCCGAAGTAGAGCCGCAGGATCTTCGACTCGCGCTCCTTGAGGTGGGAGAGCGCTTCCTCGATCGATTCGGTGAGCGCCTTCTCGAAGGTCTGCTCGTCGGGCGTGGGATTGAGGTTGTCGGGGAGGTAGTCGAGAAGCTTGTTGTCCTCGCCGGGGGTGAGCGGGGCGTCGAGGGAGAGGTGGGTCTGCGAGATCGACATCGTCTTCGCGACCTCTTCCTCCGTGATGTCCATCCCGTCAGCGATCTCGGCGTGCGTGGCCTCGCGCCCCAACTCCTGCAGCAGCACGTTGGCGCGCTTGCCGATGCGATGCAGGGTGCCGGCGCGGTTGAGCGGCACCCGCACGATGCGCGACTGCTCAGCCAGGGCCTGCAGGATGGCCTGGCGAATCCACCACACGGCGTATGAGATGAACTTGATGCCCTTGGTCTCGTCGAACTTGTGGGCCGCGCGAATCAGGCCGAGGTTGCCCTCGTTGATCAGGTCCGAGAGCGACACACCCTGATTCTGATACTTCTTGGCCACCGAGACGACGAAGCGCAGGTTGGAGCGGACGAGCTTGTCGAGCGCCTCCTGCTCGTGCTTTCGGATCCGCTTGGCGAGCGCCACCTCCTCCTCGCGCGAGATGAGAGGGTAGGCGCTGATGTCCCGCAGGTACTGGTCGAGAGATCCTTCCTCGAACGACGTCTTCTTGGGGCCAGGCGTGGGCATGCGAACGACGACTCCTGGTAGCGACGAACTTCGGCGCCTATGCGCGCCGCCCGGACGGGAACACCACCGGTGGGATCACCACTTCAGCGAACGAACTCGCCCAACCGCTTCCAGCGAACGTGGGTCATCCAGGCGAACGCCTGGTCCGACGAGTCCGGCGCGTAGCTGTAATAGATCAGTATGGGACGGCCCGTGACAAGGGAGTCGGGCACGAATCCCCAATATCGACTGTCCAGTGAGTCGTCGCGATTGTCACCCAAAACGAAGTAGTGCTTGGGCGGCACGACCAGCGGCCCCCAGTTGTTCCGCGATGGGTGGTAGCTCACGGCGGCTCCCGCGCTGCGCACCAGATAGTCGCGCTGCCAGGTGAATTCCTCGCCCGAGGGATCCATATCGGGTGCCTCTCGCCGCACGTAGTTCTCCTTCAACATCCGGCCGTTCCGGATCAGGACGCCGTTGCGCATCGAGAGCGTGTCACCGGGCAGCCCGACCAGGCGCTTCACGAAATTCTTCGTCGGGTCCACCGGCCAGTCGAACACGATCACGTCGCCCCGATGCGGATGCTCGAGCGCCGGCAGCCGGTCGTGCGTGAACGGCACCTCGGCGCCGTACGCGAGCTTGTTGACGAGCAGGAAGTCGCCCACCATCAGCGTATTCTCCATGCTGCCGGTGGGGATCTTGAACGCCTCGACGAAGAAGGTTCGGATCACCAGGAAGAGCGCGACCGAGATCCAGAAGATCTTCGTCCATTCCCAGAGGAAGGCGAGCGGCGCCGCCCCCCCATTGGCCTCGCGCAACGCTTCCACGCGCCGCTCCGGCGTCACCTGTTGCGGCGGCGCCGGGGGGCCTGAGGATTCGGTGTCGTTGACGTCCATACAACCTCTCGTCCTGCTCCTGCGCGTGCCGCCACCGGGCGGGAACCATGAGGCAGGGCCGGCACGCGCGTGCTGCGGTGGGGGTGTGTGTCTGGAATTAATGATAGCCGGGGCGGGATGCAAGCAGGGCGGCGCGCCCCCGGGAACGCGCCGCCCACCCGCCGACTAGTAGTTGTCGATCTGGGCCCGCTGCAACGCCCCCGAGAAGTCCACGTATCCCACCTTGGTCTCCGAGTAGAATTCATATACCTCCCAGCCGCCTTCGCGGTGGCCGTTCCCCGTCTGTTTGACCCCACCGAAGGGAAGATGTGCCTCGGCCCCGATCGTCGGCGCGTTGATGTACGTGATCCCGTTGTCCAGTTCGTTCAACGCCCGGAAGGCGAGATTCACGTCACGCGTGTACAGCGACGACGACAACCCGTACTTCACCCCGTTGTTCACGGCGAACGCCTCGTCGGCATCGTTCACCCGCACCACCGAGAGCACCGGGCCGAAGATCTCCTCCTGCTCGATGCGCATGCCTGCCTGCACCCGGGCAAAGATCGTCGGCTCGAAGTACCAGCCCTGCTCCAGCCCCTTCCCCGTGGCGCGGCGGCCGCCGCACAGCAGGTCGGCTCCCTCCGACTGCCCCACGTCCACGTAGTGCTCGGTCTTCCGGATCGCGGCCTCGTTGATCATCGGACCCACATCGGTCCCCGCCTTCCGACCATCCCCGAGTTTGAGCTGCTTCACCCGATCCACCAGCTTCCCCAGAAAGCGGTCGTGGACCCCGCCCTGCACGATCAACCGGCTGGTGGCCGTGCACCGTTGCCCCGTGGTCCCGAACGCGCCCCACAACACCCCGTCGAGCGCCAGATCCAGATCGGCGTCGTCGAGCACGATCATTGCGTTCTTGCCACCCATCTCGAGCGACAACCGTTTGTGCATGCGGCCGCAGGTCTCGCCCACGAGCTTGCCCGTATCGGTGGACCCGGTGAACGACACCAGCGGGACCTCGGGATGGTCGACGATCGCCTTGCCCGCCTGCTCGCCCACGCCATGCACCAGCTGCAGCACCTCGGGCGGCACGCCCGCCTCGAGCAGAATCTCCACGAACACGTGCCCGGTGTGCGGCACGTCCTCGGCCGGTTTGAAGATCACCGAGTTCCCGCAGAGCAGCGCCGGGAAGATCTTCCAGGTCGGAATCGCCAGCGGGAAGTTGAAGGGCGTGATGATTCCCGCGACCCCGATCGGCCGCCGGAAGCTCATCGCCCACTTGTTCCGCAACTCACTCGGCACCGTGCGCCCGAACAGCTGCCGGCCCTCCGTGGCCGCATAGTAGGCGGTATCGATCCCCTCCTGCACGTCGCCCTTGGTCTCCGCCAGCGGCTTGCCCATCTCGCGGGTCATCAGATCGGCGATCTCATCCTTCCGCTGCACCATCAGATCGCCCGCCCGGCGCATCGCGTCGCCGCGGGCAGGCGCCGGCGTTCGCCGCCAGAGGTCGAACCCGCGCTTGGCCGACTCCACGGCCCGCTGCACGTCGCGCGCATCGGAGCGCGGGAACTGGCCGATCAGGTCATTGTGGTCCGCGGGATTGCGATTCTCGAAGTATTCGCCGCTGGCCGGCTCGACCCACTGGCCGCCAATGAAGTTCTTGAACGTTTTGGTCATGATTTCTCGGTCAGGTAACGGCGTGCCCCCGTGGCACGCTCACTTGCACATCCAGCCGGCCGGATGGCGAAGGTCGGGCTTTGCGTAGCCGACGCGCGGCAGGACCTCCATCGAACCCAGCACCAGCCCCCAGAGGAGGATTAACAGCGAGAGCACGTGCGCGCGAGCGGCCCGGTGCCGCCAGGTCCAGACGGCGCTCCATGCGCCACTGACCGCCACCACGGTCACGGCCGCCAGATAGGCGGCCAACCCGAACCCGCACCGCGATTCGTACGGCCAGATCACGATCGCCACGCCCAGCACCACGGAGAGCGTGAGGCGCGCGAACACCCCGAACCCACCGGTCGTGCGAGCGGGCTTCTCGGGGGCCGGCGCGGGCGTCGTGCCGCCGGCTCGGCCCGCCGGTTCGCCGGCACGCCCTCCCGCATCCGGCACGCGTCCCTGCGCCGCCTGCGACACCTCTTCGTCGGTCATACCCTGCAGCTGCTTGTCGATCTTGGCGAGTTCCTTCGACCAATCGCGTTCCGCCACGGTGGCTCCTTGCGTTGTCGCGCTCAGTCCGCACCATCGCGGCTCAGCCCGTATCGTTCCATCTTCTTGTAGAGATTCGACCGCGGCATCTCGAGCCCGCGCGCCGTCTCCGAAACATTCCAGTCGTATTCGCGCAGCTTGGACAGCAGATATGCCCGCTCCGCCGTCTGCCGGAATTCGTCGAAGGTGCGGCACTCCATCGCCGCACCCATCGCCGCCGAGCCGGCACCGCCCTTCCCTCCGCCCACCAGCCGGTCCACGTCTTCCACGGTGACCGTGGGGCCCCCCGCGAGGATCAACAGCCGCTCGATCGTGTTGCGCAACTCGCGCACGTTGCCCGGCCAGTCGAGCCCCGCCAGCCGGGCGGTAGCCTCGGGCGCGAATTGGCGGGGCGGCACCCCCTCGTGCTCCGTCAGCACCGAGCAGAAGTGCGAGATGAGCAGCGGGATGTCCTCCCGGCGTTCGCGCAGCGGCGGCACGTGAATCGGCACGACGTGCAGCCGATAGAACAGGTCCTCGCGGAAGCGCCCGGCGGCGATCTCCTCCTCGAGCTTCTTGTTCGTCGCCGCCAGCACGCGCACGTCCACCGACACCGGCCTCGCGCCGCCGATGCGGGTGACGACCCCATCCTGAAGCACGCGCAGCACCTTGGCCTGCGCGGCCAGGCTCATGTCGCCCACCTCGTCCAGAAACAGCGTGCCGCCGTGGGCCTGTTCGAATTTTCCGGCCCGATCGGCAGTGGCCCCCGTGAACGACCCCTTCATGTGCCCGAACAGCTCGCTCTCGATCAGTTCCCCGGGAATCGCCGCGCAGTTCACTTCCACGAACGGCCGCGCCGAGCGCTGCGACCGGCGGCGGATGGCGCGCGCCACCAGTTCCTTGCCGGTTCCGTTCTCTCCGGTAATCAGCACCCGCGCCGGTGTCGCGCCCACCTTCTCGATCTTGTCGATCACGGCCCGGATGGCGCGCGATTTCCCCACGATCTCGTATCGCGACTCGATGGTCTCGCGCAGCCGCGTGTTCTCCTCGTCGAGCGCCAGGTGCGACAACGCATTGCGCAGCGTCACCAGGATGCGGTCGGTATCGAGCGGCTTCTCCAGAATGTCGTACGCGCCGAGCTGCGTGGCCTCCACGGCCGTCTGGATCGTGGCGTGCCCGCTGATCATGACCACGATCGCCTTGGCATCGTGCGCGCGCAGCCGGCGCAGCGCCTCGAGCCCGTCCATCCCCGCCATCTTCACGTCGAGGAACACGAGCTGCGGCGTCCACCGTTGGTACTCCGTGATTCCCTCGACGGCATTCGGCGCGCTCCGCACCTCGTAGCCCTCGAACTCCAGGAGCTGCGTCAGCGCGGCGCGAACGCCCTGCTCGTCGTCGACGATGAGAATCCGACGGCTCATCCCGAACTCGCGAGGCGGAGGTGGGGGTTCATCGCTCAAACCTATCCGTGCGCGCCGCCCCCGCCAACGACGGCGCGAATCACTTGAGCCCCTTGTACAACGTCAGATGCCCATCCGCCACGCGGATGTCCACCATGTACGGCGGGGTCGGAATGGGCAGCGCCTGCGCCTGCACGCTGTCCAGCCCAGCGCCGCGCGCCACGCGCGCCAGCAGCTTGGGGATCACCGCCGAGGGGACGTTGAACCGCCCCAGCTTGATCTTCGTGACCCGGAATTCCGTGAGTCCCGGACGCACCACGTGGAACGTACCGGCCATCTGCATCGCTTCGCGCTCGCCGAGCATCGACGCAAGGGGACCGAGGACGGCGCTCCCGCCGAGTTCGCGCAACTTCACGCTGGCACGCACGTACAGCTCGTCGTGCACGACCGCCGCCGCCGCGCTGTCGGCCGGCGCCGGCATCCGCCCCAGCAGCGCCTGCATCACGTACGCCGCGGCATCGCCCGCCGCCACGTTCTGGAAGACCGGCCCGTTCACGGTTCGCAGGCTGTCGAGCGCCGCCTGCGCCCGCCGCGCACCCTGGACGGTCAGCGGCTGCCAGTCGATCGGCGCTTCGGCCACCGGCGGCGGCGACAGATGGAGGGAACTCATCCAGCGGTCGCGGGTCAGCCAGGCGCCGATGGCGAGCAGGATCAGGATCACCAGACAGCCGAGTCGTGCGAGGCATCCCATAAGTCAACGTTCCCGAAGAAGGGAGGAATGGAGCAGCTCGTGCCGAGCCCCCTCGGGGCGAAGCGTGCTGCGCATGAGGTCGATGCTGCGAACGAAGGTCGGGAACCGCTCCCGCGACGCGCGCTTCGCGCTGCGCGCGAGGAGGCGCAGCGCGTCGACCCCCGGGCGCTGCTGCACGCGCGCCACCGTCACGTGCGGACGGAAGGGTTTGGCCTCCAGCGGCAAACCGAGGGCGTCGGCCGCCACCTCGACGTCGTGATGCAGCAGCTCGAGCCGTGGGTCATCGTCCATGCCAATCCATACGACACGGGGCCGCCGAAAGTTCGGAAACGCCCCGAATTCGCCGAGCGCCGACGGGAAGGCGGTGTGGGCGTGCGCCACCCGGTCCATGGCCGTTCCGACTGCATGCCCGGTCTCGTCGGACTGGTCCCCCAGGAACTTGAGCGTCAGATGCAACCGGTCGGCCGGCACCCACGACAACTCGGGTGCGGCATCCCGGAGCGGCGCCGTGGCCGCATACACCCCCACCCGGGCCGCGGCCTCGACGTTAATGGCGAGGAACAGCCGCACCGGCCGCCGGCGACGAGGGGGAGCCATCGGCCGCTGCCGGCGTCACGCCCGCCAGCACGTTCAACGAGCCCGACCGGTAGCCGCGCGGATCGATCTCCACGGCCGCGAATCCGGCGGCCAGCACTGCCGCGCGGATCAGCGCCGCCTGCGCCGGACGCGACCACCATGGAAGTTCGCGCACGTCGATCTCCACGCGGGCCGTCCGATCGTGGTGGCGCACGCGCAGATCGCCATGGACGCCGAGTTTGCGCAACTCCGCTTCCGCCACCTCCACCTGGCGCAGCCGTTCGATGGTCACCACCGTGCCATACGGCAGCCGCGACGACAGACAGGGGGACGACGGCTGCTGCCAGGTGGGAATGCCCCGCACGCGCGAGCGCTCGCGGATGTCTGCCTTGGTGAGCCCAGCGTCGGCAAGTGGCGAGGCGATGGCGTGCTCACGGCCCGCCTGCGCGCCCGGCCGGTAGTCCCCACGATCGTCGGCGTTGGTGCCGTCGGCCACGACCTCGAATCCGCGGGCCCGCGCCTCCGGCACGAGCCGCGTCCAGAGCTCGGTCTTGCAGAAGTAGCACCGATTCGCCGGGTTGGCGGCGTATCGGGGATCCTGCAGCTCGTCGGTGTCGATCTCCAGGACCGGCACGCCGAAGTCGTCCGCCACCCGTCTGGCCGTCTCCCACTGCGCGGCCGGGTACGAGGCGCTGCGCCCGATGATGGCGAGCACGGCATCTTCCCCCAGCGTCTCGACCGCCACGCAGGCGAGGTAGGCGGAGTCCACGCCGCCACTGAAGCCGACGGCAACGCGGCCCCGGGCACGGAGCCAGCGGATGAGCGTCTGCTCGCGAGTCAGCACTGAATCGACGGAGGAATTCTCGAGTCCCGGCATTGACGAATTGTAGTTTCTCGGGGCGTCGCTCGGCAGGGCGCCCGGCTCAGTGATCGCTGGTCGCCGGACAGAGCGCCTTGAGCTGGCTGGCCACGTACGGGCGCAGCGTCGACGCATAGTCCAGAAACTGCTGGGCGGCGTCGGGCGCCGCCGACCGCCCGGTGGCCAGATTCGTCTCCGCTTCCGTGAGCGTCGAGTCGGCCAGCCGGACCAGATCGCAGCTCTTGGCGGCGGGCGCCTCGGTGGCCGCCGCCTGGCTCACGGAGAGGGCTGCGGCGCCGAGCAGGAACGCGGCCTCCGGCGTGGGCACCAACCGGTTGGCGAGTTGGAGAAATCGCCGTGCGCTCTCGAAATCCGCGCGCAACTTCGTCCCGTTGGCGCGGGCGTAGAGCGTGTTCCCCCGTGCCAGGGCGAACTGCGCCACGGTGGCCTTCGACTCCCCGTTGGCGAGCCCCGAGTTGAGCGCGGCCAGCGCGCTGTCTGGGCGCTGCAACGCCATCTCGTCGTCCGCCAGCTGCAGCCATCCGTGCGGCAGGCGCGGATTCGCGGCCAGCGCCACCTGAATCTCCGCCGCCGCCTGCGCCACCGATCCCTGCTCCTTCAGCGTCTGCGACGCCATCACATGCAGATCCGCGCTCTCGGGAAAGCGGGCCAGCCCCCGCGGGAGCGCCGCCTCGTGCTCGGCTTGCAGCAACTGCACGTAGAGCGAGTACAGGGGCGCGTCGTCCGGGAACTTGGTGACCCCGGACGCCGCCGTCGCGAGCGCGCGTACCGGCTGGCTGTCGGCCCGGTAGGCGGACGCCAGCCGTCGATAGAAGTCCGGGTCGACCTTGGACGCTTCATCGCGCACCTCCAACTGTTCGCCGGTCGCCACCGCGGCCTTCCAGTTGGAAGTGGCCAGGTGCACGAGCCACTCGAGCTTGAGCAGCTCGAGGTCGCCGGGATGGGCCTTGACGCCCCGCACGATGAGCGGCTCGGCGAGCGCCGCATTCCCCTCTCGCGAGAGCGCATCGACGACGCGACGGGTGAGGGACTCGTCGAGGGAATCCGTGGCGAGCAGCCGCACCCACGCAGCCCCGGCGCCCGCGAAGTCCCCCTGGGCATCGAGCGTCGTGGCCAGGTACTCGAGGGCGATCGGGCTATCCGGCCAGCGGGCGAGCAACGCGCGCGCCACCGCGATCACGGAATCTGCATGATCGCCCGGCATCTTCTCGAGCGCGCTCAGCAGACACACCCGAGCCAGCGTGGCCGGTGGGTACGCGGCGATCGCGCCACTCGCGAACGTCGCCGCCTTCGCGAACGCGCCGGCCCGCACCGCGTTCTCGCACTCCCGCAGCGGCACCATCTGCGAACGCGCAACGATGACCTCCCGGGCAACGACCTCGGCGGCCTCCCGCACCGACCGCGCAACGGCACTGAACGGCTGCACCATGCGCGGATCGCGCGTGAGCACGATCTGCGCGTCCACGCGATATCCCGAGTCCACCGGCGCGACCGCGCCGAACACTTCTTCGTCGGCGCGGAAGTGCCGTGCCAGCGCCTCCCGCTCCGAAGGCATGAGTCCCATGTCCTCGTTGAAGCCGGATTGCTCGAGCCAGTGCGCCACACTGCCGGCCGAGATGACGCGCAGCCCTTTGTTGTGGAACGCATCGGCCACGCGGTTGCGCACGATGTCCGCCGCCTCGTGTGCGGCATCGCGATTGGGGCCGTGGAACGTCGGCACCATCAGGATCTGCGTCACGAAGCGATCCTGCGCCCGCAGCGGCGCGGCGAGAATCAGCATTCCAACAAACAGGAGCGCGCGCTTTGGCATTGGCAGGTGAGGGGTCCCTCAGTATGTACGGCGGTACTCGACGGAAGCGAGTCCCGGCGGTCTGGAGTCGCCCGGCGGCGCATTCGACCACCGGAGCTCGTGGTTCGCGACGGCCGGGCGGGTGCGCCGAACCCGCCCGGCCGTCGCGCGCCCCCAAACGCTAACGCCCACCCCCCGCAGGACGTTGGACGCGCAACTGCATTCTGCCTTCACGCATCATTCGGTCGCGCGCCGCGTGGTCGGGCAGGTAGATACGCGTGACGCGCGCACGCCCCACACCCCTCACGTGGACCGGCACCTCGCGGCCCCCTTCGATGCGGGCCAACGCCTGCCGCGCCGACCCGATCGCCCCCGACGGGCCGGTGGCATCGGCCGAGACGCGGTAGAGACCGGGCGCTGACGGACGGTCGCCGTCCCGCTGCATGATCACGGAGAGCGTGGCGGCCGCCGCGGCCAGATGTTGCGGCGTCGCGGCGTCCCGCGACATCAGAATGAGGTTGGGCGGATCGGCGTCCGGGCGCCGAACGATCACGATGGATTGCCCGAAGTTGGCGGAGTCGGTCACCGCCACCTGCACCGGCACGCGCCCCGCCGGGACGGATAGCTGCTGTGCGCCGGCGACGGAGGCCGCCGCGCCGATGATGAGCAGAGCGCCGCCGAGGGCGCCGGAGATTCTGGTCATGGGGTACCTCGCTACGAGTGAGATGTTGATCCGGGAATGAGAGGTGGTGGTCCGACACGACGTCAGCAGATGGTCTGGATCCAGCTGTTCACCACGACCCACGTCTTGCCGCCGTCGTACGACTCTTCGACCTGAACGAGGTACAGCTGGCAGTTCCCGGAGCTGGAGCCCCCCAGGGGATCGAGGGTGCTCCCGTTCGATGCGCCGTCACAGCCGGATGGATCGGAGATGAGTTGGCCGAAGCACGTGGGCGTCTTCTTGATCACCGTCTGGCACGACGGCTGGTACGCCATGTTCCGTCCGGTGGCCACCGGACCCGTCGACCCGAACCGCTTCCACCCCCACTTCACGGTCATGCCACCGCTCCCCAGGGAGACGTCGGGCACCGGCAGCTCGAACCACGCGGATGTCGTCGCCGAACCGTACACGTACTCCCCGCAATCGTGGCTCAGCACGAGACGCGCGGTCACGGTGACAGTTCCGGCCCAGGCCATGCAGTCCGCGGGGAACAGTCCGCCGCCGGTCAGTTCGGACGCACAGACCGCCTTCTGAAGCGCGTGCCCGTCGTTGGCGCCGGCGGTCTGCTCCGGGATATCGACGGCGCCGCTCGCGTAGTTGGCCCCGAACGAGAGGTCGGTGTGCGCATCCGTGCCGGCGTAGGCGGACTTGCTGACCACCAGCGCCTGGTTGCCACTCAGCGTGATCTGCAGGCTTTCGCCCCCGAGGGACGCCTGCAGATAGGACAGGTCGGTATAGCCGGAGCCGTCGTCCGGCGGAGGCAGCGGATTGATCGACGCCGCCGGCCGCCTCGAGGGGCCGTCCCAGAGCCCCGAGCTGTCCACGTAGGTCTGCAGACCATGACGGCCGTTGGCGGCCCAGCGGGCGGCCGTGTGGCGCACCAGGGTGTCCGCGTCCGAGCCGCTGGCGACGACGACGCGGCCGTGGCGTTCCACGCCGCGGGTGGCGACGGCGGTTGGCGCTCCACGAACGGACGGCGGGGGCGGAGCGACGGTGGGCGAGTGGTCGCACGCCGCGAGGGCGATGGCGACGGAGAGCAGTGATCCCTTCCAGGCGGTGTTCATTGAGGCGTCTCCCTATGGTTGGAGGTCAGGTCACCCAATGCCGCCCGGGCCGGCACGGAACGAACGACGCGTACGCCACGGCCCCATGCCGTCGCTGGACGCGTCAAGCGGATCAAGGCACGGAGTCGCACCTCGTCGTGATGGTCGATGTTTCGAGCACGGGCGCCGCCAGGTCGGGAAAGAGCGGATAGGCCCCCGGGCGCAGCGTGCCCCAATTCAGCAGCAGCGAATCGGGGCCCATGGCCACCAGCCGGGGCCGCGTCTCCGCGGCATCGAACGGCAACGGGCGCCAGTCGATCGGCTCGTCGCTCGCGACGGCGCCGGCGACGAGCCGATGCCCGTCGTGAAGCCGGCCGATGAACACCACGCTGTCGCCGAGCCGGGCGGCGGTGAACAGTTCGACGAACGGCGCATTGTTGGCCGAGCGTCTCGCGTGCCACGAGGATCCGCCGTCGCGCGACGATGCGCCTTCGATGGTCCTCACGTGTTGGCGGCCGGCCACCTTCCGATCGACGCTCCACACCAACTGGAGCGCGCCGTCCCGCGCCCCGACCAACTGCAGCCAGTTGACGCCCGCGATTCCAAAGCCGGCGATGGGCCGGGGCGGCGTCCACGTGGCGCCGGCGTCGTGAGAGCGAACCACGTACACGCCATTCGGTTCGACCTGCCGCGGCGGTCGCACCGCAGATCCGATGAATGCGAGGGCCAGATCGCTATCGGACGACGCCGCGAGGGCGAGGTCGGCTGGCGGGATCTTGCCGGTCGGGATCCACGTTCGCCGCCACGCGCCGTGCTCGCCGCGGAGATACATGATCCCAACGGTATCGCCGGACGCTTTTGCCTGACGAACGGGAACGGCGACGACCGTCTTACCGCCGATCGTCCGCACCACGGGATACCCGGCGTTCCACCAGATCTCGCCGAACGCCAACAGGCGCGCCGGCGTGCTCCATCCGGTCGGGGTGAGTCGGGCATGCCACACCTCCGGCACGCGCGACAACGAATGGTATGACGTATCGGGGCTCTCGCCCCAGAATACATCGAGCGAGCCATCGTCGCGGGGCACGGCGCGCAGGGCCAGCATGCGCGTCGGCCCCATTGGCATCGATACCGTTTGGGGGCCGATGCCCGGCGCCTCGACCACACCGGCCAGGTGCGACGGATCGACCATGGGACGCGCGGTGGCCCCCGTGTCGGCGAACACCCTCGGCGTGCGCCACACGAAGGTCGGCACGCCGAGCAGGGCGAGCCCGCCCGCGAACGGCGCCGGCACTGGCGCGTCGACGTACACGGGCCGGCCGTCTGACATTGTGAGGGTCCGGGGCGTACTCCAGACGTAGGGCCGGCAGCGGGGCGCCGATTGCTGTGCCGCCAGGGGCCGAATCGAAAACACGACGGCGGGCGCGAGACACAGAACGGCTGCGAGACGGAAGCGCATGATCACAGGGGCAACAGGGTGGCGCTGCATTCGTGCGCCGAGAGTAGCGCCCCGCGCGGATCGCGCCGTCACCCTCGGTCGGCGGACCGCATCAATTCGACGCAGGCGGCCGACGCGCGCCCTTCAGCTGGGGATTGCGCACGCGCCTTTGGCGGTACCAACACCCCGGCAGAACGAGCGATCTATACGGTTTCTTTGTGTTTCTCTCAGGGATTTCCCCACGCGAGGACAGTTTATGTCCGATACCGCCGCGCACGATCGTGTCTATCGTACGCTCGCGTCACGCGAGTGACCTGCACAAGCAGTGACTGTCTCTTTTTGATGGGGGAACCACATCCATGGCGTTTTTGACGATTCTTACGCGGAGCGCTCTCACGATCGTCCTCGCGTCGGGCGGCGGCCGCACGGCCCACCGTCCCCAAACCGCAACCCTGCCAGACACCGCGCAGATCACCACGCAGATGGTCAGTGCGGGACGCGGGATCTTTCACGGACAGGGCGGCTGTTTCGTCTGCCATGGCGCCAACCTCCAGGGCTCGCCTATCGCTCCCCCGCTCAACAAGCAGGGCAAGCCTTGGATGGCAGCAAAAGGCGGGACGTACTCGCAGATCTTCAACGTCGTCACGCACGGCGTTCCTGGCACCGTCATGGTCGCGCATCCCAACGGGATCAACGACGCCCTCGCCACCGAAGTCGCCGCCTACATCTGGGCAGTTAACCACCGCGGTGTGAAACCGTAACCGGAGCTTTCATGCACACACTTCCCTCCCTCCCGCGCCGGATCGGCCTGGGTCTCTCCGCTCTCCTCCTGGCGCTGGCCACCGTCGCGACGCCGGTCACGGCGCGCGCTGACCGCGGCGCCAACAGCGCGCTCGGCGTTCGCGCCGACCGGGCCGTCATGAACCGCGCCCTGATGGTCGCCCTCGAGAAGGCCCACGCCAACATTCCAGCGTTCTCGCGACAGACCGGCATGGCCTGTAGCATGTGCCACTATCAGTTCCCGGCCCTCACGCCCTTCGGCCGCCTCTTCAAGCTGAACGGCTACACACTCACCGGCATCGCGACGATCAACGCGCAGGCCGATACCACCAAGGATCCAACCCTCAAGCTGCTCACGATCCCGCCCATGGCGGCGATGTTCGTCGGCGATTTTGCGCAGACATCCAAGGCGGTGCCCGGCACGCAGAACGGCACGGCGCAGTTCCCCGACCAGGCCAGCCTGTTCGTCGGCGGCGCCATCACGCCGAACCTCGGCATCTTCTCGCAGTTCACGTACGCCGCGGCCGACGGCACGTTCGGCATGGACAACCTCGATCTCCGCTATGCGAAGAGCCACGAGATCGGGGGCCACAGCCTGCTGTTCGGCCTGACGCTGAACAACAATCCGACGGTGCAGGACGTGTGGAATACCGTGCCCGCGTGGAGCTTCCCGTTCATGGGGTCGGAAGCCGTTCCCGCCCCGACCGCCGGCACCGTGATCGATGGCGCCCTCGGGCAAGCGGTCGTCGGCCTCGGCGCCTACACCCTGCTCGACCAGCATCTCTACACCGAACTCACGCTCTACCGCTCGTCGCCACAGGGCGCCGCCCTGCCGTTGGACGCCAGTTCCGAAAGCGCGATGTCGAATGTCGCCCCGTACTGGCGGATCGCCTGGCAGCAGCAGATGAATCAGGACTACCTGATGGTGGGTACGTTCGGCATGCATTCCGAGATGTATCCCACCGGCGTGACCGGTCTCACGAACCAGTTCACCGATGTCGGCGTCGATGCGCAGTACGAGCACCCGACGGGCGCAGGCGCGGTGATCGGCCGCGCGACCTACACGCATGAATCGCAGAATCGGCTGGCCGATTTCACGGCCGGCGATTCGCAGCAGCACGACAACCTCACGACGTTCAAGGCCAACGTGTCGCTCGCGACCTCGCTCACCTACGGCGCGTCGTTCGGCTACTTCCAGACCAACGGCACCACCGACGCCGGCCTGTACGGATCTGACCCGGTGGACGGGAGTGCCAATGGCAGCCCGAACTCACAGGGGTTCGTGGGTCAGCTGAACTACAATGTCTGGGAGAACGTGCGCCTCGGGCTGCAGTACACGATGTACACCAAGTTCAATGGCGCCGGGACCAACTATGACGGCTTCGGTCGCTCGGCGACCGACAACAACACGCTGTACCTCTTTACCTGGCTGGCCTTCTAGCCCCGCATTCCATCGTGGGCCCGGCCGCCGCCAACCGGCGGTCGGGCAGACAGGCGGCACGCCGCCCCGGTACGCCTCTCGCGCGCCGGGGCGGCGGTCCGTTTCGGGAGCCCATGGGCCGCCGGGCGTGTGTGATCCACGTGCTTGACAGCACCCCCCTGTCGGGTGGCAGGTTGGGCGTTGACGTGCGACTCGAGTCCGCCCCCCGCTCCCTGACCTCTCACCCACCGCCCCCCTGCCCACGCCCTCCCGGTCCCTCGCGCCGAGCACCCGCCCGCACACCGCGCGGGGGCTCGCCGGCCTCATCGGCATGGGGCTCGTCCTGCTGGGCGGGGTCTCCTGTACCGATGGCCCCAGCTCCCTCGCGAGCGGAGGCCGCGCCATCGTCCGCGTCGCCCCACAGTTCTCTACGGCCGCCGCCGCAACGCTCGGCACGCTGGCGCCGTTCGGCCTCACCATCGACAGCGCGCATATCCGGATCGACCACCTCGACCGCCTCTCCGACACGGCCGGATTCGATACCGTCCTCGCCGTGCCACCCGGGAGAGACACGCTCCGCCTCTCGTTCCCCATCGTCCTGAGCGCCGCCACCGAGCGCCTGCAGGTCACCATCGAACTGCGAGACGGCCAGCAGGTACTGTTTTTCGGCTCACAGATCGTCTCGGCCGCCGTCGGCGCGCCGTCGAGCACCCCGCCCGCAGTGATCCCGATTACCTACGTGGGCCCGGGCGCTGACGCGACGTCGCTCTTCATCGCGCCGCGCGACACGGTCATCGGCCTCAAGGGAATCGTGCCGTACTGGTTTACGGCCCTCGACAGCACCAAGGCCCCCGTCACCTCGGCCACCGTGGCCTGGAGCCTCTCCGACTCCAGCGTCGGGACCATCGACGGCCGCACGGGGATGTTCGTCTCGAACGGCACCGAGGGGGTCACGCGCGTCCTCGCGATGACGCCGAACGCCCTCCGCGATTCCACGACGCTGACCATCACGGCCCCACCGTCCAAAGTCGTGATCCTGAGCGGGGGCGGACAGACCGGCGCGCCGAGCAGTGCCCTTCCACAGCCACTGGTGGTGCAGGCGCAGACGCCGGCCGGCTTCGCCGCTGCCGGCGTCACCGTGAACTTCGTGCCGTCGGCGACCGGAACCGTGACCCCCGCCCTGGCCGTCACCGACAGCACGGGTCGGGCGCAGACAATGATGACGTTGGGTCGCACGCCCGGCGAACAGATCTTCGTGGTGCTGGCCAACGGGCTGGCCGGCGACTCGGCGACCGAGTACGCCACGGCGGGCGCCGGCGCGACGATGGTCCTGGTGGCTGGGGACTCGCAGACCGTGGCCGGCAACGCGGCCGTGCCGGTGAAGCCAGCCGTCAGGATCTTGGGCGCCACCGGCAGTCCATTGCCGGGCATCCCGGTGGTGTTCGCAGTGACGGCAGGCGGCGGCGTGGTGACCGGCGCCACCGCGATCACCGACAGCACCGGCACGGCCACCGTCGGCGGCTGGACCGTGGGGGCGAGCGGCACGCAGACCCTGGTGGCCACGAGCGGCACCCTGAGCGCGACGTTCGCAGCAGTCCTCACACCCTAGGCAAGGCCGCCGGCTTCGGCACTCAGCACGTCATCGGGCCCAGATACTCGCGCCGGAAGCGCGTGTGCATGCGGGCGGCATCCGGGGGACCGAGCTCGTACGTGGTCCCGGCGGTGCACCAGGTAACGCGGGTGGCCACCGAAAACAGCGCTGGCACTTCGTGGCCGGTGATCACCACGGCGCAACCTCGACGCGCCATGGCCCGAAAGGCTTCCGACAACAGCTCGACGTCCTTCGGCGCGACACCCAGGAAGGGTTCATCCGCCACCAGACACCTGGGATCACGGACCAATGCCGCCGCAATCTCCGCGCGGCGGAGTTCGCCACCGGAGAGTTGGTCCGGCGTCCGCTCAAGCAGGTGATCGAGCCGGAGCCAGTCGAGGGAGTCCTGCGCGAGACCGCGATCGAACTGGCGGCGGAACATGTCGAGTTGCGTGCCGACCGAGAGCGCACGCGAGAGCAACCCCCGGATGGGGAGGTAGAACAGCCCGTGGGCGGCCAACTGATGATGCCGGGCATCCAGATATGGTCGGCCCGCGAAGTGCACCGTTCCGGAATCGGGGGCCAGCCGCCCGCAGGCAATGCGCAGCAGCGTGGACTTCCCGATGCCGTTCCGTCCGACGAGCGCGCAGACTTCGCCCGGGAACGCGCGGAGTGTGGCCGACGCAAGCACCGGCCGGCCGCCGAACCGCTTGGCGACCGAGTCTGCCACGAGTATCGCCGTCATGCGACGAAGACTCCGGCCGCGTGAATGATGAGTTCGCCGACCAGCGGCGGCATGAGGTCCACCATCACGCACCAGGCGCGCGACACGCCGAGGTTGGCGACGAGCACGCTCTCTCCCATGCGGATCTCGTCGATCGTGCTCGCGGCCATGCAGACCGCGACCAAGGCGAGCGACGCCGAGGCGCCGAGGCGGATCGGATCGCCGCCCACCATGCGCAGACCCAGGCTGAGCAGCGCCCGCGCCGCCACCCAGATGACGGCGCCACGGACCAACCGGGTGCGCACGAGAATGGCGTTGGGGATCATTGGTCGGGATTGGTGTACGACGTCCTACCGCGCCGGAACCCGGACGTTCCTCCGCACCGCGCACCCTTGACGGGCGACCGCCCGGAACGCATGGTTCGCGGCCTTCCACCGCATCGCCCGCCCCCACTCCATCCCCCCCGCCAGCCCAAGGGGAGTTCATGTCATTGCCGAACCCGCGGCGCTTCGCCGCGACCACCTCGCTCGTCGTCTGCTGCGCGGCCCTGTTCGTTGCCGCGCCCGCCCTTCGTGCCCAGAAGACGGCCGGAAAGGACTACACCCCGGCCGATGTCAAATTCATGCAGGGGATGATCGTGCACCACGCCCAGGCCGTGGTGATGTCCAACTGGGCGCCCACCCACGGCGCGCGCGCCGACGTCGCGATCCTCTGCAAACGCATCGCGCTGTCGCAGTACGACGAAATCGACCTCATGCAGCGCTGGCTCGCGGCCCGACAGCTGAGCGCCCCCGATCCGCTCGAGATGCGGCACCCGCACACCGGTCCGGTGAAGGACGCCAGCCCCATGCACATGCCCGGCATGGACATGGGCAATCCGCCGATGATGATGTCGGGCATGCTCACGCCCGACGAGATGCGCCAACTCGACGCCTCGCACGGCACGGAGTTCGACCGGCTCTATCTCACCGGCATGATCAAGCATCACCAGGGGGCGGTCGACATGGTTGCCGCCCTGTTCGCCACGCCCGGCGGCGGCCAGCAGTCTGAACTGTTCGGCTTCGCCACCGACATCGATGCCAGTCAGCGCGTCCAGATTGCCCGAATGCAGGCGATGTTGAAGACCCTTCCCACCACCCCGAGCACAACCCGATGACACCCTCCTCCCCCATCGGCCCGCGCGTGCGGGCCACGCTGCAGGCGCTGTTCTTCGCCGTCGCTCCGCTGCTGGTCGCCTCCGCGTGCACGACGGCGACACCCGGAAGCGCGACGACGGTAGCGCAGGCCGACACCACCGACCCCCGCGCGCATCTCAAAGCCGGGCTCTACGATGCGGGCGTCGCGTCGAAGGGGCTCGACCTGGTCGCGCATGAGAACAAGCCCGAGGTCTTCCATCCCAACGACCCGGGCGGCCTCACCTACGCGAATTCGGATCTCGCGTTCGGTGGTCACTACGTCTATCAGGGCAACTTCAGCGGCATCCAGATCTGGGATGTCTCCGATCCGGCCAAGCCCACGCTCGCGGCCGCCCCCGTCTGCTTCACCGAGCAGGGCGACGTATCGGTGTACGGACACCTGCTCTTCGTCTCGGCGGAGAACACCGGCAGCCGCCTCGACTGCGGCACGCAGGGGGTGAAGGACACGGTGAGCAAGGCGCGGATGCTCGGCATCCGCATCTTCGACATCTCGAATCCCAAGAAGCCCCGCCAGGTGGCCGACGTGCAGACCTGCCGCGGCTCTCACACGCACACGCTGGTGCCGGATCCCAACGACAAGGGCATCGTCTACGTGTACGTATCTGGCCTCGCGCCCGTGCGCTCTACGTCGGAAATGGCCAATTGCGAGGTCGGCGACATCACCGACCCGAACTCGGCGCTCTTCCGCATCGAAGTGATCCGGGTCCCGCTGGCCCACCCGGAGCAGGCGAAGATCGTGAGCTCGGCCCGTATCTTCAACGATCTCACGGCCCCGCCGGCACACGGCATCGCGTACGCCGACACGGCGAACGGCGTCATGGTGAAGTCGGCACGGCGGATGCTCGGTCGGCTCGGCATGGATTCCACCGCGACAGCCGCCGACTCGGACCGCGCCGCCCGGCTGCTCGCGTCGATGCAGCTCTCGCGCGACGACAGCGCGCGTACCAGCGCGTTCACGGATTCGCTGGAAGCGATGGGACTCCGCGTGCGCAGGCGTCCCTCGGGCGGCACGCGCGGCGGCCCGTCGCAGTGCCATGACATCACGGTGTACCCGGAAGCCGGCCTCGCCGGGGGCGCCTGCTCGGGCTACGGCCTGTTGCTCAATATCAAGGATCCCGTGCACCCGGTTCGCATCCAGGCCGTCGCCGACTCCAACTTCGCCTTCTGGCATTCGGCGACGTTCAGCAACGACGCGTCGAAAATGATCTTCACCGACGAGTGGGGCGGCGGGACGCAGGCCAAGTGCCGCGCCACCGATCCCATGGACTGGGGCGCCGACGCCATCTTCACCGTGAGCGGTGACCAGCTGACGCGGAAGAGCTACTACAAGCTGCCGACGGCGCAGACGGTGAACGAGAACTGCGTGGCACACAACGGCGGGCTCGTACCGATTCCCGGCCGCGACGTCATGGTCCAGGGTTGGTATCAGGGCGGCATCTCGGTGTTTGATTTCACCGATCCCGCGCACCCCAAGGAGATCGCCTACTTCGACCGTGGACCCAACGATTCCACCAAGCTCGTGCTCGGCGGCTTCTGGGCCGGCTACTACTACAACGGGTACATCTACGGCTCCGAGATCGCCCGCGGGCTCGATGTGTTCAAGCTGACCCCCACCGCCGACCTCACGCAGAACGAGATCGACGCGGCGGCGCTCGTCCACTTCGACCAGTACAATCCGCAGAGCCAGCCGAAACTGGTGTGGCCCGCCGCCTTCCCGGTGGCACGCGCCTACCTCGATCAGCTGGTGCGTGACAACGGGCTCCCCGCCGCGCGCACCGGCGCCATCAAGACGGCACTCGATGACGCCGAGAAGTTGACCGGCACCGGACGCGCCGATGCGCTGAAGGCGCTCGGCACCCAGCTCGACCAGGATGCGACGAGTGCCAGCGACGGCGCCAAGGTGCGGCTGCTGGCGGGCGTCGTGAAGGACATGAGCACCCAACAGTGATCCACTGACGGTACGGGACCGCGGCCGGCGAGCGTCTGCTCGCCGGTCGCGGCACCCGCCGGCGTCCGATGGGCGCCTTGCCGGCCCGCCCCCGGGCTGGTACGGTTGGGGACACCTCCCCTGTCGAGGCCACCGCGATGGCCGCACTCCCGCACCGGCGAGTTCACCTCGTCCCCACACTCTCGCTGCTTGTCGCGACGTTGGCAAGCACGGCTCCGCTTGCCGCGCAGCAGCACGCCGTGTTCCGCGGCCAGGTGTTCGACTCGACCGGCGCGCCGCTCCAGAACGTCGAGGTGACACTCCACGAGGCGCAGCGGGTGGCGCGCACGAACGCCAGCGGCGTATTCGCCTTTCACGACGTCGCCCCGGCGTTCTATCACGTCAGGCTGCGCCAACCCGGCTATCGCGCCATCGCCGGCACGGCGCGCATCTCCGCCGGCGATTCGATCGAATTGCGCTTCCGAATGCGACGCGTGGACGTGCAACTCGACACCGTGCGCGTGTCACAGATCGCCCCGGGCGATCCGCTGGCCGACTTCAAGCGCCGCCTGGCGTACGGCACCGGGACCTTCATCACCAGCGAGCGGCTGGACGAGTTGAAGGACTGGCACTTCTCGTCGGTGGTGCGGGCGGAAGCGGGACGCGTGCAGATCGCACCGCTGAGCACCGGCGGCTGGACGGTCGCCAGCCAGGAGCCGGCGTCCTGTATCGGACGATCGTGCGGCTCCGCCCCGGTGTGCTATCTGGCCGTCTGGTTGGACGGCATTCGCATCTATGCCCCAGGCGTCGGAGAGCCGCCCGACCTGAGCGCCTTTCGTACCGAGGACCTCGTGGGCGTGGAGGTATATCCGGGCGCCGCGGAAACGCCGCTCGAGTTGAATGCCACCGGCTCGTCGTGCGGCACGATCGCGCTGTGGACGCGGATGGGAAAGCGCGGAACCGGACGGCGCTGAGGACGAACACCTACGAAGTGGGCGCCCGGTATCGGAGCGCCTCGGCCACATGCGCGGGAGCCACCTCGACGGCTTCGGCCAGATCGGCGATCGTGCGCGCCACCTTGATCACGCGGTGGTAGCCGCGCGCCGACAGTCGCAGCCCATCGGCGGCGCTGGTGAGCACCGCGCGTGCGTCGCGTGTGAGCCCGCCGTGTCGATCGAGCCACCGGCCACTCGCCTGCGCGTTGCTGGCCGCGCCCTGGCGGGAGGCGTACCGCGTACGCTGCACGGCACGCGCCACTTCCACGCGGGCCCGGATCGCCGCCGACGGTTCCGCCGTCTCACGCGCGTCGCCGCCGAACAACTCGATGGGCACGGCCCCAACGTGGACGTGCATGTCGATGCGGTCGAGCAGCGGCCCCGAGAGACGCGCGCGATACCGTTGGATCTCGCTCTCGGCGCACACGCACGGCGCGGCGCCGCGCGCCCCCGCGTGCCCACAGGGGCAGGGATTCATGGCGCCCACCAGGGTGAACCGCGCCGGGAAGCACACGGCGCGCGCCGCGCGCGCGATCACCACGCGGCCATCTTCCATGGGCTGTCGCAGCGACTCCAGCACGTACCGCGGGAACTCGGGCATCTCGTCGAGAAAGAGCACGCCGCGGTGCGCCAGGCTCACTTCGCCGGGGCGCGGCTGCGTACCGCCGCCCACCAGCCCCGCCGTGCTGATGGTATGGTGGGGCGCACGGAACGGCCGTTCGCGGCGCAACGCGCCCTCCCCGCCGGTGAGTCCCGCCACCGAATGGATGGCCGTCACCTCCAGCGCCTCGTCGCCCGCCAGCGCGGGAAGAATCGACGGCAGCCGGCGCGCCAGCATGGTCTTTCCCGCCCCGGGCGCACCGACCATCAGGACGTTGTGCCCACCGGCCGCCGCGATTTCCAGCGCCCGCTTGGCGCTCGCCTGCCCCACCACGTCGGCAAAATCGGCATCGTCGGCGGCATGGGCCACGAAATTCTCGATATGCGGCGTCGGAAGTGTGTCGGCGCGCAGCCATTCCACCAACTGGGAAAGCGTGTTCGGAGCACACACGCGCGTCCCCTCCACCAGCGTCGCCTCCGCGGCATTGGGCCGCGGGAGGATCAGCGCTCGCGGCTCACCGGACGCCGCAAGCCGGCGCGCCACCGGCAACACGCCCCGCACGGCGCGGATGCTGCCGTCGAGCCCCAATTCCCCCAACACCACCGTGCGCGTGCCGATCGATTCGGGCACGATGCCGAGCGCGGCCAGGAGGCCGATGGCAATCGGCAGATCGAACGCGGCTCCGGTCTTGTGCACGTCGGCGGGGGAGAGGCCGACGGTGATGCGCCGCGGCGGTAGGGTGAGCCCCGAGTTGGCGAGCGCGGCGATCACGCGCTCGCGCGCTTCCTTCACCGAGCTTGAGGCCAGCCCGACGATGCTCCACTGCGGCAGGCCCGGCGAGACGTCCACCTCGACGGTGACGTCGTATGCCTCGATGCCGAGCACGGCGGCGGAACGGATGGCGGCCAGCATGGCGGGAAGTTCGGCGAGCGGACCTCCCGATCGTCATCCCATCACTGCACGCCGCGCCGAATCAGCCCGCGGTAAGTCGCTTCCGCACCTCGCGTGACCCGCTGGCCACACCGAAGGCAACACTGGCGGCGAACAGCACCGCCGTGCCCGCGCCGACCAGCGGCAGCAGCCACACGATCGGCGCGGCCACCAACCCTGCGACGACGCCGGCGATGATCGGCGCCTTGATGGTGTGCACCCCGTCGACGTACCGCAGCCGATCCGCCACGAAGCGGCGAGCCGTCATGTATCCGAATACGGCAGCGGCCACGCTGGCCGCTAAGCCCAGGAATTGGAACACGGCATCCCCCAGTTGCAATTTCGTTACACCGTACGCAGGCGGGCAGCGGCGGTTTCACCCCCGTCGGCGCGACCAGGAACACTAGTGTCCGTTCCCGTCGGCGGATAGTTTTTCGGAATACCGATGGAGACGAGGCACGGTGCGAGATTCGCCGCTGCCGACAGCCGCCCGCACCCTGCCAATCCCGGAGACGCTCGATGTTCACCTTGCGCGTGGCCCGACACGACCGGCCGGAGTACGTGCTGGCCGAGTGCATGAGCCACGTGCTTCCGGCCTGCGGCGAGACCCTCTTCCTCGACACCCTCGACGCCGATGGCGTGCTCACGGGCCCCAGTACCTGCTGGCGCGTTGTCGCCGTCTCGCTGCACGTGCCGTCCATCCGGTCGGCGCGACGGCGAGACGGACGCCAGCACCACGTGGACCTGGTGGACGTCAGCGTCCGCCCCGACACCGTCAACATCCCCGATCTCACGCAGGCCGCCCAGGAGTCGCTCACTGAATCCCGCCGGATCTGACCGGAGCGCGGCGTGACACACGCCTCGTCGTCCGAACCGTACGCGGTCACGCGCCAGCTGCCGCCGCATCTCGCCACCTGGGAGCTGCCGCCCAACTGGGCCTGGGGCCCCGAGGGGCTGCGCTTCGGCTACCGCCACTACCAGGAACTGGTGGATGCGCTGGGGCGCTCGCTCTCGCTCGTGAGCGTGCCCGATCCCACGCACGAATCGTGGCTCGCGGCCGAGGCGCGCCACCTGGCGCATCGCAACCATCCGGCCGTTCCCACCACGTACCACTACTGGGCCACCTACGGCACGGCGCGACACGGCCCTGGATACCTGCGACGATGGATCGCCGGCGAAACCGTGGGCGCGCGCGTGCGCCGGGCCGGCACCGAGGACGTACCGGCGATGCTGCGCGTCATGCGCGAAGTGGGCTCCGCGATCAGCTACCTGCACGATGCTGGCTCCACGCATGGAGCCGTGTCACCAGAGACCGTCTGGGTGGCCCCCATGGGACGACTCTGGATGCTCGGATGGGAGTGGGCGGTGCCCGCCTCGGACATCCCCGACGGCGTCTTCCCCGATCCCACGTGGATGCCGTCGCCCACCGAGTGGACGAATGCCGGGTGGGCTCCCACGCCGCTCTCCGACCAGTGGCAGTTGGCGGCGCTCTGCTTCTACGCCCTGTCGGGTGAGATGCCCCCGGCGCGCGACGTCCCTCCCATCAGCCTGGTGCGCCCGGACTGTCCGAAGTCCGTGGCCGCCGTGCTCGACCGCGCCCTGCGCGAGGACCCGGCGCAACGCTTCCCGAGTGTCGCAGCCATGCTCCGCGCGGTGGACCGCGTGGTGGGCAGCCGCACCCTCCTCCTCATGGGCGACGAGGACAATCAGGCCCCCGAGGAAACGGAGGAAGTACGCCTGCGCTGGGCGCTCGGCGACGAATACGACGTGCTGGCGCCGTTGGGCTCGGGGTCCTTCGGTTCGGTGTGGCGGGTACGCGACCTGTCGCTCGGACGCGAGGTCGCGCTCAAACTCCTCCATCCACACATCGCCCGCGACGAGGTGGCGGTGAGCCGCTTCCGCCGCGAGGCGCAGTTGGCGGCCCAGCTGGCCCACCCCGCCATCGTGCCGATCTACGACTTCGATTCGCGCGGCAGCGTGTCGTGGTACACCATGGAGCTCGCGGAGGCCGGGTCCGTGGCGGAGCTGGTCCAGCGCGCCGGCGCGCGCCCGCTGGCGGAGTTGGCGCCCCAGGTCGATCTGGTGCTCGACGGACTCGCCGCGGCGCACGCCATCGGCGTCGTGCACCGCGATCTCAAGCCCGAAAACGTGGTCATCGATCGGTATCGGCGGTGGCGCATCGCCGACTTCGGCATCGCCAACATCTGGGGGCAGGACACCGCCGATGCCGCGGGCACGCCGGCGTTCGCGTCCCCCGAGCAACTGCTGGGCGAGCCGCAGGATACGGCCGCCGACTGCTATTCGATGGCGGCGATCGTGTACTTTGCCCTGTCGGGAACGCCCCCGTACGGGGAATCCGATGTCCGCGCCATTCTCGGGCGCGCGATGTCGCGCGATCTCGACCTCTCGCCCTTCCCGGAGGAGATCGCCGCCTGGCTGCACAAGGGGCTCGAGCCCGACGTGAGCCGGCGCTTTCAGGATGCGGCGGTCATGCGCCGGGCCTGGCGCGAAGCCGTGCGCGCCGTCGCCCACCGCGAGCGGCGGGCGCCGTGGTGGCGCCGGTGGCTGGGCGGCGAGGACGACGATGGGCTGTGGGGATCCGACGAGCCGGCCGGAGCATGACTCACAAGGAGTAGCGCGATGTCCATTGCTACGATCAATCCGGCCACCGGGGAAACGCTGAAGACGTTCGCCGCCCACAGCGCGACCGAGGTCGAGGTCCGCCTCGCGCGGGCGGCGGCCGCGGCGCGCGGTTGGCGGGATACCCGGACCGCCGATCGCGCTCGCGTGGTGGCCGAGGCGGGCGCGCTGCTCGACCGAGACCGCGAGCGCTATGCCCGGTTGATGACGCTCGAGATGGGGAAGCGGCTCGCTGCCGCGCGCGACGAAGCCGCGAAGTGCGCCAACACCTGCCGCTATTACGCCGAGCACGCGCACACCATGATCGCGGCCAAGCGCATCGCCGCCGAAGGGGAGGATGCGCGCGTCGAATTCCATCCGCTGGGCGTGGTGCTCGCCGTGATGCCGTGGAACTTTCCGTTCTGGCAGGTGATCCGCTTCGCGGCGCCGGCCCTCGTGGCCGGCAACGTCGGCTTGCTCAAGCACGCCAGCAACGTGCCGCAGTGCGCGCTCGCGCTCGAGGAACTCTTCACGGCGGCCGGTGCGCCGCCGGGTATCTTCCAGACGCTGCTGATACCCGGCGCCGACGTCGCGCGTGTCGTCGCCGACCCGCGCGTGGCGGCGGTCACGCTCACCGGCAGCGAGGGCGCCGGGGCCGAGGTGGCACAGACCGCCGCCAGGCATCTCAAGAAGTCGGTGCTCGAACTGGGGGGCAGCGATCCCTTCATCGTCATGCCGAGCGCCGATCTCGAGAAGGCCGTCGAGGTCGCGGTGCGCGCGCGCACGATCAACAACGGGCAGTCCTGCATCGCCGCCAAGCGGTTCATCGTGCACGCCGACGTGGCGGCGGCGTTCACCGAGCGGTTCGTCCACGCCATGCAATCGCTCGCCGTCGGCGACCCCATGGACGACGCTACCCAGGTGGGCCCGCTGTGCGGCGCGCAGGCGCTGACCGATCTGGAACAGCAGGTGAATCGATCCGTCGCCATGGGCGCGCGCGTGCTGTGCGGCGGGGCGCGCATCGACGGTCCGGGATTCTTCTTCCAGCCGACCGTCCTCACCGACGTGCCGGTGGAGTCGCCAGCCTCCACCGACGAACTGTTCGGTCCGGTCGCGTCGCTGTTCGTCGCCCGCGACCTCGACGACGCCATCCGCATGGCCAACAGTACCCGCTTCGGCCTCGGCGCCAGTGCCTGGACGCGCGACGGGACCGAGGCCAAGCGCTTCGCACGCGAGCTGGAGGCCGGGAGCGTGTTCGTGAACGCGATGGTCGCATCCGACCCGCGGTTCCCGTTCGGCGGCGTGAAGGCCTCGGGCTACGGCCGCGAACTCGGGACCTTCGGCCTGCGGGAATTCGTGAACGTGAAGACGGTGCGCATGCGGCTCTAGCTCACGCAGGGCACAAGGTGATCCGGACCACGGTGCCCTGCCCTTCCTGGCTCTCCACGGCGATCGTCCCGCCCCAGCCCTCGAGCAGTTGCAGGCTGATCGCCAGCCCGAGTCCGCTGCCGCTCGTGCGCGTCGAGAAGTGCGGCTCGAACACCCGAGGAAGGACGTCGGGTGAAATGCCGTGCCCGTCGTCGCGCACCTCGATGCCCACCATCTCGCCCAGCTGTACGGTGGTGCCGATGGAGTGAGCGCCGGCCAGGCGCGCGTTTTCGTAGAGGTTCAGCACCACTTCGCGGAGTTCGTCTCGCTGCGCCAGCGCCATGCACGGCCCATCCGGCGCGTCGAGCGTCCAATCGATGCCCTCCTCGCCCATCCGCTCCAGGCCGATGAGATCACGCACCACCGCGCCCACATCCGTGGGCGCGGCGCCTGAACGGTCGTTCGGGGCCGCGCCGTAGCGGCTGAACGCCCGCGCGATCTCATCCAGATGGTCGATCTCGGCGAGAATGCGTTTCACGTTCTCGTCCAACACGCGATCGAAGTCCACGCGCTTGTCCGCGCGCGCGCGCTGCAGGTGTTGCACGCCCAACCGGATCGGGGTGAGCGGATTCTTGATCTCGTGCGCCACCTGCCGCGCCATCTCGCCCCACGCCAGCACGCGTTCGGCATGCGCCGTGGCAGCGCGACTCGCCTCGAGATCCGTCGCCATGCGCCGAAACGCCGTGAACACCGGACGGAACTCGACCGTCGGATTGTCTTCCAGCGTCGGGGCGCGTCCACCGGCGGCGAGAGCGAGCGCGGCCTGCCGGAGCGACCGGATCGGGCCGGCGAGTCCGCGCGCCACGAGCCCGCTCAGCCAGAACGCGGCCAACGCGCCCACCACCGTCGTGAACAGCACGAGAATCCCCAGGTCGCGCCGGCGACGCTCCAGCGCGAGGTCGTCCGCGCGCGCCGGCGCCGCGAGCACCACCGGCCCCTGCGGGTCGTCCACGGCGCGGAATCCGAACAGCGCGTGCGACGAGCCGAACTGCTCGTCGTGGCTCTGCGCCACCTCGTCGTGCACCACCAGGGCCAACGCCATGTCGGGTGGCAGGAACCGCCCCGTGGGGGCAAGCGCCGCGAGCAGCGAGTCGCTGGCCGCCGACAGTTCGCCGTTGCTGTACAGGAACAATGGCGTGTCGAGCCGACGGCTCTCGCTCGCCAGCCATTCGTGGCTGCCCATGACCGGGGCGACCGCCCGCAGCGTTTCGCCGACGAGCAACTCGCGGCTCTGCGTGGCGTCGGCGGCCAGCTGCTGATACGACCAGGCGGCGAATGCCACGGCCGGAATCATGAAGAACCCGAACAGCGCGAGCGTCACCTGTGTGCGGTAGCTGCGGCGCCAGCGGCGCTGCCGGTCGCGCAGCCACCGCCCCACCGCGCCGTCCGCCATCACGCTCACGAGCCACAGCACCCCCACGATCGCGAGGTCGAACAGCACGACGAGCGACCCGCGTTGAACCAGCGCATCCACCGACCGCAGTTCCACCTCCAGGTGTACGCGCGACGGCCCGAGGCCGCCCCGCGCCACCCAGTCGCCGTGCAGCGCCGTCCCCTCGCGCCGCCAGTCGACGCTGGGCTCCCCGGCCGGTGGATGCAGCGGCGCCTCCGCCAACTGCAGCACATATGGAGGTTCCGCCTCGGGAGGCTGATCGATGCCGAGCAGCTTCGCGAACGGATCGGCCGCCACCAGCCGGGTGCGCGACGCCGCCACGACGACGATCACGGTATCGCCCATCGGAATCCCGATGCCGAACTGCACGGCGGGCTGGGCGATGATCGGGTACTCCACCGTGCTGTCCATGGCGCGCGCCTGAGCGGCAATCGCCCGAACCTGCGAGATCGGCACGTCCATGGCCGAAGCGCGCAGCACCGCCGCCGGCGTGGAGTCGTTGGTCCAGATCGACAGCCAGACCGGAACGCCGGCCGGCGCCAGGGCCGAGTTCGCGTAGGTGCGGAGCAGCCACTGGCGCGAGACCTCCAGGGGACCGGAGGTGCGCACCCCGGCCGCGAACCGCTCCACCAGCGACACGACGAACGGATCGTTCTGCGACAACCCGCGAACATCGCTCGTGGCCAGTTCCATGCGCCCCCGGGTGGTCGCGCCCCACACCAGGGTCGTGGCTCCCAATGCCGCCACGGCGGCGGCGCTGGCCACGATGGCCCGCGACCGCCGCGACAATGCCAAGGCGCCGATGGCAACGATCCACGGGACCGGATACCACCAGGGCCAGCGTCCGCTGGCCTGCCAGGTGATCGGCGCCAGCACCCCGGCCACCGCCGCCAGCAACGGCCCCACCCACGCGGGCAGCCCACGCTTGGGACCGAGCGCCGCGCTTCCCGCCGTCGCGCCCGCCAGCAACACGGCGCATCCCGCCAGGAAGATCGGCACTTCCCAGGTCAGCCAGAGCGATGCGTTCACACCGTAGATGGGAATACGGATCCCGCGCGCCAGATCGCGGAGGAGAAATGGCCCCAGCCCGGCAATGCCCAGGACGGCAAGCGCCCACCACGCCCGCGGGCGGTCGCGCGCCAGCCGGCGCACCGCCGCCATGAGCGCCAGAAGCGTGAGCACCCCGGTGATCATCAACGCGCCGGCATTGGCCGTGAGTGCGCCTCCGATCGGCGTGATGTACAACGACGCGTCGAACAGGCGCGCGTAGTTGGAGAAGCTGCTCAGCGGCACGTACGCCGTGCAGAGCAGGGCTGCGCCCACGGTGGCCAACCGCCATCGGAACCGCCGCCCCACGCGCCAGGCGGCAATCAGGAAGCAGCCGAGCGCCAGCGCCAGCGCGAACGCGACGGCCAGACGCGCGCTCTGCAGCGTCTCGAAGCGAACCGCCGCTTCGGTGAGTGGCGCCGGCCGCGCATAGACGAGCAGCGTGGCGCCCGCCCGCAGCGCCTGCCACTCCGCGGCCGTGGCCTGTGGAGGAACGGCCGCGAACTCGAAGCCGGGAATGCCCACGATGTCGGCGATCTCGCCCGCGATCGGACGCGTCAGGCGATTGGCCGGCGGCATGGCGTCCAGGAGTTGCGTGACGACCACCCGCCGCGTGCCACGCCGCGCCACCGCGAACAGGCTGGTATAGAAGTCGCTTCGCGCCACGCCGATGGCAGCGTGCAGCGTGTCCGTGGGCACGTGAACCCGGCCCGACCAGGCCAGCGGCTCGCCGTTCTCGTAGAGCACGATGCCCACCTCGCCGCTGGGCTGGACGAGCCCCTCCAACGCGTGGAACGCCGCCGCCGTGTCCTCCGGCACCGCGAGCGCGCGGTCGGCATCGTCGCGCATCTGCGTGTCCGCCTCGTTCACTCGGCGCTGGAGCGTCGCCAGCGCGTCCGCTCGCAGCGACCCGCGGATCTCGATCCAGTGGTGATCGATGCGTGCCAATTTCCACTGTGAGAATCCGGCGACGAGCACCAGAATGACCAGCCCCGAGGTAGAGAGCGTGGCCCAGAGACGCCCGCGGGGCCCCACGGCGCGCAGCCCCACCGCCGCGACCACGGTGGCGACAGCCGCCGCGGCGAGATACTCTACGCTCGTTCCGTTCAGCCACTGGCTGGCGGCGAGCAGCGCCAGCGCGGCTGCCACCGGCCACCACGCCGTCCGCAACCGTTCAGTGCGTGCGCCGGCCATCGCTCACCTTTGATTCATGGGCCCGAACCACTCCGCCGGACCACGCCCGAAACGGCTCAAGGAAATGCGGCCGGCCGAAGTCGCCGCAACGCTCGCCGCCGACCCGCGACTGATCCTCCCGATCGGCACCTGCGAGCAGCACGGTCCGCACCTGCCGATGGGAGGTGACACCCTGATCATCGAGCGGCTCGCCGACGATCTGTCGGCCGAATTTCATGTCCTGCGCGCGCCGACGGTGGAATACGGCGTCAATGTGACCACCGACCGGACCTTCGCCGGCAACGCCGCGGTGCGCCGGAAGACGCTGCACCGCATGCTCAACGATCTGGTCGACGCCTGGGAGTCCGGAGGAGTTCGAGAATTCATCCTGATCACGGCGCACGACGGCGACACCCACCTGGAAGCGCTCGAAACCGTGATCACGTCCACCGCCAGGGCACGGGCGGTCAACATTTTCGGTCTCGACTTCCACGATCTGCTCGAAGGACAGATCGAACCTATTCACGGTGACGAGGTGGATACGTCGCTCCTGCTGTACGTGGCGCCGCAATTGGTGCAAATGTCGCTGGCACAAGATTATATGCTGTCGGATGAGGCGCTGCGACGGTATCGCCGCGGTTGGCTTCGCGTCCCCAGAGAGAGCCCGGGGTCCATCGGGCGCCCTAGCCTGGCGTCGGCTGAGAAAGGCAGGGAGATTTACGAACGCATCCGGGAACGCGTCGCGGCACGCATATTCAGAGCACCAGCACCGGCCTTCTGAACCTGCATTCCCCTTCCGGGTACCCCTATCGTATGAGACCGATCCAGCTTGGCACGGCGGCTGCCCTCGCCCTCGCGACGCTCGCGACCCACGCCTTCGCGCAGGAAACGGTGGTGGACGAGGGCTCGCTCGTGATCACGCGAAATGGCACCCCGACCGGCCGGGAGGCCTACCGCGTCGTGCGCGCCGCCGGCGGCGGCGGCCAGGCCTTCCGAGCCACGGCCACCGTCTCGTTCGATTCCGCTCGTGTCACCCTGCGCCTGACCACGGATTCCACCGGGGCCCCACTCGCGTATGAAGCCGAAGTCCGGGTGCATGCCAAGCTCGTGGCGCACATCGACGGCAGCGGCCGCCCCGGCCGCTTCAGCACGCTCACCAAGACCCCGAACGGGGAGTCCGCCCGCGACTACGTCACTGGCCCAAACCCGCTCCTCATCGATCCGCAGGCCTTCGATCCCTACTTCTTCGCGGTCCTGCCGCCGCGGCGTTCCCAGTTCTCGGTGGTTGATCCCCGACTCGGTACACAGGCTACATTTCGGTTCGAGGAACGTGGGCAGGAGTCCATCCGGGTCGGTCGGGGCACGGCAAGCGCTCAGCACTATGCGCTCATCGCCGCCGATGGCTCCAGTCGGGACATCTGGGTGGACGCGCGCGGGCACCTGCTCCGCGTGGCCATTCCGGCCCAGGGCCTCGTCGCCCAGCGCGACGAATTGCCGCGCTGACGCGACGGCATAGTCCGCGTCACCATCGCCGCCGGCGACGGCCACCCGCAGACGCATGCCGTCTTGAAACCGGGTTCGGCCGACCGCCGTACGAGAGGCTGACCCCTTACCACAGGATCAGCTCTCCATGCGTCTTTCGGTGTCTGCCGCGCTGCTCGCACTTGTTGGTCAGGTCGCACTCGCCCAGGGGGGCGCGTCACCGTCCGGGCCAACGCTGTCACTCGAGCAGGCGATCGCTCTCGCCCGCCAGACCAATCCCACATACCTACAAACCGTCACCGGACGCCGCACTGCCGACGCGGCCGTGCGCTCGGCCTACGGCGCATTTCTGCCCACGGTCAGTTCGTCGTTCAGCGCCGGGTATCAACAGGCCGGAAGCCAGGTCTTCCAGGGGCTCACGTTCACGGGATCGTCCGACGCGATCACCTCCCACTACAGCCTCGGGGTGAGCTACAGCCTCAGCGCGGCGTCGTTCATGAATCCGAAGCTCGAGAAGGCGAACCGCGACGCCACGGAAGCCGACATCACCGGCCAGGCCGAGATGCTGCGCGCCAACGTGACGTCCGCGTATCTGGACGCCCTGGCGGCACAGGCCAGTGCGTCGCTGCAGGATACCCTGGTGATCACAGCGCAGGGGCAACTCGACTTGGCCAAGGCCAAAATGCAGGTGGGCCAGGGTACGATCCTTGACGTGAACAGCGCCGAGGTGGCGCTCGGCCAGGCCCAGATTGCCGCCCTCACCGCCCACAACAACGCCGACGTGGCGCTCGTGACGCTGTACCAGCAGATCGGCGCGCCCGAACCCACCGGCGTCCAACTCACGACCACGTTCAGTTCCACCGTGCCGCCGCTCGCTCTCGACTCGCTCCTGGTGTTGGCCCGCGGCCGCAACCCGGCGATCGAAGCCCTCCGGGCCTCGCAGCGCGCCGCGGCCATCGGCGTCCGCACGGCCCAGTCCCGCTACACGCCGACGCTCTCGCTGAGCACCGGGTGGGGCGGGAACTCATACGAGTACACGAATTCCGACTACCTCGTAGGCCGCGCCCAATCAAGCGCCCTGAGCGCCTACGCCGGCTGCGTACAGCAGGACTCGATCCGCATTGGGGTCGGGTTGGCGGCGACCGGGTGTCCGTCGCCGACGCTCACCGCCGGGCAGATCGATGCGATTCGCAGCTCGAACAGCGTCTTCCCCTTCCGATTCACGCGGTCCCCGCTCTCGGTGAACGCCACGATTTCGCTGCCGATCTTCGACGGATTCAGCCGTGAGCAGAGCGTCCAGCAGGCCATCGCCAACAAGGAATCCGCCGAGTACCGGTTGAAGGCGCAGGAGCTGCAGACGCGTACCCAGGTCACGCAGGCGTATCTGAACCTGCAGTTGGCCGGCAAGACGATTGCCCTGCGGCAGCAGAACGCCGACAAGGCGCGCGAAGAATACCAGTTCGCGCAGCAGCGGTATCGCGTGGGTCAGGCCACCTATCTCGACGTGACCACGGCCCACGGGACGTTCGTGCAGGCGCAGGTCGATCGGCTCAATTCCATTTATGATTACCAGAAGGCGTTCGCCACGCTCGAGAGCGCGGTCGGCCGCCCCCTCCGATAGCCCCCGGGGATATCCATGAGCAAGCGCGCAAAGTGGTCCGTTTTCGCCGTCATTCTGGTAGTGGTCGCGGCCATCGTCGCGACCGCCGCCGCCAAGAAGTCGAACGCCGGCGTTGACGTCCGCATCGAGCCGGTCCAGCGGGCCAATCTGGTGGCGTCGGTGACGGCCAGCGGACAGGTGAGCCCGCACACCAAGGTCAACGTGAGTTCCGATGTGTCGGGCAAGATCACCAAACTCTCCGTGAAGGAGGGCGACATGGTGAAGCAGGGGCAGTTCCTGCTCCAGATCGACCCGTCCAACGCGGACGCCACCGTCAAGCAGTGGGAGGCCAACGCGGCGTCCGCCAAGGCCCAGAACGAACAGGCCAAAGCGAACCTGATGCAGGCCCAGAGCGCCTACAAGCGCTCGCTGGAGCTGCAGAAGGCCAACGCCCAGTTCGTGACCCCCGAGCAGATGGAGCAGCTCAAGACCGCCGTCGACGTGAACGAGGCGCTGGTGCAGTCGTCCAGCCACCAGGTCGACCAGGCACTGGCCTCTCTCGACAACGCCAAGTCGTCGCTGGCCAAGACCACGATCTACGCCCCGATGTCGGGCCGGGTCACCCGCCTGAACGTCGAACAGGGCGAGACGGCGATCCAGGGCACACTGAACAAGGATGCCGCCACGCTGCTCACCATCAGCGACATGTCGGAACTGGAAACGAAGGTCAAGGTGGACGAGACGGACGTCTCGCGGATCGCCCTCGGCGATTCCGCCGTTGTCCAGATCGACGCGTTCCCCGACACCACCTTCCTGGGCCGGGTCACCGAGATCTCGAACAGCTCGGTGGCCGGCGCGTCCACCACGACGGCCAGCTCCGATCAGGCCGTCGATTACGAGGTGACCATCCGCTTGCTGAACGCGCCCCGGGACACCCGCCCCGACTTCTCGGCCACGGCCAAGGTGATCACGGCCACCCGGAACAACGTGCTGGCCATCCCCATCATCGCCCTCACCGTCCGTGAGAACCAGGCCCTGCAGAACGCCGACACCGCGGTCGGGCTCGGTCGCCCCAAGCCCAAGGTCGAAGTGGGCAAGAAGGACGTCGAAGGGGTGTTCGTCGTCGGCGCCGACAACAAAGTGACCTTCCGGCCCGTAAAGGTAGGGATTGCGGGTGAGAAGGACTTCGAGGTCCTCGATGGCCTCAAGGAAGGCGATCGCATCGTCGCCGGCACGTACCAGGCCATCCGGGATCTCAAGGATGGAACGGTGGTGCGGGAGACCAAGATCGACACCAAGAAACCCCAGGACGGAACCAAGTGAGCCAGCACACCGCTGAAGCCCCGGTCAGTTCGACCGCCGAACGCGCGATCGTCGTTTCCGAAAAGGGGCAGGCACCGGAAAACAAGTGGGTGATCGTGACGCGCGGCATTCAGCGTCACTACGACATGGGTGGGGAAATCGTCCGCGCCCTGCGGGGCGTGGACATCGCCATCGCCCGCAACGAGTACGTCGCGATCATGGGGCCGTCGGGCTCCGGCAAGTCCACGCTCATGAACGTGATCGGGTGCCTCGACACGCCCACGGCGGGCGAGTACTGGCTCAACGGCACGCTGGTTTCCGAGATGTCGGATGACCAGTTGGCCCGCATCCGGAACAAGGAGATCGGGTTCGTCTTCCAGACCTTCAACCTGCTGCCGCGCGCTACGGCCCTCCACAACGTGGAACTCCCGCTCGTCTACGCGGGCATCAGCTCTGACGAGCGTCACAAGCGAGCCAAAGAAGCCCTGGAGCGGGTGCAGCTCGAAGGCCGCATGGACCACCGCCCCAACGAACTCTCGGGCGGTCAGCGCCAACGCGTCGCCATCGCCCGAGCGCTCGTGAACAGACCCTCCATCCTCCTCGCCGACGAGCCCACGGGGAACCTGGACTCGGCCACCTCCGAAGAGATCATGAAAGTCTTCGAGGAGCTGGCCACGAGCGGCCAGACCGTCATCATGGTCACGCACGAGCCCGACATCGCCGCGCACGCCCGCCGCGTCGTGGTCCTCCGCGACGGCCTGGTGGCCACCGACGACCGCCGCGAGGCGTTCACCGAGCGGACCGGCGGCATGTAACGGAACGCCGGCACCTGCCGGACCGGGGCGGCGGAGATCGACTCCGCCGCCTCGTTAGTTTTCGGGGAACCCCTGCCCACACACCCGTGTCCTTCTACGAAGCCATCCGCCTCGCCTTCGCCCAGCTCCGGGTGCAGAAGCTCAAGAGCTTCTTCACGGCGCTCGGCGTGATGATCGGCGTGACCTTCCTGATTGCGGTCGTCTCGATTGTGAGCGGCATGGGCAACTACATGAAGGACGACCTGCTCGGCAAGCTCATCGCGATCAATTCGTTCGAGCTCCGCCAGCGGCCGAACATCAGCGTCGGTGGAGTGACGGCCGCCGAGCGGCGCGCCTGGCGGCTCCGCCCCCGCATCTACGATTACGACATCCCGGCCGTGGCCGACGCCCTGGCTTCCGGCACCCTCTGGGCGAGCTACAGCGCCTCCAGCGTGAACGTCGAGTCGGCCTATGGCACGCCCCGCCGCGTCACCGCGTACGGTGTGAGCGACCAGTACTTCACGATCAAGCGCATGGACGTGACGCTCGGGCGTCTGCCCTCGCCGCAGGAATTCGCCCTCGGATCCCCCGTCGTCGTGATCGGCAAGGACGTCCAGGACCACTTCTTCCCGAACCTCAATCCGTTGGGACGCGAGATCCGCGTCGCTGGCGTGCCGTACACCATCATCGGCGTGGCCGAAACGCAGGGTAGCGCGTTCGGCATGTCCTTCGACGGCTTCCTCGTCGCGCCCAGCCGCGCCCCCCTCCGACGGCTGCTCAATCCGCACGGCGTGGTGGACGCGGTGATCGTGCAATCGGCCACGGAGGCGGGCATCGCCGACAACGAGGAGCGCGTGCGCGAGGTGATGCGCGCCCGCCACCAGCTGCATCCGGCGCAACCCGACGACTTTGCCCTGCAGACGTCCGAGTCCGCACTCGCGTTCTGGAACAAGATCCAGCACTACCTGGTGCTGGCCGGCGTGGCCCTGCCGGCCATCGGGCTCGTGGTGGGCGCCATCGTGATCATGAACATCATGCTCGTCGCGGTAGCCGAGCGCACCCGAGAGATCGGCATTCGCAAGGCGCTCGGCGCCCGGCGCAGCGACATCCTGCAGCAATTCCTGGTGGAGAGCACCGCGCTGGCCATGCTGGGCGCCGCCTGCGGCGTCGCGCTCGGCTTCGCCTTCGCCAAGGTGATCTCCGCCGTAAGCCCCCTCCCGGCCGCCGTCGAGATCTGGTCGGTGATCCTCGGGGTCTCCGTCGGCGCCGGCGTCGGCATCATCGCCGGGGTCTACCCGGCGAGCCGCGCCGCGCTGCTCGACCCCATCGCCGCCCTGCGGCAGGAGTAGCGATGGAGGGAATGCTCGAGACCTGGATGTTCAACCTCAAGGAAGGTGTGGGCATCGCCATCGAGTCCATCCGCGCCAACAAGGTGCGGGCCGGGCTCACGATCCTCGGCATCGCCGTGGGCGTGTTCGTGGTAGTCGTCATCTCGGCCTCCATCCACGGCATCAACAACAGCGTTGCCAAGGACCTCGAATCGGCCGGCCCCAAGACCTTCTTCCTGTCGCGCTACCCGATCACCTTCGAGGCGTGCGACGGCACCGACGCCACGTGCAAGTGGCGGCACAATCCGCCGCTCACGATGGGCGATCAGAAGGCCATCGACGCACTCCCGGGCGTGCGAGCAGCCGGGGCGCGCATGGACCTCTCCGTCCCCGTGCGCTACGCCGACCGCGATCTGAGCGCCGCGCAGATCAGCGCGTTCACCTCCAACTGGGTCATCATCGACGGCGGGGGAGACCTGTACCCCGGCCGGAGTTGGACACAGGCGGAGGCCAATGCCGGCGACCGCGTGATCGTCATCGACAGCATCATGGCCAGCCGCCTGTTCGGCGGTTCCGATCCGATCGACAAGCACATCCAGGTGCGCGGCGAGCAGTTCCAGGTGATCGGCGTCTACCACTCCGCTGCCAGCTTTCTGGCCGGTGACGACCCGCACGGCTACATCCCCATCCAGACGGCCTTCCGCGTGCTCAACGCCGGCCGGCGGATGATCGGCATCTCCGTCGTGCCCCGCGAGGCGGTGTCGCGCGACGAAGCGCTGGACGAGGTCACGGCGATCATGCGCCAGCGGCACGGCCTGCGTCCCGCCACCGACAACGATTTCGCCGTGATCACCCAGGACAAGCTGTTCGAGACGTACAACAAGGTCTTCGGCATGTTCTTCCTGGTGATGCTCGTCCTCTCGGCCATCGGACTCATCGTCGGCGGCGTGGGCGTGGTCGCCATCATGATGATCAGCGTCACGGAGCGCACCCGCGAGATCGGCGTACGGAAGGCGCTCGGCGCCACACGCGCCACCATCCTCTGGCAGTTCCTCGTCGAAGCCGTCACGCTCACCGGCATCGGCGCCACCATCGGACTGGTTGTGGGCGTCCTGCTCTCGATGCTCGTACGCGCTACCACACCCATCCCGGCCTCGGTGCCGGGTTGGGCCGTCGCCGCCGCCCTCGGCACGAGCGCGTTCACGGGAATTCTCTTCGGACTGCTGCCGGCCGCGCGGGCGTCCCGACTCGATCCCGTAGAGGCGCTCCGCTACGAGTAGCCGGCCGGTGGGTGGCAATCGGAATAGTACCATGGTTCCCGCCGCGCCCACCCTTCCGGCGCCGCGGCTTCCGGGGGTACTCTGCCCTTACGCCAGTCCGGCATCCCCCTCATATTCTGGAGGTTCGGCGACTTCGGCACCGACCTCGCGTGAAGGCGTGCCTAACGGCCCCTCGGTCGGGCGGACAGGACTTGAGGTGGATCACTCCGGCGACAGAGGAGGCGGAGCTATGGGGCGCGATGGTCGGCTGCGCATCGGCGCAGCGTGCGCGGGGATGCTCCTCGTGATCGGAGTGGCGAGTCCCGCGAACGCTCAGAGTGTGGACAGCCTGCGCGCCCGCTTCCGGCTGCCTCCGGCGCCCAGCAGCCTGCGCCCACCGCAGAATCTCGCCCGCTCCGCGCCGGGCAGCAGCGAGAGTTCGCCGTCGGCATTCGGCGCCAGCTTCGGTGACGGGTTCATCGGAATCAGCTACCAGGCCAGCCAACGCCACGACGCGAAAGTCCAGGACGGCGCGGCATTCGGCGGCGTCGGCTTCGGCGACCCGGTCAGCGCCGTCGGACTCGAAGTCACGGTGACGTCGTACTCCACCCTACGGAACGGACAGGACCAACAGACCGGCTTCAACTTCCTGCGCGTCGGCGGCGTGAGCGCGATGCTGCACCGACGGCTGTCCGGCAACTTCGCCCTGGCCGTGGGCGCCGAGAACGCGCTGAATTGGGGCGGCTCTGACGGCGGCTCGGACGTGTACGGCGTGGCCTCCACGATCCAGCAGTTCCGGGACAATCCGAACGGGTTCTTCGGGAGCGCGACGCTGAACGTCGGGCTCGGCACCGGACGGTTCCGCCCGTGGGTGGGCGATCGGTACACGGGACGCCCGGACACCACCGGCGTGGGCATCTTCGCGAGTGGCGGCCTCCGGCTCGCGCCCAGCACGTCGTTCATCGCGGACTTCAGCGGGCAGGATCTCGCCGTCGGGCTGTCGATTGCGCCATTCCCGAGGGTTCCGATCGTGCTGACGCCGGTCATGGCCGACGTTCTGAGCCGCGCGAATCCCACCGCGCGCTTCGTCATCGGGGTCGGCTATGGTTTTCACTTCTCGCAATTCTTCCGCTAACCCGCACCGGGAGATCGCATGAAGACGACCAGAATGCTGACGTCGGCGGGATCGATTCTCGGCCTGTGCGCGATCGCCGCCACCGCCGTCGCGCAGACCGGAACCGTCTCCGACTTCTCGGGTGCGAGCGTCGCCAGTTCGGCGTTGATGGGGCCGTTCGGTCGCCGGGCCAGCGTCCCGGCCGCGAACCTCACCCTGGTGACGGCCGCCATGCGAGGAATGGCGTTCAAGCTCGGCGTCTCGCTCGACGCCGGAACGATCGCGGGCGGCGGCTTCACCACGTATGGTCGGAGTGTCCAGGCGCTGGGTCTTCTCATGCGCGGCTCGACGACGCCCACAGCCGATGCCCGGACGGCCATCGCGCGCGCCTTCCGCCCCAGCGGCGCGTCGGCCGCGCAGATCGACCGCCTGGTGTCGGCCCTCGCGGGCCTGCTCAGCAACACCACTACTGCCTCGCTTCCGGGTGAGCCCGGCGGTCCCGACCTCCGGGCCTGGGTGGCCCCGTCGCCGACCGACCCGACGGGCGGTCCCGACGCCGAGAACGGTGCGGCGCCATCACGCCTGTTGGCGGCGTCCGCTGCGCGCAGTCTTCCGCGTATCTCCACGGTAGCGGTGGACGAAGCCGAGGCAGCCTTTCGCGATTTCGTCAACAGCGCCAGCGCGGCGTTCCTCAGCCATCCTCCCGAGGAATTCCGGGCCACCTACTCCGCGCTCTACGAACTGCTGTGCGCCGAGAACACGGCGGCCGGCGTGACCGTCGCCATGTGCGCTCCGCCCAACTTCGTCATCGACCAACCGCCACCCAAACCGCTCGTGAATCAGGACAGCATCGACGCCGCGGAGCGAGCGCTGGCGGCGGCAGCCGCCGCACGGGCGCGGGCCGATTCCATCGCGGCCGCCGCGGCACGAGCCCACGAGGACTCGGTCACGGCAGCTGCGCGCGCCATCGAAACGGTCCGTGCCCGGGCAGTACTCGAGACCAGGGTCTTCTTCGATCTCGGCCAGTTCTCGCTGGATGCCGACGCCAAGGCGGCGCTCGATGCCAAACTCCGGGTGCTCCAGGCCAATCCGGATGTGCGCATCCGAGTCGAAGGGAATGTGGACCCCAGTGAGTCGGACGCGTTCAACCACCTCCTGGGCAGGTTCCGCGCCGAGCAGGCCCGGAGCTACCTCGTCGCCCACGGCATCAGCGTCAATCGCGTCGACATCGTGGACAACCGTGCGTCGCACGCGGTCTGCACCCAGCGGCGGGAGTCCTGCTCGTCGCGAAACCGGCGCGACGAGTTCAGCATTGTTGCCGGTGGCGGCCAGATGCGCCTGCCGAAGTAGACCCGGCAGCCAGGAGTTTTCGGAACGGGCGGGGGCCACGGCACCCCCGCCCGTTTTCCGTGGCTCCCCGGGCCACACGCCTTTCCGGGGCGGCGAGAGCCGGCCCCCCGCGCCACCGCCGGCCCGAGACCCTCCCGTTGACACCAGCCGGGGCGCCCTACCGTAGGGGAAGCGTCGATCCACTTCCAGCCGCGGGGCGCCGTGCAATTCTTTGAATCCATCCGCCTGGCCATTGCCCAGATTCGGGTCCAGAAACTGAAGAGTTTCTTCACGCTGCTCGGCGTCATGATCAGCGTGACCTTCCTGATCGCGGTCGTCTCGATCGTGCAGGGCATGAGCGTCTACGTCGAGCAGGACTTCGCCGGCAAGTTTCTCGGCATCAACACCTTCAACCTCCGGCCCTTCCCCGACATCCAGACCGGAAACGTCACCGATGCCGAGTGGAAAGAGTGGCAGGAGCGGCCGAAGATCTCGGTCAGCGACGGCCTGGCCGTGAAGGCGGCCCTGCCTGACGGCGCGCGTTGGGCGCTGCAGGACATCAAATGGATGAACGTGAGTTCCCAGTACGCCAGCGGTGGCGCCCAGGTAATGGCGGAGGCGGTGTCCCCGCAGTTCTTCCTGATCAAGGATCTCCAGATCGTCGAGGGACGCGCGTTCACCGAGGAGGAGGACGCCCTGGGCTCCGACGTCGCGGTGATCGGAGACGCGCTGGCGAAGGAGTACTTCCCCAACCTCGACCCGATCGGCCGGACGATCAGGATCGGCCGCTTCCCCTTCCAGGTGATCGGGGTGCTCGCGCACCAGGGGACGGTTTTCGGGCTCAACCTCGACCGTCAGGTGCAGGCGCCGTTCAATTCCGAGCTCTCCCGCGTAACGGGCGGCCGGCGGAATCTGTACGGCGTGCTCGTGCAATCCCCGACCACCGCCACCTACCAACCGATCCAGGAGCTCGTGCGCGAGGTCATGCGTCGTCGGCATCAACTCCATCCGGCGCAGCAGGACAACTTCGTGCTGGAGAGTTCGGCCTCGGCGCTGTCGCAGTGGGAGACGATCAAGAAGTATCTCGTCCTGGCCGGTATCGTGCTGCCCGCGATCGGCCTCGTGGTGGGCGCCATCGTGATCATGAATATCATGCTCGTGGCGGTGGCCGAGCGAACGCGGGAAATCGGCATCCGCAAATCGCTGGGCGCACGCCGGCGCGACATCCTGTCGCAGTTCCTGGTGGAGAGCGCCACCCTGAGCGCCTTCGGCGCGCTACTCGGCGTGGGACTCGGCATTGGCCTGGCCAAACTCGTGGCGCTGGTGTCGCCGCTGCCGGCCGCCGTGGCCCCCTGGTCCATCCTGGTCGCCGTGGGCGTCGGGGCCGGCGTCGGCATCGTCGCCGGCGCCTATCCCGCCAGCCGCGCGTCGCGGCTCGATCCCATCCTCGCCATCCGGGCGGACTGACATGAAGAACATCGTCGCCAGAGTCTCGGCCCTCTTCGAAGGCATCCGGATGGCTCTCGATTCGATCCGGTCGAACAAGGTCCGGGCCGGGCTCACCATTCTCGGAATCGCCGTCGGTGTGTTCGTGGTCACGGTCATGTCGGCCGCCGTGCATGGCATCAACGCCGGCGTCTCCAAGAGCATTGCCGCCTCCGGCCCGACCACATTCTTCATCACGCGTTGGCCGGCGCAGATCAACAGTTGCACCGGGTCCGCGGATTCGTGTCCGTGGCGGCACAATCCGTCGCTCACGCTGGACCAGGCCAAGCTGATCGGCGCCCTGCCCGACGTGCAGCAAGTGACCGCACACGTGGGAAGCAGCGCCGGTATCAAGTTCGCGGATCGTGAACTGAACGGCGTGTCGGTGAACGCCTACACGCCCGGCTGGTTCGACGTCACGGGAGGTGACATCTCGCAGGGCCGGGACTTCACCCCGCAGGAGAACGATGCCGGCGCCACCGTGGCGCTGGTCAACAGCAAGGTCGTCGACCGGCTGGGCCTCGGCACCGATCCGGTGGGCAAGCACGTGCGGCTGGGCGGGCAGGACTTCACGATCATCGGGGTGTACAACCCGATCGCCAATGCCTTCGACGCCGGCGACAATGGCGTCGTCGTTGTGCCGGTGCTCAGCGCCTACCGGCGCCTCAACTTCAGCCTGCGGTGGATGGACCTGACGGTGAAGCCCGTGCCCGGCGCCAATCGCGACGCGGTCATGGACCAGGCCATCGCGCAGCTGCGGATCAGCCGCCACCTCCGCCCGGCCACCACCAACGACTTCTTCGTCTCCACGCCGGAGAAGATCATGGAGTTGTACAACAAGATCGTCGGCGTGTTCTTCCTGGTGATGATCACGCTGTCGGCCATCGGCCTGCTGGTGGGGGGGGTTGGCGTGGTGGCGATCATGATGATCAGCGTCACCGAGCGCACCCGCGAGATCGGCGTGCGCAAGGCGATGGGCGCTACCCGCGGGGTGATCCTCTGGCAGTTCCTCGTGGAGGCGGCCACCCTGACCACGCTCGGGGCCATCGTGGGGCTGGCCGTGGGTGGCGGCCTTACGTACATCGTGCGCCATGCCACCCCGATCGACGCCAGCACGCCTCCCCTGGCCATCATGATCGCCCTGGCGGGGAGCGCCGTCGCCGGCGTGGTGTTCGGTTTGCTTCCGGCGGTCCGGGCCTCGAGTCTGGATCCCGTGGAAGCGCTGCGATACGAGTGAATCGGTAGGTCGGCAGAACCGTAACGGTGTAGTTGCGGTCAGCGGACGGCTGTCAGCCGACAGCGCACAGCCTGTCGTAGCCGTTGTGTAGTTTGGCGTTCGCCCCTTCCCCCGGTCGTGGTAGCTTTAGGGATGCGCTTCGCCGACGTCCTCCTGACGGCGTTCACCCAGATCCGCGTGAGCAAGCTCCGCTCGTTCTTCACGCTGCTCGGCATCGTCGTGAGCGTCGCGTTTCTGGTCGCGGTCGTCGCCATCATCCAGGGGATGAACGCCTACGTGAAGGAGAACATCGCCGACAACATGGTCGGTGCCAACTCGTTCATGGTGCGGCGCGAGCCCATTCAGATCGGGCTCATCTCCGACGACGAGATGGAACGCGCACGACGGCGTCCCCCGATCACGATGGCGGACGCCGAGGCCGTCGCCGCTGCGCTGCCCGACGCCGAGGCCGTTGGATTGACCTCCGGCTATCCGACGCCGCGCTCGGACGTGATCTGGCGCGACCGGACCCTGGGCAGCGTGCTCATGTTCGGCATCACGCCACCGTATCAGACCGTTCAGGACTACCGGTTCACGGCCGGCCAGCCGATCAACGATGTCGACGTCCACGAGCGACGATCGGTGATTGCCATCGGGGCGGACGTGGCCAAGAATCTATTCGTCGGCGTCTCGCCGGTAGGGCAGACCGTCCGCATTCGCGGCGAGCAGTTCACCGTGGTGGGGGTGATCGCGCCCAAGGGCAGCGTACTCGGCCAATCGTTCGACGGCTTCGCGCTGATGCCGATCACGACCTTCGAATCGGTGTACGGCCGCCGCAAGACCACGCAGGTGTCGGTCAAGATGGCCACCGCCGCCGGCATCGAGCGCGGCATGCAGGAGGCGGAGGCCGCGATGCGGGTGGCGCACCACCTGCGGCCCGGCCAGCCCGACAACTTCTCGGTGGAGACGTCCGAGGCCTTCGTCGCCTTCTGGAAGAAGCTCACGGCGGTGCTGTTCGCGGTCGTGCCCGCCGTCGTGGCCATCGGCATCGTGGTCGGCGGCATCGTGATCATGAACATCATGCTCATGGCGGTCCGGGAACGCACGCACGAGATCGGAATCCGCAAATCGGTGGGCGCCACGCAGCGCGACATTCGCCGGCAGTTCCTCGCCGAGGCGATCATGCTGGCCACCCTCGGGGGAGCACTCGGAGCCGGCGCCGGCTTCATGTTCGCGCAGGCCATCACGGTCCTCTCACCCCTGCCGGCCCGGGTCACGCTCTGGTCGGTCGGGCTGGCCCTCTCGCTCGGTGCCGGTGTCGGCGTGATCTTCGGCGTGTACCCGGCGGCGCGCGCGGCGCGCCTGGATCCCGTCGCCGCCCTCCACGCCGACTGAGGGCCGCGCGATGAGCGTCTGGACCCGCTTCGTCGACAGCTTCCGCGAGAACGTAGCCGTCGCGCTCGACTCGCTGCGTGTGAGCAAGCTGCGCTCGGGGCTCACCATTCTCGGCGTGGTCATCGGCGTCTCGACGGTCATGGCCATGGCGTCCATCGTCCAGGGCATCCAGCAGCAGATCATCGACACCATCAAGATTGCCGGCCCGACCACGTTCTACGTGATGAAGGTGTTCTCCCAGACGCCGCTCAACCCGCAGGATCTGCCGCGGTGGGTGCGCGACCGCCCCGACCTCTCCGTCGCCGAGGCGCGCCGCATCCAGGCGCTGCCGGAGATCGCGTACGCCGGCATGTGGGGCCAGTACATCGCCCGCGTGGAATACGCGGGCGTCCGGACCCAACCGCAGGTGGTCGTCGGGGCCGACGCCAACTTCACCGAGATCCAGGGCGGCAGCCTGACCGAAGGCCGATGGTTCACCCACAGCGAGGAGACCAGCGGCCAGTCGGTGGCTGTGGTCGACGTGGACGTGGCGCAGAAGTTGTTCGGCAGCATCGACCCGATCGGCAAGTGGGTCCACATCGGGAGCCGGCCCGCGCAGGTGATCGGTCTGTACCAGCCGGCGGCCAACATCTTCAATCCGCCGGGCCAGCAGATCATGGCCATCGTGCCGTACCTGACGCTCGATCACCAGTTCACGCTCGACAAGACGAACATGGTGTTCATCCCGGTCAAACCACGCGCCGGCGTCACGCTCGACGACGCGCAGAGCGCCGTGATCGTGGCCCTGCGCGAATCGCGCGGGCTGCACCCGGCGGATCACAACACCTTCGACCTCCTCACGCAGGATCAGATCCTCGACGTGTTCAACAAGCTCACCGGCGTGTTCTTTCTCGTGATGATCGTCCTCAGCGCGGTGGCGTTGCTCGTGGGCGGCATCGGCGTGATGGCCGTGATGATGATCAGCGTGACCGAGCGCACCCACGAGATCGGACTCCGAAAGGCGGTCGGGGCCACGCGACGCGACATCATGCAGCAGTTCCTGGTCGAAGCGGCTACGCTCACCGGCGTCGGCGGCCTGATCGGCATCGTCGTCGGCATCGCCCTCGGCCGGGTCGTGACCGTGGCCATGAGCATCAACGCCGCGGCCCCCGTAGCGCTGACGCTGACCGCCGTGGGGGTATCGGTGGGGATCGGACTGGCCTTCGGCGTGCTGCCGGCGCTCCGGGCCGCGCGGTTGGATCCGGTCGAGGCACTCCGCTACGAGTGAGGGTGGCGCGGTGAAGCGAACCCGCCGCGCCGCCTTTCACCCGCTCCACCTCGCCCTATATTCTCCTCCCATGCCCATCGATCTCCTGGCCATCGCCGCCCATCGCGATGACGTCGAACTCACCTGTGGCGGCACCCTGCTCGTCGCCGCCGGCCGGGGCCGCACCACCGGGATCCTCGACCTGTCTCAGGGCGAAGCCGGAACGCGCGGCTCGGCCGACGTGCGAGGCGAGGAGGCGGAACGCGCGGCGGAGATCCTCGGCGTCTCGATACGTGAAAACCTCGGCCTTCCCGACGCTGGCATCGTGAACACGCCGGAAACGCGGGCCATGGTGGCAGAGGTGATTCGACGGCTCAAGCCGCGCGTGGTCATCGCGCCCTCTCTCAAGGGCCGACACCCCGATCACATCGCGGCGGCGCAATTGGTGCGCGACGCCTGCTTCGTGGCCGGCCTGGCCAAGGTGGCCCCCGGCATACCGAAGCATCGTCCGCACAAGGTGATCCACGCGGTGACCTACCGGCAGGACTTCGAACGGCCGACGTTCGTCGTGGACATCTCCGAGGTATTCGAGCGCAAGCTCGACGCGATCCGCTGTTACGGCTCGCAGTTCGACGACACCGTTCAGGCCGGCGAGGTCTATCCCAACGGCGAACCGTTGTACGACGTGGTGCGGCACTACTCGGCCTATTACGGAACGCTCATCAGGACCCGGTACGGTGAACCCTTCTTCACCACCGAGACCATGCGGGTGGACGACGTCACGGCGCTCGAGGTCGCGACGTTTTGAGCCAAGCCGACCTGCCGGGCGAGTTGAACTATCCCTCGTACCTCGCGCTGGATCAGCTGCTCTCGCTCCAACGGGCCCGCTCGACGCCCGAGCACCCGGACGAGTTGTTGTTCATCGTGGTCCACCAGGCCAGCGAACTGTGGTTCAAGGTGCTGCTCCACGACATCGATGGCCTGGTCGGCGCGCTCGAGGGCAACGATCCCGGCCTCGCCAACTGGCACGTGCGCCGACTCAACACGATCATGCGCATCGTCTCGTCCCAGCTGAGTTCGCTGGATGCGCTCCCGCCCCAACACTTCGCGCAGTTCAGAGAGTTTCTCGGCACCTCGAGCGGCTCCCAGAGCGTGCAGTTTCGCGTCCTCGAAGCAGCCAGCGGGCTGCGTGGGGAACACTTCATGCACGCCCTGCGGGAGCATGGCGAGATTCCTGAGCAGGTGCAGCGGGCCCTGGACCGCCCTACCCTGCAGGAGTTGTTTCTCGGTCTGGTGCAGGCAAACGGCACGACCCTCGAAGGCCTGTATACGGGACCGGGACCGGGCATGCTCTTCTTTCTCGCCGAGGGACTGCTCGAGTATGAGCAGCAGTTCGTGGAATGGCGGTTCAAGCACGTGATGCTCGTGGAGCGCATCCTCGGCCCCGAGACCGGTGGCACCGGCGGAACCCTCGGCGCACGCTATCTGGCCCGAACGGTGTCGCAGCGGTTCTTCCCAGAACTCTGGGCCGTACGTGCGAAATTTTACGGCCGCTGATCGCGCCATCTGTATTCGCCCCGCCCAGCCGCCGGCCATATATTTCTGCCCATGCCGGCCCCCATCTATCTCGACCATTCCGCCACCACCCCGGTCCGCCCGGAGGTGCTCGACGCCATGCAGCCGTTCTACGGCCCGCGCTTCGGGAACCCGTCGAGCGCGCACCGGTGGGGCCGCGACGCGCGGGTCGCGCTGGACGAAGCGCGGGAACGCGTGGCCCGGTGCCTTGGGGCGCGCGTGGACGAGATCTGCTTCACCTCGGGGGGCACGGAGTCCGACAACCTCGCCGTGCTCGGCGCCTGGCGTGCGGCGCGCTCGCAAGGCAAGACGGCCGTCGTCGCCACGCCCATCGAGCACAAGGCAGTGCTGGACGCGATCCACGCGGCCGCCCATGAGGGTGCCGAAGAGCGACTCGTTCGCATGACCCCGGATGGCGTCGCCGACGCCGCATCGTTCGGGGAGCTGGTCCGCCCCGACGTCGCCATCGCCTCCGTGATGTGGGTGAACAACGAAATGGGGGCCATCCAGCCGGTGCCGGCGTTCGCGGCCGTCGCGCACGAGCGCGGGGCGCTCTTCCACACCGACGCGGTACAGGCGTTCGGCAAGCTCCAGATAGATACGTCGACGGTGCCCGTCGATCTGCTCTCCATCTCGGGGCACAAGATCGGCGCCCCCAAGGGCTGCGGGGCCCTGTTCATCCGGCGCGGCACGGCCATCGAACCGCTCTTCCATGGGGGGTCGCAGGACCGCGGACGCCGCCCCGGCACCGAGAACGTCGCCTTCGCGGTGGCGCTCGCGACCGCCGCAGAGTTGGCCGTCGCGGAGCGCGAGGAGGAATCGACGCGCCTTGCCGCCCTGCGCGACCGCTTGCAGGCAATGCTCGAAGCGCGAATCCCCGACCTCGTCGTGCACGCGCGCGGCGCGCCGAGGGCCCCGCACATTCTCAACGTGTCGGTGCCCGGCACCGAGAGCGAGTCGATGCTCATGGCGCTCGACCTCCAGGGAATCGCGTGTTCGGGCGGCTCAGCATGCCAGACCGGCGCCAACTCACCATCGTACGTGCTGTCGGCCATCGGTGTGAAGCCGGCGCTGGCAGGCGCCGCCGTGCGCATGAGCCTCGGCGCGCTCACCGACGAGGCGGCCGTCGACCGTGTCGCCACCGTCTTCCCCACGCTCGTCGCCAAGGCCCGCGGCACCGCGGCATCCGCCGCGTGAGCCGGTGCGGACGCGACGCATGAAGGAGCGCGTGCTGGTCGCCATGTCGGGCGGCGTCGATTCGTCCGTGGCCGCGGCCATGCTCGTCGAGCAGGGCTACGACGTCGTCGGCGCGACGATGAAGCTGTTCTGCTACGGCGACGAGGTCGTGGACCGCCCCTGCTGCTCGCTGGACTCGATCAACGACGCGCGCCGCGTGTGCGACGCGCTCGGCATTCCGCACTACGTCCTCAATCTCGAGAGCGCGTTCTCACACGACGTGATCGATGATTTCGTCGACGAGTATGCCCGCGGCCGCACGCCGATTCCCTGCGTACGCTGCAACACGTTCACGAAGTTCCGCGATCTGGTGCACCGGGCAGACGGCGTCGATGCGCACTGGATCGCAACCGGCCACTACGCCCGGGTCGTCGACGGCGTCCTGCTCCGGGGCCTCGACCGGGCGAAGGACCAGTCGTACTTCCTCTGGGGCATCGATCGAGGCGTGCTCACGCGCATGCTGCTGCCGGTGGGAACGCAGACCAAGGACGAAACGCGCGCCGTGGCCCGCCGGCTCGGGCTCCAGGTGGTGGCCGACAAGCTCGAGAGCCAGGACATCTGCTTCGTGCCCGACGGCGACCACACGAAGATCATCCGCGCGAAGCTCGGGGCCGGTGCGCCAAGCCTGTCGCGGGGCCCCATCGTACTGACCAGCGGCGAAGTCGTGGGCACGCACGACGGGCACGCACGATTCACCATCGGCCAGCGACGCGGGCTGCCCGGAGGCTTCGCCGAGCCGATGTTCGTCGTGGCCATCCGTCCCGCCGATCGGGCCGTGGTGATCGGCTCGCGCGACGACCTGCTCGGCCACGGCCTCGTGGCGCGCGCCGTGAACTGGCTGATGGACCCGCCGGCAGTGGGAGCGCGCGTGCGCGTCCAGGTACGTCATCGGGCGCCGGCCGCCCGCGCCGAGGTCGTTCGTCTGGACGGCGACGAAATCGAACTCGCCCTCGACGACGCGGTGAGCGCGATCACGCCGGGACAGTCGGCGGTGTTCTACCTCGGCGATCAGGTGTTGGGCGGCGGGCTGATCGAATCCGCGGCGCGGAAAGCGCTGCCGGTGCTGGCGTGAGGCGGTGAGGCGGTGAGGCGGTGAGGCGGTGAGGCGGTGAGGCGGTGAGGCGCCTCAGTACTTCAGCCCCCCAGCCTCCGCGAACTCCTTCATCATCTTTTCCTGATCGGGTGTGAGCTTCTCGGGCATCGTGACCTCGACCTGCACGATCAGATCACCACGAGCGCCGTCCTTCTCCACCCCCTGCCCCTTGACTCGGAATCGCTTGCCCGAGGGCGTACCCGCAGGAATGCGGATGGCAACTTTCTTCCCGTTGAGCGTCCGCACCCCGACCTTCGAGCCGAGCGTGGCCTGGGCGATGTTGATCGGCACCTTGGCCACCAGGTCGAGTCCCTCGCGCGCATAGAATCGATCGGGGGCCACCTGGATGGTGATCAGCAGATCGCCGGGAGGGCCGTTGCGGGCCCCGCGCCCCCCCTGCCCCTTGAGCCGGATCCGCGTCCCGGTGTCGGCTCCCGCGGCAACGCTGATGAGCACCTTGCGTCGAGCCCGAACCTCGCCGTTGCCGCCGCAGGTGGGGCATCGCTCGCTCGGCACCTGGCCGCGCCCAAGACACTGCGGGCAGGGGCGTTGGACGGCAAACCCACCCTGACCGAACGAGATCGTGCCGCGCCCGCCGCACTCGGGACAGGTCTGGAACTTGGCGCCCGGCGCACCTCCCGAGCCGTGACAGGTCTCGCACTCCTCGGTCAACTCGAGATCCACCGGCACCTTGCCGCCAGTGGCGGCGGTACGGAATGGCACCTCGAGCGATCGCTCGACGTCCTGACCGCGCTCGGGCCCCCGGGAGCGGGCGCGCCCGCCCCCGAACATCGAGCTGAACAGATCCCCGAACCCACCGAGTCCCCCGAGATCGCCCAGATCCTCGAACTTGAATCCGCCGGGTGGGGCCCCACCCCCCGGTGCACTCGACGATGGGCGCGGCCCCCGCCCTGGGGAAAAGCCGCCGAACGCGCCCAGCCGGCGCATCTCGTCGTACTGTTTGCGCTTCTCCGCATCCCCGATCACCGTGTACGCTTCTGAGATCTCCTTGAAGCGTTCGGCAGCCTTCGGGTCGTTCGGATTCGCGTCGGGATGGAATTTCTTCGCCAGCTTCCGGTACTGCTTCTTGACGTCTTCCTGCTTGGCGGAAGCGGGCACGCCGAGTACGGCGTAGTAGTCCTTGGATGGCGGCATGCGGGTTGGCTACGGTTCGTCGTGCCACTGCGTCACGACGACGCGAGCGGGGCGAAGCAACTGGCCATTGAAGAGGTAGCCCACCTGATAGACCTGGGCGACACGGTGATCTTCCTCGGGCAGTTCGGCACGGACGGCCGACACCGCTTCGTGCACCTCGGGGTTGAACTGTTCCCCGAGCGGGTTCAGCACCTCCAGCCCGTGCCCCGCCAGCGTCTTCAACAACTTCTTCTCCACCATGTCGGCGCCCTGCACCACCGTCGCCGCGTCCACGGTCGCCGGATCGACGTGCGCGAATCGGCCCAGGTCGTCCAGCGCGTCGAGCATCCCGCGAATCAACAGACCCATGCCGCGCAGTTCCGCATCCTGCCGCTCGCGCACCGTGCGCTTGCGAAAATTGTCATACTCGGCCGCGAGCCGAAGCAGCTTGTCCTTCTGGTCGGCGAGCTCGCGTTCCAGGCCGGCCACCGTCGCGCCTGCGGCCGCGACGTCTCCCGCCGGGGGATCCTGCCCCATCGGGCCCGCCCCGGCAGCATTCGGCGTCGGTTGTTCGACGATCTCCTGCGGGTCGGCGGGCGTCTTGGATGAATTCATCTTGTGTGTCATCGCCGTAAAGTTCGTCCTCCGGAAGCAGAGTCGCAATGTCCGTGCCTCAAGAGGCTGCCACGGCGGCGGGATTCGCGCCCGGCAATCCTGTTCCAGCGGCGCACATCGGCATTTCGGCCGACGTGCCGGCTACGGCGGGAACCGACGGCCCTGAGAGCGGTATCAGAGGTCGCCCCCCAGGCGACGCACGACGCCCGCCCTGGGGCGCGACCTCAGGCAACATAGAGGCACTCAGTGGGTTCGCTGTTGACGGCGGTGCGACAGGCACCGGATCTCGTGCTGCACCAGGTACGGCGCTATGCAGCGCAGGTCGTGATCTCACGACCTCACCAGGTGTCGTCAGTGCTCGTGGTGTGCCACGGCAATGTCTGCCGCGGCCCCTTTGCCGCGGTGATTATGGGGCGTTGGCTGGCCCGGGCGGGCATCCCGGTGCAATCGGCCGGCTTCGTGGGCCCCGGACGACGTTCCCCGCCGGAGGCCATCGTCGCCGCCAATCGGCGCGGCGTGAATCTCTCCACGCATCGGTCGTGCACACTGACCGCCGCCATGGTGCGCACCGCCGGCCTGGTCGTCACCATGGATGCCGCCCAGGCGCGTGAGATCCGAAGGCGATTCGGGAAGCCGTCGAGCCAGGTGCTCATCCTGAGCGACTTTGATCCCGTTGAGGCGGCGCCACGGGCGATCGGCGATCCATTCGGCCAGCCGGCAGGCACCTACGACCGCGTGTTTGCGCGCATCGAGCGGTGCTCGGCGGCATTCACCGAGCGCCTGATCCGTCGGCTGCGGCGGCCCGAATCTTGCGCGGAGGCTGGGTGAGACTCACGTCAGTCTAGCCCCCAGGACCACTCTCGGTTCGCCTTCCCTCGCGATCATGACCGTGCGAAAACTGCTGCATCCGGTGCTGTCTGCATCCAGGCGCATCCAGGACCGGGCCTTACACGCTTTCCGCCGACGCTCGGCGCGCGCGGCGGCGGCCCGCAATCCACGGCCGCGATCGATCCTCGTCGTGTGCCATGGAAATATCTGTCGAAGCCCGTTTGCCGAGGCGGCCATCCGCCGCGAGTTGAATGGGGCCGCGGTCAGCGTCGGCTCCGCCGGATTCATCGGTCCGGGACGCCAGCCACCCGCCAATGCCCTACTCGCCTCCGCCGGTCGCGGGATCGACATGACCGACCATCGCTCGCGGATCCTCGAGCCAGGCATCGTCCAGGCCGCCGACCTCGTAGTGACCATGGATGCCCGTCAAGCGCGCGACATCTGCCAGCGATTCGGGAAGCCACCAGGGCAGGTGGTCCTCCTCGGAGATTTCGATCCGAGCGCCTCCCAGGGACGCACCATTATGGATCCCGTGGAACTCCCCGTGGAGACGTTCGACCGAGTGTACGCCCGCATCGAACGGTGCGCCGAGGAGTTGGCGGGTGCTATACTCGATGGGTCGGGGTCATCGACCACCACACCGAAATAGGACGCCGACTGCCGATAAATGTTGCGGCGGCGCCACAACCATGGCGTAGCGTCCACGGCACATCCATTGCATCGAGCGCTGGCATGACGCAGCACCATTTTACGGTCGACGTGGAGGAGTATTTCCACGCATCGGCATTCGAGCGCGTGGTGGATCGTTCGGATTGGGACGGGCTTGAACGCCGATCCGCCGATGCCGTTCGACGACTGCTTGACCTGCTGGCCCGCCACGACGCCACCGGGACCTTCTTCGTCCTCGGATGGGTGGCGGAACGCGACCCGGAGCTGATAAAGGCCATCGCTGCCGGCGGACACGAGATCGCCTCGCACGGGTGGGACCACCGGCGCGTTACGCAGCAGGCACCGCACCAATTCAGGGAATCCGTCCGAACCAGCAAACAGTTGCTCGAGGACACCACCGGGCAGCCCGTGCGGGGATTCCGCGCCCCGAGCTATTCCATCGTGCCGGGACTCGAATGGGCCCTCGACGTGTTGCTTGAGGAAGGCTACGCGTACGATTCGAGCCTGTTCCCGATCTGGAGACCCGACGGGTATGGATACGCCTCGGCGCAGCCAGACCCACACTGGCTGGAGCGTCCCAGCGGGCGCCTGGCCGAAGTCCCGCCAACCACCTGGCGCCGGTCGGGCCTTTCGTTGCCGGCGGCCGGCGGCGCGTACTTCCGGCTCTTTCCGTACGCATTCGTTCGCTCCGCCTTCGCAGCATGCGATCGGCGCGGCGTGCCGGGCACCTTCTACATCCACCCCTGGGAAATCGATCCGGATCAACCGCGAATGCCGGTGGGTTGGGCTACGCGCGTCCGCCACTACGGCGGCATGACGCGGACCATGCCGCGCCTCGAACGCCTGCTCACGGAGTTCCGGTTCACGACCATCGCACAAACGGTGGACCAGCTGTGAACGCCGTCTCCCCGTTCACCGGCCCGGCGGAGGAGTGGGATGCGTTCGTCGGCGCGGATCACCAAGGGACGTTCGCCCACCTGGCCGGGTGGTGGCCGATCATGAGCGACGTCTTCGGCCACGAGGTCGTGCCGCTCGCGCTGCGCGATGAGCGCGGCGCGCTCACCGGCGTGCTGCCGCTGGTACACGTGAGCAGCCGTCTGTTCGGCAAATATCTGATCTCGATGCCGTTCCTGAATGCGGGTGGGCCGCTGGGCACGCCCGAAGCCCGGGCCGCGCTGGCGGCCGAGGCGGAACGCGAGGGACGCCGACGCAAAGTGACCCTCGTCGAGCTGCGGAACTACGGCTCCGCGCCCGAATGGGGGCGGGTCACGGATCGAAAGATCACGGTGCACCTCCCCCTGCCGGAGTCCGAGGAACCGCTCTGGAAGGCCTTCTCTTCAAAGCTGCGAAGTCAGGTCCGACGGGCCATGCGCGAGGGATTCGACGTGCGATTCGGCGCCGCCGAAGTTGACGCGTTCTATGAAGTCTTCACCCGCAACATGCGCGCGCTCGGCACCCCGGTGCTATCCCGTCGCGTGTTCGAGGGAATCATGAGCGCGTTCCCGGACGTGGCGGAGTGCGCTGTGGTCTACGACGGGGCCACGCCCATCGCCGGCGGCGTCGGGTTCACCTGGAACGGCCAGTTCGAGTTGACGTGGGCGTCGGCGCTCCGTGAATACAACGCGCGCGCGCCGAACATGCTTCTGTACTGGTCGTTGATGCAGCGCGCCATCGCGTCGGGCCAGCACACCTTCGATTTCGGGCGCTGCACGCCGGGAGGCGGCACGCACAAGTTCAAGCGCCAGTGGGGCGGACAGGATGTTCCCCTACCCTGGACCCAGTGGGCGCCGGGCGATTCCAGCGCACCACCATCGCCCGACCAGCCCATCTTCCGCATGGCTTCGGCCTGCTGGCGAAGACTCCCTCTCGCCGTGACCAACCGGCTTGGGCCGATCATCGCCACCCAGTTGCCGTGACCGAGCCACCTGCGACGGGACCGGCCGGGGCCGCTCGTGCGGAGCCGGCGGTTGCCCCCGTTCGCGCGGCACGTCGCTGGCGGACGCTGCCGCCCGCGTACTCGCCGCTCCCTGCCCGTGCACTCGTAGGAGCCGCCGCTAACGGGCTGCGCCGCCACGATTCGCGGCCGGCGCTGCGTGAGCACCTGATGACGACGTACGGCGCGGAGCGCGTGGCCTTGCTGGACAGCGGGACGCACGCGTTGGAACTCGCCCTGCGCGTGGCCGCGCGGCTGGCGGCGCATCGTGCGGGCATCGCGCTGCCCGCGTATGCGTGCTTCGACCTTGCCACGGCGGCGGTGGGCACCGGGATGCCGCTGATGTTGTACGACGTTCTGCCCGACACGCTGGCGCCCAACCCGGAGTCGCTTGCCGAAGCCATGGAGGCCGGTGCCGGCATCGTCGTGATAGCGCCGCTATACGGCCTGGCCGTTCCCTGGGATGAGCTCCATGCCGCGGCGGCGCGGTCCGGCGCCGTGCTCGTAGAGGACGCAGCGCAGGGTCTTGGGAGCTCGTGGGGCGGCCAGATCGCCGGGCGCCAGGCGTCACTCAGCGTGCTCAGTTTCGGGCGAGGCAAGGGCTGGACCGGCGGCAACGGTGGCGCCCTGCTCGCTCGCGGCGCGGCCGTTCCGATCCTCGACCAACTCTTCGCGCACGCCGCCATGGCATCCGAGCATTCCGTGTCGACCTTGGCGCGCGCCACCGCCATGAGCGCGTTCGTCCACCCGTCCGCGTTTGCCCTGGCAGCGGCGCTGCCCTGGCTGCACCTGGGTGAAACGCGCTACCACACGCCTACCGCGTCGCGCCAACTCTCGGCCGCGGCCGCGAGCCTCCTCATGGCCGCGGCCGCGAGCGCCGCCACGGAGGCGGAGCGCCGTCGCGAGACGGCCGCCTGGTATCTGGACGAACTTGGCCAGGCGCCTCTCGCATCGCCGGTCGCGCCCGTGCCAGGCTCCGAGGGCGGCTACCTCCGTTTCCCGATCCGCGTCCCGCACGCGTTGAGCGGTTTCGCCGAGCCTGACCGGGCGCGCGCGCTCGGCGTCGCCCCCGGCTATCCGAGCCCCCTGGGGGAACTGCTGCCCGTGCGGGCGCGCCTGATGCCGGCCGCACACACGCGGCAGTGGCCGGGGGCCGAGCAGATCTGCCGCGAACTGATCACGCTCCCGACCCACTCGCTCGCCCGGCTCGACGAACGGCGCAGCATCGTGCGCCTGCTGGAGTGTTACGCCGGCTGATCCACGCCGAGGCGGCGCGCGAAGAGCGCCGCGTATCGTTCAACCGACCGAGACAGCTCGTATTCCGCGTTGGCGCGCCGGAGCGCGCCCGCTCCGAGGCGTTCGGAAACACTCCGGTCGGTCAGCACGGTCTGCAGCGCGCCGGCCAGGCTGATCGCGTCTTCAGGCGGCACCACCAGGCCGGCGCCTTCGGCGAGGACGCTGGCCACATCGCCCACGTCGGTCGCGACGATCGGCAGGCCGGCGAACATCGCTTCGAGGACCGCGAGCGGCAGGCCCTCAGAGCGGGACGGAAGCGCGAACACATCGCCTGACGCCAGAATATTGGCGATATCGGCGCGGTAGCCGAGCAGATGCAGGCGGGGAGAGACCCCGAGTTCCTCCGCCTGGCGCAGCAGTGCGTCACGCCGGTCTCCGCGGCCCGCGATCGCGACGTGCACGTCGGGAACGGTCTTCACGACCTCTGCCAATGCGCTGATGAGCACGTCGTGTCCCTTGACCGGATAGAGATTGCCCACCGCAACCACGAGACGATCCGTCGGGGCCAATCCCAACTCCGCGCGCAGGGTGCCGCTCACCAGCGGCGGGCGAGGCACGCCGTTGGGGATGACCGTGACGCGGTCGTCGCGAAGGTGCAGATCGTCCCGCAACTGCGTGGCCACGCTTTCGGACACGCCGACCAGTCCGGCGCTCATGCGCGCCGCGGCCTTCATCGCCCATCGCCGGTGCGCCGCCGAGGCATAGTGGCGGCCGCCGTGCATCGTGATGAAATGCGGCACGCCGGCGAGGCGAGCCGCCGCGCTGCCAAAGACCGCCATCGTGAACTCATGGCTGTGCACGACGTCCACGCGGTGGCGACGCAGCATCCGGGCGATCGCCAGGACTACGCGCGGTGATGGGGGACCGCCGAGCGCAACGTGGTCGATGACGACACGCGTGCCCTCGAGTTGCTTGGCCAGCCAGCCCTCGCCCTGAGCCGGAAGCACCGCGATGCTGGGGCATCCGGCGTGGTCGAATGAACCGGCCAGCGCAGCCACCATGCGCTCGGCGCCGCCGGGGCCATCCGATTCGATCATGTGCGCGATGCGCTGGCCACGGATCCGCTCGAGGGCTATTTCACTTGCTGTCATTCGTTGGGCGGAGTGAGAGGATGCGAGACATCGAATGTAGGCCGCGACCGAGCGTTCTGGGCGTGCGGAGCGCCGGACCACTCACCTGACGGTTCAATCGATCGTAAGCGCATGGTTTCAGCACGTGGATCGAAGCAAGGTTCGTACCGCGTGAGCCCTGTCACCGGCCGATGCGGGGCTGCCGGCGGGCCAAACTCGGAACTGGCCAGTTTAGTCACACTTGATGGCATATGTTTTTTTGAGAGGTCATTTAGTCCATATCTCTGCCAGTTAACAGCATATAATCGATGTTACCAAGTGTTACCCTTCCGAATCTCGGTCGTTAATACAGCGACGAGTAGTGGTGGTAACATCAGTGACTCGTTGGAACACACCGGTCGCCTCGGGAGTAAGAGGGGGCACCGATCAAGCGGTAGGATTCGCTGCTCAGAGCAAAGCCACTGAAAGGTGGTGACGCAGAGCTCCGGGGCTGTAGCGAGTGAAGACTCGCGATGCCGGCCGAGCCGCCAGCGCTTCCGACGAGAGACCGTCGGCGCAGGCGGCTCATTTCATACCCCTCGGGGTGTGGAACAGAATCCCGGTAGTAGTTGGATCCATGCCCCCGGTCCCCGGGGGGGAAATCCGCTCCATGCGCTCCCCGTATCTCTCTCGGCACGGCCGCGTTCGCGCCTATCCCGCAGTCCTTCTGGCGCTCGCGCTTGCCGCCTGCTCTTCCAATAACAGCACGCAGCCCAGCCTGGTCTCTGGCACGAACGGTGCCGGCTCGGCAGCCTCACTTTCGATCTCGCCGAGCTCGGCCACGGACAGCATCGGCCGCTCGACCCAGTTCACCGCAACCGCCTACGACAGTCGGGGCCTCCCGATCTCCAACAGGAAAGTGCGCTGGTTTTCCCGTGACTCGACCATCATCAGGATTGACAGCACGGGGCGGGCCAGGCGGTGGGGCGTCGGGCGGACGACCGTAACCGCAACCGTCGACAGCGTGAGTGCGACCGCCCAGACGACGGCCCTCGGCGTGCCGATTGCATCGATCGTCGTGACTCCCAACCCGGCCAACACGGCGGTCGGACAGGCGACCCAGTTCGCCGCCGCGACGTATGACTCGGCTGGTAATGCACTCACCGGACGCCCGGTCACGTGGCTGAGTAGCGCCCCGAGCGTCATCGCCATCGACACGACGGGGATGGGCACGGACAAGAGCGTCGGCACGGCGACGATCTCGGCGACCAGCGCCGGCGTACTGGGCGTGGCGTCGGTGAATGTGACCGGCACCACCAGCAACCTACCCGGCACGGTCGTGGATCTGGCCGCCGTGGCCTCCAGTCCGACCGCCACGACGTTGTCGTTCACGGCCGTGGGCGATGGCACCGGCGGCAACGCGAGCTATGACGTCCGGTTCGCGGTGCACCCCATCAGTTGGGGCAGCGCCGCCGCGGTTTCCTCGGGCACCTGCAGCACACCGGTGACCGGCACCACGGCCGGCAGCGCGATCAACTGCACCGTGACGGGGCTGGCAGCGGCCACGGACTACGATTTCCAGGTCGTGGCGTACCGCGGCACCATCAGCAACAACGCGGTCTTCGGGCCGCTCTCCAACGTGGCGACCGCCACGACGCCCAGTGCGCCCGCCGCGAGCGTGGCACAGGTCATCGTGTCGCCGAGCACCGTCTCCGATACGGTCGGCCAACACTATCAGTTCACGGCGTCGGTTCGGGATTCGGCCGGCAACGTGTTGACCGGGCGCACGGTCACGTGGGCGAGTTCTGCCACGGGCGTGGTCACCGTCAACAGCTCCGGCTACACCACCAGCGTTGGCGCCGGCAGCGCCTCCGTTCGGGCGACCTCGGGTAGCGTCACCGGCAGCGCGCAGATCACCGTGGTCGCTGCGCCGGTTGTTCGTACCGTCACCTCAGTGACGGTCACCCCCACCCCCGATACGCTGGCCCTCGCGGCAACTCAGCAGCTCACGGCGACCATCAAGGATCAGAATGGTGCTGCCATGACTGGTCTGACACCGGCCTGGTCGTCCAGTGCCACCGGGGTAGCGACGGTGAGTTCTTCGGGACGCGTGACGGCGGTCTCCGCCGGTACGGCCACGATCACGGCCACGAACAGTGGGAAGAGCGGCACGGCTACCATCGTCGTCACGAGCGGAACGTCGAACAATCCGCCGCCGCCGCCGCCGACGGGGACGACAGAGCCGATGCCGAATTTTGGGACGACATTGTGGCAGGACGACTTCTCGAGTTACGCCAGCACATCCGCTCTTATGTCGACGTATGCGCACATGGCGGGTGAATCCGGCGTCTTCCTCGACCCTACCGGCGGCTTTGGTGGTTCACCAGCGGTACGCGTCGACTGGGCTAAACAAACCGATCGCACCAACTGTCCAGAGGACGATCACTTCTTTGAGCACAGTTGGACCTCAACGAAGGAGATCTACGTTCAGTACTATGTCCGGTACCAGGGTGGCTTCCAAATGGACTGGCGTGCGGCGCAACAGGCCGGCACGGCCGGAAGTTGCGGTGCCATGACGAAGAAGCTCTTCCTGATCATCCCGACCCAGGCGGCGGATGGCACCCATCCGCGCCTCCAGATGTTCGCGGAGAACCACCACATCGTGCTCTATACCGAGAATCAGTTGTCATTGATGACCGGGCAGCCCGGCATCCAGAACGTCGGATCCGAGATTACGCCCGAGATGCTCGGCGATGGGAAGTGGCACCGGATCACGATCCACGCGAAGATGAGCTCAACGGAGACCAGCACGGACGGATTCCTGTATGGGTGGATCGACGGCAATCTCAAGTGGTCAAATCCGTCATACGCGACGGGATCCAATACGGGCTGGTATGTGATGCAAACGCCGACCGTGTTCAACCAAGGCTCTCCGATCGCGCAATCTGAGTGGCTCGACAACCTCAATATCTGGCACCAGTAGCGAACAGAGTCTGACGACATCTTGCCAGTTGAACGAAGTCCGGTCATCCTGTGCTATTGGACGACCGGACTTCGCTCGTCCGGACCGTGGCGGATTGCAACTTCAGCGAGGGAGGGAATACAGGACCGTGATTGGTGGCAAGACTGTGATGCGTCACTGATAATGTCCCCTTCATAGTTCAGTAGAAATGTCCCCTCTATTCGCCTCCTCGTGGAGGCGGCATGGAGCGGACGGCGATGAGTGAGAAGGAGCGGCAGCGTGCGGCGGTGCTGCAGCAGGTCCGAGAGGGGCAAGCGACGCTGCGGGAGGCGACGCCGGTGCTGGGCGTGAGCTATCGGCAGGCCAAGCGGTTGTGGGCGCGCTACCGGGCGGGCGGCAGCCGGGCGATGCGCCACGGGAGCGTGGGCCGGCCCTCGAATCGGGGCTGGCCGCCCGCGGGGCGCGCGGCGATCCTCGCGCTCGTCCGGGCGCACTACGGCGGCACGGCGGGCCGGGGGCCGGGGCAGCGCCTGGGGCCCACCTTGGCGGCGGAGCACCTCTGGACGGACCATGGGCACCTGGTGCCGGTGCCGACACTGCGGCGGTGGATGCTGGCCGACGGGCTGTGGAGCCGGCGGCGGCGCGCCCCGGCGGTGCACGTGCGGCGGCCGCGGCGGGCCGCCTTTGGCGAGTTGGTGCAACTCGATGGGAGCTTCCACGACTGGTTCGAGGGGCGGGGCCCGGCGCCCTGCTTGCTGTCCCTGGTGGATGACGCGACGGGACGCCAGCTGAGCCAGTTCGCCGCGCAGGAGACGACCTGGGCGGCGTTGACGCTGCTCCGGGCGTGGGTCGAGCAGTACGGCATCCCGCGGGCGGTCTACGTCGACGGCAAGACGGTCTACGTGCGGGAGGCGACGAGCCGCGAGCGGCTGCTCGGGCGGCCCCCGCGCACGCAGTTCGGGCGCGTGTGTCAGCGGCTCGGCATCGCCGTGATCCTGGCGCATTCGCCGCAGGCGAAGGGGCGCGTGGAGCGCAATCACGGCACCGGGCAGGACCGGTTGATCAAGAAGCTGCGGCTGCGCGGGATCGCCACGATTGCCGCCGCGAATCAGTATCTCGCGACGCCCTATCTGGCGGACCACAATCGCCGCTTCGCCGTCGCGCCCGCGAGCGGCGTCGATGCGCATACGCCGGTGCCGCGGGGGCTCGACTTGGACACGGTGTTCGTGCTCGAGACGGAGCGCCGGTTGCGCCACGACTGGGTGGTCCGGTACCAGCATCAGGCGCGGCAGGTCACGCCCACGCGCGCGGCCCGGCGCCACGTCGGGCCCGGGCAGGTCGTGCTGGTGCGCGAGACCGCGGCCGGCGCCCTGCGCCTCGTCGTCGTGGAGCCGACCACGGATCGGGAGCACGAGTTGGCGTGGACGCCGCTCGGCCTGGAGGCCCCGCGCCCGCCGCGGCCTGCACCGCCGCCGCCCCCACCCCTCGCGCGCCCCGCCGGCTACACGCGCGCCGGCCGGCCGCTGAGCGCCGCCCAGGTCGCGCAACGCGCCCGCTGGGCGCACCCATCACCCAGCGCCAGGCATGGCGCCAACTCAACGACCAACGCCGGGCCGCGAGGGAGCGCTGACCCCAGACACGCATCCTCACCCGATACCAACAACACCAAGGGGACATTTCTAATGAACTAAACCAGGGGACACTTCTACTGAACGTTGACATGATTGGTGGCAAGACTTGCCAACCGAGGATGTCGCGAGCAATCTTCGCCTCTTCGACGACGTGACAATGCAGCTCGATCTTGATTGTTCCTAACTCAGACTCTAACGGGGCGCGGGACAGCCCGCGGATGAGCGCTACAATGTCGTCCTTCAGGAAGCGTTCCCGGCACAACCTGGACGGCCGCTCGCTCGCATCGCCCGGGCCGGTCTCGTGAGTGTCGACTATTACGTAAGCACCCGCGATTGGCGGTCCCTATTCGCGTGGATATGGAGAGGTGGTGATGCCAGTCGCTGATTCACCCTCCGTGCGACGGGTGGTCATGATTTCCTACTATTTTCCGCCGAGCCCAGAGGTCGGCGGTTTTCGTGCGGCCAAAGTCGCACGCGCCCTGCAACGCGCCGGATTCGAGGTGATCGTCGTCACCTGCCGGCTGCCGGATGAAGGGAACGCGGATCGGCAGAATGCGGACGGGGTTCGAATCATCACGGTTCCGCTCGGCTGGAATCCTCGCCAATGGTACGCTTCGCTCAAGCGGCGCTTGCGCCCGACGAAGCCCGACGCACCATCCGCCAAGCCGGCAAGCGAGGCTGGCGGGTACACTGTTCCACGCGGGTCCCGTTCTGGAAGCGCGCCATCTTCTCCCTGCTCTGGCTCCCGGACGACCGTCAGGGATTCATTGGTCCCGCCGTGCGGGCGGCTCGAACACTGCTCCGGCGTGGCGACATCGTGTACACGACGGCGCCTCCCTTCTCGATGCATCTGGTGGGCCTTCGACTTGCCTCGGCAAGGACCTTCTGGGTCGCTGAATTTCGCGACCCATGGACGGACAACGCCTGGAAACCGTGGCATGTGCGCACGGCACTCACCGACGCCCTCGAGCGGCGCTTCGAGCGCCGCACGCTCCGCCGCGCGAGTCTCGTCGTCGCCGTCTCGGACGGGATCGATCGCCTCTTTCGCCGGAAGGTCGAACGGGCCGACACGCGGCTTCTGCTCGTTCGGAACGGCATCGATACGCTACTTCCACCATCGCGGTCAAAGCGCGCGGGACCCTTCCGAATCATCCACGTGGGGACCTTCTATTACGGGCGCGACCCCAGACCGTTCCTCGCGGGACTGGCCATGTTGCGCAACCGACGGGGGCTTGCAGCGGACCAGCTGCAAGTCGAATTGGTCGGACAGTGCAAGTGGTTCCACGGCATTTCCGTCGAACAGGAGGTGGAGCGTCGAGGCTTGACGGATCTCGTGCGCTTCCACGACTGGATTCCCCACGCGGAATGCCAGCGGCTGATCACCGAAGCCGACGCCCTGCTGTTGCTCGCCATGCGCCAGCCCGATCAGGTTCCGAACAAGTTGTATGAGTACCTTGGCACCCGCGTGCCGGTGTTGGCCCTGGCGGACGACGAGGGCGAGAGCGCACTCATGCTGCGGCAAGCCGGCGGGCATCAGGTGGTGGCAGACGAAGATCCGGCCGGCGTGGCGACGGCGCTGGAGGCATTGCTGGAAGCCCGGGGGACGCCGGCGGGCGGGGCCATCCTGGAAGAATGGACGACAGACCGTCAGATGGCTAAGCTCGTCGAAGCTCTGGAGGGTTTGCAATGACCTGGGACGACCTGATGACCGCGGCCCGGCAGGGACGTGGGGTCTTGCGCTACGCTCGGCCGGCCTGGCGCAAGATGCTGGGCTTCCGCGTCCCCGTGTTCCGCCCGCTGGCAGCGCTGCTCTACGCCGAACGAAACGCGCGAGCCATCTTCCTGCCCCTGCTGGCCCAGAAGTTCTATCGCGAGCCGTTGTTACGCTACCGCTGCGCCCGTGTCGGTGAGCGCCTGCATCTGGAAGGTGCCATGCCGCAGATCTTCGGTGACGGCCGGATCGAGCTTGGGGATGACCTCCTGATTGGTGGCCGATGCACCTGGGTGGTGGGATTCAAGGTATCGCAGGGAGCAGGGTTGATCATCGGCGATCGGGTCAGCCTCAACTTTCAAAACATGATCAGTGTGGCCCGCAGTGTCCGGATTGGCGACGACACCATGGTGGCGGGCGGGGTCCAGATTTACGACAACATCAGTCATCCCCTCTCCCCGTCTCGCCGACTGCGTCACGATTCGTTCACGCTCGAGGAATCGGCCCCGGTTGTGATTGGGAAGAACGTCTGGCTCGGCACCAGGTCGATCGTCATGCGCGGAGTGACGATCGGCGACCATTCCGTGATCGCGGCCGGCTCGATCGTCACCCGAGACGTGCCGCCGTACACCCTGGCGGGAGGCTCCCCGGCCAAGCTGCTCAAGGAAATCGAACCCGACTGAAGTCCGGCCGTACCGCCCGGCAGGCGTCCCCCACGTGCCGACGAATCATCGATTCGGCCCTCTGGCGATTTTACGCGTTCGGATTACAACAGTTGGGACGGATGGATGACCGGGCGAATCCGGTCCGGCGGAGCACCACTGCATCGCCGCGGGACCCGCCGATTCCCATTCGCGAAACGTGTGAGCCGCCGCGAGCCTTCGACGTAAACTCGTCGGCCGCAGGGCCCGCATCGAACCGCCGGGGTAGAACCCGTCACACGGCAGTTCGGGAGGAGCCGAGGGATGAAGTCGATTGGACTTGCATTGGCAATGTTGCTCTGCGGTGCCGCGTGTTCGAGTCAGGCACCCACCGGCACCGGGTTGCGTTCCACCTCCTCAGGCGTGGGGCCAACGACGCTTCCGACTCCGATACCGGATTCCGGCTCAACGATCTGGAACGCCCATTTTTGGGGTTATGCGAGTACGGCCGCGCTCATGTCCACGTACATCCACATGAGTGGAGAATCGGGGGTCTTCCTCGAATGCCACCGGTGGCTATGGAACTGGCCGGCCGTCCGCATCGATTGGGCGAAGCAAACGAACCTAACAGCCATCAACGAAACCGGCTGCTCCGAGGACGATCACCTGATCGAACGCGGATTTTCCGCGACCAAGGAGATCTATGTTCAGTACCACGTGCGGTATCAAGCGCATTTTCAATTCGACTGGTCCGTAGCAAGAGCTGCGGGAACAGCAGGCGAGTGCACGGGCGCGACCAAGAAGCTGTTCTTAATCTATCCCAGTCTCTGGGGCGCGATTACAGCTTGTCTCTGAAAACCACCACATAGTCTTGTATACGGAAAACCACCTGATTGGTACGGCCAAGCCCGGCATTCAGAACAATGGACCAGAGGTAACCCCCGAGATGCTGGGGGATGGGCGCTGGCATCAAATTACGATCCACGCCAAAATGAGCTCGTCGCCAAACGTGACAGATGGGTTCTTGTACGGCTGGATTGACGGCGAGATGAAGTGGTTCAATCCGGCGTACGCAACCGGTGCCACTGGGGGGTGGAACCACTTCCAGACCCCGACGGTGTTTAACAACGGATCCCCGATCGCCCAATCCGAGTGGCTCGACGATCTCAAAGTCTGGGGCTCTTATCGCGCGCATTCCCGTCGCGGAACGGAAGCACCATCGATTCGCCCACTTGGTGACTGTCGCGGGGGCCACCTGGGCCCAATTGGCGAGCTTGGCATTGACGTCCGCCGCCGATCTAGGCTCACATCCGGGCCGCTAGGTGTAATTGACGAGGAGGTTGTGCACTGAGCCGTAGCATATGCCAAGCTGGAGTTGTCGAGACTCGTCAACCGGCAACTGCCAGAGGGCTCAGTGAACATCCACAAGAATGCACGATTGACCCCGCGCGTCGCCACAGACCGTCGTCCGCCGTGATCCAGGGCCGGGGAGTCCGCCCCGGCCGTGGCGCGCCACCGTCGGGGTGACGCCCCTCGGACTGACTCTGGGGAAGTGGGTCCGCCCGGGGCGCGGCGCCGAGGGGCTGGGAGGCGCCGGGGGATCGCTCATCGCGGCCCCGCCGCTCCGCCGCGCCAGCTGCCGCGTTATCCAGCGCCGGCAGATTCTCCGGGCCCCGGCACCAGCGCTGGAGCTCGCTCCGGATCGCCCACCACCTACGGGCTGCCGCTCTCGACCGTGGTCACCGTACCAACGCCGCCTGGGGCTGGCGCCGGCTCCGCTCGCTCGAGCCGCCCCGCCCAGCAGCATCGGTACGAGCGGCCGGCGGCCCGGCGACGCTGGTTCATCTCGATATCGAAGAAGCTGGGCAAGCATCGGGCGCGTGGGCCATCGCATCCACGGCGATCGCTCACGTCGCGGGTGCGCGGCATCGGCTGGGAGTACGTGCACGTCGCGATCGACGACTGCTCACGCGCCTGGCCTACAGTCGAAGTCCTGGCCGACGAGCGCGGGGAGACGGTGGCCGGCTTTCTGCAGCGCGCCGTGCGCGTGGTATCGGGCGCCAGGGCGTCGCCGATGCGCGCCGGGTGATGACCGACAACGGCAGCGGCGTACTGCAGCTCACGCCTTTCGCGACGCCCGCGCGCGCGCTCCGGCTCCGGCACCTGCGCACCCGCCCCTATACCCCGCAGACCAACGGGAAAGTGGAGCGCTTCATCCGCACGCTGCTCGCCGAATGGGCCTACGTCCGCGCGTACCGCACCAGTGCCTCGCGGACCGCCGCCCTACTCGCACTACCTTCACTTCTACAACACCGAGCGCCCCCACACGGCGCTCGGCTACACCGCACCACTCCAGCGCCTCATCGCCCGGCGGTGAACAACCTCTTCGTCATCAACAGCTAGGCGCAGGGCGCTCTAATTAGGCGTAGCCGCTCAAGCGTGGGCGTGCCGATCATGGCCGGCGCGACGCCCAAGCCGGAATGCGCTTCACGAATCGGCACCGAAGCGGTGGAATTCGGGCCACCCAGCCCCGTTTGGCCGGCAGGCCCCTTAATTTGGGGGTGTTTCCGCAGCCACCAAGTTGATCAGTCCGTCTGTGAAGCGGGCGATCGTGTTGCCCCTTGGCGTCAGCGCGGGCTCGGCGCCACCGTGAGTAGCCGGTCCGCGGCGCGACGATGGTCGTCGCACCTGCAATCGTCGCATCGAACTTGAGGCTTGATGGTCGACCTAGAACCCGATCGCCCCTTCGCCGGCGCCGCGCCAGCCGCTCGTGCGAGCACGGAGTCGCTGGACCGGTCGCTTCTGCAAGGTCTGGCATGGACGAGCGCCGCCAAGTGGGGAAGCCAGGTCCTGTCCTGGGCGTCCACACTGATCGTCGCCCGGCTGCTGAGCCCCGAGGATTACGGGTTGGTGGGTATGGCGTCCATCTACCTGGGGCTCGTGACCATGCTGAGCGAGTTCGGCCTCGGAGCCACGGTCATGGCGCTGCGTGACCTGACCGAGGAGCAGACCGCCCAGCTCCATGGGTTCGCTTTCCTGTTCGGACTCGGTGCTTTCGGCCTGTCATGGCTCATGGCATGGCCGCTCGGGGCGTTCTTTCACTCCCCCGAACTACCGCCGGTGGTCATCGTGATGAGCACCACGTTCATCATCACGTCGTTCCGAATCGTGCCGGGCGCGCTTCTGCGCCGGGAGCTGCGGTTTCGCGACCTGGCTTTGATCGATACGGTGAGCGCGCTGGTACTCGCCGTCGGCATGGTCGTGTTCGCGTACTTTGGCTTCCGGTACTGGACGCTCGTGATCGGCGGAGTGCTGAGTTCTGCGCTAGGCACGCTGCAGACGTTGTACCTGCGGCGCCATCGCATGGCCAGACCGCGCACCGCGACACTGCAGCATGCCATGACGTACAGCGGCCACATCCTCACTGCACGGCTCGCCTGGTACGCGTATTCCAACGCCGACTTTCTCGTGGCGGGCCGCATTCTGGGCAAGGCGGCGCTGGGCGTGTACGACTTCGCATGGACCCTGGCGAACGTGCCTATCGAAAAGATCACGGTCCTCATCGGGCAGGTTGCATTCCCGGTGTTCGCCGCGGTTCAGGACGAGCCGGCCGAACTCCGACGCTATCTATTGCGACTCACGGAAGGACTGGCGTTGCTTACGTTCCCGGCTTCGTTCGGGTTGGCTTTGGTGGCGCCGGATTTCGTCGCGCTGTTTCTCGGTCCCAAGTGGAGCGGGGCCGTGTTGCCCCTGCAGCTACTTGCCGTCTTCGTGGGCTTTCGGTCCGTGATCCCGATGTTCACCCAGATCCTGAACGTCACGGGTGACTCGCGCTTCTCCATGTACAACTCCCTGCTCATGGCGCTGGTTCTGCCTGCGTCGTTCTACCTGATGGGAGTCCGCTGGGGCACCGCCGGGCTGGCGCTCACGTGGATGACCGTGTATCCGGCGATGACCGTCCTCATCATATACCGGCGGGTTGTGCAGCGCATTGACCTGGCGACCCGCGACTATCTTCGGGCGCTGTGGCCGGCCGCGAGCAGCACGATCGTCATGTGCGGCGCGGTGTTCGGTGCCCAGCAGCTCGCCGCCGGGCACGAATCTCGCGGTATGCGGCTGGGGCTGCAGATCGGTGCTGGGGCGCTGGCATATTTTGCGGTCTGTGCGACCGTCCATCGTCGTCGCCTTCAGGCATTCGTTGAGGTGATCCGGCACCAGCGCCGGCCCTGATGCCGGAGGCCGAAGCGCGGCGGGGGGCCGGTGCCGCCGCTCGGCGGATGGGGCATGTGATTCTTCGGGGGCGAGTATGTGCGGAATCGTAGGTCTGTGGACGTCGCGATCGATGCCGGAAGGCGAACTCGGCCGATCGATAGCCCGGATGCGGGACACGCTCGTCCACCGCGGCCCGGACGACGTGGGCGCGTGGACGGCTATGCCGACGTCGACGGCCTTGGGCCTTGGATTCCGCCGGCTCGCCATCATCGACCTCTCGGAGCTCGGCCACCAGCCGATGACCTCGGCATCCGGACGGTTCACCATCGTGTTCAACGGCGAGGTATACAACTTCGCCCCGTTGCGCCGTGAACTGGAGGCGGCCGGCGCCCGGTTCCGCGGACATTCAGATACTGAGGTGATGCTGGCTGCGTTTGAAGCCTGGGGAGTGGAGTCGGCGGTGACGCGGTTCATCGGCATGTTCGCCTTCGCCGTCTGGGATGCGCATCGCAATCGGCTGTATCTTGCGCGGGATCGCATGGGGATCAAGCCGCTCTATGTATATGCGCACGATGGGGTCCTGTTGTTTGGGTCTGAGCTGAAGGCGTTGCGGAGCGGCCCGGGGTTCGAGCACCGGGTGAATCGGGCGGCGCTGGTCACATACCTGCGTCACCTGTATGTGCCGGCGCCGTCCTGCATTGACGAGCACGTGATGAAGCTCCCCCCGGGCCACCTACTCGCCATCGACGACCCCTCGGCGCCACTCCCGGCAGCGCAACCGTATTGGTCGCTCGCGGATGTGGCGCGACAGGGGCTGACCGCGCCATTCCGCGGAACCGAGGGTGAGGCCCTCGATGAACTCGAGCACCTACTCGCCGACGCCGTGGCGCTACGGCTCCAATCCGACGTGCCCCTCGGCGCGTTGCTTTCCGGCGGCATAGATTCTTCACTGGTGGTCGCGCTCATGTGCGCGCGGGCCACTGACCGGGTGAAGACGTTCACGATCGGATTCGATGTGGCGGCTCATGACGAGTCGGCGCACGCAGCCGCCGTGGCCCAGCACCTCGGCACCGATCACACGGCCCTGCGATTGACCGGCGCGGACGCCCTGGCCGTCGTGCCTCAACTGCCCAGCATGTTCGATGAGCCGCTGGCCGACCCGTCGCAGATCCCCACGTATCTCGTGTGCAAGTTGGCCCGCGAATCCGTCACGGTGGCGCTGACAGGCGATGGTGGAGACGAGCTCTTCGGCGGATACAACCGCTACACGTACGGCAACCGGATCATCCCGCGCCTGCTGCGTCTTCCCCTGGGGATCCGCCGCGCGGGCGCGGCCGTTCTTCAGGGCGTCGGCCCGACCGTGTGGGAGCGCGCGTTCCACCTGACCGGATCGCGAGGCATGCGGCTCCCGGCGCAGAAGGCGGGCAAGTTGAGTCGGCTCCTGGGCGAGGACTCGGCGAACACGATGTACCGATCCCTGGTCTCGATCTGGAATCGGCCGGCCGAGTTCGTACAGGGGGGCGTCGAGAGCGACGGCGGCTGGGAACGCACCATGGGACGCGGAGAACCGGCAGCGCTCTTGGACCGCATGATGCTGACGGACCAGACCTTCTATCTCGCAGACGACCTACTGGCGAAAGTGGACCGCTGCAGCATGGCAGTAAGCCTGGAGGCACGCGTCCCCATTCTGGATCACCGGGTGGTCGAATTCTCGTGGCGGTTGCCGGCGGACTTGAAGGTTCGACACGGACAGGGCAAGCGACTGCTACGGGAAGTGCTCTATCGGCACGTGCCACGGGCACTTGTGGATCGCCCCAAGGTGGGGTTCTCGGTCCCCATCGACGCCTGGTTGCGTGGGCCGCTGCGGTCGTGGGCTGAGGACCTGCTCGCCAACGACGGACTGGCGCACGATGCGGCACTCAATGCCGTGGCTGTGCGCACGGCGTGGTCCAGATTCCTCTCTGGCGAGCACACGTTGGGCCTCGGCATCTGGGCCCTATTAATGTACCGGGCGTGGGAAGAGGCCCCAAGTGCCTGACATGGGAGATGCCAGTGAATTTGACGAGCCAATCTGGGACGAGCAGAATCGACCGGAGTGTCGCACGACTCTGGCCGGATAGCGTCCTTCACCAAACTCCGGCGGCGGAGAAACCATGAACATCTGCAAGGTTTGGGACGCAGAGTATCCGTGGGACGTTCGGGTAGAGAAAGTCTCGCGCGCGCTCACGGAGGGCGGGCACTCGGTTCATCTGGTAGTGCGCAACCGGGACAATCGGCTGGCAACGGAGGCGCTCGACGAAGCGACAGTGCACCGCATTCCTTGGGCACCGCTTCTGGGGCGTCATTTGAACGCTGTATCAATGTTCCCGGCGTTCTTCAATCCTCGATGGATTGGAATCATCAATCGCACGGTGGTCAACACCGGGGCGGAACTGATCCTGTGTCGCGACATCCCCTTGGCCCCCGCGGCGATTTGGGTCGGACGTCGGCGGAATATTCCGGTAGTGCTCGACATGGCCGAGAACTATCCCGCCATGATTCGCGACGTGTGGGAGAGCGATCGGCACAGGCCGTTCGACTGGCTCGTACGCAATCCGCGAATTGTGAAGCTCGTAGAGCAATTTGTCGTTCGGAACGTCGATCACATCATTGTCGTCGTGGAAGAGTCAATGGACAGAGTCGTAGAGCTTGGTGTGTCGAAGGACAGAGTATCTGTGGTATCGAACACGCCCTCCCGCACGCGAGTCGCGACAAGTCAGTCACGCAACGGCGATGCGCGCCGCAACGGCGAGCTTCTGCACATCGTGTATCTGGGTCTTTTGGAGGTGCCACGTGGATTGGGAGTCTTACTCGACGCCGTCAGAATTTGCGATCACGAGGGCATGCCGATTCACCTGACCATCATTGGTACTGGCCGTGATCGCGAGATGTTCGAGACCCAGGCCCAAGGCCTCGGCCTCGATCGGAGTACGGTCAAGTTTCATGGGTATTTGAAGAACAAGGATGCCTTGCGCCTTGTTGAGACCGCCGATGTCGGGGTCGTACCACATTTCGCGAGTGAAAGTTGGAACACAACGATTCCGAATAAGCTCTTCGACTACATGGCTGGTGGACTGGCCGTGGTGACATCCGACGCGAAGCCAACCGCTCGCGTCGTGGCGGAGTCAGGGTGCGGTGTCGTGTTCCGTGATCGAGACGCCGCAGACCTCGCCCGCGCCCTGAGAGCAATGCGGGATCCATCCGCGCGGCGGGCGTGCGGCAAAGCTGGGATGGCAGCAATCTCCCAGCGGTACAATTGGGAGCGCGATTCGGCAACGTTGAAATCGACGCTCGAAGAGGTCGTACGGCGTAGGCAGGCATACACGGCGCACACGGGAACACATTCTTGAGTGCGGCCGCAAAGCGCGCGACGTGGCGTGGGAGCTCTGGCAGATCGCTCGCGGCCGCTGACTTGCTCGGCGCAGTGATTCTCCCATTCAAACGCGTGGCGAAACGAGACGCCGAAGGCACGCTCCACGCGCTGGCGGCTCCCGCCAGGCTCCGGCGGCGCGCCATCGTCCTCGCGTACCACAACATCGTCCCCGACGATCGGATCGGTGGCGGCGATCGGTCCCTCCACCTCGCACGACACGACTTTGCCGCCCAACTCGACCTTCTCCAGCATACGCACGACATCGTTCCCCTGACCGAACTGCTCGACGCGGACGCCTCGCCTGCCTCCCGCACGCGCGCGGCGATCACCTTCGACGATGCATACCGGGAGGCAATCACCGTCGGGCTACCCGAACTCGCGCACCATGAAATTCCAAGGACTGTATTCGTCGCACCCGGCTATCTCGATGGCGGCACGTTCTGGTGGGAAGAACTGTCGGCGCCAGGAACCGGCCTCGAGCCCGGCGTTCGGGACGTTGCGCTCGACGCGCTCGGCGGTGACGACCATGCAGTGGGAGAATGGGCCTGCGGAACGACAGACAGCCGTTCCCTTCGCCCGTCGGGAAGCGCGGGGCGCCGGCGGCTTCGGCGAGATCGTCGCCGCCACTGGTCTGGCCCTGGCGACCGTGGGGGCACACACGTCGAGCCACCCGAAACTCACGCTGGTGGACGACGCCCGGGTCGCACGGCCCACGGCGGCTGCGGGGTACCGGGCGGCGTTCGCCATCGAGGGAGGGTGGGTCCCGTCACCCATCCGCGAGCCGTTCGCGATCGCGCGACTCAACGTTCCAGCCGGGGTCTCGGCGCGAGGGTTCGCGTTCAGATCGGCAGGAGTCCTCTCCGGACTATGCCTCCGCGCCGCCCACTCCGACGCCTCGTAGCCAGATGAAGCACACGCCCGGCACGGTACTGGTCACAGACGGCGAGCAGCGCGCATCCCTCGCGGTCGTACGATCGCTCGGTCGCGCAGGCTATCGCGTGCTCGTCGTCTCGGCCAGACGCCGGTCGCTGGCCGGCGCATCCCGATATGCGGCACGCGTGCTCCACGTGCCCGATCCGCTCACGGAACCCGAGGCCTTCGCCGCCGCCATCATCGAGGCGAGCCAGCGCTGGCGTCCCGATGTCGTGCTCCCGATGACGGATGCCAGCCTCCGATCGCTCCTGCCAGTGCGAGAGGCGGTGGTTGGAGTGATTCCGTTCGGCCCAACGGACGTGGTCCTTCGGGCAGGCGACAAACCCGAGGTGCTGCGCCTCGCCGCGTCGATCGGTATCCCGGTCCCTCGACAGATCGAAATGTCCGGTCCGGGTACCGTCGCCGACGATGCGATCGCGGGCCTGGCTTGGCCGATTGTGGTGAAACCGGGCAGTTCCGTGAGCGGTGACCCCGCCGGCCGCGTCAAGCTGGGCGTTGCATGGGCCCGGAACCGCGCCGAGCTCGACGCGCTGACGCAATCGCTCCCGGCGTCTGCCTTCCCCGTCCTTCTCCAGGCGCGCATCGAAGGGCCCGGCACCGGCGTGTTTCTTCTCCGCTGGGACGGCCTGACGCGCGCCGTGTTCGCACACCAGCGCATTCGCGAGAAGCCGCCCTCCGGCGGAGTCAGCGTCTGCTCCGGAAGCGTCATTCCGGACCGGGCACTCGTCGCGCAGGCTGAGGCGCTCCTTGCCGCCCTCGAGTGGCGCGGCCCGGCGATGGTCGAGTTCAAACGAGACGCCGAGAGCGGCACGGCCTATTTGATGGAGGTCAACGGACGATTCTGGGGCTCACTCCAGTTGGCAGTGGACGCCGGGGTCGATTTTCCGCGCCTCCTAGTGGAAGCGGCACTGGGCCGCGCATCGTCGGCGCCACCCGAATGGCGAGCCGACGTCCGGATGCGCTGGTGGTGGGGGATTTCGATCACCTCCTCACGCGTCTGCGTCAGCGAGACGGCGGCACGGCATCGACCGACAGCCGAGTTGGGATGGTCAGGAATTTTCTGCTGCCCGGGCGCGGCACGCGAAACGAGGTGCTCCGGTGGCGCGATCCGGTGCCGGCACTCCGCGAGACCGTCGACTGGTTCACCTCTCTGTTCGGCGCAAGTGAGCCCCGCCGCCGGAAGCACACCGCGCAAGCGAGCGGGGGGCGTGCTCCATGCCATCAGCAGCGGGGGGCTGTACGGTATCGAGCGTATGTTGCTCAACCTGCTTCCCGAGCTGGCACGACAGGGCTGCCCCACAGCGCTGCTCTGTCTCGACGGGCCCGATACCGAAGTCGGCGTCGCGGCCGAGGCGCTCGGCATTCCGACGACATTCGTCGACTGTGCGGCGCGCATTACGCCGCGGGCCTGGATCGATCTGTTCAAAGCCGTAGGCTCCATCCGTCCCCGGCTCATCCATGTGCACGGTTATAAGGCCACGATTCTGGCCGGCGCCGCAGCGCTGGCGCGTCGCGTGCCGGCCGTGGCGACCTATCACAGCGTGGCGGCGAAGGCCGGGGAGCAGTCGCAAGCGCTCTCGCGGTACATCGCCGTCGAAACCCAGGTGCTGAGACGCATGAGGGCCGTCGCCGCGGTCTCCGAACAGATCGCCGACGAACTCGTGGTGCGGCGCATCCCGCGTGACCGCATTCGCGTTATTCCCAACGGCATCGCACAACCGACGCCGCGGAATGCCGTGCAAGACACAGGCACCGCGGAGCCGTTTCATCCGTGCCTTCTGTCGCTGAGCCGCCTGGCGCCGGAGAAGAACATCCATCTCGTCATCGGGGCCATCGCCGCCCTCAAACCGGAATTCCCGGGTATCGGACTCGTCGTCGCCGGCGAAGGCCCACTGCTCGATGATCTCAAACGGCACGCCTCCGCGCTGGGAATTCAGGATGCGATCCGATTTGTAGGATTCGTCCGTGACGTGCATCCACTGCTCCATAGGGCAGACGCTTTCGTTCTGGCCTCACAGACAGAAGGGATGCCCATCTCCGTGCTCGAAGCCATGGCGCTGGGAACTCCGATCGTGGCCTCCGAGGTCGGGGGCATACCGCTGATGTTGGCGGGCGGCCAGGAGGCCCTGCTCGTCAAACCCAATGACCAGCAGAGCCTTGACGAGGCGATCCGTCGTGTAATCGTCGACGAAGGACTGCGCGCGCGCTTGGCCCGGGCCGCCCAGGCACGATTCGAACGAGACTACTCGGCGGAACGGATGGCTCGGTCGTATGTGCAACTTTACGACGAAGCTGCTCCACGGCCCTAGCTCGTGCCGGCCCAACCCGAGAAACCGCCCGGTTTCCCGGACAGCCGGTCCGGCGTCGTTTTACATGTTGGGCAGCCACCACCACTTTGCGTATAGTTAGAGCAACCATGCTCGAAGACGTGTTCATCGTAATCCGGACCGCCGTGATTCTTCGCCGCCAGGGAGCGACCGCGTGAAGGGATCGACCCACCCGTGGGGTTCCACCCGCATCATCCTCGCGCTGGCACTGCTCGGGTACGCCTGGAGAATTCAGGATCTGTTCTCGGTCATCGGCCATTTCAAGCCGCTGATGCTCGTGACCGGAGCGTTCCTGCTCGCGATGCTGATCGACCGGCGGCTGCCAGACGACTTCGTGGCTGTCGCCGCCCGCCCACCGGCCATATTCGCGGTCGTGCTGTGCGGCCTCGCCTTCCTTGGCGTTCCGTCCAGTCTCTATGCGAGCATGAGCCTGAATCTCGCCATGAAGGAACTGGCTCCGGCGGTCGTCCTGATGATCGGGATCGCCGCCACAACACGACGCCCGATCGACGCATACCGAATGTCCGCGGTGAAGGTGGTTGGCGCGCTGGTGTTTTCCGTGGTCGTGCTCGCGCGGTACAGCGTCGGGGTTGGCGGTCGGTTAGGAGATCTCGTCTACTACGACGCAAACGGGCTGGGACTGATTCTGATCTGCACCATACCCATGGTCGAGTGGTACGCCACACATGGCGCTACATCGCGACCCGGATCGGTGCCATCGTCACCATCGGAATTCTGCTGGTGACGATCGTCAGACCGGATCTCGCGGAGCGTTCCTGGGATTGGTGGCCGTGGTTGCCTATGGCATCTTGGCGAATCGTTCGGCAACGATTCGTCGTCGGTTCGGGCTGGCACGATGGCCGTGGTCATGCTGCTCGTCGCCGCGGGGGCGCAGTACTGGACCAGATGGACACGATTCTGAATCCCACTAAGGATTACAATTGGGCTGGCAACGACGAGAGGCGGTCGGATGAGCGTCTGGAAACGCGGCATGGGTTACATGGTCGGCAATCCGATTACCGGGGTGGGGCTGGCGCCTTTCCCGTAGCGGAAGGGACCATCTCGCCACTGGCCCGTCAGCCAGGATTACGAAGTGGGGCTCAAGTGGTCCGCGGCCCACAACTCATTCGTCGCAGGTCGGGGCGGAACTCGGCATTCCCCGGATCGATCGCGTTCTCGCCATGCTGGGGGTCGGGATTCGCGCGAGCGCGGCAGCGTGCGCACTGGGGCGAGCCCTGGGAGACGAACGCGCGCCGCAATGGGTGACGCGCTGGCGGCCAGCATTGTCGGCTACTTGTGAGCGGATTCTTCCTCTCGCGGGGCATTCCGGGGCCTGCACTACAGCGTGGTCGGCATCGCGATGGGCTTGCACGCCGCGTTGGGCCGCCGGTTGTTGGCAGCACCCGGTGGCGCGCAAAGGCCGGTGCGGTGCTCCCGGCGCCGCGTCGAGCGGGGCCTGGCACACCGAGCCGTGAACAGCTCCGCACTTCGGGTCCATCGGACGCCGCGCCGCGCTCCGCCGAGCGCGTGCGGCAAGTAGAGGCGGCGGTCCCCGCTGGCGCCGCGAGGCCACTTATTCATTCTTCATGTTCATTGACAGCAATGGTTGACCAATTGCGGCACGGTGGTGCATCGAAAGGCAGCACGCCCGTCGATGCCGCTGCCCGCTGCGGTGATCGAAATGCCCCATCAGGGATCGTCCTCGGCACGACCAGCCCCGTGAGCCCGAACATATTGACCGCCTCGCGGCGGTCGCCCAGCGGCGGCGACTCTCGAGCCCCGGCTTCGGCCTGGACCCATCGCACGAAGCCGCCCGGCCGCATCGTGCGCATCCACCGGTGTCACCCCGATGTGCAGATTCATAGCGCCATTGGAGAACGACATCGTGCTGGTTCCGCAGCGAGTGGCGGCACGGAACTTGTTAATGGGAACGCGCGTGATCTCCAGACAACCGCAACCCGCCGCGCTGTCGGCATGGACCATTGCATCGACCTGCCCCCCTGAGTGGCGGGAATGGCTCGACACGTGCCGTGGTGGTTTTTTTCACTCACCCAGTGGGCTTCAGGCGGGAGCGCCACCTGGGGAACAGTTGTTTTGTGTCCATTTTAGCGCTCTCGGGGTCGATGCAGTTGCGGTAGGTGTGCGGCATGATTGCCGTCTTAGTCGACGACCGCGGCACGTTTATTTCCCCTCCGTCCCTGCGGTTCGCGAAGCTCGGGAAGCCGCGAGCCTCGTCCAAGAGCTGGTCGCCGCACTACGTGATCGGGGTGCGGACGAGGTCATCATGGATTCCTTCGATGCGGCCCAGTGTCCCGAATTACATGGGACGACGGAGCTGGTACGCCGGGAGGAATTCGTACTCTCGCTTGAGGGAGCACCAGAAGACATGTTTTCGCGTTGTACCCCACACCATCGTCGATACATCAGAAAGGGCGATCGCTCCGGCTGGGCCGTGCGTACCCATGTTGGCGCGGACGCCCACCGGGTACTGGGAATGGTGCAGGAGTCCGCGCGCCAGCGCGCGGAGCGTCGCGGCGCTCCGTTTCGCTCGGCGGCGGTCACGTCGGTGGCAGACGACCGATTCGATGGACGGACGCCTTGGGGGGCGACCGTATTCGCTGCCTGGGATGGCGAAGCGATGCTCGCTGCGATGATGGTTGGTTGGGGCGGCCACCGCGCGTACTACATCGCTGGCGGAGGAACGCCTGCCGGGTATGCAGTTGGCGCCGGGCCGTGGCTCCATTGGCAGATCGCCCGCACGCTCGCCGCCGAAGGTTTGCGCGCCTACAATCTGGGCGGCGCGGCGCTTCAGGAGCCTGGAGATCCGGGCCTGCGCCGTTTCAAGGAGGGATTCGGCCCCACCACGGTGGCGTGTTATGGCGCGCGCTGGCGGCTGCGCACCCTGCACCTCCGCGGCCACGCGGCGCTCCGTTGGCGGTTTGGGGGGGCGCGAGCATGAGTCGATCCGCAGCGGTCATTTCAGGCCTGACCCTGCACCGGCGCCCCGCACTCGTGGGCACCACCGCCTGGCGCGAGCTCCGGCGGGAGCGCGCGGGCGGTTACACCCCAGCTGAGAACCACACACCACACCTCGAGGCTGCCTGCGAATGGCTCGCCCGCGCGCAGGACGCCACCCCCAGCGGCGGGATCTCGCGCGGGTACAGCGCGGTGTGGAATTCGTACTTGCGTGTTCACGGGTGGGAGCCGGAATACCCGGAGACCACCGGGTACATCATCCCCACGTTTTACTTGATCGCCGATCATCTGAGCCGGCCGGAGTTCGCCGAACGGGCCGAGCGGGCGGCGCGGTGGGAATGTGCGGTGCAACTCCGAAACGGCGGCGTGCGGGCAGGCGTGATGGGACAGCCGGCGCTGGCGTCGGTGTTCAACACGGGACAGGTGATCTTCGGGTGGCTTGCGGCACTCGATCGCACCGGTGACTCGCAGTTCGCCGATTCGGCGATGCGCGCCGCCACGTTTCTCGCCGAGCGGATCGACGACGACGGAATCTGGCGCCGCGATGCCTCTCACCTCGCGCACCAGGGGGCTACGCTCTACAACAGCCGCACGGCCTGGGCGCTGGCCGCGGCGGGGAAGCGATTCGGCGTTGCATCGTTTGAGGCCGCCGCGCGCAAGGCGCTCCTGGCGACCGCCGAGCGTCAGCACGCCGACGGCTGGATTCCGGACTGCTGCATGCTGGATCCCGAACACCCGCTGCTCCATGCATTGGCCTACGCAATCAGGGGCTCCCTTGAGGGCGGGTGGCTGTTCGACGACGGGCGCATGACCGACCCGGCGATCGTCGCCGCAACGGCACTCCGCGACGCCATGACCGCCGATGGATGGCTCGCGGGATGTTGGGCGGAGGGGTGGGTACCGGCGGCCGACTACAGCTGCCTCACCGGAACGGCGCAGATGGCGAACGTGTGGATCCGGTTGGCGCAGGTAACAGGCGACGATACCTGGCTGGAGCCGGCGCATCGTGCCCTGCGGTATCTCGAATCCACGCAGAATCGCACGAGCGGCAACGAAGGACTCCGCGGTGGCATCAAGGGATCGTCGCCGTTCAGCGGCGATTACGGCCAGTACGAAGTCCTGAGTTGGGCGACCAAGTTCTTCGTCGATGCCGTGATCCGGTATGAGCGGGTCACGACTGCTGCACCCGAACTCCCCGCGGCATCACTCGCATAGCCAGGAGCCCGCGTTGACGGTCGTATTGCTCGTTGCGCTCGGAGTGTGGGGATATTCATATGCCGGATATCCCCTGCTCCTGATGGCCGCGGCCGCGAGGCGTCCCCGACGGACACCCCCTGCCCCGCCCGCCGAGCTCCCGCTCGTCACGATCACGGTGCCGGCGTACAACGAAGTGGCCTCTATCGCCGCGACGATCGAGCGGCTGCTCGCCACGGACTATCCCGCGCATCTCCGGCACATTCTGGTCATCTCGGATGCTTCCACCGACGGCACGGACGACGTGGTGCGAAAATACGAGGACCGCGGGGTCGAACTGTTGCGGATGCCGAAGCGGAGGGGAAAGACGGCTGCCGAGAACGCAGCCCGCACCGCGGTGCGCGGCGCGATCGTGATCAACACCGACGCCTCGGTGCGCGTGCACCCGGAAGCGCTTCGCCCCCTGGTAGCGGCGTTCACCGATCCCGAGGTCGGCGTTGCCTCGGGGCGGGACGTCAGCACCGCCCGTGAGCACGGACCCGTCAGCCCTGGGGAGTCGGCGTACGTCGGCTATGAAATGTGGGTTCGCGACCTGGAAACGCGGGTGGACGGGATCGTCGGGGCATCGGGATGTCTGTTCGGGATTCGGGCCGAGTTGCACCGTCTTCCGCTCCCCGAGCATCTGAGTCGCGATTTCGACGCCGCCCTCGTAGCGCGGCGTCACGGGCTGCGCGCGGTCTCCGTGCCGGACGCCATCTGCTACGTCCCCCAGAGCACGTCGTTGCGCCGCGAGTACCGGCGCAAGGTGCGCACCATGGCCCGCGGTCTGGCGACACTCTGGAACGAGCGGGCGCTGCTCAATCCCCGCCAGTACGGCACCTTCTCGTGGATGCTCGCCAGCCACAAGCTCAGTCGGTGGCTGTTGCCCTGGACGGTGGCGGCCGTCGTTGTCGTTGCGCTCGTGCAAGCGCGCGAGTCGGCGGTGGCCCAAGTGACGTTGGGTCTCACCGCCGTGGGGGCCGTGGCCACGGCAGTCGCTTGGTGGCGCGAATCCCGGGGGCACCGCATTCCGCGTGCAATCTCGATGATCGCCTTCGGTACCGCCGGGCTGACTGCCGGGCTCCACGCGTGGATGCACTGGCTGAGCGGCCGCCGTGCAGCCACGTGGGAGCCAACCCGCCGGCATCCGACGTCGGCAACGAACTAGCGCGGCAGCCACCGGGCCGGAAGACACGCGGGGCGCCGCACCATGCTACGGTGCAGCGCCCCGCGGCCTCTCGGCGAGTGACCCCGCTAGGTTAGAGCGCCCCGCGCCGCCCCAGCATCACCGGCAACGTGCGCAGCATGATCCGCACATCTTCCGTGGGTGAGCGACGCTGCAGATACTCGAGATCAAACGCGAGCTTCCGCCGTACGTCATCCAGGTTCTGATCGTAGCCCTGACTCACCTGCGCCAAGCCGGTGATGCCCGGCAGCACCTGCTGACGCCATGCGTAGCGATCGACCTGCGTGCGGAGATCCGCGAAGATTTCGGGCTGTTCGGGACGCGGACCGACGACATTCATGTCGCCGCAGAGCACGTTGTACAGCTGCGGGAGTTCGTCGAGCCGGAACTTCCGCAACACCCGGCCCACCGAAGTGATCCGCTGGTCTCCGGGCTGCGCCCACGCCTGCCGTGCGCCCGTGGCAACGTGCATCGTCCGGAACTTGAAGATCTTGAACGGACGGCCGCCCAGATCTGCGCGTCGCGCGCGGCCGGCCGGCTCATCCCCGTCATTGCGCCTGTCGACGCCGATGCGCGTCTGTGTGTAGAGGATCGGCCCTCGAGACGTCAACCGCACGGCTACCGCGATGACGACCATGAGGGGAAGGGTGAGGAGCAGGCCCAAGGCGGCCACGAGGACGTTCAGCGCACGGCGGTCCCGTTCCTGGGACGAGGCGTGCAACGCGGCGTCGCGTGACTGCGTTTTGGGACGGCGGAGGGTGAGGGTAATCGGGCTAGTCATACGGTTTCTCTCTCTCCGTTGCACGCGGCGTCGCGCGCTAGTGCACTCGTGGGGCCAACTTGAACTATTAATCTAACTGGCAAGCGTCGTGCCACGAGAGTCGTACATTGTAGCGAATTGATGACCATGCAGCAATGCGGGGTATCGTCTGCCTGTCGCGTCTGCGCGACGTCGCGATCCAGCCACACATTCACAACGATTCAATTCAGCACCGGCCTCACCCGCGAGGACGGTCGGAGTCGGGCTTTTCCGATGAAGCGGAGCGGGAGTACCGCCGCTGCAGTCCGTGACGCTCCATGACACGGTAGAGGGTCGTGCGGTCCACGCCGGCCACGCGGGCCGCCTTGGACAGATTCCCCCCGGCCCGCTTCACCAGCCAGTCGAGATATTGCGTTTCGAACTGCGCGATTACCCGCTCGCGCGCGGCGTGGTAGCTCTCGTCTAATCCCGCGGTGATCATGCCCTGCGGCCCCGTGGCGACCGAGGCATCTCCCCCGTCGCGCAGCGCGAGATCAGCCGCCGAGATGGCCCTGCCCGGCTGCGAGAGCACGGCCACGTGCTCGATCACGTTCTGCAGTTCGCGCACGTTCCCGCGCCACGGATAGCCGGAGAGGGCGTCGATGGCCGATCCCGTCAGTTCGGGCCTTTCTTCAGCGCGGCCGCCGCGCCGCCGCCAGAACTTCGCCAGGAAGAAGTCAGCGAGTAACGGAATATCCTCCGTGCGATCGCGTAACGGCGGCAGGTCGATCGGGACCACGCGGAGGCGGTAATACAGGTCCTCGCGCAGGCGTCCCTCCTCACGGGCCATTTCGGGGTTCCCGTTCGTTGCCGAGATGAATCGAATATTGGTCGTGGCGTCGGGAAGGTCTGCCCCCGACCGCTGGACCGCCCCATCCTGCAGCACACGTAGCAGCTTGTTCTGTGCGGACTTAGGTAGCTCGAGGAGCTCATCGAGGAAGAGTGTGCCTCCATCCGCGGCGTCCAGCATCCCGGGCACCTCGACACCCTTGCCGGGGAATGCCTCTCGGGGCCGTCCGAACAACTCCGCGTCAAGCAGCGCCTCCGGCGCGACCGAGCAATTCACGGTCACGAACGGGCCGGTAGCCCGATGGCTGTTGGCGTGGATGAATCGGGCGACCAGTTCCTTGCCCGTCCCGCTCTCGCCGCAGATCAGTACGGCAGCGTCGGTGGCGGCGACGCGGGCGGCCAACTCGATCGCCTTTCGGAACGCCGGCGCCGTTCCGACGATCTCCAATCCGCTGGCCCGTGAGGCGCCGAGCGCCATGACCCCCGGCATACCCTTGGGCGGCGTCATGCGACGCTCGCGCCCCGCGAGTACGACGGGAGCCGCGCGGCCAATGAGCACCTGGAGATGCGCGGCCGAGAACGGCTTCGGTAGATAGTCCCAGGCTCCCGCCCGCAGGGCGTCGATGCTCGCCTCCACGCTGGGATTTTCTGCCATGACCACGACCAGCGTGGCCGGATGCCACGCGTGCGCGGCCGCCAGCACATCCATCCCGGTCGCGCCGGGGAAGTCAGCGGCCGTCACCACGATATCGAACGCGCGCCGCGCCAGTAGCGCCTGGGCCTCGTCACTATCCGCGCAGGTTGTGACCTGGTAGCCATCGCGCAGGAGCACCGTCGCACAGGTGTCGCGCAACGCCGATTCCGGCTCCGCCACCAACACCTGTATGGTCGATCGCGCGTCGGCGTCCGACTCCCAACGCTCGAAAGAGAGCGCCTGGGTCGGCGTCGCGCGCCCTTCGCCAGCCGCGCTTGCGTGAAGCGCCACGAAGTTGGAGGATCCAGCCATACCGAAGCTCACGGGTCAAGTGGGCACAAACAGCGATGTGCCCCCCGCTACTGCAGGGATCGGGCCAGAAGCACGGTCGAACCCCCTGGCGGGCCAGGAACTGCCGATGCACCATGGTGTGGCGCGGGCGCGGCAAGCCCCTGCACCGATTTGCGGCTGGACCCAGGGGGGCCAGGGCAACTGAACTGCTGCACCGTCGCGGCAACGACGGTATCGGACTTGCATTACGGCGGTGGGAAAGACTTATGTGTGCACCCTGCTCGAGGAGCAGTCATGTTCGACCTGACGTCCACCGGCGCCAACGGGCGCCTTCCGGTACCAGCTGAGCCGCCCCGCGGCCGCGTTGACGCGCCGATCGGGGATCTCGACAGCGGGCCGGATTGGCGTCGGGCGCTGCACGCCCTTCGCCGCCACGTCTGGATGATCCTCGTGATCACCGGGTTGGCCGGAGTCGCCGGATGGTACGCCTCGCGGTTGATCCTTCCCTTATATGAGGCACGCGCCTCGATCTGGATCGACGAGGGCAGCCGTCAGAACGACCGCAGCCCGCTCGCGCCGAGTGATCTGTTCGATGCCCAGGGCTGGGTCGAGTTGTTGAGTTCCGATGCTGTACTCGACACGGTGGTGACCCGCCTCCACCTCTTCGTCGCACCTTCACGAGGCACAATCGACACGCGCCTGTTCTCCGGGGTCATCGCGACCCCGAACGTCCGCCCCGGGAAGTATGTGCTGGCGACCGACTCGGCTGGCACACACTTCGTGCTTCGCGACGCCAAGAATCGAGTGTTGGAGACGGTTCCCGTCGGCGACTCCGTAGGAGGCAGCATCGGTTTGGCGTGGCGACCGCCGGCGAGCATGGCGAAGCCGGGCGGATCGTATCCGTTCTCGCTCCGGCTGCCGCACGCAGTGGCCCGGCAGCTCGGCGGCGGTCTGAACGTCAACATCAACCAGCAAGCGAGCCTGCTCATTGTTGCCCTTTCGGGTACCAGTCGAACGCAGACGGCGACCATACTCAACGAAATCGCGGAACGCTACGTGCAACTCGCGTCCTCCCTGCAGCACGAGCGCCTCACGCAACTCACCCGCGTACTCGCACAGCAGGTCGGTGCGGCATCGCAGTCCCTGGCCACGGCCGAACAGGCCCTCGAAGGGTTTCGGGTGCGGACGATCACGCTCCCGGGCGGTCAAGCAGCGGGCGGTGCAGCCACGACGTCCGGGGCAAGCGGAGGCGATCCGACGCTCGGCCGATTCAACGACGCGCAGAGACAACTCGCAATGACGAGGGCCGACCTCGCGTCCGTGGAACGCCTGATTTCGTTTGCCACCGATAGCGCGAGCACACTTTCCGGCTTCGAGTCGTTGCCGGTCGTGAACCGGTCGCCCAGCCTCATGGCCGCGTTCAAAGAGATGGACGACAAGCAGGCCCAGCTCCGGTCACTATTGAACCACTACACTGACGCGTATCCGCCAGTGGTCCAGCTCCAGCAGGAGATCTCGCAGCTGCGCCGCGGGACAATTCCGCAGATCGCGCTCGGGCTGCTGAGCGAGCTCTCGCGCACCACTCAAACACTCAGTCAGGAAGTGGCGGGGACCGCTGACAGCCTGCGTGCGGTGCCGAAACGAGCCACGGAGGAAGCGGCGCTGCTGCGCAACGTGGCGACGACGACCAACCTGTATAACACCCTCCAACAACGCTACGATGAGGCGCTGATCGCGCAGAACACGGCGGTGGCGGACGTGCGGATTCTTGACCGTGCGGTGCCTCCTCCATATCCCACGAAGAACACGAGTTCGCGCGTGCTGCTGCTGGCGCTGGCCGCCGGCTTCGGGCTCGCGTCGGCGGGCGCCATCCTCCGCGACCGGCTCGATCCCCGATTCCGCTACCCGGAGCAGGTCTCCCGCGACATGGGCGTCACGATCCTGGGTTCCATCCCGCACACCCGTGTCGCGGCCGATGGGCCGCTGACCGACCCGGCCTTCCGGGACTCGATCCGCGGCGTTCGCATGAACCTGGCCTACGCATATGGAGCTGCGGGGCCGGTTACCTTCACGATCACGAGCGCGGGTGGATCGGACGGCAAGTCGTTCCTCGCGCTGCACCTGGCGCGCGTGTTCGCTGAGATGGGAAAGCGCACCGTGCTGATTGACGGGGACGTGCGCCGTGGAGTCCTTCACCGCCGGTGCCACATTGACCGACGTCCCGGTCTCATCGATCATCTGAACGGCGACGTACCGCTCGACTCCATCATCCACCCGACGGCGTTCCCGAACTGCTTCCTGGTGCCGTCGGGGACTCGGGTGGACGAAGCCCCCGAGTTGCTCGCCACACCCGGCCTGCAGCGGATGATCGCGGAACTGCGCACACGCTTCGATGTCATCATCTGCGACAGCGCCCCGTTGAGTGCGGGGATCGACCCGTTCCTCTTCGGCGCCGTAACCGGCAATTTGATGTTGGTGATTCGCCCGGGCGTGAGCCTGCGCCAGGTGCTCCAGACCAAACTGGAGGTGCTCGACCGCATGCCGATTCGTCTGCTCGGCGCGGTGCTCAACGACGTGCCCGACACCGCACCTTACGTCTACTACTCGCACTACCTGCCAGGCTACGAGACCGCGACCGAGCGGCTCGGATCGGGTGGTGGAAAGCTGCCAACAGGAGCAAGGTGATTCATGCGCCGTATCGTGCTGTACCTTACCGGACTCGTCGTGCTCGCGGGACCAGCGCTGGGCGCCCAGACCGGCTCCACGTCCGCGTCCCAAAGTGCCGTTGACACTGGCGACTTCCGCGCCGGGGATCGTATCCTCCTCACGGTAGACGGCGAGGACAAGCTCTCCGGCACGTTTACCGTCCTGCCCGGCCCCGCTCTGGACCTCCCCGAGATCGGCACCGTTTCGCTCGTGGGTGTGCGACGCTCGGAACTCGACGCGTACCTCACCACGGCTATTGGCCGGTACGTGCGGAACGCGCACGTACGCGCGTCGTCCACCGTTCGCATCGGCGTCATCGGCCAGGTCGCGCGGCCGGGGTTCTACGACCTCGCAGCGTCTTCTTCGTTGACCGACGTGTTGATGGCCGCCGGCGGCCCGACCCAGGCCGCAGATGTCGGGAAGCTGAAATTGACCCGCGCCGATACGAGTGCGGTTCCGAGGGATTCGGTCCAGGCCGCTCTCGCGCAGAACATCTCCCTGGCACAGCTCCGCGTCCGGTCCGGCGATCAACTGGTGATGCCACAGCAGCAGCAGGGCCAGGCATGGGGGCGGATAATCAGCGTGATCGTTGCGGTGCCGACGCTCATTTTTGCTATTCGCGCCTTCAAGTGAAATTCGCCTCCATCGTTGGCGCCCGCCCGAACTTCATGAAGCTGGCGCCGCTCGCGCGCGCCTTCGCCCCGCGCCGAGACGTCGAACACTTCATCGTGCACACCGGGCAGCACTACGACGCGGCAATGTCGGACGACTTCTTCCGCGACCTCGAACTGCCGGAGCCCCGATACCACCTGGCCGTGGGATCGGGGACGCACGCCGCGCAGACCGCCGCCGTCATGGAACGGATCGAACCCGTCTTCCAGAACGAGCGCCCCGACATCGTGATCGTCTACGGCGACGTGAACTCGACGGCGGCGGCGGCACTCACAGCCGCCAAGCTCAACATCCGCATCGCGCACGTTGAAGCCGGCCTGCGGAGTCGCGATCGCACCATGCCCGAAGAGATAAACCGAATGGTCACCGACGCGATCGCCGACCTACTGCTGGCGCCGTCGCCGGACGCCGTGGAGAATCTGCGCGCCGAGGGGCACACGGACGATCAGATCCACTTCGTCGGCAACATCATGATCGACACGCTGGTACACGCGCTGGCGAAGCCCCAGAACGGGAGCGCACGCGCCGCCGACCCCACGCCGAGCGAACCCTACCTCGTCGCGACGCTCCACCGCCCGGCCAACGTCGACGATCCGGCGACGATCGCCGAACTGATGTCGGCGCTCGTCGAACTGGGCGCCGAGATGCCGGTGGTGTTCCCGGTGCACCCGCGCACGAGGGAGCGGCTGCAAGCCCTCGCCGCGCGCAACCCGCTCGCCAATGCCGGCCGCCTGCAGCTCGTGGAGCCGCTGAGCTACCCGGCCATGGCCAGGCTGGTTGCCGGTGCCCAGGCGGTGATCACCGACTCAGGCGGGCTGCAGGAAGAGACCACGTTCCTCGGGGTGCCGTGCCTCACCGTACGCACGACCACAGAACGGCCGATCACTTGTACCGAGGGGACCAACCGACTGGTGGCAGCGGATCGCCAGACCGTCGTCAGCGCCACGCGCGAGGCCCTCAGGGCCCGTCGCCCAAGTCCGCCTACCATAGATCGCTGGGACGGCCATACGGCCGAGCGGATTGTGTCGCTCCTGTGCAACGAGAGCATGGCCGAGTAGGGCGTAAACCCAACAAAATTCAGGGATTTCCTGAGTCAGTAACGCCATCCGTGCCCGATATTGAAGCACGGATGTGGCGTTTGGTACACAAATAGTGTGTGCTCACCCCTTGCCAGACGCTATCCAAGCCCGTATCGTTGGCGACATCGTTGAAGGACACCCACAATGGAGGGGTGGAGTGGGGCAGAAAGTGTAGCGCCGGCATCGCATGTTGCACGGTAGCCACACTGTAAGCCGCACTACCGCCCATTGCGACGGAGCAGCTCCATGATGAACTCAGCTTCACCCTACGCATCCTCGCCTGCGCCAGCGTGGCGCCAGGCCCCCATCCCTCCGCAGGCTGACGGGATGGCGCATCGCCAGACACACCACGCGATTCTGCGTGAAGATCGGGATCGGCGCCCTGTGGCGCCGAAGTTCCCGGCCGCGATGCGTGAGCACGAGCCGAACGCCAAAGCGCCGATCACCCTCCGGCACGCGTGAGGCACCCATGGACATCGAACTCCTCCGCAAGGAGCAGTGTCTCCGCGCGCCCGTGCGGCTCTGGGCTGGCCTCGCGGCTTCGCCCTCGGCCAGTTGGGCCGTGTCCGAGCACCCCATCACCCGTGCTCAGGCCATCCGGTTCGTCGGCCACCGAGCCATCTCCGACGCCCAATCCATCGGGGGGGGGCTCCATGCTTGATTGTCTCACTATCCCCATCGCGTGCGACGCCGACGTCATGGGAGCCCGCCAGCGCGGCCGAGAAATGGCTGGCCATCTGGCGTTCCCGGCCGGCGACCAGACCGTGATCGCCGCCGCCATCGCTGAAATCGGGCGCAACATCATCCGCTATGCCGACCGAGGGGAAATGGAATTCCGCGTGGTCGAGGACGGTGGCCAGCGCGCGCTCACCGTGATTGCCCGCGACGAAGGTCCCGGCATCGCCGACGTCGAGCTCGCGATGCAGGACGGATATTCCACGACGGGCGCGCTGGGACTCGGGCTGCCGGGTGCACAGCGTCTGATGGATGAGTTCAAGATCGACTCCGCCCCTGGAACAGGCACCACCGTCACCATGAAGAAGCGACGCGGCGTGCAGGGGTAGACAACTCGATCAGCAGCCCCGCAGCGCGCGCGTGGGGCGCTCGATCGCTCGAGTGCGATCGGGTGCCCCGCGCGATTGGCATCTGGACTCGTGGCTCGGCCGGCCGCCACACATCGACTCACTGGACGGAGGAAGTCATGACCGCTATCGGCATCGGCGACGTCGCCGGAGTCCTGATGGAAGCAGGCCTTGGCGCATACGGGGCCGCCGTCCGTTGGGGGAGTGTGGCAGCATCGCAGCATGCACGGCGCGAGCCAACGCCGGCGAATCCGAGCGCTCACCGACAGGGCACGATTGATGCGTCTGGACCCGTCGCGTGGTGTCCCGCCGAAGCCGGAGGGATCACGCAATGACGGATCGCCTCGACGGAAGCTCCGCCCCCGCTACCTCGACCGATAGGGACGCGCCCGGCGTCTCGTTGCGCATTCTCGCCGTAGCCTCGGAAGAGGACGGCGATGCGTTCGAGTCGCTGCAGAGTTGGGCCAGTGAGTGCGGTGATGTGGTGGAAACCGCCCCCGACCTGCCGCGCGCCGCCCGTCGTCTGTCCGCCGAGCGCTGGGATGCGGTGGCCGTGGTGACCAATGATCGCATGCCCGATGAACTGCAGTGGTGGACGGAAGCCGTGCGGGGTGTAGAGGGCGCGCCACGCCTCGTGGCGTTCTCCCGGAATCCGTCGATGCGCCTCATCCTGCAGGCTGAGCGCCTCGGCGTCGTGGATGTCCTGCCCGTTCCCGTCCGGCGGGAGGACGTGGACCGGCTGCTTCCGCAGTTGCGCGCGTCGCTCGCCGACCGCGGCGTCGCGCTGCCCACTGTGGACGTCCATGCGGTGGGGGACACGGTGCTCGTGGGGAAGAGCCCGGCGATGCTCGACGTCTACCGCATGGTCGCGCGTGTCGCGCCGAGCACGGCCACGGTGCTCGTGCTTGGCGAGTCGGGCACCGGCAAGGAGGTCGTAGCGCGCGCCATTCACGCCGCGGGCGCTCGCGCGTCGGGGCCGTTCATCACCGTGAACTGCGCGGCGATTCCGGAGAACTTGCTGGAGAGCGAGCTGTTCGGTCACGAGAAGGGCTCGTTCACCGGCGCCGTGGCGCGGCGCGCCGGCCGATTCGAGTTGGCCGTGGGCGGTACGTTGTTCCTGGACGAGATCGCCGACATGAGCCTCGCCCTGCAGGCGAAAATTCTGCGCGCGGTGCAGGAGCGGGAAATCGAACGCGTGGGTGGCGGAGAATCGATCCCGGTCGACGTGCGGCTCATCGCGGCAACCAACCACGATCTGCGCGACGCGATTGCGCAGGGCAAATTCCGTGAAGACCTGTTCTACCGCCTGTCCGTGGTGGTGGTGAATCTCCCCCGCCTCGTCGAACGCGGGAACGACCTCGAGTTACTCACCTCGTACTACATCCAGGAATTCGCCACTCGATACGGCAAGGGATCGCTCACGATTTCGGAGGCCGTGCTGCAGTTGCTGCGCCGCCACACCTGGGTGGGCAATGTGCGGGAGCTCCGCAACGTCATCGAGCGCGCCGTGGTCGTCGCGTCGGACGGCGTGCTGCGCGTGGAGCACCTTCCCGATGAACTGCGCAACCGTCCTCTGCCGGGAGCGGTCGCCGGCGATGCGCCGTTGGGCACCATCGCCGAAATCGAAGCGCGGCACATTTCTCGCGTGTTGGCGAACACAGGTGGCGTGATCGGAACGACCGCTTCGATCCTCGGTATCCACCGAAACACACTCGCACGCAAAATGCGGGAGTATGGCTTGTGAAAGTCGGGCACGCCCTGCGGATCCTCCCCGCCCTGGAGGCGGTATTCCCCCTGCGCTCGCTGCTGCTCGCCAGCGCGCACACCGCGCCGCAAGACGCGTGGGGGAGCGGCGGCCCATACCTCACCATCGGCAAGCACGACGTAGATTCCGCGGAACTGCGACGCCAGTTCGCGCTCAGCTTCCGCGCCCTGACCACGCATCTCAGTGATCTGTACGACGCCTTCGCGGACGCGATCGACTTCATCGATAGCGGCGAACCGTCGGCGGCGGTCGGACGAATCCTCGACGCCGGCCGGCGAGAGGAGCGGGTCGGCCGGTTCGACCAGGCCCAGGCCTGGTATCGGGCAGCCCTCCAGATCGCCGAGCCACTTCAGGATCATCGTCCCGAGATCGACGCCCTGCTGACGCTGGGAGACCTGAGCGCCCGCATCGGCCTGTATCGACAGTCGGCGCGCGTCCACCAGCGCGCGCTGGCCCTGGCGGAGGCTGCGTTCTATCCGAGTGCCGCCGCGTCGGCCAGCGCGGGGCTGGGAACCGTCGCCACGGCTGCCGGCGATTGGCGCGGAGCCCAGGCCTGGTACGAGCGCGCCCTCGTACTCGCGGAGGCGGAAGGCGACGCCTCGCGGTCCGCCGGAATCCATCACATTTTCGGCGAATTCTTCCGTCGCAAGGGAGACATCGCCCAAGCCACGGCAGAGCTGAGTCAGGCACGAGAGGCCTTCGAGGCGCTGGGACAGGCGCGAGAACTGGCGCGCGTGCTCCTCACAGAAGCGCTGCTGTTTGCCGATCGCGGCGCGTTGCGCCGCGCGGCGGGGACGTTCCGCGAAGCCCTGGCGTGGCTGCGCGCCGGACCCGCGGACCCGGCGCTCGAGGTCAGCATCAGGCTCCACCTCGCCCGCCTGCGGATAGAGGAAGACCACCTGTTGCAGGCCGAAGACGAGTTGCGACACGGCGAGCGCCTGGCCATCGACCACACGCTCATCGGCCAACTGGTGGAGGTCTACAGTGCGATGGGAACGGTGCGCGGCCTTCAGGAGGATGACAGCGGATTCGTGTTCTTCGAACAGGCGATCCAGCTCCTGCCGATGATCGGACGGTCGCCCGTGCTGGAGGCCCGGCTGTACCACGACTACGGCGGGTTCATGAAGCGCATCGGACGCACCGCAGAAGCCCACGCGCACTTCGACAGGGCCCGCGAGTTGTTCGACTCGGTGGGCGCCCAGTCGGACCTGCACAAGGTCGAGGCAGACCTCGTGCAGATGCCAGCGTAGAGAGCCCCTCCCCCTCCCCCTCCCCCTCGAGGCTCCCCACGTACGACCCTTGAGGCAGTGTACGCGTGCATTTATAGTTCACAATATGCAACAGTTTCCAGACGCTAACATCAAGGGCGACGCCGACGACTGCGCCGCGGATGTCGTGGACGTCGGGCTCGCCGTCTCCCGGCTCATCCGCGCCCAGCTGCGGCGCCAGGCCCCAGGGGGCCTCACGCTGCCCCAGATTCGGGCACTGGCATTCGTGAGCGCCGATCCGGCCTGCGCTCCGTCGCAGCTTGCCGAGTATCTGATGCTGAGCCGTCCCGCGGTCACGCGGCTCATCGACGGCCTGGTGGAGCAGGAACTCATCACGCGACGCGCCCACCCCGACGACAGGCGTCGCCTGCAGCTGGCGTCGACCGGGGCCGGGCGCGACCGACTCGAGGCGTACTTCGCGAGGGCCCGCGCGCTCGTCGCCGGCCGGCTCGCGCAGCTGGGACCGGAAGACCGCACCGCCGTGCGCCGCGCTATGCAGGTGGTACTGCCCCTGATGGCCGGCCTGCCCCAGGAGCCGACCCGCGGGGGCAGCTAGACGCATGGTGAGTCGTCGCAACAAGTGGGTGATTGCCGGCACCGTGATGATCGGGAACATCATGGCGGTGCTCGATTCGAGCATCGTCAACGTGGCCCTGCCGGACATCGGCGGAAATCTCGGGGCGACGGTCGAGGAGATCACATGGGTCGTCACCGGCTACATCCTGGCGAACGTGCTCGTGATGCCGATCGTCGGCATGTTGAGTTCCCGCTACGGCCGCAAGCGGATCTACATGCTCTCCATCGTCGTCTTCACCGGCGCTTCGATGGCGTGCGGCCTCTCCACGTCGCTGGGCATGCTGGTGGCGTACCGCGTGCTGCAGGGGCTCGCCGGTGGCATTCTGATCACCGTCCCGCAGGCCGTGCTGCGCGAGAGCTTCCCGTACGAGCAGCAGGGCGTGGCGATGGGCGTCTACGGCATGGGCGTGGTGCTGGCCCCTGCCATCGGCCCCACGCTCGGAGGCTGGCTGACCGACAGCTATTCCTGGCCGTGGGTGTTCTTCATCAACGTGCCCATTGGCCTGCTGAACCTGCTGATGGTCCATCGCGTGCTCGAGGACCCGCCGTATCTGGAGCGCACGAAGGCGAAGATCGACTTCCCGGGCCTGGGATACATGGTGGTGGGGCTGGGCGCGTTCCAACTGATGCTCGAAGAGGGGCAGCGCAACGACTGGTTCCAGTCGGCCTTCATCGTCCGGCTGGCCGTCGTGGCGGGCGTCGGCATGACGCTCTTCCTCTGGCGCGAGCTGACCATCGACCGGCCGGCCGTGAACCTGCGCATCCTGCGCAATCCGACGTTCGGTGCTGCGACGCTCCTCGGCGGCGTGATGGGCGCCGGGTTGAGCGGCAGCCTGTTCATTCTGCCGCTGTTCCTGGAACGACTGCTGGGATACAACGCCATGGATTCCGGCATCGCGCTCATGCCGCGGAGTCTCGCCATGCTCGTGGTGATGCCGATTGCCGGCCGGCTCTACAACTCCGTGGGGCCGCGACTCATGGTGCTGACGGGGCTCGGGTTCATCATCTCGGGCTACTGGCAGCTGGGGCATATGTCCATGCAGACGGGCCTGTGGAGCCTCGTGCTTCCCCAGGTGTGTACCGGCACGGGCTTCAGCTTCCTGTTCGCGGCGCTCAGCACCGCAGCGCTGTCCGAGATTGCCAAGTCGCAGATGACAGCGGCCACGGGGCTGTACAACGTGGTGCGACAGGTCATGGGCAGCATCGGGATCGCCGTGGTGGCGACGATGCTCACGCACGGGCAGTCGCGCTACTACTCGGTGCTGGCGGAAGATTCCTCGAGTCCGATCGCGCGGCAGTGGCTGCAGTCGGTCACGCACGCCATGCAGGGCATGGGGGCGAGCGTGTATGAGGCCGAACGTCGAGCGCTGGCCCTGCTGGGTATGCGGGTGAGTCAGCAGGCTGCCGTGCTCTCGTACAACCACATCTTCCTGGTCGTCGCGGGCGTGTTCGTGATCGTTGCGCCGCTGGTGCTGCTCCTGCCGCGGAGCGGGTTCCGCCCGGAGACCGCCGAGGCGGTGGTGGACTGAGGAACTCCTCACCCACGATCGCAAGCGAACTGTAAGGGCTCCGTCGCGCGCTCTTGCGCGGCGTTCGTCCGCATTCCATCGTAGAACTCTGCTGGCGACCGCTGCCACGAACGAGCCAGCGAATGAAGGAGGCCGGAATGCGCTCTACGTCGTCGAACTTCGCACGCCACGCCATCGGGGTTGCTGTCTTGGGGATACTCGCGGCGACAGCTGGCCGCGCCCAGCGACCCACCTTGACCGTCACCGTCGTGGGACGCGCCGTCGATTCGATCTCGCAGCCGATCGTGGGGGCCGAGGTCGGCATCTCGGTGCTGAAGCTATCCACGTCCACAGATGCATTCGGTCGATATCGCCTGCCCGGTGTGCCCGCGGGTGCGCACGTGCTCTCCATCCGCAAGCTGGGGTACGGTCCGGTGGACATCGCAATCCAGACACCGCGCGACACCTCGCTGACGCCGGTGATCCTGGTACCCGGCGCGGTCGTGCTCCGCACCGTCGTGACGCGTACGGTTGGAATGTTCGGAAAGCCCGCGCGCCTGGCATACACGGGCAAGTACGATGAATTCTACGAGCGCCGGGCGTATTCGGCAGGATCGGGACGCTTCTATACTCGGGAGGATATCGATCGGATGGACGTGCAGGATTTCAAGGACGTCCTGCGCCGGGTCCCCCATCTTCAGATGTGGGACGATGGAGGCAACACAGTGCTGCGATTCCCCACCTGCGCCACCGGCGGCATCATGATCAAGTGGAACGGTATGCAGGTCTGGCCCAGTCTGCAGTATGGAGCTACCCCCGTCGCCGCCCTCGTACAGCTACCCGCCGGACAGATGGACGGAAATTCCGGCCCGGACCCCACGGCAACCGACCCCCTGGAAGCGTTTCGCACCATGAAAGCCTCTGACGTCGAGGCCATCGAGGTTTACCCATCGTCGTCGTCGCTTCCGGCGGAAGCCGTGGGGAACGCCTGCGCGGCGATCTTCGTCTGGACGCGTTGAGGCGCCCCGACACGAACCTCAGGATCCGTCGCCGAGCAGCTTCCGCACGAGGTTGAGCGCGGCCTGCGCGGCACGCTGGCGTATCTCCTGCCGGTCGCCCCACGATTGCATGAGCGCCGCGCGCACCTCGCCCGCGACGTCCACCGCCAGCCACACCGTCCCGACCGGCTTCTCGGGCGTGCCACCGTCCGGCCCTGCAATGCCGGTGATGCCAACGCCGATCTCGGCGTCCGTGCGCTCGCGCGCACCGGTGGCCATCGCGCGCGCCACCTCCTCGCTCACGGCGCCGTGTGCGTCGATCGTCGTCGGCGGCACGCCCAACAGCGCGGTCTTGATCGCGTTGGCATAGGCGATCACCCCGCCCACGAACACGTCGCTCGCCCCCGGAGTGCGCGTGAGCCGCTCGCCGAGCAGCCCCCCCGTGCAACTCTCGCCGACGGCGATCTTCAGCCCGCGCCCGCGGCAGCGCCCGAGCACCACCGCCGCGAGGTCGGCGGCTCCCTCGCCGTAGATGTCGCGCGCGAACACGCCGCGCAGCCGTTCCGCCGCCGCCTCGAGCCGCCGATCCGCCTCCACCGCCGAGACACCGCGCACGGTGAGCCGCAGGTCCACACCATCCACGTTGGGCAGGTAGGCGAGCGCGGCTTCGGGAACGCCGCCGTCGATGCCGGCTACCCGCTCGGCGATCAGCGATTCAGCAAGCCCGGTAGTCCGCAGCGTGCGCGAGCGGACGACGCGATCGCCGGGTACGCGGTCGCGGATCATCGGCAGCAGCGTGTCGGCCAGCATCCCGCGCATCTCACGGGGCACGCCGGGAAGCATGGCCACCCACCGGCCCCGGTCGTCTTCCAGCCAGATGCCCGGGGCCGAACCGTGATTGTTGCGCAGCTTGACGGCGCGATCGGGAATCATCGCCTGCTGCCGGTTGGCTTCGGGGATCTCACGCCCGAACCGTGAGCGCCAGCGTTCCGCCATCCACGCGAAGTGCTCCTCGTCGAAGCGCATCTCGCGCCCGAACAGGGCGGCGATGGAGGGCTTCGTGAGGTCGTCGCTGGTGGGACCGAGACCGCCGGTGGTGATCACGGCGCCGGCGCGGTCGAGCCCGTCGCGCACGGCGGCGGCGATCCCGGTCGCGTCGTCGCCGACGGTGGTGCGGCGATCGATCTCCACGCCGATCTCGGCGAGATGCCGCGCGATGTGGGCGGCGTTCGTATCGACGGTGAAGCCGAGCAGCAACTCGTCGCCGATCGTGACCAGTTCAATCTTCATTCACTTTTGCGCCCAGATGGGCATCGACAGCAGACGCGGGCGACGTCACCGCGCGGCGCGGAGGAGGCGGCCGTATCGGCTCATGTAGAGCCAGAGCGAATAGATGGTGAGCGCCGTGGCGCCGGCCATCATGAACACACCGACGATCCCGTTGAAGTAGGCGAAGTAACGCCACCCGGCACTGGCCCAGCCGCGGTTCATCGCCACGGTTGCGATGAAGAACCAGAAGAACGCCGATCCCACCCAGACGAGTTGCATGGCGGTCTTCCACTTGGCGGGACCGATGGCACTGATCACCACGCCGCGGCTGCGCGCGATCTGTCGGAAGATCGACATGTACACTTCGCGACCGAGGATCAGCGTGGGGATCCACCATGGAAGTCCGATGAGCCCGAAGGGCGTCACGAACGGGAACGCGGCGAGCCCGCTGGTTTTCATCACGGGCCCCACCGTGCCGGCGACCATCGCCGTGTGCAGCGGCGAAACGAGCGACGCCGAGGTGCCCGATCCGGTGAGCACGAACATCGGGATCAGCGTGGCCACGATGAGCAATTTGTCGGCGAATGGATCGAGCAGGCGGCCAAGGTCGGTCTCCTGCGCGCGCGAGCGGGCCAGATAACCGTCCACGTAGTCGGTGATGGCGGCGAGCGCGAACAGGGCCCAGGCGATGAACCGGTACGTGGACGACCCCGAAAACGGCAGCCAGGCGATGAACGGCGCCGCGACGATGCGTCCCGCGGTCAACCAGTTCGGAAGATTCACCAGGGCCCCGGGCGACTCAGGCCAGCGACTTGAGAACGAGCTTGCTGACGGCACGCAGCGTCTCGAAGACGCCGTCGCCCGTGATGGCCACGGCTTCGAAGTACTGGGCGCGCTCCATCCACTCACCGGTAGGCAACTGCTCGATGAGATTCTCGCCGGCGTGATACGGATCGGGCGTCACACGCTGGCGGACGGCGTCGGCGACCTCCCATCCGGGATTGAGCGCCGTCTGCAGTTCGGACACGGGCGCGGCGTTGGGGAGATCGCGTTTGTTGTACTGGACCACGAACGGCATCTTCGTGAGGTCGTACCCGTACTCGGCCATGTTGTCGTACAGGTTCTGCATCGCTTCCTGATTCGCCTCCATGCGCTCGAGCTGTGAATCGCCCACGAAGACGATGCCGTCCACCCCTTTCAGGATGAGCTTGCGACTGGCGTTGTAGTAGACCTGGCCCGGCACGGTGTATAGGTGGAAGCGCGTCTTGAACCCTCGAATCGTGCCCAAGTCCACCGGCAGGAAGTCGAAGAACAGCGTGCGTTCCGTTTCCGTGGCGAGTGAGATCAGCTTCCCGCGCGTATCGGGCTGCACCTTGCCGTACACATGCTCGAGGTTGCTCGTCTTGCCGCCCAACCCCGGGCCGTAGTAGACAATCTTGCAGTTGATCTCGCGGGACGCGTAGTTGATCATCGACATGCCGTCAGTCTCCCTTACTGGAACAGCTTGTCGATCTCGTCGTCCGCGCCGGCGAGAATATTGGGGGCGGCGGGCTGCCCGGAGGCGCCGCGCGAGAACACCGCATCGAAGAGTCGGGTGAGTTCCTCGACCGTCTGTTTCATCTTGAGCCGGACCAGCCCCAGGGTGGTGCGGTTGTCGAACAACACGACGAGGATCACGCGTCGCGCCACGTCGGCCAGGTACATCGACTCCTTGTCGCCCTGATGGAACAGGGTGTTGAAATCCGACTCGCCGATCAAGCGAGCCAACTGATCGTTGGCGCTGAAGTCGGCGGCGGTGAGCGTCGCGAAGGTCGTGGCGTCGAACCGCGGCTGCTCGCCGACGGTCGCCACCAACTGTCCGGTCCGGTCGACCAGCAGGGCGCAGCGCGCACTGCTGTCCACGAGAAAGTGCTGCAACGTCTGGGTGATGGCGTTGTAGTCGTCTTCTGTAAAGGACCAACTCGCTGAACCGACGGGCATAAGGTCTCGCCTGCCTATTCGAGGTACGCCTGCATCCGCTGCAACATCCGCCGACCGCGCCGTCGGAGAAGGGGCATCGGCTCCCATTCCACGTACTCGGCGAGCAACCGTGCCGTTTGGAGGCCCGGCTGTCCGCCCAGGTACCCGAGGGCGGCCACCCGCCGCACCGCACTTTCGCTGAACAGATCGCGCCGGGACCGCGTAATCTGCGCGCTCCACGCCACGAGGCCAACCACCAATCCCCCGACGAATCCCGCAGTCATTGCCGTCCGGTCGCGCCGCTCCACTACATCGCCCTCCGCGCCGACAGCGCCCGGGCAATCGTCACGCCGTCGGCGTACTCGAGATCACCGCCAACCGGCAGCCCCAGTGCAATCCGCGTCACCGTTACCTCCGACGCACCCGCCGACGCCAGCTCCCGCCGCACCAACAGCGCCGTGGCCTCACCCTCGAGGCTCGGATTCGTCGCCACGATCACCTCGCGCACGGCGCCGCCCGGCGCCACGCGTTCCACGAGCCGGGCCACCGTGAGGTCGTCGGGACCCACGCCTTCGAGGGGCGACAGCCGCCCACCCAGCACATGGTACACCCCACGATACTCCCCTGCCCGCTCAATGGCGCCGATGTCAGACGCCTCTTCAACCACGCACACCACCGACTGATCGCGCCGTGAGTCGCGGCACACGTCGCACAACGGCTCTTCGGTCAGATTGAAGCACCGCTCGCACTGGCGCACCCGTTCGCCCAGGGTCAGCAATGACTGCGCCAACCGGCGGCTCTGGTCCGTCGGCTGTTTGAGCAGGTGGTAGGTCAGCCGGAGAGCGGTCTTGCGCCCGATCCCCGGCAGCTTCGCAAACTCGGTGGCCAGCTCGTCGATCGCCGACACGCTAGAAGGGCAGCTTGAACGGAAGTTGAAGTCCGCCAGTCAGCGCCCCCATGTGCTCCTGGGCCTGCGTCTGCGCCTTCTTTTGCGCTTCGGTAACTGCCACCACCACAAGGTCTTCCAGCATCTCGACATCGGCCGGATTGACCACCGACGGGTCGATCTTGACACGACGGACGACGCCGGTGCCGTTGACCTCCGCGGTAACCAGTCCGCCGCCAGCGGACCCCGTGACGATCATCTGCTCCAGTTCGGCCTGAACCTGCTGAACCTTGCCCTGCATCTCCTGCGCCTGCTGCAGGATCTTCATGAAGTCTCGCATCGATTCCACAACCGGGGTGAAGAGTTAAACTACCCCGCGTTGAGGGGGCGAAGCAAGCACAAAACCGGTCAGTCGACCACGTCCAGATCGAGGACGTCGATGGCCGCGCCCAGCAGCGGATTCTGCTGACGCAGCCGGGCCAGCCGTTCGCTCCGGATCATGGCATCGGTGAGCCGCTTTGGGGCCTCGGCGGGCGCCTCGGACGAGACCGTGAGGCGGCTCACACCGGTGAACCACTGGCGCAACGCGGAGACGACCTCGGCGCGCTTCTCGTCGATGACCTGGGCCTGGAACGGGTTGGGCGCCTCCTGCTGGATGGTCACCTCCCCGCCCCCCTTCGCCGAGACAGCAACGGGAACCCCGTTCTGGAGGGCGTCCGCGAGCACCGCGTTCCCCTCGGCCCGCATCCGCTGGATCAACTCGTCCCACCGCTCGGCCACGAGGTGCAACTCCAGGGGCACCGGTTTGGGGGCTTCGTTGGGAGCGGAGTCCGCCAGCACGCGCGCGGGCTCGGCCAGGGGTGCCGGGGCATCGGTGGTGACCGGGCGCCGCGCCGTCTGCGGCACCGATGCAGCGTGGGCGCGAGGCGCGGCCAGCCCGGGCTCGATGGCCATTGCGGCGGGTGGCGCGATGGGCGGCGCGGGTGGCGCAGCTTCGCGGCGCGGCGATGGGCGCGCGACGGGGGGCGGCGATGCCGTTCCCCGTGTCGCGGACGCCCCACCCTCGCCACCTCCGCTGCCACCCATGGCGCGCAGCACGTCCTCGATTTCCACCGTGCGATCCATGAGCGCGAACCTCACGAGCAGCATCTCGACCAGCACCTGCTGCTGGCCGCTCTTCCGGAACTGCGGCTCGAGATCGGCCGCGGCGTTGAGCATGCGGAGCAGATCGCCTGCCGAGAGTTTGTTGATGCGCTCGGAGAGCCCCCGCCGCGCCGCCTCGGACACCTCGGGCGCCGTGCCACCCAATGTGAGCGCCAGTTGGGCGCGCAGGATGTCGGCCAGGCCGGTGAGGAAGATGCCGAAGTCCACGCCGGCGTCGGCCATGCGCCCGACGAAGGCGAACACGTCGCCGGCCCGCCGCTCGGCGATGATGTCGAGCAGCGCGATGAACTCGTCCTCAGCGACGAGCCCCAGCGCTTCGCGCACGCGGGCCGCGGTGAGCGCGCCCTCGTCCATGGACAGCACCTGGTCGGTGAGGCTGAGCGCGTCGCGCATCGATCCATCGGCGGCGCGTGCGATCATGAGCAGCGCCTCGGGCTCGGCCGTCACCTGCTCCGACGCCAGGATCGTTTCGAGGCGCTGCCGGATATCGCCGGGCCCCATGCGTTTGAAGTCGAAGCGCTGCAGCCGGCTGAGCACGGGCGCCGCGGCCTGCGCGATCTTCTGCGGCTCGGTGGTGGCGAAGACGAAGACGACGCGCGGAGGGGGCTCCTCCAGGACTTTGAGCAGCGCATTCCACGCTTCGCGCGTGAGCATATGCGCTTCGTCCACGATATAGACCTTGTACCCGTGCTCCCCGGATGGGGCGTACATGGCGCGCTCGCGCAGCTCGCGGGCGTCGTCCACGCCGCGGTTGCTGGCGGCGTCGATCTCAACGACGTCGAGCGACGCCCCACCGCTCCAGATGCGCCGGCAGCTGGTACAGGTGCCGCACGGTTCCCCGTCCGCCTGCTTGTTCTCGCAATTCAGCGCCATGGCGAGCACGCGAGCGAGCGTCGTCTTGCCCACGCCGCGCGGTCCGCAGAGGAGATAGCCGTGCGCCACGCGCCCACGTGCGATGGCGCCCTTGAGCGTATTCGCGACGTGCGACTGGACGGCGACGTCGGCGAATGTCTTGGGGCGGTACTGGCGGGCGAGGGCGATGGACACGAAGGGGGAGGGGTGAGGCAGTGAGACGGTGAGACGGTGAGACAGCGGTCGCCAACTCAATCTACATGAGTGCGCCGGGGTCGAAAGTGACGGGCGCCAGACCGCAATGCAAAAGCGCGGGCGGCACCTCCCCAGAGAGGAGATTGACCGCCCGCGCAGTGTCCCAGGCCTGACGAAGCGACGTCAGACACTTCATGCCGCTGCTGCCTGCGGGGCCCTGACGGAGTTAGAAGGCTGTCGCCCTCCGGGGCCTGGAACGACCGTAAGTTAGTCGCCGCGGCACGGTGCCTCAAGGGAACGAACGCCGACTTTCATTCATAACCCGGGACGCTCGGTCGGTCTGCCCGGGCGTCGCCACGCCTACGCCGCTTCCAGCGCGCGCGCCAGCACCGCGCCCGCCCGCTTCACCTGCTCGGCGCTCACGTCCAGATGCGTCACCGCCCGGATGCGCGACACCGACCAGCCCGACAACAGCACGCCGTTGGCCGCGCAGGCCTTGACGACGGGCGCCGCCGTGCGCCCGGCGGGCAAGTCGACCATTACGATGTTGGTATCGGGCGTCACCACCGTTGCCCCGCCAGCGCCGTCCACGAGATCAGCGAACGTGCGCGCGTTGGCATGATCGTCGGCCAGCCGCGCCATATTGTGTTCCAGGCCGTAGAGGGCGCCGGCCGCGATGATCCCGGATTGCCGCATCGCCCCGCCGAACCGCTTGCGAATGCGCCACAGTCCGTCCGCCATCTCGGCGGACGTGGCCACCGCGGCCCCGATGGGGGCGCCGAGCCCTTTGGAGAACGCCACCATGACCGTGTCGGCGGCGGCGGCGAAGTCCTCGAGCGGGACGCCGGCCGCGAGCGCGGCGTTCCAGAGGCGTGCCCCGTCGAGGTGGACCGGGAGCCCGAGCTCGGTGGCGAACGTATGGATGGCGCGCATGTCGCTCAGCGACACGATCTTGCCACCGGCGCCATTGTGCGTGTTCTCCACGCACACGAGACTCGGGCTGGTCATGTGGCGCGCCTTGGGACGCACGGAGCGGCGCATGTCGTCGGCCGTCGCGACGATCCCGGTGGGCAACACGGGACGGATCTGGGCACCGCTCAGGCCGGCGACCCCCGCCATCTCCCAGTGGATGATGTGGGCGTCGTAGTCGAGGATGACTTCGGTCCCGGGCCTGGTGTGCAGGTTCACGGCGGCCTGGTTGGCCATCACGCCGCTGGGAAAGAAGAGGGCGCGTTCCTTGCCGAGTAGTTCGGCCACGCGCCGCTCGAGCTGCAGCGTGGTCGGATCGCCATCGCGCTCGTCGTCCCCGACTTCGGCGTCGGCCATGGCGCGCCGCATCTCCCGCGAGGGTCGCGTCACGGTATCACTACGCAGGTCGATCGGATTCATGCCGTGAATTCCAGGATCATTCGGTGAAGACCTCTCGCTGCCGGCGCCGGGTGCGCCGCAACTCGAACACCTGTCCCACCTCACCGCCGAGGATGAAGACGATGGCCGAGTAGTAGACCCAGACGACCACGATCACGATGGCGGCCAGCGCGCCGGTGTAGACCGAGGCGGTGTCGAGACGGCGCGCGAAGATCGAGAACAGTTGCTTGGCCACCTCGAACAGGGCGCTGGTGAACAGCGATGCCACGACGGCCGACTTCCACGGCACCCGCCGCGCCGGAAGATAGCGATAGATCGCGAAGAACATCAGGAACAGGAACACGAACGCCACGAATCGCCCGACGGCGTACTCCAGCGAGCCCATGACGTCCCGCCGCAAGCCGATGTCGACGAGGATCTCGACGCCGTGCGAGCGGGCGATCACCAGATACGCCGACAGCACCGTGTTCGCACCGAACAGAATCGTGGCGAGCAGGGTCATCTTCACATCGAAGATCTTGCCGGCGATGATGCCCCGCGTGGCCTCGATGTCGAAGACCTCGGCCAGCACGGTGCGGAGCGACGCGAACAACCGAGTAGAGAGAAACAGAAAGATCAGCGCGCTCCACAACCCCAAGGCGTGGTGCGCCTTGAGCGCTTCGTCGATGATGTGATGAACCGGGAATCCTATCGCGTCGCTGTGCGGGGGCAGCATGCGATCGATGATTTCCGTGATCTCGGCGCTGGACGTGGCCGGCGACAAATTGAGCACGAACGTCACGCCCGAGACGAGCGTGATCACGAACGGGATCGAGGCGAGGAGAACGTCGAACGCAATTCCGCTCGCCAGAAAAAGGACGTTGTCCTCGTACGCATTGTCCCACATGCGTACGAGGTAGTCCCGCGCCGCCCACCGCAGGTCGGAGAAGCCTGGCCGCGTGGTCATGCCTCGAGCGACGGTGGGCGGGCTGGCGGCCGGCTACTCTTCGCCGTCGCCGTTCCCGGGGGACTCCAGCCCGGCCTTGTACGCCGACTTGGCCGCCGACAACCGGCGCTCCAGATCTTCTCGGGCGTGGCTCGCGGCCGTACGGCCGCTCCCCACGGCCCTGTTCACCTTACGTTTGCCACGTCCCACGGCGTCGCGCGCCGAATCCATGCCATCCTCGACCCGGGCCCGTGCGTCGTGGAGTGTGTCTTCCGCCCGGTCGCGAAAGTCCTCCGCCATCTCGCGTGCCCGAACGCGGGCGCGGCGACCGCGGCGCACGATGTCGCGTCGGGTCTGCTCGCCCGACTGCGGGGCGAAGAGCAGCGCGACGCCGGCACCGACCGTGAGCCCGACCAGGAACGGCAGCACGCCGAGCCCGGTCTTCTCGATCACGATCGTGCGATCATCTTCGCGTGTATGGTCCGTCATAATCCCTCCCTGCTGAGTATGACCCCCGGCGCGCTACTCCCCCGCGTCGGGGTCATCAGGCGCCGCCGCCACCGCGACCGTCGCGCCGTCTGGCGCCGGACGGTGCATGGGCGGGGGCGTGATGTACTTGGCGACCATCGCCGCCGTGTTGCCGATAGCCAACTGGTCGAACAGGAACCCGAACTTCTCGTCGTACACCTTGGCGAGGGTCGCCTTGGTGGCGTCGTCCAGGTCCCAGAGTTTCCGCTTGAACGGGCCCAGCGCCTTCTTCCGCGTCTTGTAGAAGAACTGCTCGTCGGAATCGCTGGGGTTGCGCTCGCTCTTCGTGTTCTCCGACAACCACGCATAGATCTCGTCGCGCAACGCCGACGGGATGTGGTCGTAGAGCATGTTCTGGAAGTTCGTCGCGAGATGGATCTCGGCCGTCTCCCGCTTGGGGAAGTTGTGGAACGCCGTGTCGGGAAGCGTCGACGCGCCGTGCTGCACGGCGCCGGACAACCCGTACTCGTCGCGCGCCACCTTCGACAGGCGCTCCAGCGTGTCGAGGTCGAGCTTCACATCGGCAATCGACCCGTCGGGGAGCACGATGCCGCCGTGCGACGTCCCCGACTGCACACTGATCTTCGACACACCCACCATCCCCTTCGGGGCGGTGCGGATGAATCCGTCCATGTAGGCCCGCAACTCCTCCACCGTGCTGTTGGCGGTTCCCACCTCACCGATCTCCCCGCCCACCGAGATCGTCACACCCTTGGGCTCGAGCGACCGCACGTGCTTCAGAATGTCGGTGCCGACTTCGTAGTTCAGTCGCTGCTGCTCGTCGAGCGTCTCCTTGCCGATGTCCACCAGCGTCGACGTGTCGATGTCGATGTTGTAGAAGCCCGCGTGCACGGCCTCGGTGGCGAGCTGCTTGACCCCGTTCACCTCGCCGGCTGAGTCGGCGGCATACTTCTTGGCATTCACCTGGAAGTGATCGCCCTGGATGAACACCGGGCCGCGATAGCCCTCGCGCAATGCCGCGGCCAGCATGACGGCGACGTACTCGGCCGGCCGCTGGTCGGTATAGGCGATCTCGGAACGCGCGATCTCGAGCAGGAAGGCCGCGGCCTTCGTGCGATTGGCGGTCCGGAAGATCGACCGGGCCGTGTCGTACGACATGCCGCGGACATTGATGGCGGGGACGGTGAATCCATGCACCTCACCGCGCCCGCGCGCCATGTACAGATCCTGGATCGAGGCGGGCTGAACCCCAACGGCCTGCCCGATTTCCCAGATGAGCCAGCGGGCGTGGGCCTGCACCTCGCCTTCGCCGAACACGGCCGCCCGGACCAGTCGGTCCATCGACACACCGGCCAGCGGTTTGGGATCGTTCACCTGCACGCGGCCATTCGCCACTGAGACAGCGCCGCCGAACAGGTCGTTCAAAGACTTAATGGTATCGGGCATGGATTCCTCGTAACCGGACCCGACGGGCGCCATCGCCCCTCCGAAGCCCGGAAGTCTGTCTGTCTATTCAACTTGACCGAAGTGCCGACCGGGATCAAGCGGCGATTACACTGATGCGTTCGAATCCGGCTTGGGCAGCGTCTCCCATTCCCGCCGGGCCGCTTCGGCGTCGGCTCGGCCGAGCATGGCGTAGGTGAACTGCTTGCCCAGCTCCACCCCGGGCTGGTTGAGCGCGTTCACACGATAGAGGTGGCCGGCGTAGATGGTGGCCACCTCGAGCAGCATGAACAGCGCGCCCACATGCCATTCGTCCGCGTGGTCCGCATGGATGGTCAGGTTCGGCCGGCCCCGCCTGGCCAGCGCCCCCGCCGTGGCCCGGCGCTCGATGTCGATGAGCTCGCCGAGGTGGTGGCCTCCCAGGTAGGCCAACTCGGGCACATCCTGGTGGAGCTTCGGAATCGGCACGTCCACAGGATGCTCGCCCAGCTGGATGAAACTCACGGTCTTGTTCGGCGTGCCTTCCATGAACAGCTGCACCTGACTGTGCTGGTCGGTGGCGCCGTGGGCGGCGAGCGGCGTGGGACCGAAGCCGGCGTCTCCGGGCTCGCGATGCTTTCCGAGGCTCTCGGCCCAGAGTTGCACGAACCAGTTGGCGATATCGCGCAGCGTGTCGGAATAGGGCATGAGCACGTGAGTGCCGCGGCCGAGCTGCGTGTCGGCCAGCCACTGCAGGGTGCCGAAGACGGCGCCCGGATTCTCGCGGAGTGTCGCCGTTCGGCAGCGCTTCTCCATGTCCGCGGCGCCGGCCAGGAGTTGCGTGGTCTTGATGCCGAGCAGGGCTGCTGGGAGCATTCCCACCGGGGTGAGCACGCTGAACCGGCCGCCCACGTTCGGCGGGATGTCCAGCGCCGGCACCCCCTCGAGGCGCGCGATGTCGCGCAGCGCCCCCTTCTCGGGGTCGGTCACGAACACCAGGTGGTCGCGGGCGGCATCGCCGAACCGCTCGTTGAGCGCGCCGCGCACGATCAGGTACTGCGCCATGGTCTCGGCGGTGCCGCCCGACTTGGAGATGACGATGAACAGGGCCCGGTCCAGGTTCAGCCGGCCGAGGAGGGCGGCGATGGTGCCCGGATCCACGTTGTCGAGCACGTGGAAGCGCGGCTTGTTGCTCCGCTCCTTCTTGGTGAGCGTGTTCCAGTCGCGCTTGTTGAGCGCCGTGTGCAGTGCGATGGGACCGAGCGCCGAGCCGCCGATGCCGAGCAGCACGACATCGTCGAACTTGCCGCGCACGCGCTTGGCGAAGTCGCGCGACTGCTCGTGCAGCGCCCGGTCGCGGGGCAGCTCGAGGAAGCCGAGCACCCCGGTGCCGCGCAGTTCCTTGATGGCCGTGTGGACGGCGCGGAAGTCGCGCTGCGCCCCATCCCAGGCGTCGGTTGGAATGCCGCCCGACACGGCGCCGGCGAGCATGTTCGTGTAGTCGATGCGAATGGTCATGGTCAGTCGATCCTCACCGTGAGTCCATCGAAGGCGGGGCTGACGCCGCGGGGCAGCTCAGCCTCGAGATCGGCGTGGAGGTTGTCGTGCGTGAGATGGATGAAATACGTGCGCTCGGCGCCCACCCGGGCGGCGACGCGCAGCGCTTCGGGGATGCTCAGGTGCGTGGGGTGCTCGGTGCGAAAGAGGGCGTTGAGCACCAGCACCTTCACCCCGGCGATCATCGTCATCACGTCGTCGGGGATGGTCTTGGCGTCGGTGACGAAGGCGAGGTCACCGATGCGGAAGCCGGTCACCGTCATGCGACCGTGCGGAACCGCGAACGGGAGCACGTCGACGCCGGCCACGGTGAACGGCTGCCCGTGGGTGAACGCGATGGCGCGCCCCTCGGGTTTGGACGTGCCCGGCAACGGACGGATGTTCTCGTCGAAGATGTAGCCGAACTTGGCGCGCAGACTGGCGAGCGTGTGTTCGGACCCGTAGAACGGCAGCGGCCCGTCGCGACGCACCGAGATGGCGCGGATGTCGTCGATCCCGTGACTGTGGTCGGCGTGGTCGTGGGTGAACAGCACGGCGTCCACCCGATCGATGCCCGCCGCGACCAATTGCAGGCGCAGCTCGGGCGGCGTGTCGATGAGCAGACGCGCGCCGCCCTGCACCTCGACCACCGCCCCCACCCGCGTGCGCTTGTCCCGCGGGTCGGCCGAGTTGCACACCGTGCAGTGGCATCCCAGTTGCGGAACGCCGAAGCTCGTACCGGTTCCGAGGAACGTCAGCTTCACACCGTCTCCACCTTGAGCGTATTGGTGGACCCGGGCACGTCGAAGGGAACGCCCGCGGTAACGACGACCCGATCGCCCGGTTGCGCCAACTGGCGCCGCTGTACGACGTCCAGCGCCACGCGCACCATCGCCTGATAGGTATCGCAGTGCTGCACGAGTTCCGGAATCACGCCCCAGACGAGGGCGAGTTGGCGGTAGGTGCGGGGGATGTCAGTGAGCACGAGGATCGGCACCGGCGGCCGCTGCGAGGCGACGATGCGCGCACTGAACCCGCTCTTGGTGAACACGATGAGCACCGGCGCGTGCAGCATGTTGACGGCGGCCGCGCTGGCGGCGGCGATGGCGAACTCGTTGGACACCGCGCCTTCGAGTTCGCGCCACGCCTCGCGGGGCTGGGCTCCGCGCCGGCGTTCGATTTCACGGATGATGCGCGACATCGCCTCCACGGCGAGCCGCGGAAATTCGCCGGCCGCGGTCTCGGCGGAGAGCATCACCGCGTCGGTACCGTCGAGGATGGCATTGGCCACGTCGCTCGCCTCGGCCCGCGTGGGCCGGGGATGCGTGATCATGGATTCGAGCATCTGCGTGGCGGTGATCACCGGCCGGCCGAGCTTGTTGGCGACGGCGATGATCCGCTTCTGCGCGAAGGGCACCTCCTCGAAGGGCAGCTCGACGCCGAGGTCGCCGCGGGCGACCATCACACCATCGGACTCACGAACGATGCTCTCGATGTTCTCCAGCGCCGAGTCCTTCTCGATCTTGGCAACGACGAGCATCTCACGGGGAATCAGCTCGCGCAGCGCGCGCACGTCCTCGGCGCGCCGCACGAAGCTCAGCGCGAGGTACTCGAGGCTCTGCTCCACCGCGAAGATGATGTCCTCGCGATCCTTCTCCGTGATCGACGGCGCCGACACCTGCACGCCGGGCAGGTTCATGCCCTTGTGGCTCTTGAGCATGCCGCCGTGGATGACGCGGGCGTGGACCTTGGCGTCCGTCACCTGCAGCACCACCAATTCGAGCAGCCCATCGTCGATGAGAATGCGATCGCCGTCGGCCACGTCGGTCGCCAGGTCGTCGTACGTGACGGGAATGTCCCCCCCGTGCGCGTGGGCCTCGGGGGCCAGCACGACTTCGGCGCCTTCGGCCAGTTCGAAGGGCTGCGACAGCTCGCCGATACGAATGCGCGGCCCCTGCAGGTCGCCGAGGATGGCCACGGGTCGGTGCATCGCGTCGGCCATCCCTCGAACACGAGCGATGGTCTCGACGTGCTGATCGTGGGTGCCGTGCGAGAAGTTGATGCGGGCAACGTTCATGCCCGCTTCAAGCAGGCCTCGGACGGCGGCTTCGGTAGCCGTGGCGGGACCGAGGGTGCAGACGATCTTGGTGCTACTGAGGGAAACCGGGTGCGTCTGTTCGCTGGACGTATGAGTGGTCACGTGTCAGTGCGCCTCACCCGGCCACGAGGTGACGCCCCAACTGCTGCGATTTCTTCGCAAGCCCGGCGATGAGCGAGTTGAACGACTTCTGGAAGCTCGCGAGCCCATCGACGAGCAGCTTCTCGGTCACCTGCTCCATCGACACGCCCGCCTTCTCGACGGCGGCGATCTCGGCGCGGGCTCGATCGAGTTCCGCATCCACGGTGCGCTTCACCTCGCCGTGATCGCGGAACGCCTCGATGGTATTGGGCGGCATGGTGTTGACCGTGTCGGGACCGATGAGTTCCTCCACATACAGCACGTCGCGATAGGCAGGGTTCTTGGTGCTGGTGCTCGCCCAGAGCGGACGCTGCAAGCGTCCGCCTTTGGCGTGAAGTGCGCGCCAGCGATCGGTGCCGAACCGCTCACGGAACAGGGCGTAAGCGAGCTTGGCGTTGGCCACGGCGGCGCGACCGTACAGGGCCCCCAACTCGCTGCCGGCCCGCGGCGATTGCTTGGCGAGGGCGTCGAGCTGCTTATCGACCTCGGTATCCACACGACTCACGAAGAAGCTGGCCACCGAGGCGATGCCGTCGATGGGCTTGCCGGCCGCCACCCGGTCCTCGAGCCCAGCCATGTAGGCCTCGATCACGCGATCGTGCGCCGAGATGGCGAAGAGCAACGTGATGTTGACGTTGATGCCTTCGGAGATGAGCTGCCGCACCGCCTTCGCGCCCTCGACGGTTCCGGGCACCTTGATCATCACATTGGGACGGCCAACGGTCTTCCACAGCCGCCGGGCCTCGGTGATCGTGGCTGCCGAATCGTCGGCAGCGGCAGGCGAGACCTCGATGGAGACGTAGCCGTCCCCGCCCTTCGACTCGCGGTAGATGCCGGCGAAGGCATCGCAGGCATCGCGCACGTCGGTGGTGGCGATGAGTTCGAACAGCTGCCGCGCCGACAGATCACCTTCGGCCCCGTTGATCTGCGCGTCGTAGGTCTCGCCCTCGGCGAGGGCCTTCTCGAAGATCGTGGGGTTGGACGTCATTCCCGTCAGAACGTCGTCGGCAATGCGGCGCTGTAGCGTGCCGTCGTGCAGCATGCCGCGTTCGATGAAGTCGAGCCAAATGGATTGGCCGGCGTCGTGGAGCCGCTGCAGTCGATTCTGGGTCATTGGCTTGCTCTGCGCTGAAGATCGGGCCGTGCATATGACGGCCACCTCTCTGAACATACCACGCGCGGCTCGGGCCCGTCACCGGATCGCCCGAGCCGCGCGCAGTCGTTTCGCGAGCGTGACGCGTCTTCGCGCCCGCCCGCGTCGCCCATCATCGGCCGCCGACGTACTCCACTTTCCAGATGCGTCCGTGCTGGTCGTCGGCAATGTACAGCGCGCCGTCCGGTCCCTCGGCGAGCCCCACGGGCCGGCCGCCGATCGCCGTGGCCTTTCCGTTCTCGAAGAACCCGGTCACAAAGGTTTCGTATGCTCCGCCCGCCGCATTGCCACGGAGCGGCTGGAAGACCACGCGGTACCCGGCCTGCGGCTCCGGCGCACGGTTCCACGATCCGTGGAACGCGATGAACACCCCGCTCCGGTACCTGGCCGGGAAGTTGCCGCCGTGGTAGAACAGCAGCCCGTCGGGAGCCCAGTGCGCCGGGAAGGTCGCCACCGGGCCGAGCACCGACGCGCAGCGCCCCTGCCGATCGTCGTGCCCGCCATACTCGGGCGCGAGCAGCATCTGCTGCTTGGGCACGTCGTAGTAGCAGTAGGGCCAGCCGTAATCGCCGCCCTCCTTGACGTGGATCAACTCTTCGGCGGGCGACTCGGCGCTGGTCTGGTCGGTGTACTCGGGCCAGAGGTTGAGTTGATCGCGCCCGTGCTGCATGACCCACAGCGAGTGATCGGCCGGGTTGAGGTCCATGCCCACCGAGTTGCGGATGCCCATGGCATAGTGCTCGCCCATGGGCTGCGTCTGCTCGTGCTTGCGCGCGTCGAACTTCCAGATGCCGCCGCGCGTTTCCCGCTCCACGCAAGGGTCGATGCCGGGCACGCCCTTCTGGCGATCCTTCGACTGACAGGCGTTGGTCGCGGTGCCCACGTTCACGTACATCACGCCGTTGGGCGCAATGACGAAGGTCTTGAGAAAGTGATTGCCGCCGGGGGGAAGTCCCTTCACGACGGTGTCCGCCGCGCCCGAGGGCTCGAGGCTGCCGGCGGCGAGCCGGTAGCGCACCACGCCGCTGCCGTTCTCCGCATACAGATAGCCGTCGAACAGCCGCACCTCGCTGGAGCTGAACGCGCCCCACGAGTGTCGGACGTCGGCGATGCCGTCGTGGTTGGTGTCGCGCAGGGCGACGATTCCACGCTCGGCGCCGGCGCGCCCGGCCATGGTGGCCACGAAAACGTCGCCGTTGGCCGCGACGGCCATGTGCCGCGCGCGCGGCACGCTATCGGCGAACAGGGTGGCGCAGAAGCCGGACGGAAGGACGAGCCCGGTGTCGTGCGCGCACTGCCGGGCGCTTGCGGTGCCCGAGATCGCGGTGGCGAGGAGCGCGGCGGTGAGGAGCGAGGTTCGCATGGGAATCCTGATTGAACGTGAGGGTTCGGTTAGCTCGGTAGGTCGGAGCGACGGATACACCGATCTACTGGCCTGTAGCTCTCGGCAGCCGTTCCGGCATGTCGGCCAGCACGTACGCCATCACCGCCATGGTCGCGATGCAGCGCCGGAAGTCGTCGGGATCGATCATGGTCATCATGTCGGCGTCGGTATGGTGGTACCAGAAATACGTCGAGTCGTCGACGTTGAGCGCGAAGCCCGGCACGCCGGTGCGGATCGTGGGTCCGACGTCGGCTTCGCCGTCTCCGAGTTCTACACTGCCCGCCCCGATACGGTCGAGCAGCGCGCCGATCTGCTTGGCCATGGCGAGCCCTTCCGGGGTTCCCTGGAAGCGGAAGCCATTGGGCTTGAACACGCCGTTGTCCGACTCCATGGCCGCGACGGTTTTCGGCAGCTCGGCCAGATGCTGGTCGTGGTACGCGCGCCCGCCGCGACCGCCGTTCTCTTCATTCACCCACATCACCACGCGCAGGGTGCGGCGGGGCTTGAGTCCGAGCGCCTTGATCAACCGCACGGCTTCCCAAGCGGCAAAGGCGCCGCCGGCGTCGTCCATGGCACCCTCGCCCACGTCCCACGAATCGATGTGGCCGCCAAGGACGACCACCTCGTCGGGCTTCTCCGAGCCGCGCAGCTCGGCGACGACGTTGCGCGACGGCGCGTCGGGCAGCATGTGCGCCTGCATCTTCAGCGTGACTTCCACCGGTTGGCCGCGGTTCTGCATGCGGTGGAGCAGCTCGGCGTCCTCCACCGAGAGCGCGGCCGACGGGATCTTCGGTACTCCCGCGGCGTAGCGCATGGCGCCCGTGTGTGGGGTCTGCTGCGAATGCGGCGTCACCGACCGGATGAGCGCCGCTACCGCGCCCACCTTCGCGGCGGCCGACGCGGCGCCGCCGCGATACGCGACGTTCTGTTCGTAGCCTTGCATCGGCGGAACATCGGTGGGAAAGGGCGAGTCGAAGAGCACGATCTTCCCCTTCGCGTCGGCGGCGTGCGCGGTCAGATCGTCGAAGCTCTTCACCACGAGCACCGGCGCCGTAATACCCTCGGGCGGCGTGCCGACGCTGCCGCCGAGTCCGACCATGTGCAGCTTCCACGCACGCGGCGACACAAGCGCCGCGCTCTCCTCGCCGCGTACCCAGTGGGGCACCATCACCGGTTCGCCGCGTACGTTGGCCAGACTGTCGTCCTCCATCCGGGCCAGGACCCAATTGATGGCCCGCTCGAGTCCGGGCGACCCACTCAAGCGGCTGCCATAGGTGTCGGTCATCGTCGCCAGGCGACCGTAGGCCACGGTGTCGGCCATGGCGGCCGCGATGATCCGGTCGGCGGCCGAGCGATACTGGCGTGCGAGCGGCGAGGACGCCCCCTGGGCGTGCGCCGGCATCGCGACGCCGAACAGGAGTGAAGCCGCCGCGAGGGTGGCGGCGGTTCGGGCAGTCAGAGAGGGACGCATTGAGTCGTGGGGGTGAGGGGGTGCGGGCCGACGGGCAGTCCAGGCAAGGCAATCGGGAGTGGACGGTCAACGGTCGGCATACGACAGGGGCGCCGACGGCGAGGCGCCCGATGCCGTTTCCGAAGGTTCAACTTACCCTTGCCGGGGCCGCCGTTCAAACCTTGGCACGACGGCGACTGTCTCAGCATCGGTGCACTTCTCAACCCGACTCCGGAGACCGGCATGAAGATCCTTCCCGTCCTTTCGGCGCTCGCCCTGAGCGCGGCCCTCGCCCCTCCCGCCGCGGCCCATGCGCAGCAGGACCGGGCCGACCGCTGGCTCGACAACTGCCGCCACAACGATTGGGGCGACCGCGGCCGATACTGCGACGTGAAGCAGTTCACGATCAAGGACCCGGCGAGTTCGATCCGTGTGGACGCCGGCCCCAACGGGGGCGTCAACGTGTACGGCTGGGACAAGCCCACGATGCTCGTCGTGGCGAAGCTCCAGGCCAATGGCGACGACGACGCCGACGCCAAGGAGATCGCCAGCCGGATTAGAATCACCGCCGAGCCCTCGCGCGTGGAATCCGACGGTCCGTCCACCCACCGCCATCAGGGGTGGTCGGTGAGCTACGACGTGTACCTCCCGACGAAGACCGGACTCGACGTCAGCACCCGCAACGGCGGGGTGAGCGTGGAGAAGGTGAACGGGAAGCTCGACCTGGGCACGACCAACGGCGGCATCCATCTGACCGACGTGGCCGGCAACGTGCGCGCCGAGACGACCAATGGGGGCGTGAGCGCTTCGCTGAGCGGCACGACATGGGACGGCGACGGGCTCGACCTGCGCACCACCAATGGCGGCGTGAGCCTGGAGATCCCCAAGGGTTACAACGCGCGACTCGAGACCGGAACCACCAACGGTGGATTCAGCATCGACTTTCCGATCACGGTGCAGGGATCGTTGGGGCGGCGCATCACGACGACGCTCGGCAATGGCGGTCCGATGATTCGCGCGACGACGGTGAACGGTGGGGTGCGGATTAAACAGCGCTGAACCACCCCACCCCACTCCAACTGCAGGCTGTGAGACTCCAGCCCACAGCCACGAGTTGACAGCAACAACGCCCAAACAGATCCCGGTCCGGCGCCGAGATCTGTTTGGGTGTAGTTGCTGTTGACTGAAAGCTGTCAGCCGGCCGCTCACAGCCTTCGGTTGTAGTTAGCGACTGTTGTCGTGTGTCGGTCAGTCTCCGCCCCAGGGCCGCTGCTGGTAGTACTTCGACCAGATCAGGATGAGCTGCACGCAACCGATCCCGCCGCCGCCGAGGAACGGCTCGTGCACAAAGGCGGGAGAGTTGAATACCTCGATGGCCGCGATCTCGCTCTTGCTGATGTAGTAGCGGATCGGCGCGCTTGTCAGTTTGCCGTCGACGTACACAGCCTTCGGGCAGCGGGCGGACGACATCAGCCTGAGCGCCACGGCGCGGTCCCATGGCAGCAGATTCTCGACCGTCACGCCCTCTTCGCGATGCAACAGACTGTCCAGCCGCGGGCCGTAGAGTTGCACGCCAAGATGCTCCTCCTCCCTCTGCACCACGCGCAGAAGCCTGGCCGATAAGGCATTCGTCACGATCGTCTGGAGCGTCACCGGGGCCGGACGCATGACCACGACCAGAGGGCCGGTCGCAGGCGTGAGAATGGAGACGAACGCAGGCTCGAACCCCAGACGCCGAACGCGAATGGTGTGCTTCCCGTTGGCGAGCCCGCCAATTGAGAAGCTTCCGGAATCGCCCGTTGTCGCATGCAGACTATCGGGCAGGATCACCACCTCGGCCTGCGAGATGCCGACCCCGCTCGAATCGACGACGCGCCCGCGCAGTTGCTGCGCGCCCAGCGGTGAAACGGCCGCGGCCAATGAGAGCGCGAGAGCGGCAACGCCGGAAGAAGCGCGTATACCATTTCGTATACGGTAAGCGGGCATCAGGGCAACATACGCCGGTCGGCAGATCCGTCAACGGCAAGACGACCCCACCCCAACAGAAGGCTGTGAGTTTCCAGCCAACAGCTATGCGTTACCAGCCACAACGCCAAAACAGATCCCGGCACCGTGCCGAGATCTGTTTTGGTGCCGCTGCTGTTGACTGAAAGCTGTCAGCCGGCAGCTCACAGCCTTCCGTTGCAGTTCTCGCGTGTTCCAGTCCTCTAGTTCCTTCCGAGAATCGCGTCGGCCTCCTTCTGCCGCGCATCCAATTCCTTCCGCAGCGTGTTGTACCGCGTCACCGCGTCGTTGCTGATCTTCTGGTCGGCGTCGTTGGTCATGCCGTACAGATACGTGATGTGTGTCTGCAGCTTCGGCTCGCTGTAGCGGATGCTCGACGTGATCAGCTTTTCGGCGAGGGCGTTGACCTTCGCCAACGTGTCCGCCGCCGCGCCCGTTGCCGCGTGCAGCCGGCGCTGCGCCGCCTCCACCCGCGCCACGAGATGGTTCACGTCGCTCACCAGGTCGCGGGCGTTCATGTTGTGCGCGAACTGTGCACGCAGGATCGCCGTCGTGATGCCGTCCTTCGTGACGCGCGGATCCTCGATCACCGTGAGCGGCTGCGTGCTGGTGGTCGACCCCACGGTGAGCTTCACGGTGTAACGGCCCGGCACGGCCATCGGGCCATTGCCGCCGTCAGGGCGCGACGCGCTTTCCCATGAGCCCGGATAGCGAAGGTCCCAGGTGAAGCGGTGCATACCGACCGACTTGTCGAGCCGTGCCGGCGCGCCGCGCCCCCGGAAGCCACCGCCGCGCCCGCCCCGCCCCGCGGCGCCGCCCGCCGGAGCAGCGCTGGAGACGGACTTCACGACCTTCCCGGCCGCGTCGAGAATCGCCAGCGACACGTCACCCGCCGGCACCTGCCCGAGGTAGTAGTCGATCTGGGCGCCAGGGGCCGGGTACTCCGGGCCCGCGCCACGCCCGAACCCGCCGAATCCACCGCGCCCGCCATGCCGGATGGCCGTCTCGGGCTCGTACAGATACGCGGCCGAGGCCGCCACCTTGTCGCTCAACTGGTGCAGCGGCGAGAGGTTGTCGAGCACCCAGAAGGAGCGCCCCTGCGTGGAGATGACGAGCGAGTTGTGGGCCACCTTGATGTCGGTGACGGGCGTGATGGGCAGATTCATCTGGAACGGCTGCCAGTGCCCGCCGTCGTCAAAGGAGACGTACAGGCCGAACTCGGTGCCGGCGTACAGCAAGCCGGCGCGATCGGGATCGACGCGTACTACGCGCGTCGGCGTATTCGCGGGGATTCCGTTGGCGCCGTCGGTGAGCAGGGTCCAACTCTTCCCGTAGTCCGTGGTGTGGTAGATGTACGGCGCGAAATCCCCGAGCAGGTACCGGTAGATGGCGACATAGGCACCACCGGCATGATGCGGATCGGGATCGATGTTCTGCACGCGGCCGCCGGGTTCGAGCCCCTTGGGCGTCACCCGCGTCCACGTCTTCCCGTCGTCGCGCGTCACCGCCACGATGCCGTCGTTCGATCCGGTCCAGATGACGCCGCGCCGCACGGGCGATTCACGAATCGCGTACAGCGTGCTGTAGATCTCCTCGCCGGTGGCGTCGCGCGTGATGGGGATGCCGCTCGCCTGCTGCGGCGCGCCCGGGGGATCCCAGGTGAGGTCGGGGCTGATGGTCTGCCAGTTGGCGCCCTCGTCGCGCGAACGGTGCAAGTGCTGCGAGCCGTAGTACACGGTGTTCTGATCGAACGGCGAGACCTCCATGGGTGACACACGCTGGAAGCGATAGATCAGCGTCGCGCCGCCGTTGCCGTAGAGGGACTGGCCGCCCACCCAGTACTGCTGTTCGTTGGCCGTCTTCAGGTTCAGGCGGCTGAACTGGCCCTTGCACCCGCCGTACACGGTGTCGGGGCTGGCGATGTTCGGAATGATCGGCCCGGTCTCGCATCCGGGGCCGCTGCGCCAGTCCTGTCCGTTGCCGAGCGACAGGCTCGGCACGATGAGCGTGTTGTCGTCCTGCTGGGCGCCGTACACGCGATACGGATACTGGCTGTCCACCGCCACCTGGTAGATCTCGGCGGTGGGCTGGTTGAGCTGCGTGCTCCAGGTCTCCCCTCCGTCGGTGGACACGTTCGCCCCGCCGTCGTTGGCCTGGATCATGTAGTCGGCGTTGGTCGGGTTGATCCAGATGTCGTGGTTGTCGCCGTGCGGCGTGCGTTCGGTGCGGAAGGTCTTGCCGCCGTCCGTGCTCTTGAACCAGCTCTCGTCGCCGACGTACACGACATCGGCGTTGGTGGGATCGACGCCGAGGGTGTTGTAGTAGAAGGGACGCGTCCACAGGTTCTGCGCGCCGTTGATGAGCGTCCACGTGGCACCGGCATCTTCGGAGCGGTAGAGTCCGCCGCCCGGCTTGGCTTCGATGAGCGCGTAGACGCGATTGGGCATCGCGTTGGAGAGCGCGACGTTGGCGCGTCCGAACAACTGGTTGGGCAGCCCGCCGGCCAACTTCACCCAGGTCGCGCCGCCGTCGACGCTCTTGTAGATGCCGCCTTCGTAGGCGCCGCTGATGATCGTCCACGGCTTGCGCTGCCCGTGCCACATGGTGGCGAACACCACGTTCGGGTTGCCGGGCTGCAGTTCCAGATCGGCGGCGCCGGTGCTGTCGGACACGTAGAGCACCTTCTTCCAGGTTGCGCCGCCGTCGGTGGTCTTGAACACGCCGCGATCGACGTTGGGCACGAACGGATTGCCCAGCGCGGCAACGTAGACGACATCGGGGTTGGTCGGATCGATGCGGATGGTGGAGATCTGCCCCACCTTCTCGAGCCCGATGAAATGCCAGCTCCGTCCGGCATCGGTGGACTTGTAGATCCCGCGCCCGATGGAGACGTTGCTGCGGATCTTCGACGAGCCGGTGCCCGCATAGACGACGTTGGGATCGGAACTCGCCACGTCGAGCGCACCCATCGACGCGACGGCGAAGTAGCCGTCGGAGACGTTGTTCCACGAGGCGCCCGCATCGGTGGTCTTCCAGACGCCGCCGCCCGTGGACCCCATGTAGAAGGTGCGCGGCTGCGAGGCTACCCCGGTCACCGCGGTCACGCGTCCGCCACGGAAGGGGCCGATCAATCGGTAGTGCATCCCCGACCAGAGCGTCGAGTCGTAGGTGGCGTGTTGGGCGCCCGCCGCCAGCGGAAGCGCCAGCACCAACAAGGCGGCGCCGGCGGCGCACCGCAGGGTCTGTCTGCTCATCGTCACTCCTTGGCATCGATCCACGTTCACGGTTCGCGATCCCAGGCTGCGAGGATCGCCTGCACCACGGAATTCACCTTGTCGCCGGCCACCGCGCCCTGCGCCATGCGCGGCGACCCGCCGCCCCGCCCTCCGGCCGCCGACAGCGCCTGTTGCAGCACGCCGCCAGCCACGAGCCCGGAGTCGTCGGACGTCCCCACGAGCACCTGCGCCTGCGGCCCGCTCACGACCACACCCACGATGGCCGACTGCGGCAACGCGCACAGCGCGTGCGCCAACCCCCGGAGCTCATCGAGGCCGCCATCGGTGCGCGTTTCGATGATGCGGCGCACCCCGCGAGCGTCGGGCTCCGTGCTCTCGTAACGCGCGCGCGCGCGATACCCATCGAGTTCCTTGGTCAGCTTGCGACGGGCCGACTCGGCCTGCTGCGCCGCCGCGAGCTTCGCCTGCACCACCGCCGCCGCGTCGTCCACTCCACTCGACACCGCCTGGGCGATGGCCGAGAGCGCGGCGTAGTCGGCGCGGGCGCGGGACACGGCGCGCCGTCCGCACACGAACTCGATGCGCGTGCCCTGCTTCACCTTCTCGGTACGCCGCAGCAACATGCCGCCGATCTCGCCTGTGGCCCGCACGTGGGTGCCGCCACAGGCGCTGCGATCGACGTCGGTGATGGTCACAACGCGAATCTCCCCCATGCGATCCGACGGCTTCCGCAACCCGATGGCCGACGCCGCATCCTCGAACGACACCGTGACGGCACGGTTCTCGGCGATCAACAGGTTCGCCCGGTGCTCGGCGGCTTCGAGTCTGGCCGGCGGTGTGGAATCGGCGTCCACGTCGAGCGTCGAGGTCTGATCGCCGAAGTGAACGCTCACCGTCTTCCAGCCGAACAGGTCCTCGAGCACGGCGCTCAGCAGGTGCTGGCCGGTATGCTGCTGCATATGGTCGAACCGACGTTCCCAATCGACATGCCCTTCCACGGCGCCCGCGGTCTGCGCCAGCGGCGCATCCAGCACATGGGCGATGCGCGATTCCTCGTCGATCACGTCCACGATGCGACGCCCACCAAGCGTGCCGATGTCGAACGGCTGACCGCCCGACGTGGGATACAGCGCCGTCCGGTCGAGATAGATACGACGCCCGCCGTCCGCGACCTCGACGATCGTAGCGGCGAAGTCGGTCAGGTAGGCATCATTGTAGTAGAGCCGCTCGGTCATCTCGCTGTTCCCGTTCCCGATCTGTCCCGGCGCCGTTGCCGTCAGCGGACGGCTGGCAGTTGGCAGCTCAGAGCCTTCCGGTGCTGCTCTTCGCTGTGTCCGGTTCTAAACATCCCTCCCCGCGCAACCATTTTGAAGGGCAACTGCATCTCCCAGTGAATCCACTCCCCATCGACGAGGCACTCCCGGCCCTCCGAACCGCCCTCCGCTCCCGTCCGGGCGCGGTGCTCCAGGCGCCGCCGGGTGCCGGCAAGACGACGCGCGTCCCCCTGGCCCTGCTCGACGAGCCGTGGCTCGCAGGCCGGCAGATCGTGATGCTGGAACCGCGGCGCCTGGCCACCCGCGCCTCCGCCCGGTTCATGGCGCGGTCGCTGGGCGAAGCTCCCGGCGGGACGGTCGGATTCCGTGTTCGCGGGGAGTCGCGCGTGGGGCGCGAGACCCGCGTCGAGGTGGTCACCGAGGGAATCCTCACCCGCCGCATCCGACACGATCCCGGGCTCGACGGGGTCGGGCTTCTGATCTTCGACGAGTTCCACGCACGCAGCGTCCACGCCGACCTCGGCCTGGCGCTCGCCCTGCAGTCGCAGGAGCTGCTCCGCGACGACCTCCGCATCCTCGTGATGTCGGCCACGCTCGACGGCGACCAGATTTCGGGCCTCCTCAGCGGCGCGCCCATCGTACGCAGTGAAGGGCGGGCGTTCCCGGTGGAGACCCGGTACCTTCCGCGCCGGCCGGAAGGCCGGCTCGAGGGCGACGTCGCCGGCGCCGTGGCTCGCGCGGTGGCCGACGAGGAGGGCGACATCCTCGTGTTCCTGCCCGGCGCCGCCGAGATCCGCCGGGTGGCGGAGACGCTGGCGGCGCGGTTCGCCGACTCGTCGCCTCACATCTTCCCCCTCTTCGGCGACCTCCCGTCCGCCGATCAGGACCGCGCCATCGCGCCCAGTCCCCCCGGCCAGCGCAAGATCGTGCTCGCCACCAACATCGCACAGACCAGCCTTACCATCGAAGGCGTCCGCGTGGTGATTGACGCCGGACTGTCGCGCGTGCCGCGCTTTTCGCCGCGCACCGGGATGACGCGTCTGGAGACCGTGCGCGTATCGCGCGCCTCGGCAGATCAGCGCCGCGGACGGGCCGGACGGCTGGCCCCCGGGGTGTGCTACCGGCTGTGGGACGAACATGAAGACCACCACCTGGTGCCTCACGACCAGCCGGAGATCCTCGCCGCCGACCTGGCGCCGGTGGCACTCGAATTGGCCGCGGCTGGGGTGGCCGATCCCGCGGAGTTGAAGTGGCTGGACCCGCCGCCTGCCGCCGCCTTTCGCCAAGCGCGCGAGCTGCTTCGGGAGGTGAGCGCGCTGGACGGCGACATGCGGCTGACGGCGCACGGGCAGCAGCTCAGCGAACTGGGAACCCACCCGCGGCTCGCGCATCTGATGATCCGGGGCGCCGAACTCGGGGCCGGCGAGACGGCGGCCATCGTCGCCGCACTGCTCGAGGAACGCGACATCCTGCGTGGGGAGAACGGGCCGCCACCCGCCGACTTCGCCCTGCGCGTGGACGCGATGAGCGGGCGAGAAGGAGCGGCCCGCATGGCGGGCGCGCGTGTGGACGCCGGTGGCGCGCGCCGCGCGCGGGAATTGGCGGCGCGTTGGCGGGCGGCGCTGCGCCCCTCACAAGCTCCGCGCGGCAGCATGGACGAGCCCAGCGTCGGGCTGCTGCTCGCCCTGGCGTACCCCGACCGGATCGCACAGCGGCGGCCGGGCCAGCGCACGCGCTACCTCATGCGCAACGGACAGGGCGTCGTGCTCGGCGACGCCGCGGCGTTCGGCGACGCGGAGTATCTGGTGATTCCCGAGACCGACGGACGGCAGCCGGAGAGCCGCATCTATCTGGCGGCGCCGGTGGAGTTGGCAGACATCGAAGTGCAGTTCGGCGATCAGATCGCGACCGACGACGAGTACTTCTGGGACGAGCCGCGATCGGCCGTGGCGGCGCGGCGCGCGAGACGGCTGGGCGCGATCACGCTGGGCGAGGGGCGGATTCCCGAGCCCGATGCGGCGCGCGTGGCGGAGGTGTTGGCCACCGAGCTGCTCCGCCGCGGCATCGCAGCCCTTCCGTGGAGCGAGGAGGCGCGGTCGATTCGGCAGCGCGCGGCGTTCCTGCGCACGCTCGACGCGGCATGGCCGGACCTCTCGGACGCTGCGTTGACCGCGGCCGCCGACGCGTGGCTGGCACCGCTGCTCGTGGGCGTGCGGAAGCTGGACGAGGTGCGCCGGCTCGACCTGGCCGGCGCCCTGCGGGGCATGCTCACGTGGGAACAGCGCGCTTCGCTCGACACGTTGGCGCCGACGCACGTGGCGGTGCCGACGGGCTCGCGCATCGGCATCGATTACTCGTCGGCCGAGGCGCCAGTGCTCGCCGTGCGGTTGCAGGAGATGTTCGGCCTGTCGGAGACGCCGCGCATCGGCGGGGGACGTGTGCCGCTGACGCTGCACCTGCTGTCTCCGGCTCGGCGCCCCGTGCAAGTGACGCGCGATCTCGCCGGGTTCTGGCGTGAGAGCTACTTCGACGTGCGGAAGGACCTACGCGGGCGGTATCCGAAGCACTACTGGCCGGACAATCCGCTGGAGGCCGAGCCGACGCGGCGGACGAAGCGGCCTGGGAAGTAGCGCGAGGCGGGCTGCAAACCGACAGAACTACAATTTCGCGGAATGGGCGGATTGCACGGAATCGGCTGATGGGCGTGCGTCAGTCGTCCGTCGGGTACGTGCGTTGCATTTCCGCGTCGTCGTGGACCGCATCCGCCAGCCCATCCCCGATGGCCGTGACGTCGCGAATGGCGGCGTCGAGCGCGCCCTTGGGCCACGCCTTGCGATAGGCCGTGAACGCCCTGTTCGCGTCGCGATGCGCTCGGCGCGCCACCTCGAGCAAGCCGGCGCGTTGCCCGCGGCGGGCCGCCGCCCCCGCCCCCGCCCCCGCTGCCGCGCGCGCCAGGCGATCCGGTTCCACCGCCGCCATCGCCCGGCGCCGCGCATTGGTGCTCGCGATGTCCTCGACGTCGTGGAGGATGCGCTCGGCGAGCAGCTGCGCGTCGTGAAATTCGCCCAGCCGGTCCTGTAGCACGGTGAGCCGCGCGATCAGGTCGGCGGCCCGAGGATCGGCATCGAGCGGTTCGAGCAGGTACCGCAGCTGCTTGGCGGCGATGCGCGCGCGATGCGCAGCGCCGACGTCGTGTGCCGAGCGCGCCCGCTTCACCGCGCGCGCGACGCGCTTCGTGTGCGACCGCAGGAGCCTAGCGGTGAGTTCATACATGGGCGGCTCTGAGGGCGCGCCGTCCACGGGCACGCGCAGCCAGTAGCTGCCCAACTGGCGCTCCAGCCGGCGCATAGCCCGCGGCAGCCGCGCGGCGAGGAACTCGTCCACGGCGTGGGCGCTCTGCATGCGCTCCGCCGTCATCCGGTCCACCAACTCGCGATGCCCGCGCGCCGCGGCAGGCGGCACCTCGCGTTGCGCTTCGAGCCAGGCCAACGCCACCTCGGCGTCGCGCGCCCCGTTGGTGGCGCGCGCCAGCTTGGCGAATGCCCGGCGCGACTTGCGCGTGACCGTGTCGTCCAGGGCCGGGCGGTACGCCTTGAGCCAGCTCCGGAGGCGGCGGAGGGCCACCCGCACGTCGTGCAGCGCCTGCGGGTCGTCACTGGCCAAGCGGCGCTGCGCGACCCCGACCGCCTCCAGCCTCATCCGCGCGATATCACGCGCCGCGCGCTGGGCGGGTTCGGCGAGCAGTTCGGGGGTCAGCTGCGGGGTGGGCATGGGCTCACCGGACCTTCAGCCGGAGGATGGACGGATCCCCCTTCGGATAGCGGAGCTTGAGCCCTTCGAGGGCGTCGAGGATCGTCCCGGCCACGAGCCAGTTGCGGACCTTCTTGTCGTCGGCCGGCACGAAGTACCAGGGCGCCCGCTTGGTGGTGCACTTGCGCAGGGCGTCGCGATAGGCGGAGGTGAACGCCCCCCAGCGCTGACGGTCTTCCAGATCGCCGGCGTTGAACTTCCAGTTCTTGCTGGGGTCGGTGAGCCGATCGATGAGACGGCGCCGCTGCTCGGCCCGCGAGATGTGGAGAAAGAATTTCAGGATCACCACACCATTCTCGGCGAGCATCCGCTCGAAGTCGTTGATCTGGCGGTAACGATCGTGCCACACCTTGCGCGGCACGAGCCCGCGGACCCGTTCCACGAGCACGTCCTCGTAGTGGGAGCGGTTGAAGATCCCGATCATGCCCCGCGCCGGCACGCGCGCGTGTACACGCCACAGATAGTCGTGGCGCAACTCGACGTCGGTGGGTTGCTTGAAGCTGGTGACCTCGCACCCCTGTGGGTTGACGGCGCCGAAGACGTGGCGGATGGTGCCGTCCTTGCCCGCGGCGTCGCGCCCTTGGAGCACGATGAGCAAGGCGTGTCGGGCGTCAGCGTAGAACACCCGCTGCAGCCGCGCGATGCGTTCGGTCTGGCGGTGGATCTCGCGCTCCAGCGCGTCGCCAGAGGGCGCATCGCGGGGGGCGCGCGCGTCGGCCGCGCCGAGGCGGAGCTTGGTGTGGGGGGTGATCGGTCGGAGGGGCATGCGGTGGAGCATACCCGGATTTCAGGCCGAAGTCACGGAACGACGGTCTTCAGTCGGCGGTCAGCAGTCGACAGTTCACAGCACACCGCACGCTGCACACAACTCACTGCCAACTGAGTTCAGAATTCCCGCCGCTTCATCTCTTTGAAGAAGCGCGTCCGCTCCTCGCTTTCGTCCTCTTCGGGACCACGCGTGGCGTCGAGCGTCGGATCGTACGTCCGCCGCTTGCCCTTGGGCGCCGCCACCCGTGCGGCGTTCTTGCGGGCCAGGGCCTCCAACTGCTTGTCGTCCATGGTGTCCTCTGCGCCCACCGGTCGGGCGCGTACGGGTCTGCCTTCGCCTACGACCGGCCCCTCCGCCGGTCGAAAGAAATCTAGCGAGCCCGGCGCGCGAGGGCGAAACGGCCGCGGCCAGGCGCGCGTCGTCCCCGACTCCCCCCTAGGCCGACTCCGCCAACACCAGTTCGGCGCAGACGGGACATACGCCGTGGGTGATCCGCGGCATCGGGCCGCCGACGAACAGGTCGAGCCGCTGCACGGCATCCTCCGGCTCGACCCACTCGTCGAGGTGCACGCGCTTGCACCAGCTGCACATGGTGAGCAACTCCTCGCCGCGCCGCGCGTGTGCGTCAATGAGTAGCATCGGCGTCCGATCACGCTCGGCGAGCACCCGCGTGGTACAGGTGATCCCCCCCGCGCCCCGCGGCGCCAGCTCCAACTCCAACTCGCGGATCCGCCGCGGCGCGTCGCACCGGTACGGCACGCGCAGCGTCCGGCCCGCCCGTACCCGCGCCAAGAGCGTCCGGTAGATAAGCGTGATCTCGTTGCCCGCGAGATACGGCCAGAGGGACGTCCCGACGACACGCCCGGGAAGATCCGGCGCGTCATTCTCGTCCGCGAAGGCGCGCCACCGATCGTTGACCCACTCCACGCGATCGTCGGCATCGAGCCAGTACACGGAGTGGATGTCGGCCATCGGCTCAGGCGGCTTCGGCCGACGCTACGGCTTCGAGCTCCGGGCGCGTGGTGCGCCAGGCCACCACCAGCCCCACGATCAGGAACGCCGCCGCCAGGAGGAAGGGCGCCCCGGGCAGATGCCAGGCACGCTCGGGACCGATGAACTGTGCGAAGGTGAACGCGAACAGCGCCGGCCCGAGCATCCCCGTGATGCCGTTGACGCTGCTGTTGGCGCCCTGCAGCTGGCCCTGCTCAGACGGGCTCACGCGCTTCGTCATCAGCCCCTGCACCGACGGCCCGTAGAATCCCATGGTGGCCGAGATGGCGATGCCGACCCAGAACACCCACGGGGTGCTGGCCAACCCGAATAGCAGCAGTCCCACCGTGCCACCGGCGAGTCCGAGCATCAGCGAGCGGCGGTGTCCGAGACGCGCCACGACCGGACGTACCAACCCGCCCTGCACGATGGCCGTGGCCAGCCCCACGCCGGCCAGCGTGAGGCCGATGGTGCGCTCGCCCCAGCCGTACCGGTAGCCCACGTACAGCACGTACACGCTCGGCAGCACCTGGTGCGCCATGTAGTACATGAAGTTCACGGTGGCGAGGCCGATCAGTTCGCGGTGCGACCGGAGCAGTTTGAGCGACCCCACCGGGCTGGCGCGCTTGAATTCGAGCGGGCGGCGGTTCTCGGGAGCCAGCGATTCGGGAAGCACAAAGATTCCGTACATCGCGTTGAGCAGCGTGAGCGCGGCCGCCACGTAGAAGGGCATGCGCAGGCTGATCGACCCCAGCAGGCCGCCCATCGCCGGGCCCAGCACGAAGCCGAGTCCCCACGCCGCGCCGATCATCCCGAACCCGTGGGCGCGCTTCTCGGGCGGCAGCACGTCGGCGATGTACGCGCCGGCCGGCGTGAAGCTCGCCCCGGCGATGCCCGAGACGATCCGCCCCAGGAACAGCCACCCCAGCGAGGGCGCGACGGCCATCAGCAGGTAGTCGAAGCCGAGCGCGAAGTTCGAGATCAGGATCACGGGACGCCGGCCGAAGCGGTCCGAGAGGACGCCCATCACCGGCGAAAACACGAACTGCATGGCCGCCCACACGGTGCCGAACACCCCGAAGATCTCGGCGGCGCGCGCGGTGTTGCCTCCCATGAACTGCTTGATGAGTTCCGGGAGCACCGGCAGCATGACCCCCAACGCCAACACGTCGAGGACGACCGTGATGAAGATGAAGGTGATGGCGGGACGGCGGTCTTTGCTCACGGGTGGCTGGTGGGTGGAATGGTCATGAAGATAGCATTCGTCGCGGGACGACGGAGCCCGCCCCGCAATTGGTAGCGCGGCGCGGCGCGGGCACGATATCTTCTTCGTCCTTCGACATCTCGCGTCACCCGCCTGCCAACGGACCATGATCTTTCACGATACGCCCGTCCTGCCCCGCGGCTTCCGGTGCGCCAGCCGCCACATCGGGCTCAAGCCCAAGGCCAAGGACCTCGCGCTCTTCGTGAGCGACGTCGACGCCGCGGCGGCCGCCGTCTTCACGCGCAACCAGTTTCCGGGCGCGCCCGTGGTCCTCGGCCGCAGCACCATCAAGGCCGGCCTGCTCCGGGCCATCGTGGTCAACAGCAGGGTGAGCAACGTCGCCACGGGCGCGGCGGGCGTGGAGAACGCACGTCGGATGGCCGCGGCGGCGGCCGCGGAGGTCGGCACCGACGCAGGCCGGGTGCTCGTCTGCTCCACCGGGGTGATCGGCGTCCCGCTTCCCATCGAGAAAATCGAGCGGGGACTGCATGGCATGGCCGAGGAGCTGCAGGACGATCCGATCGTCGGAGTGCACGGGATGATGACCACCGACACGCACCCGAAGGCGCTCTCGCTGTCGGTGGGCGACGCGACCGTCGCCTGGGTGGCCAAGGGTTCGGGGATGATCGAACCCAACATGGCGACGATGCTGGCGTACATCTTCACCGATGCTGCGTTCGATGCGCCGACGCTCGACCGCATGCTGCGCCGCGCCGTGCACGTCTCGTTCAACATGCTGAGCGTGGACAGCGACACCAGCACGTCGGACACGTGCGCGCTCCTGGCCAACGGCCGCGCCGGCCCGGTGGACGAAGCGGAATTCCAGGAGGCGCTCACGGCCGGCTGCATCCGCATGGCCGAGACGCTGGCACGCGACGGCGAGGGCGCCAAGCACCTGGTGCGGGTCACCGTGCGCGGCGCGGCAAGCGAGCGGGACGCGCGCACCGTGGCCAAGGCGCTGGTCAATTCGCCGCTGGTGAAGACGATGGTCGCGGGCGCCGACCCGAACGTGGGCCGCCTGCTGATGGCGGTGGGCAAGTGCTTCGACTGCACCATCCGCCCCGAAACCACCGGCGTGGCGATCAACGGTTACGCCGTAGTGCAGGGTGGTACGCGCGAGCACTTTGACGAAGCCAAGCTGCGCACGACGCTGAAGGAGGAGGTCGTGAACCTCGAGGTGTCGCTCGGAGTGGGCGACGCGAACGCGACGGCGTTCGGCTGCGACCTGACGCAGGGGTACATCGACGAGAACGCGGCGTACTACTCGAGTTAGGAGAGCAGTCAGGCAGTCGAACGGCGGCCCGGCCCCCAGTTTCCCAACGGCGTTTCATGCGACTCTGGAGTCTGCATCCTCGATACCTCGATTCTGCCGGACTCGTGGCCGTCTGGCGGGAGGGGCTGCTGGCACGCGCCGTGCTCGCCGGCCAGACGAAGGGATACAAGCACCATCCCCAGCTGGCGCGATTCCGGGACGCTCGCGCGCCGCTGGCGGCCATCGACTCATATCTCGCCGCCATCTGCGACGAAGCCGATCGGCGTGGATACCAGTTCGACCGCACCAAGCTTGGCCGCGGCCGCACGCGGACCAAGCTGCGGGTGAGTCGCGGGCAGCTCGAGTTCGAGCTGGCACACCTGAAGCAGAAGGTCCGCGCCCGGCGGCGTGCCTGGCTGGCGGAAATGCCGAAGGAGCGCGCCGTCATTCCGCATCCGCTGTTCGACGTGGCTCCGGGCGGGGTCGCGGAGTGGGAGCGGGCGGGAGGGGATTAACCGGGAAAAGCCGAGAGGCCGGGTGGACGGAAACACCGTCCACCCGGCCTTCCGCATCAGCGGCTGGCTGACCGCGCAACCGTCGGACGGTCGCCCCCCCTCAGTTCCCCGACGTCTTGTCGATGAACGCCGCGACGTTCTTCTTGAACTGCGCCAGCGACGGCTCGTGCACATACACCATGTGCCCCGCCTCGTACTCGGCGAACGTGATCTGGCTGCGCACCTGCTTCGGCACGCCGAGATGGTCCATCGTCCACTCGGCGGCATAGTAGGGCGTCGCGAGATCGTAGAGGCCGCTGTTCAGGAGCACATGCAGCTTCGGGTTGACGCTCAACTCCTGCGCCAGATCGGTGGCCACGTTGGTGTGGCCGGGCCACCCGCGGCTCTGTCCGTGCGTCCAGTCCCACGGATTCACATTGCCACTCGTGGCGTAGATCATGCCGCGTCCGTAGTTCAGGTCCTGGTGCATGTAGTTGTTGAACAACGACTGGTACGCGGAGCTGATGGCGGCCGACTGGGGATCGTACGGCGCGTCCTCGGCCAACAGGTCACCCGTCTCACCGACGAAGCGGGCGTCGAGACGCCCCACCACCTGTCCCTTCTCGCGCAGCAGTTCCTTCTCGAACTGACTGGCGTTCACGCGCAGGTCGGCCTTGTCCAGGTAGTCGCGGCTGAGGCCGGTGTACTGGTGCAGCTTGTCGAGAATCGCATTGCGCTCCGCGGCCGGCAGGTTGTCACCCTGCATCAGCGCCGTGGCGTATTCGTGCGTGGCGAAGTGCTCCACTTCCTTGAGGAACGGCCGCAGCTGCGCGGGCTTGTTGGGCAGCGCGTTGTGATACCACGCCGTGGCGGCGTACGACGGCAGGTAGAGCGCGAACGGCTCGTCGTTTCCGGGATCGAAGGTGATGGTCTGGAAATCCAGCACCGCCGAGAGGAGGATCACGCCGTTGAGATCGACACTGCGCCGCTGGAGCACGGCCGACAGGGCCGCCGAGCGCGTGGTGCCGTAGCTCTCACCCATCAGGTAGCGCGGTGAGTTCCAGCGATCGGTCTCGCTCAGATACCGGCTGACGAACTGTGCGAGCGAGTTCGCGTCCTGATCCACGCCCCAGAAGTCGGACCCCTTCCCCTTGCCGATCGGCTTGCTGTAGCCGGTGCCGACGGGATCGATCAGCACGAGATCCGCCTTGTCGAGCATGCTGTATTCGTTGTCCACCAGCTTGTACGGCGGCGGCGGGGTATGGACGCCGTCGGGAATGTCCACGCGCTTGGGCCCGAGCAGTCCCATGTGCACCCAGATGGACGACGAGCCGGGGCCGCCGTTGTACGCGAACATGATCGGCCGGCGCGACTCGTCGGTCACGCCGCGCTTGGTGTACGCGGTGTAGTAGATCTCGCCCGTCGGCTCGTTGTCGTTGTTGCGAATGATGATCGTGCCCACGGTGGCGTCGTAGTCGACCCGCTGCCCGCCGATGGTCGCCGAGTGTTGCGTGGTCACGTGGACCTGGGGCGGCGCGGTGGTGTCGTGCGCCGCGGGGGGTGTCGCGTCGGGCCGCGCGCCGCCGCGCTGGGCGAAGGCGGTGGCGGGAATGGCGAGGGCGGCGACGAGCAGGGAGGATCGGGAGAGATTCATGAGGCGGAATGTGAGAGAGCGTGAAGCAGTGAGGTAATGAGGGACTACTGCTTGCCCGCGGCCATCATCGAGTCGCGCTTGGCCTTGAACTCGGTGCCCGGCTTCCACTGCGGAATGCCGGCGGCGTTGGCGACCACGTCGCCCACGCGGAACAACACGCGGAGATCTTCCACGGCGCCGGAGAGATCCCAATCCGGCTTCACCTCGTCGGTCACCTTGTGGTAGTCGTTGGTCGTGTACTCGTCGCGCTTCTTCATGCCGTAGCCGTCGGGCTTGCCGATGTAGTCGATGCCGGCGTCGGGATCGAGCGCCGGTACGCCCTGCGCCGCGAACTCGAAGTGGTCGGACCGATAGTAAAAGCCCTTCTCGGGCTCCGCGTCCGGACGCACCACGCGTCCGTCGGCGGCCAGCACGCTGGTCAGCACGTCGTCGAGCGTGGAGTTGCCGTACCCAATCACCGTCATGTCCTTGGTGCGGCCCCACTGGTTGAGCCCGTCCATGTTGATGTCGGCCACCGTCTTGCTGAGCGGATACAGCGGATGCTCGGCATAGAACTTCGAGCCCAGCAGCCCCTTCTCCTCGCCGGTCACGGAGAGGAAGAGGATCGACCGCTCCGGCGGTGCGGCGAGTTTGGTGTACGCCTTGGCGATCTCGAGCAATCCGGACGATCCGCTCGCGTTGTCCAGGGCGCCGTTGTAGATCTGGTCGCCCTTGAGCGTCGTATCGCGCCCCAGATGATCCCAGTGCGCCGTGTACACCACGTACTCGTCCTTCTTCGTCGTACCTTCGAGCACGGCCACGACGTTCTTCGATTTGATCTGGCGCACCTTGAGCTTCACGTCCCAGCTTGCCTTGGCGTTGAGCGTCACCGGCCTGAAGGCCTTGGTCCGCGCCGCCGCGTGGAGGGAGTCGAAGTTGAGTCCGGCGTCCCGGAACAACTCGCGGACCTTGTCCACGGTCATCCAGGCTTCCACCGGCACGCGCTGCTCGGCGTTGGCCGAGGGCACGTCGAATTGCTCGACGGAGAAGCTTCCCTTCACGACCGCCCACGGATACCCGGCCGGGCCGGTCTCGTGAATCACGATCGCGGCAGCGGCACCCTTCTCGGTCGCGATCTCGTACTTGTACGTGTAGCGCCCGTAGTACGTCATCGCCTTGCCCTTGAACATCGCCGTGTCCAACTGCGTCGTATCGTTGGGCAGCGTGACCGGTGGATCGTTCACGAGCATGAGGATCGTCTTCCCCTTCACGTCCGTGCCCTTGTAGTCGTCCCACCCGTACTCGGGCGCGACCACACCGTAGCCCACGAACACGATGTCCGAGTTGTTGATCTTCGTCTCGGCCCGGTGGTGCCGCGACGTGGCCACGAAGTCGTCCGGGTACCTCAGCGGCACGCGCTTGCCGCCGGCGGTGAACGTCGCCGTCGGCGTGGCCGTGTACCCGATGAGATCGACGGGCTGGTACCAGCTGCCGTCGGGATTACCGGGCTTGAGCCCCAGCGCGGCGAACTGCCGCTGCATGTAGGCCGTGGCCTTCTCCTCGCCCGGCGTGCCGGGGGCGCGACCCTCGGTGGAATCGTCGGACAGATCCTTGATGTGCTGCAGCAGGTCGCCGGCGTTGATGGCCTGGGCGGCCTGGAGCGTGGCGGGATCGTTGCCCGCAGGATTCGCGCTCCGCGAGGAGGAACAGGCGACGGCGCCGACGGCGGCCGCCGCGATCAGCGAGAGGGGGAACTTGCGCACGAGTCGGTGGGGGATGGAGGGTGGGTCGGAGGGCGCCGCTCCCGGGCGGAGGGCACGGCGGGAATCTCCGCCATCAACACGCGCCCGGCAAGGGCGCGCCGGACTCAGGGCCAAGCCATCTCGTCGCGCGTCACCCGAATTCCGTGCCGAGCGAGGGCCGGGAACACCAACTCGTAGGGCACTTCGAGCGGTGTGAGCAACCCTCGACGCGGCAGCGCGTCGTCGAGTATCAACCGCGCGCCGAGCGCCAGCGTGTAGCCCACCGTACGCTGCATCGAGGTGAACCCGGTGGCAAAGTCGCGGGTGTCGATGAGGTCGTAGACCACGCGTCGGCCTTCGGTGCCGCGCCGACCGCGAACGTCCACGCGCACGAACGTCATGTCGGCCTCGTCGTCCGCGTACTGGAACTGCGGCTGCGCGGCGAGGAGGGCGGCGGTGAACTCGAGCGGCGTCGCGTGGGCGCCCCTGGCGGACACCGCTTCCCCGCTCAGGAACCCGCACTTCACCATCACGTCCCAGAAGGCGCAGTGTCCGGGAAGCCGGCCGGTGTAGCGCGCCATTTCGCGCACGCTCCCCTGGAGCCCGAACAGTTCGGCGTAGTGCGCCGCATCGCCGTTCGGATAGCACTCCAGCGCCGCGCCGACCGCCGGCACGTCGAGCATGTGGTAGCGGTACGGCTCGAACAGCGTGTCGGGCGCGATCTCCTCCACGCGGCCGTCGTGAATGATCCGCGCCGGTCGATTGTAGGAACGCATCACCCCGATGGGCGACCAGGAAAACTTGTAGTGCAGCACGTTGTCTCGCGCGCCCGGCGCCGGGATGCCGGCGCCATAGGCGTGGAATTCGTGGACTTCATCCAGCTCGGCCACGGCGCGCACACCGAGCACGAGATCGAGCCCGGGATCGAGTCCGAATTCGGTGAGGAGCGTGAGCCCCTTGGCCTCAGCCGCCGCGGCGAGCTGCGCGATGGCGCGATCGGTGGCCTGGATCCGCGCGGCGTCCCGCTCCTGCGGGTCGCGATAGTACATGCTGCTCACGAGGCTCACGCCGGCGCGGACCGCGAGCTGCCCCATGGGCAGCGCGAAGGGTCCCGGCAGCGCCTCCACCACCACATCGGCCTCACGCATCAGGGCCTCGATGGCGGCGTGGTCACCCGCGTCGAGCCGCACGCCCCGCACACGCGACGACGGGTAGCCCGAGAGCCGCTCGGCGAGCGCCGGATCGGCGTCCACCACGGTCACCCGCAGGTCGCCGGCGCCGGACACGAGATCGTGCAAGGCCGCGCGGCCCTGCGCGCCGTGTCCCAGGAGCAGCACCCGTCGGGTCATTCGGCGGAATGTGCCCGGCGGGAGATGCGAATTCAAGCGACCCGGCCACCGCCTCCACTGGTCTTCGATGCCAGCCAGTTGAGCAGCATCAGCGCCGGCACGACGAAGGGAAAGATGCCGTAGAGGGTGTCGGACACCGAGTGCGACCGGCGATCCACGGCGAGGAAGACCTGCACGCAGAACCCGGCGGTGAGCAGGACCACCAGCATCGCCTGCCATGACACGGGGCGATAGATCCAACCCCACGGTCTGAACCAGGTGCGGGACATGGGGGCTCCGGTTGCGGGGAGACTGTACGGCAATGTCTTTACACTACAAAGTACTTGTCATGAATGCAAGCGCCCGCTGCCGCCGGTTGCCCAACCCTCGCGCCGCGCTCATGTTCAGGCCTGTACTCCCCCCAAATCGAAGCGCACTCCGTCGACGTTCATCGAGGACCACCATGCGACACCGAGTTGCTCTCCTGGCGACGCTGGCCGCGTTCGCGCCGGCCCTGCTCGCCGCTCAACAACCCAAGACGATCACCGCCGCCGACTACGCGCGCGCCGAGAAGTCCATGGGGTACAACACGAACTCGCTGGTCACCGGCGGGTACGTGAGCCCCAACTGGATGGCCGGCGATCGCTTCTGGTACCGCGAAGCGACGCCGCGCGGCGCCGAGTTCCTGCTCGTCGATCCGGCGCGCGGCACCAAGGCGCCGGCGTTCAATCACGCCAAGGTGGCGGCCGCGCTCTCCGCGGTCTCGGGCGAGCGCTACACCGCCGACTCCCTGCCCTTCTTCTCCATCGAACTCTCGGACGACGGACACACCGTGTCGTTCGACGCCGGCGGCCGGCATTACAGCTGTGACGTGGGCGGTGACAAGTGCACGGACACCGGTGCCGCGACCGGCAGCGGCATGCCGCGCGGCTTCGGCCGGGGATTCGGACGTGGTGGCGGACAGATGGCCAGCAAGGGGGAGCCGATGAACGTGTCGCCCGATGGCTCGAAGGGCGCCTTCATCCGCGACTGGAACCTCTGGGTTCGTGACATGCACACCGGCGCCGAGCACCAGCTGACACAGGACGGCGTCGAGAACTTCGGGTACGCCACCGACAACGCCGGATGGAAGCACACCGATCAGGCCATCGGCCTCTGGTCGCCCGACTCGAAGGAGTTCGCGACGTACCAGCAGGACCAGCGCAAGACGGGCGACATGTACCTGGTGGTCACCAACGTCGGCCATCCGACGCTCCAGGCGTGGAAGTATCCACTGCCCGGCGACACCAACATCACGATGATCCAGCGCGTGATCGTCAACGTGGACGACGGCAGCACGGTGCGGCTCAAGATGCCGCCCGATGAGCACCGGACCTCGATCTGCGACGACATCGCCTGCAGCGGCAACACGCTGAGCGACGCCGAGTGGAGCCCCGACGGCAAGACGCTGATGTTCCTCTCCACCTCGCGCGACCACCGCGACGAGAACCTGCGCGTGGCCGACGCGGCCACCGGCGATATACGCGAGGTCTACGAAGAGAAGGTGCCCGACTACTTCGAGTCGGGCTACAACATGGTCAACTGGCACTACCTGCCCGAGTCGAACGAGTTCATCTGGTATTCCGAGCGGACGAACTGGGGCCAGCTCTACCTGTACGATCTCGCCACCGGCAAGCTCAAGAACGCCATCACCACGGGCGACTACAAGGTCTGGCAGGTACTCAAGGTCGATGCGGCAGCGCGCCGCGTCTACTTAACGGCGGGCGGCCGCGAGAAGGGCAACCCGTATTTCTCGCACTTCTACAGCGTGAAGTTCGACGGCTCCGACTTCCGCTCGCTCACGCCGGACAGCGCCAATCACAGCGTGCAGCTCGCCCCCGACGGGCGCTACTTCGTGGATACCTACTCCACGCCACAGACGCCGGCGGTTACGGTGCTCCGCGACGACCGCGGCAAGGTGGTCGCCCAGCTCGACAAGCAGGACATCTCCAAGCTGCTCGCCACCGGGTGGCGGCCGCCGAGGACGGTGGTCGTCAAGGCGCGCGACGGGAAGACCGATCTGTACGGACTGATGTACACGCCCACGAATCTCGATCCCAACCGGAAGTACCCGATCGTCAACCACATCTACCCGGGTCCGCAATCGGGGAGCGTGGGCGGATGGGGCTTCTCGGCGGGACGCGGCGACGCGCAGGCGCTCGCCCAACTGGGCTTCGTGGTGGTCGAGATCGACGCCATGGGCTCGCCGGGCCGCTCGCACTCGTTCCAGGCCGAGTACTACGGCGCCATGGGGCGCGACAACGGGCTGCCCGATCAGATTGCGGGCATGAAGCAGCTCGCACAGCGCTATCCGTACATCGACATCGGCAAGGCCGGGATCTACGGCCACTCGGGCGGCGGGTTCGCCACCGCCGACGCGATGTTCCGCTACCCCGACTTCTTCAAGGTCGGCATTTCGGAATCGGGCAACCACGACCAGACGGAGTACGAGGACGACTGGGGCGAGAAGTGGCAGGGACTGAACGTCCCGCTCCCCGGCGGCGGGATGAGCTACGACCGGGAGTCGAACGAGAGCGTGGCCAAGAACCTCAAGGGCCACCTGCTGCTCGCCCACGGCACGATCGACGACAATGTGCCGCCCTACAACACGCTGCTCGTGGTCGACAGCCTGATCAAGTACAACAAGGATTTCGATCTGCTGCTGATTCCCAATGTCCACCACGGGTACGGCGCCGCGTCGTATTACATGCAACGTCGCCGGTGGGATTACTTCGTGCGGTATCTGATGGGGGCGACGCCGCCGAAGGAATACCACATGGGGCCGCCGGAGAACGAGGCCCGGCGGCGGGGGCGGTAACCCCAGGGGACCGCTGACTGCAGACAGCAACCAACGAACGGCCAACTACAAGCTCAGAGTGATCAGTGGACAGTGGCCAGTCGCCCGTGTGGTTTCGGGTGACTGGCCACTGTGCACTGGAAGCACTGAACTGGCAGTTGCCGGTCCGTCATTGGACATGGCAGTGAGCGGTGAGCGCTGAACAGCCGCCAGCCGCCCCCGCCAGCCGAGTAGATTGACAGGGTGCTCCGCCTCCTCCTGCTGATTCTGCTCGCTGGTGGCCCGCTGCTGGCCCAGCAACCCGACACCGTGCGCTTCGCGCGCGCCGAGGGCGAGGCCCTCACCGGCCAGCGTTTCGTGGTTCCCGACGACTTCGCGGGCGAACGCAACCTCGTCTTCATCGCCTTCAGTCGCGGGCAACAGGCCGACATCGACGCCTGGAAGCCGCTGCGCGACTCGCTGACGGCCGCCGATTCGGGGCTCCAGTGGTACGAGCTGCCCACGCTGGGGCGCCGCTACCGGCTGATCCGCGGCGTCATCGACGGTGGGATGCGCCGCGGCATCCCCGACAGCGCCACCCGCGCACACACGATCACGCTCTACATCGACAAATCCCCCTTCGAGCGCCCGCTCGGCATTGCCGACGAGGATTCCATCGCGGTCGTCCTCGCGCGACACGACGGCACGGTGATCTGGAAGACCCGCGGACGGCCAACAGCCGAGAAGGCGGCCGAATTGCGGGCGATCATCGAACACCGATAGCGCATCGGCGCTGGTCGACGGACCCGGCGAACTACGAGCCGAGAGTCGTCAGTGCACAGTGGCCAGTCGCCCGTGGGGTTTCGGGTGACTGGCCACTGTGCACTGGACACGCTGAGCTCGTAGTTGGCTGTTAGCTGTTAGCTGTTAACCGTCTTCAGGGAATGATCTTGGCCCCCGTCAGCCGGTTGTACGCCGCCATGTCGTTCTTCATCAGCGCGTCGTACGCCGCCTTGCCGGCGTTCAGATTGGTCTCGATCATCTGCAGCACTTCGTGCGTCGTCTCGGTCGGCTTGTAGTTCGCGCCGCCCGCCACGTCGCCGCCGCCCAGCCCCGTCTCGGCGTACAGCCAGATGAGGTTGAGGTAGACCTTGTCGGCGTTCACGAAGTACTTGTCGTCGCTGTTCAGGTTCTCGTGCGAGATCAGCATCAGCTCGACCTTCATGAGCTTGTCGTTCATCGCCGCGAGTTCCTTGATCCGCGCATCGTCCCCCGCGGCCTTCTTGGTCTCGACCTCCAGCCCGTGCCGCATCACCTCGAGCCGGTTGATCATCTTCACCGTGCTGTTGAGGTCGTCGCGAATCCGGATCTGCGTCTGTAGCGACGCCTCCAGATCGGCCTGCGACGTGGTGAGCTTGGGATCGGTCACGACGTCGAAGGGGCGCGTGAAGGTGTGGCCGTCCACCGTCAGCTTGGCCGTGTAGTGACCCGGGACGGCGAGCGGCCCCTGCCGCTGCGTGCCCTGAATGCCCCAGTGCGTCACCGGGCGCGTGTCCTTGTCCTTGAAGCGGGCCTCGTCCCAGATGTTCGGGTTGTCGGGCGCCGCCGTGCGCAGTTCGGGCTGGTCGGGCCCGTCGTACTGCAGGTCCCACGTGATCAGGTTCTCACCGCGGCGACCGGCCTGCCGCATGGTGCGCACCACCGCGCCGTGCGAATCGGCAATCTGCAGCTCCACCGAATCCTTCGGCGCCTCCTTGCTCATGAACCGGAACTGCGCATCACCGCTCCGTGCCTGCCGGAAGCCCGGCCGCGGCGCATAGAAGTACGCGTCGGCGTTCGCCGGCACCTGATCCTTCTGCTCCAGCGTCGTGATGTCGTGCATGATGTACACGCCGCGTCCATACGTCGACACCACCACGTCGTGCCACGGCTTGGGGACCTGGATCCAGGTGACCGGCGCGGCCGGCAAGCCGGTCTGGAAGTGGGTCCAGTGCGCGCCGTCGTCCATGGAGTAGTAGAACGCATGCCCCGTGCCCGCGAAGAGCATCCCCTTGCGGTTCGGGTTCTCGGCCACCGTCATCACGTAGTCCAGTGGATGATCCTGCGGCAGGGCGTCGCTGATGCGCGTCCACGTCTTGCCGTAGTTGGTGGTCTTGTAGATGTACGGCTTGCGATTGTCCATCATGTGGTAGTCCACGGCCATGTAGGCCGTGCCCGGATCGAACACCGACGGTGAGATCTGCCGCACGGTGCCCCACGGGGCCATGCCCACATTCTTGCTGACGTCTTCCCAGTGCGCCCCGCCGTCACGCGTGTACCACACCTTGCCGTCGTTGGTGCCGGCCCAGATGAGTCCGCGCTGGATGGACGACGGCGCGATCGCGAACACGACCTCGCCCGCGAACTGGCCGAGGTTGTCCCCCACCAGCCCGCCCGACGACACGATGCGACTGCTGTCGCGCGTCGAGAGATCGGGACTGATCACGCGCCAGCTCTGCCCGCCGTTGCTGGTCTTGAAGATCACCTGGCAGCCGTAGTACACGGTGTTGTGATCGAACGGATCGATAGCCAGCGGCGGCGTCCAGTGACAGCGGTACTTCGCCTCGGTGGGGGCGTAGTCGAGCAGATGGATCCACGGGCTGACGGCGCGCGCCAGCCCGGTCTTCGCGTCGTAGCGCGATACCTCGTTCGCATAGCAGGTGGCCCACACGATGTCGGGATCCGTGGGATCGGGAATCGTGAAGCCCGACTCGCAGCCGCCGAGGTTGTGATCCCAGGTCGCGGTGCGCGTGCCGCCAAAACCGCCGCGGCCACCCCGTCCGCCGAATCCGCCGCGGCCGCCCCGCCCGCCGGGCTCCTCCACCTTGCCCGTGCTGTCGAAGGCGATGATCCGCGTCGCACTCGTGGGCGCCTCCACCGCATCGCTCGGCCCACGCATGGTCCCGTCGTCCTGCCGGTTGCCGTACACCCAGTACGGTACCTGCTGGTCCACGGCCACGTGATACATCTGCGCGTTGGGGATGGCGATGCGGGTGAGGGTCTTACCGTGGTCGGCCGTCACGCTGGCGCCGCCATCGTACGTCAACCCGAAGTGATCGGGGCTGATCGGATCGATCCAGATGTCGTGGTTGTCGCCGCCCCACGGCTCGCTCTCCCACGTCCTGCCGCCGTCGGTGGACTTGTAAAACCCGCTGTTGGCGAGCAGCACTTCATCGGCATTTCCGCTGTTCACCGCGAGATGGATGTAGTAGCCGGCCCGGCCGATGAGGAGACGGTTCCAGCTCACCACATGCCAGGTGTGTCCGCCGTCGTCGGAACGCCAGACCGATCCCTGGTCCTTGGTCTGGATGAGCGCGTACACGCGGTTGGACGCCGAGGGCGCCACGGCCACATCGATCTTGCCCAGGGGGGAGTGCGGCAGCCCGGCGTCCTCGACGTGCGACCAGGTGGCGCCGCTGTCGCGTGACACGTAGATGCCGCTGCTCGGACCGCCGCCGAGTTCGGCGTAGGTGTGCATCTCCACCTGCCACATGCCGGCAAAGAGGACCGCCGGATTGTGCAGGTCGAGCGTCAGCCCCGAGCAGCCGGTGTTCTCGTTCACGAACAGCACGCGGTTCCAGGTCTTGCCGCCGTCCATGGTGCGGTACACGCCGCGCTCCTGCTGTGGGCCCGTGGTGCGGCCCAGCGCGCACACATACACGATGTCCGGGTTGGTCGGGTTGACGATGATGCGCCCGATGCGCCCCGTCTGCGTGAGCCCCATGTGGGTCCAGTGCATCCCGCCATCGGTGGACTTGTAGATGCCGTCGCCCATGACGTCGGCGTCGCGGATGGCCCACGCCTCGCCCGTGCCCGCCCACACCACATCGTGGTCGGAGGGCGAGACGGCCAGCGCGCCGATGGCCTGCACCGGCTCGTTGTCGAAGATCGGGCCGAAGCTGTGCCCGCCGTCCACGGACTTCCACACGCCGCCCGACGCCGACCCCAGGTACCAGACGGCGGTGTCGCCCGGCACGCCCGAGATCGACGCGATGCGCCCGCCGCTGGCGGGGCCGACGAACTGGAAGTGGAGTGGCTGTGGCGCCGGCGGCGGTCCGCCGCGACCGCGCCGCTGCGCGAGCGACGGGGCGGCGGCCAGCGGAACGATCAGCAGGCCGGCGAGAAGCGAGCGAAAACGAAGGGTGATCATGAGTAGGCCCCGGGTCAGTGCTGGATGGGATTGGCCGTCAAAACTTCCGCATTGCGGTCGGGAGGTTCAACCCCCAACAGGTTGTGCACAAAGAAATCGTCACGCTTCATGGCGCCGTAGGCGCCCCCCGACGTGTGGTCGGAGTTCGGAATCTCGAGCAGGTCGAAGGTCTTGTTCGCCTTGATCAGGGCGTTCACCACCTGCAGGGTGGACGAGGGATCGACGTTGGTGTCCACTTCGCCGAACACCAGCATCAGCTTGCCCCTGAGCCGCCAGGCATTTTCCATATTCGAGCTGGCAACGTACTGCGGCCCCAGCGGCCACCCCATCCACAACTCGTTCCACCAGATCTTGTCCATCCGGTTGTCGTGGCAGCCGGACGCCGAATAGGCCACCTGGTAGAAGTCGCCGTGGAAGAGCAGCGCCGCCATCGCGTTCTGTCCGCCGGCCGAGGTGCCGTAGATGCCCACCCGCGAGATGTCGTACCAGGGGTACTTCTTCGCCACCGCCTGGTGCCAGCGAATGCGGTCGGGGAATCCGGCGTCCTCGAGATCGTGCCAGGCCACGTTGTGGAACGCCTTGGACCGGTTGTTGGTGCCCATGCCGTCGATCTGCACCACGATGAACCCCAACTCGGCCACGTTGCGCATGCCGTTCAGCACCTGGAAGCTCTTGGGCACGAACGACCCCTGTGGACCGGCGTAGATGTTCTCGACCACCGGGTATTTCCTGTGCGGATCGAAGTTGGTCGGCTTGAAGATGAGGCCGTAGATCTCGGTCGAATCATCGCGTCCCTTGGCGACGAATACCTCGGGCGGCTTCCAGCCGGCCTTCGCCAGGGCCGAGATGTCGCCCTTCTCCAGCGGCATCACCAGCGACTGATCGCTGGTGCGGCGCAGCTCGCCCACGGGCGGCAGATCCACGCGCGAGTACACGTCCACGTAGTACTGGTGGTCGTCGGACCAGGACACCGTGTGGTTGGCGAGCGCCGGCGTGTACTTCACCAACCCCGTGCCGTCGAAGTCGATGCGGTAGTAGTGGAGGAAGTACGGGTCCTCACCGGGGTTCATGCCGCCGGCGCTGAAGTAGATCTGCTTGGCGGTGGTGTCCACGTACTCGACGTTGCGCACGAGCCAGGACCCCTTGGTGATCTGGCGGACCACCTGCGCCGTGGCGTCGTCGTAGAGATACAGGTGATCCCACCCGTCGCGCTCCGACGCCCAGATCATCTGCTTGCCGTCGTCGAGATCGTAGCGGAACTGACGACCCGAGTCGGTGAGGTTGCCGCTCATGCGCGGGTAGTCGATGAAGGTATCGGAGCGCTCGTCGACAATGGTGCGCGCCTTGCCGGTGGTGCCGTCCACCTCGATCACGCGATACACCTGGTGCCCGCGCTGGTTGTACTCGAACGTGAAGGCCCGGCTGTCCTTCCACCACTCGGCGCCGGTGATGTTGTAGGCGTTGGGGAAGAGCGTGTCGTCCACCTGGATCTGGCGATGCGTCTCGAGGTTGAAGAGCACGGGCCGGCGGATGTCGAGCACGTCGCCCGGCTTGCGATAGAAGCGCACCGAGTCGCGCGGCTGCAACCGGTCGGGGGGCGTTGAAACGACGTAGTGCACGTAGCGCATGTAGCCGGGCACCACGCGGTACGCCACGAGGCGCCTGGAGTCGGGCGCCCACTGGAGGGATTCGAAGGAGTAGTAGTTGCCCTCGGAGCCGTCGTAGCTCAGCTCGGTGCCCGACGACGCCCCCACTGGGCGCACGTACACGTTGTAGTTCCAGATGTACGCCTCCGACTTTCCGTCGGGCGAGCGCTTGGCGGTGGCGGACTCGCGGATCGTCGGGGCCTGCAGGGCGGCCGCGTGCTCCTCGGCGTCCCACTCGGTGGGCCACGGTCCCTCGTTCGGAGTGGAGTCGGCGGTGGCGAGCCCGGCGTCGTCGCTGACCCAGGGCGACACGTACGGCGCGGGTCCGCGCCCGCGGCCGCGCGCCCTCCGTCCGAAGCGCGCCGGCCCCGTGTCGCGGCAGGAATAATCGGCGAGGCTGCAGCGCCAGGTGTCCCCGGCACGATAGAACTCGATGGCCTGTTCGCCGTCCACGAACGTGAAGCGGCTGAAGGGGAGCGTGAGCGCGGTGACGGCGGTATCGAGCGCCACGGAGAGGGTGGACGCGAGGCGCGCGTGGTCGAAGGCAGGACGCTTGACCTTGGTGTCGGCGTCCACCAGTTCGAACTCGTGGCCGCCCGTCACGGCGTTTCTATAGAAGAAGCGGTGGGTGCCCTGGATCCACTGCGGAGGATCCATGAGATCGACGGCGAGTCCCTCGTAGCGCTTGTCGAGCGCGGCGGCGCGGGCGTAGTCGGCGGCGGTGCCCTGGGCGCTTGCCGCCGGGGCGGCAAGCGCGACGAGGGTGAGGGCGGCCGCCGCAGCGGAGATGGCGACGGAACGGCGAGCGGACGGGCGACGCATGAGACGGCCCCTGGGTGGCGCGAGCAGACGGATATTGTATACGGTTACCGGCCACAATCATGTCACCGGGTGCGGCGCTCCCGCTAGGGCAGCCTCGGGGAGCCCACCCAAGTCCATCGCAGCCCCCCATTCCATTCCATTCCATTCCGTTCCAGTCCGTTCCAATCCGTTGGGTCCGCGTCCAGACGCGTAGAAGCCCGACCGATTGAGATCCGCGCGCAGCACGTGAAACTCAACCGGACCGGCATCAACGAATGGGATACGGAGCTGAACGGATAGCAACGGACTGGAACGGACACGAGCTGATGGAGAGAACGCCCGCTACCCCAGCGTGATCTCGAGCTTCGTCACTGACGCCGGCGGGAAGGTGTAGATCAGTGGCGACGCGCCGGTGGCGACGTCGTGCGGCGCCGACGGCTTCACGGTATCCGGGTGCGCGAAGCTGTTCACGTCGTGCACGCTGTTCGCCGCGAGCGTGGTCGCGCGCACCGACCGCACGCCCGCCCCACCGCGCACCGCAATCTCCGTCTCCCGCGGCTCGGCCATCGAACTATTCGTCACCGTCAGCGTCACCACGTTTCCCTTCGCCGACGCCGAACCGTTGAGCCCCCAGAGCGTCGATCGCTTTCCGTCCTTCTCCGTCCAGGCCACCGGGGGCGCCGAGACTTCGGTACGGAGCGACTGCGCGCCCTGGTGCGTCGCATACATCGCGAACACGTGGTACACCGGCGTCACCAGAAACTGGTCGTCGTGCGCCAGGAACACCGATTGGATGCAGTTGATGAGCTGCGCCACGTTGGCCATCGCCACCTGGTCGGCGTGGCGCTGGAAGATGTCGAGCGTGAGACCCGCCACCAGCGCGTCGCGGATGGTGGACTGCGACTCGAACAGGTGGCTCGCGTCGGAGATCGGCGCACTCGCGTGCCAGGCCCCCCACTCGTCGATCACCAACTTCACCTGGTGCTGGCGGTCGGTGTCGGCCAGGATGTCCCACGTGGTATCGATGACCGTTTCGATATAGTTGGCGCGTGCGAGCAGATCGTACCAACCACGGTCGTCGAAGCTCACCGCGTTGGCGCCGGCGTCGGGCGCGCCGGAATAGTGGTGGACCGACAGACCCCACACGCTTCCCACGGCGTGCCGCTGGCGCAGGGCCTCGAACATATTCCAGGTCCACTCCCGGTCGGTGCCGCTGGGTCCCGACGCGACGTAGCGCAGGTCGACGCCGTACTGCGGCTGGCCGCCGGCGGTGAATCGACGGAACTCCTCCGCGTACTCCTGGGGCGTGAAGTTCCCGCCGCACCCCCACGCTTCGTTCCCCACCCCCCAGTACTGCACGTCGTACGGCGCGCGGTCACCGGCCGCCGCGCGCATCGTCGAGTAGGTGGTCGCGTCGGCCGGCGCGTTGCAGTACTCGATCCACTGATCGAAGGCGCGCGCGGGGAGCGACCGAACGTTCGCGGCCAGGTAGGGCTGTGCGCCGACGAGCCGGCAGAAGTGCATGAACTCCGAGGTGCCAAACGCATTGGGATCGTACTTCGCCGGCCCGCCCTTCACGGACTTCATCCCCGGATCGTCCGCCCAGAAGTTCGTGCGCGTGGGCCGCTGGTTGCGGGGGCCGACGCCGTCGCGCCAGTCGTACGAGTCGGCAAAGCAGCCGCCCGGCCAGCGGATCACGCCGGGCTTGATGAGCCTGAGCGCATCGACCAGCGCCTTCCGGATGCCGCCGACGTTCGGGATCTTCGAATCTTCACCCACCCAGACACCGTCGTAGATCACGCCGCCCAGATGTTCGGTGAAGTGGCCGTAGATCTCGGGCGCAATGACGCCGATGGGCTCGTCGAGCCGAACCTCGATGTGCGAGTCGGCGAGCAGCGAGCGACCCCGCCCGCCGAACAATCCGGCCATCGGGGTGAAGCGCGGGAGCGCGAGCGCGGCACCGCCGGCGAGGGCGGAGCGGAGAAATTCGCGACGGGATGGGTGCGACATGGGCACGGGGCGTGGGATCGGGCGGTGCGACGGACGAGCGGACGGCGAGTACGCTCAATCCTGCCACGCCCCCATCGCGACGGCAAGGCGGCGCATGACTCGGCGTCGCCACCCACGCGCCGACCACGCGCCGACCGCGCCTGCGCTATTAGCTGTCGCCATCATGACTCTCCAATGTCACAGCCCCGACAGCTAACGGGTCTAGGTTCACTCATATTGGCACGCGCGACTGGCGCCGTTTCCACAACCGTATTGCACGAGGATTCTCATGAAGCGAAGCACACTCCCAATGCTCGCCGCACTCTCCATTATCGCGTTCGGTTCGGCCGGCGCGCAGAAGCCCACCTACAAGCGCGACATGCCGGCCCGGCTCGTGAAGGAAGCCAAGGTCAAGGAAGCCGATGCCGTGGCCATGGCGCGCCGGACGCTCCCCAAAGCCGAGATCGCCTCTGCCGAGTTGGAGCGCGAGGGCGGCAAGCTCATCTACTCGTTCGACATGAAGACACCGGGCAAGGATGGCATCGACGAGATCAACATCGACGCCATGACCGGGAAGCAGGTCGGCAAGGTGCAGCACGAGTCGGGCGCGGCCGAGCGGAAGGAAGCCGCCGCGGAGAAGGCGGCCGCAAACAAGAAGAAGGGTGGCGGGAGGTAGGACAGCGGCGCGGTGAGGCGGTGAGGCGGCCTCGTCGCGGGGGTAACGTGGTTGTCGTAAGTTGGCAGTCCAACCGTCCAACCGCCCCCGCCCACCGATGTCCTCTCCCGTCACGCAATTTCCCTGTCCCCACTGCGGCGCCGACGTCACCTGGGACCCCAGCGCCGGCGCCCAGCGCTGCAAGAACTGCGGCGCCACTATCGCGCCCCCGACGTCCACGGCGCCGATCCGCGAGTTGGACTACGACAAATGGTCGCGCGGGGCATCGGAGGAGCGCGATCTCGTGGAGCAGCTCGTCGTCCACTGCGGGCGGTGCGGCGCCGAGACGACCTTCGGCCCCAACGTCACGGCGGGACACTGCGCCTTCTGCGGCGCCGCGATCTCGGCGGAAGGCGAATCCAAGAAGCTCATCAAGCCGCAGGGTCTGCTCCCCTTCCGGGTGCCGCGCGCCCGGTCGCTCGAGCTGTTCAGCCAGTGGATCGGGAAGCTCTGGTTCGCCCCCAACGCGCTGAAGCACATGGCGAAGCCGGATGCGCAGCGGCTCCGCGGCGTCTACCTCCCCTTCTGGACGTATGATGCCGACACGACCACCGACTACACGGGCCAGCGCGGCGACGACTACACGACCACCGAGACCTACACGACGCAGGAGAATGGGCAGAGCGTGACGCGCACCCGCACCGTGACGCACACGCGGTGGCGCTCGGCGGCGGGGCGGGTCTCCGACCGGTTTGACGACGTGTTGATCCCCGCGGGAGGGGCGATGCCGCGCGCCATCGTCGACCGCCTGCAGCCATGGGATCTGAACGACCTGGTCCCGTTCGCCGATGGATACCTGGCCGGCTTCGAGAGCGAGAGCTATCGCATTGATCTGGTGGCCGGGTTCGGCCTCGCCAAGGAGGCCATGCAGCCGACCATCGACGCCACGATCCGCGCCGACATCGGCGGTGACCACCAGCGCATCGGCCAGAAGGACACGGCCTACGCCGACGTCACGTTCAAGCACCTGCTACTGCCGATGTGGGTCTGCTCGTATCGGTTCCGCGACAAGGTCTACCGGTTCGTCGTCAACGCGCGCACGGGCGAGGTGCAGGGCGAACGGCCGTGGAGCTGGATCAAGATCACGCTCGCCGTGCTCGTGGTGGCCGCGGTGGTTGCGGGGGTCGTGTATCTGAATTCGCAGTAGGAGTGCACGGGTGAGGCCGCGAGGTACCGACGCGGTTCGGCCTCAGGGCCTCGCCGGCTCACCCTCCCCCGGCTTCTTCATCGTCTCCGGAATCCGCACCGCCACCACCTCCCCCTTGGCCGTCACGACGCCGCGCGCCGAGACCGTGACGTCCACGATCACCTTGCGCTCGCCGATCTCGCGGGCACGCCCACGCACTTCCAACTCGGTGTCGGCCGGCGTGGGCTTGAGGAAGTCCACTTTGAGCGAGCCGGTCACGTAGCGTGGGGCCGCGACGTCGCCAATCTCGCGCCCGGCGGCGCGCTCGGTGGCCGCAGCCGCGGTGCCCATGGCGTGGCAGTCCACGAGCGAGGCAATGAGCCCGCCGTATGCGAAACCCGGCACGCCGATCTCGTCGGTACGCGGCGTGTAGTGCGCCACCACGTCGGGGCCGTCCCCGTCCCACCGCGACTTGATCTGCATTCCCTTTGCGTTCAACCGCCCGCACCCGTGGCAGTGCGCGAAGTCCTCGGGATAGAAGTCCTGTATGGCAAGTGATGAAGTCATGGTCGAATCGGATTTGGGGAAAGCAGGCAGTCCGCAGCGGAGAGTCCGCCCATTGGTCGCTGTTCCGAAATTGTTATCGAACGCACGGACTCTGTAAGTCGGGCTTCCCCCGAGTTCCGTTCCCGCCGCCGCCGATGTCGATTCCAGGACATCGCCCCCCATGAGGTCCGCATGCCCCCGCTTCCCGGTTCCACCTGCGCCGGAGTGCCGTACGGGACCAGCACCGGGGGCACGGGGTGGATCGTGATCCCGGTTAACGATCCGATGCCGATCTCTCTGGTGGCGGAACATCGCGCCGCGGGCCGTTGACCGACGGCCAACTGCCCACTCGCTATTTCAAGAACGCGTCCTGAATCCCCGTCAGGATGAACTGCGTGGCGACCGCGGCCAGCAGCAGCCCCATGATCCGGGTCATGACCTTGATCCCGGTCTGCCCCATCACCTGCACCAGTCGCTCGCCCAACCGGAGCGTGACGTACGAGATGAGCGCGGTGACGGCGATGGCGCCGTAGACCACCACGCCGTGGCTGACCGAGCGGATCTCGCCGGCGAGCACCATGACCGTGGAGATGGCGCCGGGCCCGGCCAGAATGGGGATCGCCAGCGGCGTGACGGCCACGTCCTCCTTCGCCTGCCCCTCGGCGAGTTCCTGGCTACTCTCCCGCGTGCTGCGCTGCGCGCGCACCATGTCGAGCGCCACCAGCCAGAGGATGAGCCCGCCGGCAATGCGGAATGCGGGGAGCGTGATGCCGAATGCCTGGAAGATGAACCGCCCCGCTGCCGCGAAGACCACCAGCATGAGGCCCATGGCCGCGCAGGCGCGAAGCGCCGTGCGCTTCCGCTCGGCCGCCGTCTCGTTCTGCGTGACCACGAGATACGACGGCACGGCCGCGATCGGATCCACGATGAAGAGGATCGAGGTGATCGTGATGAGGCCGAATTGGAGGAGATGGCTCATGAGCGTGGGCGGCGGACGCTCAGGAAGATAGCCGCCCCCGAACGCGGCGCTACTGAACACCGGACACTGAACACTGACGACTCTGAACTGCAGTCCAGAGTCGTCAGTAGACAGTTGTCAGTTGTCAGGCAACGGCGATCGCGCGCTCGGCCGTCAGTCCCCCAATTCCACCGGCGCCGACGCGTAGACGTACCCGACTACGCCGCCATACACGAGGTGACCCAGCAGGCCACCGATGAGGAGCTGCATATCGCCGTGGGAGAAGAACCCGCTCCCCGTGATCGGCGCGAACACGAGTTGCGCCAGCACGAACACCATGCAGCCGAACAGCAGGCCGCGCATGAGTCCGCTCCCGGGCAACCGGCGTTCGAAGTAGCCCGCGTAGATCGTCGCCAGCACAATGCCGACCATGAGATCGATGATCCAGCCGCCCGCCGGCCCGATGGCGGTGCGCGACGACACGGCAGACGACGTGCTGCTCACGATCTGGCCGATGGCGATCTGCGGCAACCCGATGGAGGGTTCAACCAGGAGAAGAGCGGTCATCGCGGCAGTCGCGATCGCTCCGGCTGCCATTGCGCGCTTCGCGTTCATACTGTCCTCCACAGGTGGGCGGGGGGAAACTCGGACCATCGGCGGGATCATATGCGGCGTCTGGATTTTCGACGCAAGCAAGCCGTTCCGATCTTTGTGGGATGAGAATGGGGAGGCATTGCACCGGGATAGGATGTTTGCCGTCGGCGCTGGGCGTAAGGGGGCACTCGCGAAACCACATCGGCGGGCTCCCGTATGGCCTGGCATGCCAAACCTCCTTCAGGACCTGCGCTACGCGCGCCGGATCCTCGTGAAGAGCCCGCTCTTCACCGCCGTCGTCGTCGCGACGCTCGCCATCGGCATCGGTCTCAACACGGCCGTCTTCTCCGCCATCGATACGCTGCTGCTGAAGCCGCTGCCGGGGGTCCGCGCCCCGGACCAGCTCGTGCAGGTCTACCGGAGTTGGCCGGGCGGGGCGAACTACGGATCCAATTCGGTGCCCCACTACCAGGATGTCCGCGATCGGTCGTCGGACGTCTTCTCCGGCGTCGCGGCCTGGGGCTTCGTGCAGGTCAGTCTCACGTCCGGGGGACGGGCGCAGACCACGTTCGGCATGGCGGTGTCCGCCAACTTTTTCAGCGTCCTGGGGGTCACGCCGCTGCAGGGGCGTACCTTTGTGCCCGCCGAGGCGGAGGGGCCCGGTGCTCACCCGGTGGTGATGCTGAGCTACGATGGGTGGAACCAGCTCTTCGGCGGCGATCCGTCGGTGATCGGCAAGTCGGTGATTCTCGACGGTCGCGACTACACCATCGTCGGCATCACCCCGAAGGACTTCCGCGGTCCGATGCCCATCGTGACGCCGGAAGTGTTTCTCCCGCTGATGCAGATCAACCAGTTGCGACCGGGGGAGGGCGACATCCTCAAGGCCCGCGGCTCGAACTCCTTCAACGTGTTCGCGCGGTTGAAGCCGGGCGTCACGATGGCGCAGGCCAACGACCGTATGTCGGCGGTGGTGCAGGCGCTGCGCCAGGAGTTCCCCGACCAGTACAAGGACAATGGCATCAATCTGATCCCGCAGCGCGAGGCCGGCATCCACCCGATGCTCAAGAACGCGGAGGTCGGCCTGTCGTCGGTGGTCATGGGCGTCGTGGCGATCCTCCTGCTCATCGCCTGCGTCAACGTCGCCAACCTGTTCCTGGCGCGCGCCCGGGACCGGGCGCGCGAAATGGCCATCCGGTTGAGCCTCGGCGCCAAGCGGCGCGCACTCATCCGCCAACTGCTCGTGGAGAGCTTCCTGTTCGCGCTCGTGTCGGGCGTGGCCGGGTTGGCGGTGGCGTGGTGGGCCATCGGCCTCGCGAATCGCGTGTCGCTCCCCATGGACGTCACCTTCCGGCCGGGACTCTCCGTGAGTCCGACGGTGCTGCTGTTCAGTCTCGGCATCACCGTGGTCACCGGGTTCCTGTTCGGGTTGGCGCCCGCGCTGCAGGCCACGCGGCCGTCGCTGGTGCCGGCGCTCAAGGGTGAGGAGGCGGCGGGCGAATCGCGGTCGCGGATCACGCGCGTGCTCGTGGTCGCGCAGGTGGCGCTCTCGATCGTCCTGCTGGTCAGTGCCGGGTTGTTCCTGCGCAACCTCTCGGAGGCGACGAAGATCGAGAAGGGATTCAACGCCGACAATCTGCTCATCGCGTCACTGGATCCGGGGCTGCAGGGCTACACGCGCGCCCGCGCCGACGCGTTCTACCGTCAACTCACCGAGCGCCTCACGACCAACCCCGACGTGGTCGCGGTCGGCTACACGACGACGCTGCCCCTGTCGCTCAACGAGAACGACAGCGGCGTGGGGATTCCCGGCTACACCCCCGGGAAGAACGAGAACATGTCCATCCAGAACAGCTCGGTGACGCCGGGTTACTTCGCGGCGATGGGGATTCCCCTGCGCGAGGGGCGCCCCTTCCGGGCCCAGGACGACAGCGGGGCGGTACCCGTGATGGTCGTCAACCAACAGTTTGTGCACCGCTTCTGGCCCGGGCAGGATGCGCTCGGCAAGACCGTGCACGTACACGGGCGGGATTGGACCGTGGTCGGCGTGGTGCCGACGGGCAAGTATTTCAGTCTGGGGGAGGAGCCGACGGCGTTCATGTACACGCCGGAAGCGCAGGACTGGTCGTACGGCCTGCAGATCGCCATCCGAACGCACGGCGATCCAATGGCCGAAGTGCCGGCGCTCCGGCGGGCCGTGGCCGCGCTGGATCCCAACATGCCGCTGAGCAACGTCCGGACCATGGAGAACCACCTCGGGATCGCGCTCCTGCCGGCGCGGGTGACTGGATGGGCACTCGGAGTATTCGGTCTGCTGGGACTGCTGCTGGCGTCGCTGGGGATCTACGGCGTCATGGCGTATTCCGTATCACAGCGGACGCGGGAGATCGGAATTCGCATGGCCATCGGCGCGGGGAGCGCCGCGGTTATCCGACTTCTCATGCGTCAGGGACTTACACTTGTGCTGGTGGGCACGGTGGTGGGACTGGCCGGCGCGGTTGGGGCGGCGCGCCTGATTCAGGGCCAGTTGTACGGAGGGCACGGGCTCGATCCGGTCACCTTCGTGGCGGTCCCGGTGGTGCTGATTCTGGTAGCCATGGGGGCCATCTGGATTCCGGCGCGTCGGGCGGCGGGGCTTGACCCGGTGACGGCGTTGCGACAGGAATAGGGGGCCCCGAAAAAAAAAGGGGTTGCCCGGTTGCCCTCTGGATTAAAAAATTCTAACTTCGAGTCTCGATGGACGCGGCCGGTCATCGTCGCATGTGTTCCCGAAGGCAAGCAACCGTGCACCGGCCAGCACCTTTCTCGTATCCTCACCCCCGAGTCATCGCCCACGACAACGTGCCACCACGCAAACGGAGTACGTCCAAGAAAGCCCGCGCGCATTCGGAGAATGAAGTCATCTCCAAGGCCCGCCTGGCGGACGAGATCAAGAAGGTGATCACCGAGAAGGGGCTCACCCAGACGGCGGCGGCCGCCGTTGCCCGGGAAGCCCAGTCCCAGATGTCACTCGTGATGTCCGGTCACCTACAGGGCTTTTCGGCGAACCGGCTGATTCGCATCCTTCTTCGGCTGGGTCGCGACGTCGAGATCATCATTCGCCGCGCCGGCGTGCCGCGCCGTGGCGGACGCGTGAAGATCACCGGCACCGGAGCGGCTCCGCGAGGCACCGCCGCCCGTCGACGTTAGCGCGCGAGCAGGCGCCCAGTACTCTCCGGGCGCCTGAAAGCTGTATCCCGCACCCTTGACGGTGCGGAGCGCGTGCGCGAGCCCGACTTTGATGAGCTTGCGGCGGAGGTAGAGCACGTACACGCCCACGATCCCGGGCGTGGATGGGCCGTCCTTGGCATTCCCCCACACCCGCCGCAGGATCTCCTCGCGCGACAACGTGGTGCCGCCGCTCTCGGTGAGGCAGCGGAATACGTTGAACTCCGTCGTCGTCAGCGTCACGCTGCGCCCGTTGGCGGTCACCGTGCGCCGCGCCGCGTCGAGCTGCATCCCGTCGGGCCCCATCGTCATCGGCATCGCCAATGGCAGCACTCGGCGCAGCTGGCGCCGCAGCCGGATGACCACCTCGGCGGATGCGTTGTCCGTGGCGACGAAGTCATCGACGCCCACCGCCAGCAGGCTGGTGAGCACCGATGGGCTGGCGCCGGGCGCAATGACGATCTGCGGCACGTGCTCCCACCGGTCGCGCACGCGATGCAGCACCTCGATGTATTCGGCCGTTACCGGCGGCGGCGCATCGAGCACGACGGCGTTGGGTGGCTGGGCCGCCAGCCGCCAGAGGCCCGAGGACGACGCCCGCCAGCCCAGCGTCCGCGTCACGATCCCGTACCGCTCCAGCGCGCGCGACAATGCCGTCACCCGCGTACGCACGCGCCCGAGCACCAGGACCGTCGGAGCCTGGACTGAAACGGGAGAGGGCTTGCGCTTACGACTCATCTGCGGGGATCGGACCTGGTCCCGTGAGGCACGGGGGATCGCGTGGGTGGGAAGTCTGGGGCTGATCCGAATCTAGGGCCGCAGCCGGGGGTTGGCGTTACACCATGGGCAATATCCGAACGCGCGCCGAGGGTTCGCATCCCCAGGGGTCGCCGTACCCTCAAACGACCGACTTGAGCCGTCTCCCGAACGCCCGCACCACGCGAGACAGCCCACCAGCGCGCGTCACCTCGCTGGCCCGCAACCCCGTGTAGCGTTTCATCGCGTTCCGCAGGGCCGTCGCCGACGGGTACTCCAACTCCAGCGCCACCCATTCCACGGTCTGGCCCGTAGTCGCCAGCAGGTGCGCTGCCAGCATGAGCCGGCACCACCCGATCAACTCCGCCGGCGTCGGGCCGCCGTCGCGCGCACACTGGTTGAGCAGCGTCTTCCGATGGACCCCGAGCAGCGCCGCCAATCCGGCCACGGTCCGCCCCCGGACCGGGCGCTTCAGGCACACCACGGCGATCTCGCCCAGCCGTTCGGGCAGCAACGGGAGCACCACCTCGGCCACGCGATCGGCCGCGCAGGCCCGTTGGGCCGATGCGAGCACCGACCGCACGCCCGTGCCCACGTCGTCCACCCCAACGAACAGGAATTCGTGCACGCCGGCTTCCCCCATCTGGCGGACGTCGACGGCCTGCTCCACCCCGGTGTGGCAGTGCGCGATCACGGGCATGTTGGGCACCAGGGCGGTGAGCTGCCGGACGACGGCGGCCCCGTCGTGGCCGACGGGATCGCGGGGCGCCACGATCGCCGCCAGGGGCGGCACATCGGCATCGCGCAGGAGATCCGGAAGATCGCCGAGTGACCCCGCCCACAGGATCAGCGCCCAGCCGCGCAGCGCGCCCGTGATCCGAGCACGCTCCTTCTGGCTCGCCACATACCCGATGAGCTGGGGTCCGGCCGGCTTCCCCATCGTGCCTCATCCAAGAAATCTGATCCGTGAACTTGCATGGTTCGCGTATATCGGCACAAGGTCAGCGACGTACGGCAAAGAAGATCGCGACCGCGGTGGCGAGCGCGGCGACGATCCACGGCACCCAGGGCGGGATCGCCGACATCGCGCCGGTGCGGCGTGCGCCGGCCGCGCCCTCCGGCGCGCCCCGCAGCGCCTGCACGATCTCGCCGGCACGCTGCGGCCGCCGGGCGGGACTCTTCTCCAGGCATTGCATCACGATTTGGGCCAACGGCGCGGGCACGCCCGGCCGGCGCTGGGCGATGGGATCCGGCGCCTGGTGCGCGTGCGCCGCCATCACCACCGCCGCGTTCCGTCCAGCGAAGGGGGGGTGTCCGGTCAGCATCTCATATGCCACCACGCCCAGCGAATACAGATCGGCGCGGTGATCCAAGTCCGGGTCGCCCGCCGCCTGCTCGGGCGGGATGTACGTCGGGGTGCCGAGCGTGGTGCCGCTGCGGGTGATCCGCGCCGCGGCCGGATCTTCGCCCTCCACGCTCGCCGCCGAGATCGCCTTGCCGATGCCGAAGTCGAGCACCACGGCCTTGTCGTGGAAGAACATCACGTTCTCGGGCTTGATGTCGCGGTGGATGATCCCGAGTTCGTGCGCATAGTCCAGGGCGCTGGCCACTTCTTCGAGAATGCGGGTCACGTTCTCGATGCTCATCGGCCGCTCGCGGCTCATCCGCTCGCGCAGCGAGTCGCCGTCCACCAGCGGCATGGTGTAGTACACCGAATTGGCCGCCGGCCCCGACGTCAGCAGCGGCACGATATTGGGGTGCTGCAGTCGTGCCGCGAGCGCGATCTCGCGCTTGAACCGCTCGGCCGACAATCCGGCCACCAGCTCGGGCGAGAGCACCTTGATCACCACGGTGCGCCCGAGCGCCAACTCGCGCGCCGCGAATACGCGCGACATGCCGCCCCTCGGCAGTTCGCGCTCGATGGTGTAGGTGGCGCCGAGGGCAGCCTGAAGTTCGTCGCGGAGCGAAGTCGACATGGATATCCAGCGTCGGATGGTGGCAAACGATACCACACGATGCGCCGAAAGCGGGCATGGCGCAACCGAAAACACCCGTCACTGGAAACTCGCGCGGACTCGTTCAAACCCGGGGCCGGGGCCGGGTGTCGAATCTTCGGGTCCGGCCACTCCGTACGTCCGGCATTCCCCAGCCCGCCACCGGGACTCCAGCCCCCGCCCCATGCCCCGTCTCAGCCACATCGCCTCGCTCGGACAGGACCTCCGGTTCGCCCTCCGGCAGTTCCGGAAGGCCCCCGCCTTCGCCGCCGTCACCGTTACCGTATTCGGCCTCGGCATCGCCGCCACGACCGCCATCTTCAGCGTCGTCAACGGCGTGCTGCTGCAACCGCTCCCCTACCCCAATCCCGACCGCATCGTCCAGTTCTGGGAGGTGAACCCGTCGGGGCACGAGATGGCGGCGGCGGAGCCGAACTTCGACGATCTCCAGGCGCGGGCGCACTCCTTCAGCCTCCTCGCCAAGATGGCCAACTACGGGGTGGTTGCGGTGTCGGGACCGCGGGAACCGGTGCGCGCACAGATCGGGGTCGTGTCGAGCGGATTCTTCCACGTGCTTGGGGTCGAGCCGGCGCTCGGGCGCCTGTTCCGCCCAGAGGAGCAGCGGCAGGGCGCCGCACCCGCTGCCATCGTGAGCCACGGCTTCTGGCAGCGCGCATTCGGGGGCAGCGCCTCGGTACTCGGCGCGCAACTTCGCCTCGACGACCGCAGCTACACCGTGGTCGGCGTCATGCCCGCCACGGTCGATCTGCCCGTCGCCACCGAGATCTGGCTGCCAAGCGGGCTCGACCCGCCCAACACCAGCCGCACGGCACACAACTGGCACGTCGTGGGCCGGCTGGCGCCCGGTGTCTCGCTCGCGGGCGCGCAACGCGAGGTCAGCGGCATCATGCGATCCCTCAAGCGCCAGTACGGCGACCTGATCACCGCGGTGGACGGCACGCTGGTGCCGTTGCGCGAACAGCTCGTGGGCGCCACCCGCCCCACCCTGCTCATCCTGCTCGGGGCGTCGCTGGTGCTACTGCTCATCGCCTGCACCAACGCCGTGAACCTGCTCGTGGCCCGCATGGCATCGCGGCAGGGGGAGATGGCAGTGCGCACGGCCCTTGGCGCCGGGCGCGGCCGCCTGCTGCAACAGTTCATGGCCGAGTCGCTGGTGCTCGCCCTCGCCGGGGGCGTGCTCGGCGTTGGCCTCGCCCGGGTGGGAGTGACGGCCATCCTCGGTCTGCAGCACGGCCAGATTCCGCGCGCCGCCGGCGTGTCGGTCGACTGGTGGGTGCTGCTGTTCGCGTTCGGGCTCTCGCTGGCGGCGGGCGTGGCGATGGCCCTCGTCGCGGCGTGGCGGGGCGCGCACCGCGACGTGCGCGCCGCGCTCTCCGAGGCCCAGCGCACCCTGTCCGGCGGGGGCTCCAGCTACCGCGTGCGTCGGGCCCTCGTCGCCGCACAGATCGCGATGACGATTGCCATGCTCGCGAGCGCCGGAGTGCTGGCCCGGAGCTTCCGCCGGGTGCTCTCGGTGCAGCCGGGGTTCATCACGTCGCACGCCGTCGTGCTCGACCTGTCCATGCCGGCCGGCGATTCGGCGTCGCTGGTACACCGCGCGCAACTGTACCAGACCCTCATCGACCGGCTCGGTGCCCTGCCCGGTGTGGCGAGCGTGGGGGCCGTGAGCACGATGCCGCTGGCGCAGGAAGGCGGGGCCGATGGCACCTTCCTGATCCTGAGCAGCCCGAACGAGCGCATCGAGTTCTCGCAACTCGAGAAGCTGTTCTCCGATCCCTCCCGCACCGGGCAGGCGGAATACCGAGTGGCGGGGCCCGGCTACTTCTCCACCATGCGCATCCCGTTGTTGCGCGGTCGCGCCTTCGACGACCGCGACACGTACGGCGCCCCCAGTGTGGCGCTCATCAGCAAGTCGTTGGCCGACACGCGCTGGCCGGGACGGGATCCGATCGGCCAGGTGATTGAATTCGGCAACATGGACGGCGATCTCCGCCCGTTCACCGTGATCGGCGTGGTGGGAGACGTGCGGGAGTCGAATCTCGCGGCGCGCCCGCGTCCCACGTTTTACGCGGACTACCGGCAGCGACCACGCGCGTTCGGCGCCCTCGACATCGTGATGGCGACTCCCGGCGAGGAGACGCCGGTGATCGCGTCGGCCCGGCGCATCGCGCGGCAGCTGGCTCCGGACGTGCCGCCGCGCCTGCGCACCATCGAGCAGATCGTGTCGGGGTCGGTGGCCGACCGACGGTTCGTGCTCGCGCTCGTCGGCGCGTTCGGCGCAGCGGCGCTCCTGCTGGCCACCATCGGGGTGTACGGCGTGGTGGCGTTCCTCGTCACCGAGCGCCGACGCGAGATCGGGATCCGGCAGGCGCTCGGCGCGTCCCGGGCGCAGATCGTGGGCATGGTGCTCGGTCAGGGAGCGCGGATGGCCGGCGCGGGCATCGTGGTGGGCGCCGGGCTGGCGTTCGCCGTCACGCGCGTGCTCACGGGATTCCTGTACGACGTGAGTCCGAGCGATCCAGCGGCGTTCGCCGTGGTGGTGGCGGTGGTGGGAGGAGTGGCGATGGCGGCCAGTTGGATTCCGGCCCGGCGAGCGGCAGAAGCCGAGCCGAGCGAGATCATGCGCGGCTAGGCCACGCAGCTCGTGCTTTCGTGCGGTACAGCACGTGCGGCATGCCCGCGTGCGTCACGTCGCGCTCATAGCGCATCCCCACCTTCTCCATCACGTGGCGCGAGCCGTCGTTCGTGGGCAGCGTGATCGCCACCAGCGATGCGAGCCCCAGGTCGCCATGCCCGATGGCCAGACACCGGTTGGCGATCTCGGTGGCCAGCCCCCGTCCCCACCTCGGGGCGTAGAGGGCATAGCCGATCTCCACCTCGGCGGCGCCCTCCAGGTCGAGGTGCCGCACCAGCGCGCGGCCGATGATGTCGTGGCCCGAGGCGTCGCGCACCATCCACAGCCCGAACCCGTAGCGGTCCCAGTGTGCGAGATTGGTGCGCAGGTATTCCTGCGTCTGCTCCTCGGTGCGCACGCCGCCGAGCGTGGCCATGACGCGCTCGTCGGCATGCATGCGCCGGATCTCGTCCACATGATCGGGACGCAGCCGCTCAGCGCGCAGCCGGGGGGTGGAGAAGGCGTCGAGGTTCATCATGGCGGCCGGTACCCATCGGTGAGCGTTGCGAGAAAGGTGATGATGTCGCGCTGCTCCGCAGCGGTCAATGCCGGCGATTCGTTGGCGCGTCGGTTGAAGGGCGCGTCCACCGTATCGACATCGACGCGGTAGGCCGGCGGCAGATCGTCGTACCGGCGCACCGTTCCGTGGGCGGCGCGCGGGTAGACGCGGCCGGGATCGGTGTCGCGGAAGTCGTAGAATGTCAGCACCTGCGCGAGCGTGTGATAGACGCCGTTGTGGAAGAAGGCGCGCCGCGTGGCCACGTTGCGCAACGACGGGGTGCGGAACATGCCGCAGTACCGAGTGTGCGACGCGAGGTCCGTGCGGTACGGACCGCACAGCCCGAGATCGAAGTACGACGGATTTCGGTTGGCGGCCAGCGCGGCGTTCCGCGGCACGCCCAGCGCCTCGTACTGGTAGTCGGTGAACATCGGCGGGCGGCCGTCCGGCCCGGGCCGCGAGAGGTGGCAGGCCGCGCAGTTCCCCTTGGCGGGGTTCTCGAACAGCGCCAGCCCACGTGCCTCGGCCGGCGTGAGCGTGGCACGGCCCTCGAGATATGCGTCGTACTTGCTGCTGTACGGGTGGAACGAGGGATCCTCGAGTTCGAACCGGGCCACGGCGAACATTGCTTCGTCGAGCAGGCGGCGCGAATCGGCGATCGTGCGCGCGCCGAACACCTCCGCCAACGGCCGCCCGTAGACCCGCCGGATGTAGGACGCGACGGCGGCCGTATCGGCGTTCGCCATCTCGACGGGATTGAACAGCGGCGCCAGCGTCTGGTTCTGCAGCGTGTTCGCGCGCCCGTCCCAGAACAACCCGCCGCGCGGCACCATCGCCGCCGCCGACGCGGAGGCCGCCCCCGCGGTCTTGCGCGGGCGTGCAGCGCCCGCGCCGCTCGACGGTGCGGTGAGCGCACGAAGCTGCGCGCCCTCCGCCTCCGGCTTGTCGGGTCCGATGCTGAAGTTGGGCACGCGATCCAGGTAGCGCAGGCTCGGCACGGCCCGTGCGCCCTGATCGCGGAGTTCGGGACCGCCCATCTGCACGGCGGTGCTGTCGGGCGGGGCGTAGGCGTGCGCGGGACTGTGGCAGCTCGCGCACGAGAGTTTGCCGGAACGCGACATGCGCGCGTCGAAGAACATCTGCCGGCCGAGCCGCGCGGTGGGCGACAACGGTGCGGCCGCCCGAGCGCGGCACCCCACCATGGCCGCGACTCCGACCACGAGTCGCAGTCTCCACGGCCTCACCGCGTCACGACCTCACACCCTCACCTCGTCACCGCGGCAGCGTCCCCGACGGCGTCGCCACAGGAACGCCCAGCGTATCGTCGAGCAGCAGCACGGGGGCGTCGCCCTTGCCGTTGAAGTCGAACATCCCGTCGATCGGGCCGGCGCCGGCGTCGAAGCTTCCGCCTCCCAGCCGCTCACCGTGCAGCCAGTTGTCCTCGACGAACCGGAGCACCGACGCCTGTGTGATGAGCGTGTGGTCCACGTAGTTCCGCTTTGCCCACGGCGAGATGACGAGGAAGGGCTGGCGCGGGCCCGGGCCGCAGCGGCCGTTCACCCCACCGGCGTCGTTGACGCCGGGTAGCTGAGGGGTCCCGAAGGATCCGCACTTGCCCATACCGTTCAGCCGGTCGGCTTCGGGGTCGAACGACCCGTTGGTCACCGGCGTGAACTGGTGGTCGTACCACCCGTCGGAGTCGTCGTAGAGAATGATCACGGCCGTGTTCTTCCACTCGGGCTGGCGCATGAGGAAGTTCACCACCCGCACGTAGAACGTCTGCTCGTCCAGCGGGTCGGAGTAGCCGGCGTGTCCGTCCTGGACCGCCGAGGCCTTGAGGTACGACACCGCCGGGAAGTTGCCCGCCTTCACGGCATCGAAGAAGTCGTGCAGGTCGTACTGGTGGTTGGCGGCGTCGCCGTCGGTGCCGATGGCGGCCGTCGAGGTGGGACGCAGGTGCTTCGGGTTGGCCGTGGACGCGTAGTACTGGAACGGCTGGTGGTGCGGGATGTAGTCCAGCGGCGCGTACTTCACGATGTCCGAGTACGTGCTGCGGACGCATCCCTTGCTCCCGTTGGCGTTCACGACGCTGGTATCGAACCCGCCCTCGAACCAGCCCCAACTCACGCGGGCGGCGCTGAGCAGATCGCCCACGTTCTTCCCCGTCATCGTGACCACGTCCATGGTGTCGGAGCAGATGTCGCCGGCGGGATCGACGTCGTTGATCATCGTCTTGCCGCCGTGTCCGTCGTCCACGTAGTAGGTCTTGTAGCTGCTCTTCATGACCTGCAGGCCGTTGGTCTGCCCCGCCACGAGGTTGAGCGCGCCCGGGGTGGATGGCCCGTACTGATCGCTGTACGCGTTGTCGCTCATGGCAAAGTGCTGCGCGTAGTTCCAGAGCGCGGTCACCGTATTGCCGTCGAAATAGCCCATCACCATGCCCGGGGTGCCGAAGGCGCCGGCCATGCCCGCGAGTCCGCGGCCGGTGTACTTCGGGAACAGATCCATCTTCCCGCCGTCGTACGCCATCTGCTCGAACGTGTAGTCGTGCGCCTGGTCGGCCGTACCGGCCTGCAGCCGCGCGATGCGGAACGGATTGCTCGCGTCGGGCGCGTTGGCCTTGTTCGTGAAGTTCGGATTCCGGGTGAGCAGCGCATCGGTGTAGCCGTTCACCGCCGGCGTGTTGGGGAGCGGCGTGAACTTCGGATCGCCCGGCGGGTTCGTGGCCTTGGGATAGGTGCCGAAGTAGTGGTCGAACGAGATGTTCTCGCCATACAGCACCACGAGGTGCTTGATGGGCGTGGCGGTGGCGAGTTCGTCGGCGGCAACGGCCTTTCTGCCGGCACGCAGCGAGGGCGAAGGCGAGCACGACTCCGGCGCCAATCGCCCGCAGGGCGGGAACGATCCGGGACATGGGATGGAATGGAATGAGGAGGCTGACGGTGAACCGCTGACGACCGACCGCGAACTGCCGACTACTCACAGTTAGCAGTCCGCGGTGCCCTGCGACAGGACGCCGGCGTCACGGACCTGCCGACGCTCCGTAACGGCGGTGTGACAACACGACGCCGAGGGGCCGGACGGCCCCTCGGCGTCGCGTCCAAATGGGGGAACTGCCGGCAAGCCGGCGGCCCCTAATGCTGCATCTGCGACTCGGCCGTCTTGGTGGAGTTGATGAACTTCTCGATGTTCTGCTGCAGCTGCTTGGCCGACGCCTGGTTGAGGTAGGCCATGTGGCCGCTCTCGTAGTAGTCGAACTTCACGCGATTCGGGTAGGTCTTGTCAAAGCCCAGGTGCCGGAAGGTGTACTCGGCGTTCGCGAACGGCGTCGCCGTGTCGTAATAGCCGGCGCCCACCAGCACGTGCAGGTACGGATCCTTGGCCATGGCCAGACGCAGGTCCTCGCTCGTGCTCGGATAGCCCGCGTAGCCGCCCGGGCCCCAGTCCCACCGCCCGGTGTGTCCGCCCAGGTAGTACTCCAGGTCGGTGTGGTAGTCGAGATCGTTGTGCAGGTACCGCATGAACGCCGACATGAAGGCACCCGACGGCGCGACGTCGCTCGGATCGTAGTCCTGATACTGGTCGGCCGCGTTGCCGTTGATGCCGATGAGCCGGCTGTCGTAGCGGCCCAGCATCTCGTGCTGGTCGCGCAGCAGTTCGGTGCGGAAGGTATTGGCGTCGATCCGCAGGTTGGTGTTGAGGACGAACTGCTCCGACAGGCCGGTGAGGCGGGCGAGCTTCTGCGCGGCCGCGGTCTTCTGGGCATCGGTCAGCTCGTTGCCCTTGGCGAGCGTGGTCAGGTAGTCGCCGAACGCGTAGTCGCGCGACTGCTGCACCACCTGCTCCAGCGTCATCTTCTGCAGATCGGCGGGCAGCTTCTTGTGGTACCACGCCGTGGCCGTGAAGGTGGGCAGGAACATCGCGTACGCGTTGTCGTTGGTGGGATTCGGCGCGATGTTGCCGAGGTCGAGGACGGTGCCCAGCAGCATGACGCCGTTGAGGTAGATGCCCTCGCGCTCCTGCAGCTCGTTGGCCAGGCCGGCCGAGCGGAAGGTGCCGTAGCTCTCGCCGAACAGGTACTTGGGGCTTGCCCAGCGATCGTACTTGTCGATGTAGTTGCGGATGAACTGGCCGAACATGTTGATGTCGTTCGTCGTGCCGGTGAAATCGCTGGGTGGCACGCCGGGTGCCGGGCGCGAGTAGCCGGTCATCATCGCGTCGATCTGCACCAGGTCGGTGGTGGCCAGCGGCGTGTACGGGTTGGCCACGAGATCGTACGGGGGCGCAGGCTGTGAGCCGTTGGGGCCCATGTTCGGGTGCATCGGGCTCATGATGCCCATGTCGAGCCAGATGGACGCCGAGCCGGGGCCGCCGTTGAAGAAGAAGGTCACCGGACGCTTGGCCGCGTCCTCGCCGTCCTTCGTGTAGCTGATGTAGAAGACGGTACCCTTGGCCTTCCCGTCGCCGTCGCGGATGACCATCGTGCCCGTGTTGGCGGTATAGGCGATCTGTTTGCCGTCGATCGTGACCGTATGGTGCGTGGTCGAGACCTTCTCCACCGCGGGCACGCCGGCGGAATCGCTCCGGGCGCCGCCCGAAGGGGGCCCGCCGCGGCCGCGACCCTGGGCCTGGGCGGTAGGGGCGATGGACAGAGCCGTGGCGGCGATGCCAAGCAGCAGCAGCCGAAGACGCATGACAGATCCTCCAGTGTGCGGGCGGCCCGGAAGGGCGGACCCGCGAGCGGGTGAAGTAGATGCACCTGGCACAAGCCTCGGAGAGCCGGGAACGAGCGGCACCGGGCCTGCAATGGGCGGGGGTACCGTATAATGTACATCGCGGCATCGGGTCCACCCATCTCGCGGTGATTCCATGACCTCTCTCGTTCCGGCGCCTGCGACCCAGGTCGCGCTCGTGCTCCTGCTGTCGTTCCTCATCGGCCTCGAGCGCGAGGAGCGCAAGCAGGCCGAAGGCAAGTGGATGTTCGGCGGCGTGCGCACCTTCCCGCTCATCGGGCTGGTGAGCTACTCGCTCGCCCTGCTCTCGGGCGCCGACCTGCTCCCCTGGACGCTGGGTTTCGCGGTGGTCGGCGGGTTCATGCTCCTGTCGTACAACCGGAAGCTGGCGGAGTCGGAGACGGCCGGGATCACCACCGAAATGAGCGGACTCGCCACCTATCTCGTGGCCGGGCTGATCTATCGCGAGCTGTACTGGATGGCGACGACGATCGCGCTGGTCAGCGTCCTGCTGCTCGAGCTGAAGAAGTGGCTCGAGGGCCTCACGCGGCACGTCGCGTCGGGCGAGATCGCTACGGTCGCCCAGTTCCTCGTACTCACGGTGGTGATCCTGCCCATCGTGCCCAATCGCGACTTCACGCATTTCGACCTCAACCCGTTCCGCACCTGGCTCGTGGTCGTGGCCGTGAGCGGCGTGTCGTTCGGCAGCTACGTGGTGCAGCGCCTGCTCAAGGGGCGCGGGGGCGTCCTCGTCTCGGCGCTGCTCGGCGGCGCGTACTCCTCCACGGCGGCCACCGTGGTGCTGGCGCGCCATTCCAAGAACCGCCGGCAGCCCAACCTGTTCGCCGGCAGTATCCTCGCCGCCTCCGGCGTGATGTACGTGAGGCTCCTGGCGCTGATCGCCTTCTTCAACGCGTCGGTGGCCGCGATGCTGGCGCCGGGCTTCGCCATCGCCGCCCTGGCCGGCATCGGCGGCGGTTGGTACGTCTCCCGCCGCGCCGACGGTCCGGCGGAGGCCACGCAGCCCGACCAGCCCACCGCCAACCCGCTGGAACTCAAGACGGCGTTCCTGTTCGCCGCGGTGTTCGTGGCGGTGCTCGTGGCCACCACCCTGGTGCGCGAGTACCTCGGCCACGCCGGCCTCTACACGCTGGCCGGGATCATGGGCGTCACCGACGTCGATCCCTTCATCCTCGGCGTTTCGCAATCGCACGGCACGGCACTGCCGCTCACCGTGGCGGCGACGGCAATCGTGATCGCCGCGTCGAGCAACAACCTGGTCAAGGCCATCTACGCCCATGTGTTCAGTGACCGCGAGACGGGCCGGCGCAGTACCGTACTGCTCGGAGCGCTGGCCGCGGTGGGACTCGTGGCCCTGTTGTGGGTGTGAGCCGGTCCGTGCCGGTGGCTTGACACGAATCCCCAGCGACCCGTATATCCTCGCCTTCCCCTGACATATAGAGGCGAAGGATGCGCGGACTGATCTGCGGTGCGGCAGTGATGGTCGGTGTGGCGGCGTGTGCAGCGTCCTCTCCTCCCGGCGGTGGCCGCGCCGACGCCGCGCCGCCCCCCACCACGCCCACCCTGGTGCGTGTCGTGGCCCACGACTTCGCCTTCGACAGCAGCCATACCGTTCCGGCGGGACTCGTGGCGGTGCGCCTCGTGAACCAGGGGAAGGCCGTCCACATGCTGGGCGTATCGAAGCTGGATACCAACAAGACCGTGGCCGACATCTACCACCTGCTCCAGGCCGGCAAGTTCCCGACCTGGGTGCAGGAACGGGGCGGGCCCGGCACGGTGTCGCCGGGAGACAGCACCACGGCCTACCTCGTGCTCGAGCCCGGCGTCTACTCCATGATCTGCTGGTGGGCCGACTCCACGGGAAAATATCATGCCGTGGACGGCATGATGTCGACGCTCACGGTGACCGGTCAGAACGCCGGCGCGCCCGTGGAGCCCACCCCTGACGTGTACATCCGCGAGACCGACTACCACATCGCGATGCGGGACACGCTGCCGGCAGGGCACCACCTGTTCCGCGTGGACAACGACGGGCCGCAGGGCCACGACCTGGCCATCCTTCGCGTGCTGCCGGGAAAGACCGAGGCCGACGTGGAACGGTGGCTCATGAACCCCACGGCGAGCGCCCCCGCCGCCGAGGCCCGTGGCGGCACCGTTGGCAACGAGCGGTGGTCGCACATGCTGTTCGACGCCGACCTCACGCCGGGCGACTACCTGTTTCTCTGCTTGATGCCGGACCAGACGGACGGCAAGCCGCACTTCATGCATGGGATGATCACGCACGTGCGCGTCGTCTGACGAGCGCTGCGCACACCACGCGGCTTCGGCACAAACATCCCGCAAAGGTCCCGCGGCGCGTGCGCTGATCGTTCGCCGCGCGGTGCGGTGTCACGGCCACGACAGCTTCCATCGATAGGTTGGCCCGGGCACTCCATCGCCGGGCCGGCCGGCGATCGGTGCCATCCTTCACCGGGAGCATGCTGGTGGCCCGTCGTCAATGGTGGCTGCTGCTCATTCCAATCGCGTTGATCCTCTGGACCACGGCCACGGCGTCGGGACGCACGCTGCGCCGCCAGTTCTTCGCCGCGCTCCGCATTGCGCGTCCCGAAGCGGTGAGCGTGAACGTGCCGGCCTTCTCGGGCCCCACCGGCTCGCGCCGACTGCAGGACGCGATCGCGGCGATGCTGGCCGAGCAGGTGAACGTGACTCAGGAATCCGCCGACACGACGGCGACCGACTCGGCGGCGGCGGCGCGCATGGCCGGATTCGCCCCACAACTCATCACGGGTCGGGCCGACCGGCCGACCTTCACCGTGCAGACGGCGCGCGCGATGACGGTGACGGTGAACCGCGGCAAGCTGCAGACCGTGCTGCGCGAGGCGGGCCGATCGGGGAGCCCGGTGCCGGCGTCGGTGGACGGCGGCACCTTCACCATCCAGACGCCGGCCGCGATCGTCGCGCGCTACGGCCACTGCCCGGTGTTCGAGGGCCAGACGCTCACCAATCAGATCGCGCAGCGGCCGCCGCCGAGCGCGGAAAGCGCGGACTGCGTCATCCTCGAGCAGCGCTCACCGGTCACGGCGCAGGCTTCGGCCGCGCTCGACCTCGGGCAGCTCACCGGCATCGCGCTGGAGATCGCGGGAATGAGTCCCGTCGAGACCGCCGCCTTCCAGCATGCCTTTCCCTGGAGCGCGGCGCTGGCGCTCACGATGCCCCGCTTCATCCGCTCGTACGATACCGTGACGGTGAACGGCACCCCGGGAATGTTGCTCAACACCGGCGGACGTCGCGCGCCCGACTACGAACTGGTCTGGACCGCCGCCGGCCGCGTGTTCACGCTCAGCGGCTACGGCAGCTCCGCCGATGCGGTGACCCTCGCGGCATCGGTGGGCGCAACGCGGGGGCGGGGGCCCCGATGACCGGCGGCAGCGATCTGGCCATCGACGCCCGGAACCTGCGCAAGGAGTTCGGGTCGGTGGTCGCGGTACGCGATCTCTCTTTCTCGGTGCCCCGCGGCACGATCTTCGGATTCCTCGGTCCCAACGGAGCAGGCAAGAGCACGTCCATCAAGATGCTCCTGGGACTCGTGCACCCCACCGCGGGCACGGCCACCGTGCTCGGCGCTCCGTTGGGAGACGTGCCGATCCGACGGTACATCGGATTCCTGCCGGAGGACTTCCGCTTCTATGAATGGCTGACGGCCACCGAGCTGGTCCGCCTGCACGGTCAACTGTCCGGGATGGACGCCGCCGCGCTGCGCCGCCGCGTGCCCGAAGTGATCGAGTTGGTGGGGCTCGCGCCGCACCGGAACCGGCCGCTGCGCGGATTCTCCAAAGGCATGCTGCAGCGCATCGGACTCGCGCAGGCCATTGTGCACGAACCGGCGCTCGTCTTTCTGGACGAGCCGACCTCGGGCCTCGATCCGATGGGTCGCCGCATGGTGCGGGACATCCTGCGCGCCGAGCGTGAGCGCGGCGCCACCGTGTTCCTCAACTCGCATCTGCTGAGCGAGATCGAGGTGACCTGCGATCAGGTGGCATTCATCAAGGACGGCGCCATCGTCGCCACGCGCGCCCTCGGCGCCGGGTGGGGCGAGGAGCTGCGCGTGGTGGTGGATGCGCGCGGCGTGTCGGATTCTGCCGTGGCCGGGCTGGCCCGGTGGACGGCATCGGCGCGGCTGGACGGCGAGCGACTCTCCTTCGGCGTGGCGTCGGAGGAGGTGCTCCCTGAGGTGGTGCGGCATCTGGTCGGCGCGGGGGCCGACGTCTTCCGCGTCTCGCCCGAGCGCGTGTCGCTGGAGGAGGTCTTCGTGCAGCTCGTCGGGGAGGATCGTGGACTGTGACTGAGATCTGGCTGATGGCTCGGATGACCCTCCGCGAGGCGGTGCGGCGGAAGATCCTCTGGACGGCGCTCATCGCCGGCGTGCTGCTGCTCGGCGTGTTCGCCGTGGCGATGCGCCTGCAGGTGCAGGAATTCCAGGGGCGCGCGATGTCACCCTTCGTGCGCTACCAGGTGGAGGCGGGCATGCTGATGATCGGCCTCTACACCTGCGACCTGCTCGCCGTGGTGCTCACCATTCTCACGTCCATCGATACGATCGCCGGCGAGATCGGCTCGGGCACCATCCACGCCATCGCCACCAAGCCAATCGCGCGCTGGCAGATCCTGGTAGGAAAGTTCCTCGGCTTCCTGGCGATGGTCGTGGCCTACGTGGCCGTGACGTTCGCCGCCACGATCTGGGTGGCGCACGCCACCACCGGCGTGCTCCCGGAGCACGCGGCGCGCGGGTTCGCGCTCATCGTGTTCGAGTGCGCGGTGGCGTTGGCGCTCACCTTCATGTTCGGCACCTGGTTCTCCACGCTCACCAACGGTGTGCTGGTGCTCGGCCTCCAGGGCGTGGCGTTCATGGGCGGGTGGCTGGAGCAGGTGAGCGGCTTCTCGCAGAGCGTGCACATCGTGACGCTGGGCATCGCGTCCAGCCTGCTGATGCCGGGCGAGTCGCTCTGGCGGCGGGCGGCGTACGAGATGCAGACGCAGCTCGCGGGGTCGCTCCGCTTCTCCCCGTTTGCCAACGTGTCGATCCCGAGTCTGCTCGCGGTGGGCTACGCAGCGTTGTACTTCGCGGCGGCGTTGGGAATCGCCATCTGGCATTTCCAGAAGCGGGATCTCTAGCGGCCGGGTTCGTGCGGCGCGCCGTTGCGGCGGAGCACGGGTTTGATGTCCAGCACCGGCGTGCCATCCACCGCCTCGATGGGCCCCACCAGCAGCCGCGTCCCCGAAATCTCCCGGATCGTCACCGGATGCAGCCCGATCGGATTCGGCCGGTCGGGTGAACGCGTGGCAAAGACCCCGCGCAGGGGCTTCGACACATCGCGCCCGGGGTGGACCTTCAGCACGGTGCGGTCCGCAAGGTGGAGCCAGGTGAAGACGTAGATCTCGTCGCCCACGGCGAGCCCATGGAGCGCGTCGGCGAACCGGGGCAGGATCTCCAGCCACGCATCGGGGGCGCCCTTGTAGCCCTGCCGGGGCGCGTCGGTCCGGTCGCGCAACGGCGAGGTGAGATATCCGATGGCTTCCAGGCGCTGCGATTCGGATGCGGTGGTCATGGTACCAATGAAGATGGAGCGGGGCGACCGGGGCAACCATCGGGCCCGAACCTTCCTCTAACGGAAGACTGACGACTGGTCACTGACAACTCTCGACAATGTAGTTGCCGAACGAGCGCAACTACCAGCTGAGAGTCATCAGTCGACGGTGATCAGTCGACCGTATTCCCTCCCCCCCGGAAACCAAACCGCCCCTCGCTGCGTATCGTCCCCATGCTTGAAACCCTCGCGCAGGACCTGAAACACGCCGTTCGGATGTTCGGCAAGAGCCGTGGCTTCGTGTTCGCCGCCGTGGCCGCGCTCGCCCTCGGCATCGGCGCCAACACCGCGATCTTCTCGGTGGTCGACGCCGTGCTCCTGCGCCCCCTGCCCTTTCCGGCGCCAGACCGCATGGTGGTGGTGGGCGTGAAGTCACCGCAGGGGCGGAACCTGTCCGGGTCGCCGGCCAAGTTCGAGCACTGGCGCCAGCAGACCTCGGTGCTGCAGGACGTGGCGGCGTTCACCACCGGCTATATGAACTACACCGGCGGCGAACTCCCCGAGCAGGTGCGGTCGGCGCAGGTCTCGTCGGATTTCTTCCGGCTGTTCGGTGCGCGCACCCGGCTCGGCGGCCCCATCACGGGCCCGGAGGACACCCCGCACGCCGGCCACTTCGTGGTCATCAGCAACGCGTTCTGGACGGAGCGCTTCAACAGCGATCCCCAGATGGTGGGCAAGTCCATCTCGTTGGGCGGCGATCCGTACACCGTGGTCGGCGTGCTCGACGATTTCGACTTCAGCGACTTCGGCGCCACGCCCGACGTGCTCGTGCCCTTCCAGTTCGATCCCACGACCACCGACCAGGGGCACTACTTCAACGTGGCCGCGCGGCTCAAGCCCGGCGTGACGCTGGCCGGCGCGAACGCCGAGCTGGCCCATTCCACCGATGCCTACGCGTCGGCGTTTCCGAATGCGATCCCCAAGGATGGCGCGTTCTTCGCAGTGCCGCTGAGCGACGCGCTGGTGGCCAACGCGCGTACCTCGCTGTACGTGCTGCTGGGCGCGGTGGGATTCGTGCTGCTCATCGCCTGCGCCAACGTGGCCAACCTGCTGCTCGCCCAGGCCACGGGGCGCAAGCGTGAGATCGCGATCCGCGCCGCGCTGGGCGGCTCGCGGGCGCGGATCGTCCGCCAGCTCCTCACCGAGAGCATGCTCCTCTCGATGACTGGCGGTGTGCTCGGCCTCGTGCTCGGCGCCGTCGGCATCAGGGCGCTGCTCTCCGTGAACACGGCGGGACTGCCGCGCATCGGACCCACCGGCGCCGGCGTGCACATGGACTGGCGCGTCCTCGTGTTCACCGTCGCCGTCGCACTGGGTACCGGCATCGTGTTCGGCCTCATCCCGGCGCTCACGAGCTCGCGCACCGACCTGTCCGCCACATTCAAGGAAGGCGCGTCGCGCAGCGGGTCTGGGTTCCGGCAGAACAAGGCGCGGTCGGTGTTCATCGTCACCGAGATCGCGCTGGCGCTCATCCTGCTCGTGGGGTCGGCGCTGCTCATCCGCACCGACCTCGCGTTGGCCGGCGTGGACCCCGGCTTCGACGCGAACAACGTGCTCACCATGCGGATGTCGCTCACCGGCCAGCGGTGGGCGAGCACGGCATCGGTGGCACAGGCCATCCGCGACGGCGTACAGCGCGTGCAGGCGATTCCCGGGGTGGAGATCGCCAGCGCCACCTGCTGCGTGCCGCTGCAGGGCGGCTACGGCTTGCCGTTCACGATTGCCGGCCGCCCACTCACCAATGGGCCGTACACCGGCGGCGCCTCGTGGGGCACCGTCTCGCCCGGCTACTTCGAGGTGTTCAAGATTCCCGTCAAGCGCGGCCGCACCTTCACCGACCGCGACGACGCGCAGGGCACGCCGGTGGTGGTGATCAATGAGGCGATGGCCAGGCAATTCTGGCCCAAGGAGAATCCCATCGGCGCGCACATCACCATCGGCAAGGGTGTGATGAAGGAGTTCGCCAACGAGCCTGAACGTCAGGTGATCGGCGTGGTCGGCGACAGCCGCGACAACGGGCTCAACAGCGACCCCGCTCCGCGGATGTTCTCGCCGCAGGCGCAGAGTCCCGACGCCGTGAATGCGCTCAATTCCGGGCTGTCGCCGCTGGCCTGGGTGGTGCGCACACGGACGCCCCCGATGGGGTTGAGCACCAAGATCGAGGCGGCCCTGCGCGCGGCCACCGGACTGCCGGTGTCGAGCATCGAGCCCATGGATCAGGTGGTGCGCAGTTCCACGTCCCGCCAGCGGTTCAACATGTGGCTGATGACCGTGTTCGGCGCGAGCGCACTGGTGCTCGCCGCCATCGGCATCTACGGCCTGATGGCGTACACCGTGGAGCAGCGCACGCCGGAAATCGGCATCCGCCTCGCGCTCGGAGCCGAGGGCGCACGCGTGAAGCACATGGTGGTCGCCCAGGGTATGCGGCTGGCGCTGGTCGGCGTGCTGGTGGGCGTGGCCGCGTCGTTCGGGCTGGCGCGCCTTATCGCGAGCTTCCTGTTCGGCGTGCAACCATACGACCCGCTGGTGTTCGTGAGCGTGCCGCTGGTGCTCGCCGGCGTCGCGCTGGCCGCCGTGTGGTGGCCAGCGCGACGGGCGAGCCGCGTGGATCCGTTGACCGCGCTGCGATACGAATAGGGCGTCACCGCCCGCCGTCGCCGTGCCCCCGCTCATGCGCCGTGCGGCGATCCGCACGGGCGTCGTCATGATGGGCGCGACCTCGAGCCCAGTCATCGCGATCGGGACGGTGCCGGTAGTCGACCCGGCGATCGAAGTTCACCCACGCCGACACGTGCGGCGGCAGGAAATATTCGTTCCGGTAGCGGTAGACAGCCACCGCGCGGGCGCCACGGACGCTGTGCGGATAGTAGCGGCCCCGGTACTCGTACACGATCACCGGCGACCACTTCACGTAAGCGGTTTGCCAGTTGCCGTAGCGCGTGGAGGAGTAGGCGAACAGTCCGATCTCCGGCCCCAACCGCGTGCCGATGGCCACGCTGACGTGGACCTGCGCCGGCGCATTCGCCGGCAGAACGGCCATCATCCCGACGAGTGCCGCGGTCATCAACGATGTCTTGCGCATATCGACCTCCGGTTCAGTGCCGTACCGGGCTCACGCCCGTTTCCCTGTGAGACGTATCACCCGGGCGTTCGTTAGGTCCACGCGCCGCGGCGATCGAGCCGCGACGTTCGCGATGTGCGCCAGATCACAGAGTGACATTCGTGCCGGTGAATGCGTGACCGCGCGTTTCTCCCACCCGTCACTACCCAGGACAGTCGAAACACATTACGGGGGACTCATGACCTGGAAATCCTGGCTTCAGGGCACCACCGCCGCGGGGCTGATCGTGTTCAGCTCGGCGTGTACGGCGCATTGGGTGGTGGCATCGCAACCTGAACCCCAGCCGAGTGGATACGCGGTGGTCGATCCGCCGCCGGAACCGGTGGAGGTCATTCCTCCGCGGCCGGGCGTCCACTATGTGTGGGTCAAGGGCCACTGGATGTGGCGCGCCCCTGTGGAACAGTACCAGTGGGCGCCGGGCCACTGGCTGTACACGGGCCAGGACGAGCGCGCGCGCGACGAACACGGGGACCGCGACGATCATGGCGAACAGGCGCGCGGCGACAACGATGCGCGCCGCGGCGATCGCGACCATTACGTGGAGGACGTCCACAGCCACGGACATCCGCCGCGCGATCGCGCGGAACGCGTTCCGCCCGCCCCAGGCCGCGACTATACGTGGATCAACGGCCGCTGGGTGTGGCACCAGCCCGTGCGGGCGTACGAGTGGGAAGCCGGCCGCTGGGAGCGGCCCGCGCGCGTCGGTCGCACCGACGAGCCGGGACGCACGGGACACGAACGCCCGGGCGACAACAACGGCAATGGCCGTGGGAACAATGGCCACCAGCCGGATAGCAACGGTCGCGGTGCGGAGAACAAACCGACCGAACCTCAGGGACAGGCGGTCGACACGCACCCGATGATTCGTCCGGTGCATCCGGTGGAGATGCGTCCGGTGGACCCGTCGGTGCCTGGAACCAAGCCGGTGATCGACGGCGGCGATCCGCAGCCGATCGCCAAGCACCCGACATCGGCCAACGGGCACGCTGCGGTGATGGTGTACGCGACCAAGCAACCGCCGCACGATCGCATCGAGAAGGTGCCGCCGCGTCCGCATGCCGACGCCGTCTGGATGGCAGGGCACTGGGATTGGCGGGTCAACGAGTACCGCTGGTCGCCCGGACACTGGGTGAAGCCGGAGGCCGGATTCCATGCCTGGACCCCGGGTCACTGGGCACACGAAGCACGGGGGTGGTACTACGTCGAGGGGAATTGGCGCTAACACGCCAACAGGGACGACGGAGTACCGCTAACACGACGGCTCGGCTGGGCAACCAGTCGAGCCGTTGTGCGTATGTTCGACGCTCGTCGGCGACTACCGGCGATTGCTGGGCCGTTGATGCGCGAGCGGGAGCACATGCTGCACCAGGTCCATGAGCACCACACCCGGCGCTTCGTTCACCACGTAGTGTGATGCGTGGTCGATCTCGAAGAAGCGCTTCGCCGGCGCATGGATGCGATCGAAATATGCTCTCGCCTCGGTCTCGGGGGTGGTGCGATCGTCCTTCCCCGCGAAGATGAACACCGGCGTCCGAAAGACCGTGTCGGCGTCGAAGCTGGTCGCCGCCATCGCGGGAAGCAGCGCCTGGATAGACGGACCAATGCCGAGGATCGCTGACGTGTCGTCATACGCCGTGTAGTCGGGGCTCAACTGCCACGCCTCCGAGCTCTGGTCCCGCGACTTGCCGTAGAGCATGCCGCCGAGCGCCACGTCCCACCGCCGCTCCGCAATGATCTTGTCCATCGAGAGCGGCCGGTCGGGGTCCGGATACGGAGCGATGGACTCGAGCGCGCGGACTGCCGAGTCGTTCCCCACCCGCCGGGCCTCGGCCAGCGTCTGGCGGTAGCCAACGACCTCGTTGCGCATACCGTTCACCACCTGTCCGACCCCGATGTAGGCGTACAACCACTGGGGACGGGCAAGCGCCACACGTACACCGAGAATGCTGCCCCACGAATGCCCCATCAGGAAGATCTTCTGCTTCCCGTACCGGTGGCGAAGCGAGTCCACCAGTTCCTCGGCGTCGGCCTGGATGCGATCGATGCTGAGCGCCGGATCGGGCGTGCGGCCAGCTGCCGAGAACGTCTTGCCGGCGCCACGCTGGTCCCACTGCACCACCGTGAAGAAATCCTCCCACGGTCGCTGAAAGGTCCAGCTTTCCGGCATCATCGGCGAACCGGGGCCGCCGTGAATGAAGAGGAGAATGGGGTTGGCCGGATCGCTGCCACGGACGCTGATCCACTGTTGGATCCCGCCGATCTCCACGGCCATCAGCGTGTCGATACCGCCCGGGGGGAGGGCCAGCGCGCGCGCGACGATCGTACGCGGATCGCCGGGTCGGCCGGTGGACGCTGCGGCGCGTTGAGCGTGCAAGGCGGCGGGAAGGGACAGCGCCGCGACGAACGCGGCGAGCGTTTGCCGACAACCATGCATCGTTGGCCCCTCGGGCGATGGGTGACTTCAGGTCCCGAACCGTGCTCGGAGCGCGCGTTCGCCGAGCACCGAGAACACGATCGCCCGCGTCTTCCGGTTGCGGCGCGCCCATCCGAGTTCGAAGACGCGATCGAGCAGCGCAGCGCCGAGCGCTCCGGCAAGATGGTGCCTCCGGACGCTCCAGTCCAGACACATGAGGCACATCGGACGCCGGCCGCGGGCGAGCGCCGCAGCATCGACGCCGAAGTCGGCGCACAACCCCTCGCCGCGCTCGGTGAGCCGGAGTTGCGAGTGCGTGAGGCGGATGGCATCCCGCGCCACCAGCCCCTCGAACACCAACACGCCGAGCTCGCCCGCCAGATGGTCGTAGCACACACGGGCCTTGCGCAGCCCGGGGTCGGCCGGCCCGGTCTCCACGCGCAGGGCGCCAATGCGTCCGGCCAGCCCGATCAGGCTCTCGATGGCGGCGCCCACGTTCTGGTCGGCCAGCCGGAAGTACCGATGCCGGCCGGCACGCTCCGCCGCCAGCAATCGCGCGTCGAGCAGCTTGGCCAGATGGGCGCTCGCCGTCTGCTTGGTGACGTTCGCGGTGCGGGCGAGTTCGGTGGCGGTGAGCGCCTGGCCGGCCATGAGACTCATGAGCATCGCAGCGCGTGTGCGATCGCCCATGAGCCCGGCCACGGCGGTGATGTCGGGCAGGGAGTCCATGGTTCGATGATAGACGAACCATGGGGGACCGGCAAGGCGCTATCGTGCCTCCGATGCCGCGACACCCTGCCCTTCGTCACCCGGAGCCGCCATGCCCGTCACCTGCCTCATCCGCTACCAGATCGATCCCTTCCAGCGCGATGCCTTCGCCGAGTACGCCGCCAGATGGACGCGCATCATTCCGCGGTGCGGCGGCGAATTGCTCGGCTACTTCCTGCCGTTCGAAGGCACGAACGACGTCGCGTGGGCGCTGATCGGTTTCAAGTCGCTCGCGGCGTACGAGGTGTATCGCGTCATGTTGAAGGACGACCCCGAGGGGAAGGCGAACTTCGCCTTCGCCCGGGAGAAGCGTATCATCCTCCGAGAGGAACGCACCTTTCTCCAACCCGTGCCCACGACATGACTCCGCCTCGCGCCGCGGCGCCCGACGCTGCGCCCGACCGCACCGTCGAGTTTCGCCAGCTGCACCAATCCGGCTGCTTCGTGATGCCCAATCCCTGGGACCCGGGCGGCGCGCGCCTGCTCGCCCAGCTCGGATTCCGCGCGCTGGCGACTACGAGTTCCGGGTTCGCGTGGTCGCGCGGCATGCGGGACAACCACACGTCGCTGGACCGGACGCTGGCCCACCTCCGGGCGATGGCCGGCGCCGTAGCGGTGCCCGTCAACGCCGACTTCGAGGGCGGCTTCGCCAGCGCGCCACGTGACGTCGAGCGGAACGTGTCCGCCGCCGCAGCCACCGGCGTCGCCGGCCTGTCGATCGAGGATTCCACCGGCGACCCGTCGGCGCCGCTCTACGAATTCGAACTGGCGGTCGAACGCATCCGTGCCGCGCGGCGGGCCATCGACCACACGGCGCCCGGCGTGCTGCTCACCGGCCGCTCCGAGGGATTCATCGCCAGACGCCCCGACCTGCAGGAGACGATCCGCCGGCTCAGTGCGTACGCGGAGGCCGGCGCGGAGTGCGTGTACGCACCGGGCCTGTCCAGCAGCGAACAGATATCGGCCGTCGTACGGGCCGTGGCACCGACGCCGGTGAACGTGCTGGTGAACGGGAACTGGACCATGGTTGCCGAACTGGCCGCACTCGGCGTGCGGCGGATCAGCGTGGGCGGGGCACTCGCGCGGGCCGCCTGGACCGCGTTCCTCCAGGCGGCCCGAGAAATCGCCGAGCACGGGACATTCGGCGGGCTCGAAGGGATCATGCCGTCCGCCGACATCGAGGGACGGTTTCCCGGCTGACGCCGGCGGGCGCTCAGTGCGTCAACGCGTAGATCAGATAATTGACGCCCAGCTCGTACGCCTCGTTCGACTCCGCCACGGGGTACCACCCGTCCTCCGAGAACTCCCAGAAGTTCGACACGTCGGTGTTGAAATTGATCATCACCATCAGCCGCTTCGTGGGATCGTTGGCTTCGTAAATCCCGCGGAACACCGGCGGTCCCCGATCGTAGTACTGCGGCACGATCCCGAACGAGTCGATGTCGAAGAACGCGTGGAAGACCGGATCGCTCGGCTTGAGATCGACGATCTGGGCGTCGGGGAGCACGCGGTGCATCTGCATGGCGAAGGTCGCCCACCCCTGATAGTCGTCACGGAAGTCGTCACGGAAATCGTCGAAGATCACGAACCCCCCCTTCAGCAGATACGCGCGCAGGCTCGCCGCCTCGGCGTCATTCATGCCCCAGAAGTCCGCCTCCGTCATGTACGACACCGGGTACTTGAACAGCAGCGGATCGCCGAGCCGCACGACGACGGTCTTGTCGGGACGCGTGTCGAGCCGCGACACCGTCTGCATGATGCGCATCAGGTTGTGCTCGGAGTTCGGGTAGCCGTGCGCCCACGCCGGCAGTCCCATGTAGTAGTAGCCGTTGAGCGAGTTGGTCGTGAACGCGATGCGCGCAAAGGTGAACCGGCCGTCGTAGGGCGGGTTGTGCACCGTCGTGTCGGGCACCTCACGGCGCCGGAAGAATCCGCCGCCGGGACGCTGGGCCTTCGCATTGCGCAGCGGCGCGACCAGGGCGGCCAGCACCGCCGCGACGCACAGCAGGGCGCGAGCGCGCGGGAAGGACATGCCATATGAATATCCCGCCCGCGGTACGACGAGAGGGGGCCGGCCGGCCTTTGTGCATTCTTAGCCGAGCGGTCAGGCGCCCCCTGCCGTGAACCGGTAACTCCCCGACCCCACTTCCACCACGACATCCGGGCCCGCCTGCCGCGCCGAGCGCACGCCCGCGTCGCCGGCCAGCGCCCGCCCGCCCTCGCGCACCGCGTCCAGCGTCGTGCCGGGGAGCGTGACCGTGGACCAGCTGTTGGGGGGAACCGTGACGTCGAGCGTGAACGTGCCGCCTTCCAATCGCCATGACGACGCCAGCATCCCGTACCGGGTGGCGATCGAGATGCGGGCGCTGGTGAGTCCGCCGCCCGGCCTGGGCGCAATGAAGGAATGCGCGTACCCCGGCGCCGCCGGATCGACGTCGATGCCGCCGATCGTCCGGTACATCCAGTCGCCGACGGCGCCAAAGGCATAGTGGTTGAACGAGTTCATGCTCGGATCTTCGAACGTCCCGTCGGGCTCGATGCCGTCCCACCGCTCCCACATCGTCGTCGCGCCGCGCGTGATGGGATAGAGCCAACTCGGATACGTGCGCTGCAACAGCAGCCCGTACGCCACGTCGAGGTGTCCGGTGTTGGTCAGCGCGTCCAGCAGGTTGGGCGTGCCGAGGAATCCCGTGGTGAGGTGCATGTCGTGCGCGTGCACGTCGGCGGCCAATCGCGCGCCGGCGGTGGCCAGCAGCGAGTCGGGAAGGAGATCGAACTGCAGCGCCAGCGCGTAGGCGGTCTGCGTGCTCGAGCCCACGCGGCCCGCCGGCGTCACGAACTCGTGGTCGAAGGCCGCTTGCTCGCGGCGGAAGAGCGAGTCGTACGCCGCCGCATCGGCCGCGTGGCCCAACACCCGCGCCGCGCGCGATACGAGATCAGCCGAGTGCGCCAGATACGCCGTGCCGATGAGATCGGTGCCCGTGGTCGCGCCCGGATAGCCGGCGTCGGTGCTGTGGTAGGCCAGCCAGTCGCCGAACCGCCAACCGGGCCGCCACACGCCGTCGGCGCCGGCCTGCCGCTTCTCGAAATCCACCCACGCCTTCATGCTCGCGAACTGGCGCGCCAGCAGCGCGCTGTCGCCGTACGCGAGATACATGGTCCACGGCACGATCACCGCGGCGTCGCCCCATCCCGCCGTGCCCGCCTTGTCGGTGCTGTCGCCGCCCATCGGGTTGGGGATCACCCACGGCAGACTGCCGTCCGGGTGCTGATCGATGGCGACGTCGGCGAGCCAGTTGGAGAAGAAGCCGTCCACGTACATGTTGAACGCCGCCGTGCGCGCGAACACCTGCGCGTCGCCCGTCCACCCCAAGCCGCTCGTCACGCTGCGGACAGTCGGTGGGCACGCCGAGGAAGTTGCTCCGCTGCCCCCACACGATGTTGTGCTGGAGCTCGTTCAGCATCGTGTCCGACGTGACGAAGGTGCCCGTCTGCGCCAGGTCCGACGACAGCGCGATCCCGGTGATCGTGTTGCTGTCCGCCGCGCCCGGCAGCCCCGACACCGCCACGTAGCGGAAGCCGTGATAGGTGAAGTGCGGCTGGTAGGTTTCCGGCCCCCCGCCCTTCATGATGTAACGGTCGGTCTGCTTGGCCAGACGCAGATTCCCCGTGTAGATGTTCCCGTCGTGATCCAGCACCTCGGCGAACCGCATCCTGATCTCGGTGCCCGCCGGACCGCGCACGGTGAGCCGCGCCCACCCGGTGAAGTTCTGCCCGAGGTCGAACACCGTCTCGCCGTTCGGGGTCCTGGTGATCGACACCGGCTTCAGCTCGGCCACGGGGCGCACGGGCGGCGCCACCGGCGCCACGAGTTCCGCGGACGGAGCGCTCAGCTCGGCCACCGGCGCCCAACTGGCGTCGTCGAAGTGGGCGGACATCCACCCGGCGCGATCGAGGCGCGCGTCGTAGGTCTCGCCGTTGTAGATGTCCGAATACCGCACCGGACCGTCGATGGTTTTCCAACTCTGGTCCGACACCACGCGCTGCGTGTGCCCGTCGGCATAGCGCACCACGAGTTGCAGCAGCAGCGCGCGATGCTCGCCGTACAGGTTGCGATCGTGGTTGAACCCCAGGTACCCGCGGTACCAGCCGTCGCCGAGCATCGCGCCCACTGCGTTGTCGCCATCGCGAAGGAGCGCCGTGACGTCGTAGGTCTCGTACTGCAACCGGTGGTGATAGCTCGTCCACCCCGGAGTGAATTCGGCGTCGCTCACGCGGCGCCCGTTCAGGTACACCTGATCGAGGCCGAGGCTGGTGACGTAGAGCCGCGCCGAGCGGACGCGGCCGTGCAGTTGGAATTCACGACGCAGCAGCGGTGAGGGCGTGGCTCCGCTGTCGGCGGGCAGGGGCGCGGTGCCGATCCACTTGGCGGTCCAGTCGGTGGGGTGCAGCAGTCCCGTCTCCCAGTACGCCGGCGCGCTCCAGGCCGAGGCGTCGCCGGCGGCGGTCCAGACGCGCACGCGCCAGTAGTAGCGGGTGGCCGACGCCGCCGCGGGCAGCGCGTCGGCGGCGAACACCGACGTGCGCGAAGCGATCCGCCCCGAGTCCCAGAGCAGGTGCGCGCCGCGCGCGAGATCGGCCTCGCTCGTGGCAACCTGGATCTCGTACGCCGACTGCATGGTGTTGCGAACGTCGCTGGTGAGGCGCCAACTCAGACGCGGGTGTGCCGCGCCAAGCCCCACGGGGTCAGTCAGATACTCGGCGTGCAGGCCGGCCACCCCCACGTGGCTCGGCGCCGCGGCCCGCGCCGGCGGCGCGGACCGCGTGAACGCCGCCAGGGCGAGCGGGAGCAGGAGGGACAGCGACGATCGACGGAGGCGCACGCCCTCAGAACGCCTCGACGTACGCCACCTCGCCGTGCAGCGCGCTGTCCAGCCCTTCCGTCTCCCCGGCCTCGTCCACCTTGACCGTCGTGATCCGGTCGATGACCCAGAGCATGCCATAGGTGAACACGAACGCCCAGACCGACGACAGGCAGACGGCGCCAAGCTGCACCAGGAAGAAGTGCGAATTCCCGTGGATGAGGCCGTTGGTGCCCGACGGATTGATGGCCACCGAGGCGAACACGCCGCAGAGGAGAATGCCGATGAATCCGCCCACGCCGTGCACGCCCCACACGTCCAGCGCGTCGTCCCAGCGCAGCTTGTTCTTCAGGGCCACGGCATAGAAGCACACCACGCCGGCAATCAGCCCGATGACCACGGCCGACTTGGGCGACACGTATCCGGCGGCCGGCGTAATCGTGGCGAGCCCCGCCACGGCGCCCGTGAGCAGGCCCAGGAACTTGGGCTTCCGCGTGGTCATCCAGTCCATGGCCAGCCAGGCGATGCCGGCGAAGCTGGCCGCGAGGTCGGTATTCACGAACGCCACCGCCGTCACCGCGTCCACCCGGAACTCACTGCCGGCGTTGAAGCCGTACCACCCGAACCAGAGCAGTCCCGTGCCCAGCGCGACCAGGGGAATGGAGTGCGGTCCTCGATCGACCACCTTCCGGCGTCCCACGTACAGCACCGACGCCAGCGCCGCGATGCCGGCAATGTTGTGCACCACGATGCCGCCCGCGAAGTCGAGCACCCCCCACTGCGCCATGATCCCGCCGCCCCAGATCATGTGCACGAACGGGAAGTAGACCAGCGTGAGCCAGGCGGTGAGAAAGACCAGGTACGCGGGAAAGCGCACGCGATTGGCGAACGCCCCCGTGATGAGCGCCGGCGTGATGATGGCGAACATCATCTGGTAGCCGAAGAAGACGATCAGCGGAATCGTCGGGTTGGCCGGCGACGCCATGTCCAGCGACACGCCCCGCAGGAACGCCCAGTGGAAGTTGCCGATGATGCCCGCGAAGTCGGTGCCCGCCGCGAGATTGCCGCTGAAGCACATCGAGAATCCGAACGCCCACCAGAGCACCGTGGTCCACCCCATCGAGACGAAGCTCTGCATCATGATCGCGAGGACGTTCTTCCGACCTACCAGCCCGCCGTAGAAGAAGGCGAGGCCTGGGGTCATGAGCATGACGAGGCTGGAGCACAGCAGCATGAAGCCGGTGTTGCCGGTATCGATGACCATGTGTTGCATCGGGGGCGCTCCTGTAGGCGGGAAGCTCGTGCGGAACCGAGACTAACCTGGAGCCGGGGCCGGGGGCGCGCAAATGCACGCCCCCCCGCCCGCAACGATCAGCCGATCGCGATGCTCCCGACGTTGGCCGCCAGCCAGGCGTCGAAGTCCTTGAGCTGCGGATTCAACTCGCGCGACCGCTTGGGGTCGCGGTAGCGCAGGAACTCCTCGCCGAGCAGCTGCTGGAACTGGAACATGTTGCCCAGGTCCTCGGCGCCCGGGAATCCGAGCTTGCGATAGTCGTCGAAGGGCATGTCGTAGAAGTTGATCGGCTTGCCCATCGCCTTGCCCATCTTGGCCGCCATCTCCGGTCCCGTGAGCGACTCGCCGGCCACGCCGATGCGCTGCCCCACCGTCTTCACGCCCTCCTTGAAGATGCCGTACGCGCAGCGGCCGATGTCCTCGGTGCCGATGCCGGGCAGCTTGGCGCCGCCGAGCGGAAGGGCGAGCACGAGACTGCCGTCGTCGGTCTTGCGCGGCCCCATGCCGAAGTGGACGAAGTTGTCCCAGTAGAACGCCGCCAACAGATACGTGGTGGGCGCGGCCTCCCTGGCGAACAGCTCGTCCATCGAGCCCTTGGAATCGAAGTGCGGCACCTTGTACTTGCCGTACAGCGTCGGCAGCCGGTTGTCGGAGAGCGGCACCCACTTGCGGGTGTCCTCGAGCGTGGACCAGACGATGTGCTGCAAGCCCGCCTGCTTCGTGGCCCGGGCCATGGCCGCCGCCTGCCGGCCTTCGCGCTGCGCGTCCAGGATCTCCCAGAAGTTCGTCACGCAGTACGCGCCATAGGCGCCGGCCAGCGCGGCCGGCAGGGTCGAGCGTCGACGTCCAGATCGGCAGCGACGACTTCGACGCCGAGTGCGGCCAGCGCCTTGGCCTTGTCGGAGTCGGGCTTCCGGGTGATGGCACGGGCGGCGAAGGGGCCGCTCTTGTCGGCGGCGATGGCACGGGCGAGCCCGCCCCCCTGCGCGCCCGTGGCGCCGAATACGGCGATGATCTTCTTGTCCGGCATCTGAACGCTCCCTGCGAGTGAATATTGTAGTACGATCGCGAATCGTTCGATTTCGTGCTACCCGGCAGGGAAGTCTCGCGGCGCGCCGACCGCCAGCAGCGCCCGGGGCAGCACTTCAGGTGGCCGGTTCCAGCACCACGGCGGTGCCGTAGGCCACGATCTCGCTCATCGTCTGGCCGATCTCCGAGGAGTCGAAGCGCATCATGACGATGGCGTTGGCGCCCATGGCGGTGGCGTTCTGCACCATCCGGTCCACGGCGTGGCGGCGTGCCTCCTCGAGCAGTTCCGTGTACTCCTTGATCTCGCCGCCCACGATGGAGCGCAGCCCGGCCATGATGTTGCCGCCCAGTCCGCGGCTGCGCACCACCACCCCGAAGGCCTGTCCCTTGGATTCCCTGACACGGTATCCCGCGACGTATTCCGACGTGACGACTATCATGAGCGACATCCCCTCCCGATGGACCGGATGGTGAACGAGCCGGCGACCCACCAGAACTTATCCCCCGAGCGGCCGGGGGCCAGGAGGCCGCGCTACGACCCCTGGATCACCATTTGCAGCGTGTCGCCCGGGAACAGTTGCATCCGCTGGCTCTCCTCGCGGCGGAAGCTGGCGAACTTGTTGGCGATGAACCGTACCGAGGTCGAGCCGGTCACGTACGTCCGCGGAATCGTGAAGTAGGTGGTGGAGGCGGCGGTGGCGGTCCCGAGGCGCTGGGACATCCCGCCCATCGTCACGTAGAGGGTGCGATCGGAAAACGCGTTGTTCTGAACCTGGAGCGTGGCCGTCTTGGCGGTCGCGGTGTCGCGGACCGGGTGCGGCGCGACGGTGTCGCGTGGCGCGGCGGTGGGGCGGCTGGCCGCCGTCAGAAGAGCGGCGGTCATGGCGAACGCCGACAAGACGGCGCCGCGCGAGGCAAAGCGATTCAGCATGAGTGTACGAACTCCGTTGTCGTGCTATAGGAGTTCGTACACCCCCGCGCAGCCTTTGATCTACCGCCCGACCTCAAGAATTGTGAAAGATCCCGGCATCGGGTCCAGGACCACGGTGTCCGGATCGAACGATCAGCCGGCGCCGTTGACGCCGGTGATCAACAGAGCGCCCACTCCGGACTGAATCATCATATCCACGGTGTCGCCGGGAGCCAGGTACGTCTGCGGGCTCCAATCGTAGTAGAACCCGGCGAACCTGCGGGCCTGGAACCACACGTACGAGTTCCCCTGCACGAACGTCGGCGGGATGGTGAACGTGGTGGTCGAAGCAGCGGTCGCGGTGCCCAGGCGCTCGCGCATGCCGCCCTCGGTCACGAGGTAGATGATGCGGTCCGTGAAGCCGTCGTTCTCAACTTTGAGGGCGGCAGTGTCGTGGCGCACCGTGTGATGGGTCGGCGGCGGCGCGGGGCGGAACGCGGTCGTCGCGGCGAGAAGGCCGGCGAGCGACAGAGCCCAGAAGGTGCCGGTTCTAGTGGCAATGCGGGCTGACATGGTGTACGACTCCGTTTCGGTTACACGGAGTGGTACCCCATCCGCTCGCTTTCGGTCTACTTCCCGATCTCGAGGATCGTGAACGAGCCGGGGATCGCCGGCGGAACCTTGCGCGGGAATTACCGAGTCGCCACATGCCACCCGCCTACTCGCGGTCGCTCTCCTCGCGGTAGTGCCGCTCGCCGGTCTCGCGATTGAAGTACACCTCGACCATCTTGCCGCTCGCCGGGTCGAGGAACCGCTCGCCCGTGGGACGCCAGTTGCCGATGCGCGGGGGCGGCGGCGTGTACCGCCAGCGCTCGAATACCACGCCGGCCGAGCAGGCGCCCCCGGCGATGAACAGGTAGAGCGCGGGGCCGTACGCGTGTGCCGCCACGGCCACGCCGCCCATCACCAGCAGACCGACGCCGAGCGCCACGAGCAATCGCCGGAGCATGTCAGATGGCCGGTTCGAGCACCACGGCGCCGATCGCCCGACCCCTGGATTCTCTGACGCGATATCCCGCGACGTACTCCGATGTCACGACGGTCATGACGACAGCGCCTCCGCGAATGGACAGATCGCCTACTTCCCGATTTCGAGAATCGTGAACGACCCCGGCACTGCGCGCCGGCGCATGTACCCGCGCCCACGCCCCCTGCCCTGTTCGGCGCGACCACCCGCCGGCTGCGGCGGCGCCGGCTCGTACGTCTGGGCCATCGTATAGATGTGGTTCGTGCTCGCGTCGAGCGTGATCGTGCGCGCGCCGTTCATCGTCTCCAGCGTCTGCTCCATGGTGAAGCTCGTGGGGCTGTTCTCCTTGACCACGGCCAGGTAGCCGTTGCCAAGCGTGGCGAACGCCTCCTGCGTGGCGGGGTTGAACACCGCGCCGTCCGATCCGCCGGGCAGCGGGAGCTTCGCGAGGATCTTCCCATTCGTAGCGCTCAGGATCACCATCACCGCCTGGCGCGCATCCGCCCCCTCGCCCGAGCTGCCGCACGCGGCGAACAACACCTCGTGCTCGACGTCGAGCGCCAGTCCGTTGCACCGGCCCGGGCCGCCCAGCGGGTAGTGGGTCACCGTCTTCATCGTGGTGACGTTCACCACCGCCACGCTGCCCTCTGCGTCCTGCATGATGTCGTAGAGCATGCCCTTACCGTCGGCCACGCCCTCTTCGGGCACGCCGCCCAGGTCGATGGTGCCGACCACGTTGCCCGTCTTGGCGTCGATCACGGTGGCGTTCTTCGTCGGGTGGCTGAAGATGTACACGCGCTCGTTATAGGAATCGAAGTGAATACCGTCCGACCGGGCGTCGCCGACGTCGATCTCCTTGAGCACCTTGAGCGTCTTGGTGTCGAACATCGTGATCTTGGGGCCGCTCACGAATCCGTGATTGGACTTCGGGTCCACCGCCACGCCGTGCCCGCCCACGTTCGGGATCTCGCCCACCTGCTTCAGGGTGTGCAGGTCGTAGACCATGACGCGTTCCGCCGCCGCCGGCACGGCTTTGGTGGAGTCAGTGGCCGCCTCGGCGCGCGTGGCGCCGCGCGGGATGTACAGCCGGCCGTCGGGGCCGGCGTAGATGTAGTCCCACCCGCCCTCGCCGCCCACGTTGGCGCGCTGGAGGACCTTGTACGGGCCGGTGGAACCGGCCTCCTGAGCGGACAGGTGCGCGCCGGGCACGACCAGTGCCGCGGCGAGTGCGGATACGAGAACGACGTGACGCATGAGGGGAACCTCGGGTGTCGGAGCGCGTGCCGGGGGGTGAGCGCAGCCTGAACATACCGGCGGGACCTTACGCGGGCATTACGGCGGGTGCCGGCGGCGCGGCAGCCGGCGAGCGCTTATAGTAGGGAACCGAGTCACCTGGAGAATCCGATGAAGCGCCGGCAGTTCGTGAACGCCCTGCTCTGCACCGCCGCGCTTGCGTTGGGCGTCGGGCCCCGTCCGCTGCTCGCCCAGGCGCCGGCCACCACGGTGATCGTGGTCCGTCACGCCGAGAAGGCCGCGCAGCCGGCCGCCGATCCCCCGCTCACCGCCGCGGGGCGGGCGCGCGCGCAGGCGTTGGCCGCCGCATTGCAATCGGCCGAGGTGACCGCCGTGGTCACGACGCAGTTCGCGCGCACGAAAGCCACCGCGGCGCCGACCGCCGACGAATTCCATCTGACCGCGGTCGTCGTGCCGGCCACCTCGCCCGTTTCCGACCATGCGCGCGCCGTGGCCGCCGCCGTGATGCAGCACGCGGGCGGCACGGTGCTCGTGGTGGGGCATAGCAACACCGTGGCGGCGATCGTCGCCGCGCTCGGCGCGCCGAAGCCCGCGGAGCTGTGCGACGCCGAGTACGACGCGATGTTCGTGGTCACCGTGCGAGCGGACGGGCGCGCGACGGTGATCAAGGCGCGCTACGGAAAGGCGACGCCGGTGGCGGAGGGGTGTGGGAACACGATGAAGCGGTGAGGCGGGGCGTCTAGCGCTGGTCCGACGGGAAGCGCGAATCGAGAGCGTCTCTCACCGCCGTCGCCGCGGTGACGAGATCGTCGACCAGGCGCGAATCAATGTCCAGCATGCCTTCGTATTCCGCCTGGTTCCGAATGCCGTGGCATTTCGCCAGAACGCGCCACACCGCCGGCGGAAGCTCCAGCGTATGCGTGAGTGCTTGGAACACGATATAACGGTTCTCGGAACGGTATCCCGCGATGCGCAGGGCAGCAAGAGAGAGCGCATGCGCGGCGTTGTACCCGAGATCGAATCGGCTCTCGACGGACAGATCCGACCGCCGAGCATCCACAAGCCGCAGCTCTCCGGACCGCCGCAGCCCTGCGATTTCAGTCGGAGCGGGCGGCTCCCGCTTGAGCTGACCCGAACGAACGAGGTTGTCCAGTTCAGCGGAGGTCACGCTCGGTGCCCAGGACGAACAGCTGCGGAGATTCCGCCACCCGGGCGGCGAACGAAGCTTCGGACTTCCGCTTGGCACGCCAGTCCCTTCGGGACATCAGCGTCGGATTGACGGGCCTCCCCAGTGTCGACTCGGCAGGGATCAATGCCTCGTAGACCTGGTCGTGGGTCAGCGAATCGGAGAGGATCAGAAGGTCGATGTCACTGTCGGCCCGATCCTCGCCCTTTGCCACCGACCCGTAGATGACGGCCGCATCGATCCGACCAGCCAGGCGACCCAGCGCGACCCGAATGGGCTCTACGAGCCCAACCGTCTTCATCACCAAACCGCGTAATTCCTCGAACACGGGCGACGCCGCGTTCGCCTGGTAGTGCTTCTGATTCCCCACGCGCACAACACTGACGAGCCCCGATTCGGCGAGACGGGAGAGCTGCCGGTGGACGGCCCCGGTGCCGCCCTCCACGAGCCGGATCAACTCGGCGCTCTGAAAGCGCCGAGTGGGCTGGCCAAAGAGCAGGCCGAGGACTCGCGCCTGGACCGGCGTGAACAGCGCAGCAGACAGGCTCGAAGGGCGGCGGACTGGCATTCTTCCCATATTGGGAATGATTATTCCCAATTTGGGAATCGCGCAAGCCCCGAGAATCGATTGCATGGCAGGGGAGGTGAATGGCGCCGAGCCGGTATCGCCTCAGGTTGAAGTCACAACTTGTGACTTCAACCGCGTGGTGCACACCGGAAATCTGCTGTCGGTCGGCGCCGGGGCCGAGACCATTTCAACTCGCCTTGAATCAGCAGAACGCCAGCTTCAGACCACCGTCCCAATCGGCAGCTTCCTGATCCGCTTCCCCGTCGCCGCGAAGATCGCGTTGCACACCGCCGGCGCAATGGGCGGCGTCGCCGGCTCCCCGGCCCCGCCCTGCGGATCGGTGGTCGGCACGATGTGCACCTCCACCACCGGCATCTCCTTCATGCGCAGCATGCGGTATTTGTCGAAGTTCCCTTCGACGATGCGACCGTTGTCGACGTGGACCTCGCCCCAGAGCGCCGCCGTCAGTCCGTAGACGATGGCGCTCTGCATCTGCGACTCGACGATGGCCGGATTCACCACCGGCCCGCAGTCGATGGCGCACACCACCTTGTGCACCTGCACGCTTCCATCGCTGGCCACACTCACCTCGGCCACCTCGGCCACGTAGCTCTTGAAGCTGAGGTGCACGGCGATCCCGCGCGCGTGTCCCTCGGGCAGCGGCGTGCCCCACCCAGCCTTCTCGGCCGCCAGGTTCAGCGCGCGCAGGTGCCGCGGCGAATCGCCGAGCAGATCGCGGCGGAACTCGTACGGATCCTTACCGGCCGCGTGCGCCATCTCGTCCACGAAGGTCTCCACCGCGAAGCCGTTGTACGAGTTGTTCACCGAACGCCAGAAGCCCACCGGGATGCCGGTGTCGACGTTCAGCGAATCGACCAGCACGTTCGGGATGGCGTAGGGCATGGCCATCGCTCCCTCCACCAGCTCCCCGTCGTACCCGTGGTCCAGCGACTCGGGCCAGAAGCGCACCATCGAACTCTGCGCGGTCACGCGGTGCGTCCAGAGCACCGGCATGCCCTTGGCGTCCAGTGCGGCGTGCATCTGGTGGCGCGAGGCACATCTATAGAAGTCGTGCTGCACGTCGTCCTCGCGCGAGTAGATCACCTTCACCGGCGCCTTCATCGCCTTGCTGGCTTCCAGCGCGTCGGTGACGAAGTCCAGTTCCACGCGCCGGCCGAAGCCGCCGCCCAGGTACGTGGTGTGCACCTGCACTTTGTTCTGCGGCACACCGCCGATCTTGGCGCCGAGCTGCTGCGCCCAGGTCTGGAGCTGCGTGGGCGCCCAGATGTCCACGCCGTCGGCGCGCACGTGGGCCGTGCAGTTCATCGGCTCCATGGTGGCGTGCGCCAGCAGAGGCAGCTCGTACACCGCCTCCACCGTCTTCGCGGCGTGCGCCGATTCGGGGTGACCCTTCTTGAGCGCCGTGTGTCCCGGCTTCTTCGACCTGTCGGCGTACAGCTTCCAGATGCTGTCGGTGCTGACGTGCGCGTTGGGGCCGTCGTCGAATTGGACGTCGAGCGCGGCGCGTCCCTGGTGCGCGGGCCAGTAGCCGTCGGCTACCACGGCCACGCCGCTGGAGATCTGCACCACGTCGCGCACGCCGGGCACTGCCTTCGCCTTGGCGGCGTCGAAGCTCTTCACCTTGCCGCCGATGGCCGGCGGGCGCGCGACCACCGCGACGAGCATGCCCGGTACCTTGACGTCGATGCCGAACTCCGCGCTCCCGTCCACCTTGGACGGCGTGTCCAGTCGCTTGGCCGGCGTGCCGATGATCTTCCAGTCCTTGGCGGGCTTGAGCGGCACGGCTGTTGGAAGCGGCAGCTTCGAAGCGGCTGCCGCCAGCGCGCCGTACGTCAGCCGCCGCTTGGTGGGCGTGTGGATCACGGCGCCCAACTCGGCGCGGCATTCGGAGGCGTCCACCTTCCATTGCTGCGCGGCCGCCGAGATGAGCACCTCGCGCGCTGCGGCACCCGCCTGACGCAGCGGCGTGAAGGCGACGCGCACACTGCTGCTGCCGCCCGTGCCCTGTGCGCCGAAGTCCGGGTTGAAGTACACCTCGGCGGCGGGCGCAAACTCGATGGCGATCTTGTTCCAGTCGGCCTCGAGTTCCTCGGCCAGGAGCATGGGGAGCGCGGTGGCGACCCCCTGGCCCATCTCGGAGCGATCGACGAGCAGCGTGATGCTGTCGTCGGTGCCCACGCGGATCCAGGCGTCCAGCGGCACTGGCGGACCGGCGGGGGTGATGATGGTGGGCTCGCACCCGGTGGCGCTGAAGGAGAAGCCGATGAGCAGGCCGGCACTGACCACGGCCGAGGCTTTGACGAAATCGCGGCGCGAGACTGCCTTGGGAGTCGTCATGTCACACCTCCCCGGCGGCGGCGGCGCGGTGGATCGCGGCGCGGATGCGCTGGTAGGTGCCGCAGCGGCAGATGTTCGTCATCGCGGCGTCGATCTCGTCGTCGGTGGGCTCGTTTCGCTTATCGAGTAGCGCGACCGCCGCCATGATCTGCCCCGACTGGCAGTAGCCGCACTGCGGCACGTCCTCGGCGATCCAGGCTTTCTGGACGGCGTGGGTGCGGTCGGGCGACAACCCCTCGATGGTGGTGATCTTCTTGCCCGCCACGGCACTCACCGGCGTGGAGCAGGAGCGCGTGGGCGTGCCTTCTATATGAACGGTGCAGGCGCCGCACTGGCCGATGCCGCAGCCGAACTTGGTGCCGGTCAGGCCGAGGTTGTCGCGGATCGCCCAGAGGAGCGGGGTGTCGGGAGCGACGTCGACGGAGTGGCTGGTGCCGTTGACGGTGATGGAGATGGAGGGCATGCGGGGCTCGCGAGTGGGAGGGGGGAGGCTTCGCGATGGAAGATACCGGCGGCGGGCGGCTTGGGAAGGCAAGCTACGTGTTACCCATCGGCATCCCCGCGGCGTTCGGCGTAGAGCCTGGCCGCGTCGGCGTCCGGTGTGAGGCGGATCAAACGCTGAAATTCGAAGCCGAGCTTTTCCAGCAGCTTCCCGGAGCGGGTGTTGCCCGGCTTCGTGATCGCCAGCAGGGGCGGGAGCCGCAGCGCTTCGCGCGCATGGGCCACCACCGCCGACGCCGCCTCGAAGGCGAAGCCCTGCCCCCAGCACTCCGAGAGGAGGGCGAACCCCAGGTCCGGGCCGGGCAGCGCATCCCGGCGAACCAATCCGCAGATGCCAATCGTTCCGCGGTCCGCCGTGGTTTCCACGGCATACATCCCGTATCCGTGCGTTGCATAGGACGGGACGAGCTTCTCCTCGATGTAGCCCTCGGCCTCCGCCGGCGTTCGCACGCCGCGATCGCCGATGTTCTCGATCCAGGCCGGCTCGTTCAGGAGGCGGCAAAGGAACGCCGCGTCTCCCGTCGTCAGCGTACGCACAGTCAGGCGTTCGGTCTTGGCAATTTGCATGCGGGCGGTGGGGTGGAAGGGCCGGGTCGAACGTGTCGTGCGCCGCTGCGCGGCGCTGGACATCATATCGCACATCGCGCCGGGCGCCAGTCTGGGCAGCGTACCCGTGTTCAACGCCGGTCGGGGTCGGCTCCTGGACTCTGGCGTCCTTCGAGGAGCGTAAGGGAAGTGTTCGGCTGCGGGGCGACCCCCGGCTGGATGGTTTCCGGCTTCGGAGCCACGCCGTAGGTTTTCGCCCATCCACTCGACGGAATGCACCGGAGGCACACCCATGACTCGGTACCGGCAGCTCGCGCGGATGTCGTTTGCAGTGGGTATGATCGGCACCGGCGTCCTGCCGCTCGTGTACGGATACAAGGTGCTGGCGTTCCAGCCCGTTCCGGCGTGGGTTCCGTCGCCGCAGACGCTGGGGCTCGTTGCCGGCGTCCTGATGATCGCCACCGGCGCTGGGCTGCTGTTCGAGCGAACGGTGCGCGCGTCCATCCGCGTGCTGCTTCCCTTGCTGCTGCTCTGGACGCTGACCCGGGTGCCCGCGGTGTTCTCGCAGCCGCTTCGCGAGATCAGCTGGTTCGCCATCGGTGAGGTGGCGGTACTCGCCGCCGGAGCGCTGGTGCTCTTCGTGCAGTTCGGGGGGCTGCGGGAGGGGTCGGGGCTGCACGCGGCGACGGCGAAGCACGGCCTGCGCACCGCGTGCATTCTGCTGGGGCTCTCGCTCGTGACGTACGGTCTCTCGCACTTCTTCGAGTTCAGGCTCCGGACCATTTCCCTGGTGCCCGCGTGGCTGCCCTTCCGGCCGGAGTGGGCCTACCTGGCCGGCGCCGGACAGGTGGCGTGCGGACTCGGCCTGGTGTTCGGGGTGTATCCGCGTCTCGCGGCGGCTACCGAGGCCGCGATGTTGAGCCTGTTCACCGTTCTCGTATGGGTGCCGGCAGTGGTCAGCAAGCCAGGGGTGACGTCCAACTGGGTGGAGGGCGTGGTGACGGCGGCGCTGGCGGGGGCGGTGTGGGTGGTGGCGGAGGGCCTGCCGCCAGCGACGACACGGTAGTGCGCGCGCCACATGCGCGAACGCCCGCCGCGAGAGCGGCGGGCGTTCAAGCAATGCATGCATCTGGCAGACCCGAACAGGATACCGCGACTGCATCGCCGAGTCAACGGGCGGAACGGTAGCTGGGAGGAGCAGTGACACCGTCGCCGAAAGCGTCCGGAGCCAAGCAGAATCCCCCGGCCGGGCCTGTCGAGTCGGCCCCGTTCCGTTCGTAGTAACAGAACGCCCGCCGCGGTGGGCGGCTGGCGTTCTCGGTTACGCCGCACTCGACAAGTGTGGTACGCGACGCAGGCCTGAAAAACGGCCTTTCACCCGGCGCGCGGAAGCGGCGTCAGCTTCGCGATCTGACCGGCGTCGTCGGAACGCAGCGCGTGCCAGAGATCCCAGTCGGACTGCAGGCCCAGCCAGAAATCCGCGCTCATCCCGGTCACTTGCGCCAGGCGCAACGCAGTGTCGGGCGTGACCGCGCGCTTGCCGCGCACCACCTCATTCAAGCGGGGAAACGACACCCCGAGCCGCACCGCGAAGGCCGACTGCGAAACGCCGAGTGGCTTGAGAAACTCTTCGAGCAGCATCTCGCCGGGGTGGACCGGGGGAAGCTCGGTGGGCAGACGACGGCGCACGAGTGGACGTGCGGCCCCCGATGCCGTTTTCGAGCGCCTAGTGGTAGTCGGTGACTTCGACTTCGTCCGCATAGCCGTCCTCCCATCGGAAACAGACCCGATACTGCTGGTTGATGCGAATGCTGTATCGACCACGGCGCGATCCGCCGAGCCGCTCCAACCGGTTGCCCGGTGGGACGGCAAGTTCGCGAAGATCGCGCACGCGGTTGATCTGCGTCAGCTTGCGCCGCACAACGGGCCACAAATCAGCGGGGCAGGCTGCTCGGGCTCTCCGGCTGTCGAGACCGTTGAAGAGGTCCTCGGTGGCGGCGTCCGAAAAGCTGCGTATCACGGTATGTATTATAACGGGAGGCGTTTAATCGCGCCACGGGTTCCGCCGCTGGTTGACGTCGCGATTGGTGACTTCACTTTCTCGAATTCGGCGCCGGCAACTGAATTTGGCGCGAACGCGGCCAGGCGTCGGGATCAAATCGGCTCCAGCTATACCGAACGCCCGCGGCCTGCCGCATCCTGCCTATCGGCACCCGTCCGATCTCAAATGAGAGACAACCCCGCCCCGTGGCGGAAACACAGAACGCCCACCGCGATTGGCGGTGGGCGTTCGGGCCAGCGGAGGGAGGTGTCAAGCGAGGGACGTGGTTGCAGGTGATGGATGCCCAACGGCGCGACGTCGACACTTGAACCCGCGCCGCCCTACGGCTCGATCTCCACCCCCACCCCCACCCCCACCCCCTGCGCCTTGAGCCGCGCGTTGAATGCCGGCACGGTCCTGCTCGTGAACTCATCGAGCGACTTCCGCGACGACGCCATCCACGTCTTGAAATACTCGTTGACCGCGACGTCAGCAGCGGTGGGCCCCAGGTCGGCCTCGTCCTTGTCGTAGAGCGCGGTCAGCTTCTGGTAGAGCTGGCTGGGAAAGCGATTGAGATCCTCGTTGCCGTCGGTCAGATGCACGTCGATCAGCTTGCCCTCGATGGAGATGGCCTCATCGGCCAGCCGGCGCGACTCGGCCACCACGCCGCGGTGCGCCGCGTCGCCGCGGTAGCGCAGCTCGAGGTCGGCGAGCTGCTTCCGCACCCACTCCAGCTGCTCGATCATGTTCGACACGCTGTCGATCTCGCGCTCCAGACCCAGCTTGAACTGCAACTGCGCCCGCATGCTGGCCGCGGTGCCGAGCGACGCAGGGTCGGCCAGCACCCGGAGCGCCTGCGACTCGGTCGCGCCGCCGGCATCGAGCTTCACCGTGTAACTGCCGGGCGTCACGCGGGGACCGGTCACGGTGCCGGGAATCATGATGCCGGTGAGGATGTGGTAGCCCCCGGGACCGTTGGGCACCCAGGGCGCGTCGGGGGGCGGCACCAGCATGTGCGGCATGCTGCCGTTCGGATAGCGAAGGTCCCACCACGCGCGGTTCAGCCCCTCCACGCCGCGCACGTGCAGCGTGTTGATGGTCCTGCCGTCGGCGCCGGCGATGGTGATGGTGGCCGGGCCGGCGTGCGCGAGATAGAAGTTGATGTCGGCGCCGTAGGGCGGGTCCTGCCCCACCACGCGCGCGCCGGGCTCGGCGAGCCGCCGGTCGCTCTTCTGCCGGAAGCGGTACGCCGACCGCAGGGGATAGAGCGCCGCCGCCTTCGCGCCGGGGTCGTAATGACGCAGGGCGGTGACGTCGTCCATGATCCAGTCGCCGCGCCCGTAGGTGGCGATCACCAGATCGTTGAACCGCGGCTGGACGGTGATCCAGTAGACCGGCGCCGGCGGCAGGTTCTGGTTGAGCTTGGTCCAGTTCCCGCCGTCATTCCAGCTCACGTATATCGCGTTGTCGGTGCCCAGATACAGCATCCCCTTGCGCACGGGATCTTCGACGATGCAGTGGGCCGAGCTGTTGTACCCCTTGGGCACGCCGGCGCTGATCATCGTCCAACTCCGGCCGTAGTCGGCCGTCTTGTAGACGTAGGCGTCGTAGTCGCCCATCTGCTCCAGGTTCACCGTGATGTACGCGGTGCCGGCGTCGAATGGCGACGGATCGATGTTCCAGATCGTGCCCATCGGCTTGAGGCCGGGAATGTTCTTCGTGACGTTGGTCCAGTGCGTGCCGCCGTCACGCGTCAGGCTCACCTGCCCGTCGTTGGTGCCCGCCCAGATGACGCCCTGCTTCACCGGCGACTCGGCGATGGAGAAGATGAGCGCGGCGTCGTAGGTGTAGAGGTTGTCGTGGGTGATGCCGCCGGAGTTCCCCTCGTGTGCCTTGTCGTCGAGCGTGAGGTCGGGACTGATGGTCTTCCAGCTCTGCCCGCCGTCGGTGGTCTCATGCACGTACTGGCTGCCCACGTACACCCGGTTGTGGTCGAAGGGGGAGATGGCGAGCGGGATCGTCCAGTCCCACCGGTACTTCACGTCGCGCGGCGCCCAGCCGTCGTCCACGTCGGGCCACACGCTCACGTCGCGCGCCTGCCCATCCTTCATATTCATGCGGCTGATCACGCCCTCGTAGCACCCCGACCAGACGATGTCGGGATCGGTGGGATCGGGCGTCGCGAATCCGCTCTCGCACCCGCCCACCGCCTTGAAGTCGCCGGCGGTGATGCCGCCGCCGAAGCCGCCGCGCCCCGCGAGGTTGTTGCTGGGGCCCACGAAACTCGACGCGTCCTGCAGGTTGCCGTAGATGTCGTAGGGGATCCGGTCGTCGGTGCTGACGTGATAGACCTGCGCGATGGGCAGCCGGATGTGCTCGAAGGTGCGGCTGCCGTCGAGACTCACCGAGAGCCCGGCGTCGTTGGCCACGAGGATGCGGTTTCCATTGTCGGGATCGATCCAGATGTCGTGGTTGTCGCCGCCGGCGGAGCCGAAGCCGTTCCCTCGGCCGGGACGCAGGAACGTCTTGCCGCCGTCGAGCGAGATGGTGTAGTTGGGGCTCACGAAGTACAGGCGGTCGGGATCCGTGGTGGAGACGCCGAAGTTCGTGTAGTACGAGTCGCGCTGCAGCATCATGTGGTCGTGGCTGACCATGCTCCAACTGGCGCCCGCGTCGTCGGAGCGGTAGAGCGTGGGCTGGCTGTCCTGCACCAGGGCGTACCAGCGCGTGGGGAGGCTGTGCGCGATGGCGACGGCGACCTTGCCCACCACGTGCGGGGCCGGCGGCAGCCCGTGCCCCGAGAGCTGCGTCCACGTGTCGCCGCCGTCGCGGCTCACGTACATGCCGCCGTCGGGCCCGCCGCTGTCGAGGTTCCAGGGATACACGCGCACCTGCCACATGCCGGCGAACAGCGTGTTGGGGTCGGCCGGGTCCATGGCCAGGTCGTTGCAGCCGGTGTCGCCGTTGGGGCCGAGCACCAGCTTCCACGTCTTGCCGCCGTCGAGCGTGCGGTAGACGCCGCGCTCGGGCTGCGCCTTGAAGAGCTGGCCCAGCGCGCAGACGAACACGCGCTGCGGGTCGTGCGGGTCGATCACGATGCGGCCGATGTGGCCGGTGGCGTCGAGGCCCATGTGCTCCCAGTGCGCGCCGCCGTCCATGGACTTGTAGACGCCGTCGCCCATGGGATAGTAGGGGCGGATGAGCCAGGTCTCGCCCGTGCCGGCCCAGACCACGTTGGGGCTGGACTGCGACACCGCCAGCGCGCCCACGGCGGACACGTCTTCGTGATCGAAGACCGGCCGCCAGTCGACGCCGCCGTTCTCGGTTTTCCAGATGCCGCCCGAGGCGGCGCCGACGTACATCACGGCCGGGTCGCCCGCCACGCCCGCCGCCGCGGCGGCGCGGTTGCCGTACGGGCCCACGAAGCGCCAGCTCATCTCGCCGAGCGGGCCGAGCGACTCGGCGGCTGCTCCGCGTCCAATGCCGCGCTGGGCGCGGGCGGGTGCGGGACCCCAGACGATGGCCGATGCGGCGAGGATGAACGACGCGAGGGCCCGTGCGGTCCCCCGCGACGCGAATCGCGACTGCGGCGTGCTCATGCGAATGACTCCTGGAGAGGCGCGCGGGGGGGGGCCGGCTCGACGGTGCCCATGCGAGCCGGGGATGTCAAGGTCAGCAGCACCCGATTCGAGTCGAACCGGAGCCGGAGCGGGCTCCTTATTTCGACTTTCGCGCCGAACGTACGCCGGCAAAGAGCCGCCCGGGCTCCGTGAGCGCGTCGAGCGGGACGGCCTCCACTCGCGGCGCCAGCGAGAATCGCTTGGAACCGGGATAGATCACCGCCACGCGCTCGAGACGCAGGTCTTCGAGTGCCGTGCGGATGGAGGGCGTGAGGCGTGGGGCATCGGTGCGCTTGCACTCCACGCCCAGCAGGCGGCTGCCGCGACGGAGAATGAGGTCGATCTCGGCTCCCTGATGCGTGGCCCAGAAGCAGGCCTCGTCGTGCGGCTCGGCGGCCAGCACCTGCTCGACCACGAATCCTTCCCACGAGGCGCCGAGCGCCGGATGCGAGAGCAGCGCGCGTTCCGTGTCGAGGCCCAGGAGGCGGTGCAGCAGTCCGCTGTCGCGCACATAGACCTTCGGGGACTTGACCTGTCGCTTTCCGAGATTGGCGTGCCAGGGTTGGAGCTGTCGGATCACCAACGCATCGGTCAACAGATCCAGGTAACGGCGGGTGGTCGATGGATTGACGTCGAGCGCGCGGGCCGGCTCGGCGGCATTCCAGACCTGCCCGTGGTAGTGCGCGATCATGGTCCAGAAGCGTCGGAGGGCCGTGGCCGGCACGCGAACGCCCCATTGCGGCAGATCACGCTCGAGCAGGGTCTGGACGAACTGTTGGCGCCAGGCTACGCTCTGCGCCTCCGAACGCGCGAGGAAGGCAAGGGGAAACCCACCGCGGCGCCAGAGCCGGGCAGCCGCGCCGGCCCCGAGCTCGGCCAGCGTGAATCCGCCGATCTCAATGCGGTGGATGCGTCCCGCGAGACTCTCGGAGCTCTGCCGCAGGAGATCGCCCGACGCACTTCCCAGAATCAGGAAGCGCGCCGGCCGCCGGGGACGATCCGCAAGCACGCGCAGCACCGGAAAGAGGTCGGGCCGGCGCTGGACTTCGTCGATGACGACGAGCCCGCGCAGCGGCTCGAGGGCGGTGCGCGGTTCGTCGAGGCGTGCCAGGCTCAGCGGATCTTCGAGGTCGAAGTAGTTCGGCGAGTCCTCGCGCAGCAATTCGCGCGCGAGCGTCGTCTTGCCGGACTGCCGAGGTCCGGTGAGCACCACGACCGGAAACCGGCGGATGGCGGTGCGGATGGCGGTGGACAACGATGGGCGGGCGATCATCGCAAGGAAATGTACCATGAAAATCCCGCATCGCAAGCAGGAATTTCATGGTTTCCAACAGCAGGCAGCGCCGCGTCCGGTTCCGGCCCCGGAAGTGGCGTCGCGTTCCCGACAGGAGGAGTCCCCGCGCCTTCGGGGATTGCGGTATGCGCCAACCTTGCCGCGCGGGTGACTGGCATCCATAATCTGGGCCATGAATTCCAACTCTCGCCACTGGATGCGCCTGCCCTCGGCTTCGCTTGCGATGCTGTTGCTGGCGGCGATGCCGTTGGCCGCGCAGGGGCGCGGCCGCGGCGGCCCGGGCCCGCAAGGGCACCCCTACGATTCGAGCACCACCGACGCTCCGCCGGTGGTCACCCATCATACCATTCAGGTGGGCGGCAAGACCTACGCCTACACGGCAACGGCGGGACGGCTGCCGGTGCCCGACGCGACGGGCAAGACCGAGGCCCACATCTTCTTCGTAGCCTATACGCTGGACGGCCAGCAGGACCAGAGCCGGCGTCCGCTGTCCTTCATCTATAATGGCGGGCCGGGCGAGCCGGCCATCTGGGTGCACGTCGGCGGGTTCGGTCCCAAGCGGATCGTGCTGCAGGACAACGGCGCGCTGCCGCCGCCGCCCTACAAGATGGTGGACAACCAGGAGACGTGGCTGCCGTTCACCGACATGGTGTTCATCGACCCCGACGGCACCGGCTACAGCCGCGCGGTGTCGGAGAAGGCGCTCACGGCAACCTCGGGGGTGGCGGGCGATCTGCAGTCGCTGGGCGAGTTCATCCGCCTGTACCTCACCAAGTACGATCGGTACAGCTCGCCGCTCTACCTGGCGGGCGAGAGCTACGGCACGTTCCGTTCGGCGGGGCTGGCGGGATACCTGGCGCAGCGCGGCATCGCGCTGAACGGCGTGATGCTGCTGTCGAGCGTGCTCGACATGCAGACGCTCGGCGAGTCCACCGACAACGATCTGCCGAACGTGCTGTTCCTGCCCACGTACACGGCCACCGCCTGGTACCACAAGAAGCTGCCGCCCGACCTGCAGAAGCTGACGCTCAAGGAGGCGGTGGCGCAGTCGGAGCACTGGGCAACGACGCAGTACATCCTGGACCTCTACAAGGGTGACGCGCTACAGGGCGCGGAGCGGCAGCAGGCGATTGCCGAGTTGGCGCGCTACACCGGTCTGCCGGAGAAGCTGATCGACGACTACAATCTGCGCATCAGTTCGTCGCTGTTCGACGCCACGCTGCTGCAGGGGCAGAAGGAGTCCGTGGGGCGGCTTGACGGCCGCATGGTGAGCTTCAACCGCACGCCCGGAACGCAGCGCAACGACTTCGACCCCAGTTGGGTGCAGCGCCCGGTGTACACGCAGATGTTCACGCAGTACGTGCGCGACGACCTGGGCTACAAGACCGACGACGTGTACGGGGGCGGCATTGCGGGCTGGAACTACGACGGCTACGGCAACAACATGAGCCAGCTGCTGGAGAGCGCCTTTGCCAAGAACCCGTACATGAAGCTGCTGCTGGCCACGGGCTACTACGACTTCGCCTGTCCGTTCTTCGAGGCGGAGTACAGCATGCACCATCTCTTCCTGCCGCCGGATCTCCAGAAGAACATCACGGTGACGCATTACGAGGTGGGGCACATGATCTACCAGGACGACATCGCGCGCAAAGCGCTGGAGAGCGACGTGCGGAACTTCATCGCCAACTCGGAGCACGCCAAGGCGATGGATCTCGAGCCAAGGTAGGGGAGCGCCGGAAAAGAGACCGCCCGCCGCGAGAAGCGGCGGGCGGTCGTACTACGCGTGCACCTGGCAAGTGAATAGAGGATACGGCGACCAAGACGCCGAGTCAACGAATTGATGAGGCCGTGCCCGGAGCGCGAGTCGAACGCGCACCTCAACGCCATTCTCAGAGCGCCAACTCTTCCGCGCTCTCAACTTGGACGGTCGAACCCGCGTGCAGGCGGTCGAGGAAGATGGCAACGTTCTCGCCCGTGCCGCTGGCCGCCGGATACCGAATCGCCTCATACCCATTTCGGCGCGCGGCACCCGCTACTTCCTGACAGGGCGTGAGATCGTCGCTCCGCAACTGTGCGGCACTCAGCCCCCATGCAGTGGCGGTGCTCGGGTCGGTCAGGTCGAGCACACGCTCCAGGTTCACGCGGAGCTGGAGCATCGTTCGCGGGAGCAGATCGGCCACGTCGACGGCAAGGCGATGGGCGCGGCGCCGGAGTTCGCGCACCGCAGTCTCTCTGGACAGCGACACATAGACCGCCCCGAACTCGTGCCGCGGATTGAATCGTCCACCTTCGCGCGCGCTGGCGCGGAGTGTGTCATCGGAGATCTCGGCGTGCGCGGGGTGGCACTGCCTGTACGCGATCACTGCTCGAACGCCGGCGCCGGCCCCGTGACCATGCGCGGAGGCGGATCGCGCGGCGGCGCATCCGAACTCAGGTCGTCATTCCGGCATTCAACGCTTGCAGGGCGGCGGTGACGCGCTCGATGCGTCCGCCGAGCAGCATATCCAGCGGCCGTTGGTCGCCGAACGCCGGGACGCGCGTCTCGAGCCAGCGCTTCGCGGCATTCGGGCGCCTGAACGTGGCGCGGATCTCGCGCAGCAACTCGTCCAGACTCTCCATGCGGCCGACGAAGACGGGCGACGGGTCGCTCGTGCCCGTCCGCCAACGCTGCAGCGTGCTCTCGTCGGCACGGAGCATGGCGGCCACCTGCTTGTAGGTCAGGCCCAACAGCTTGTGCGCCTCGTCGACCACCGGAAGATGTGCGACCGTCGTGACCATCAGTGCCCCCATGGAACGCTTCCCTCAGTGTACTCACTTGCATATGCAAGTGCAAGCCATGGGTTGCCCGCTTTCGAAGGTGACGGGTTAGAAACGTGCCCACGCCGGAGGCAGGGCGGCCGCTACCCCTGACCGACACGGTAGCGGAACTCATCAGACCGCCCATCAGCCAACGCGCGCAAGGCCAATCGTTCGGCGGCCGTGGCTGAGACCCAGAACATCCCGTACTCGCCACGGGGGTAAGGTCAAATTCCGGCATGTCCGCGTACGTGCCCGGGTGGCGGAACTGGTAGACGCGTGCGTTTGACAGGCGTATGCTCGCAAGAGCGTGCGGGTTCGAATCCCGCTCCGGGCACGGCCTCACCAGGTGATTGACTCGGCGCGGCTGAATCGCTAGGCTGGGGATACCTGTCAAGCGCACGAGTTCCGCCGAAACGCCCGCAACCTTCATGGCTGCGGGCGTTTTCTCTTGCCTGCCGGTGTGGTCCCCCGCCCCACCCGCTTCCCCCGCCCCGTCCTCCGCCGCAGTTTCAACGCGTCCGGATCCCCGAGGGGCACCGTTGCAGCATGGCACCAACGCGCCGCACGGCGCAGACTGGCCCGACCGCATACACGACGTCTTCGGACGCGCGCGGATCCGGCAGGTGGCGTACGTGCCCGATGCGGGGCACGCCCGCCTGATCGCGCTCTGCCGCGACGACGCCGCCGTGTGCGATATCGCGCTGACCACCGAGGAGGAGGGCGTGGCCCTCGCCGCCGGCGCGTGGCTGGGCGGCGAACGCTCGGCGCTGCTCATGCAGTCGAGCGGCGTGGGCAACTGCGTCAACATGCTGGCCATGACCCGCGCGTGCCGCTTTCCGCTGCTGACGCTCGTGACCATGCGCGGGGAGTTCGAGGAGTTCAACCCGTGGCAGGTGCCCATGGGCACCACGGCGGAGGCGGTGCTGCGCCTGTGCGGCGTCGAGGTGAACCGCGTGGACGACGCAGCGGACGTGGAGCGAGTGGTGGAGCGCGCCGCCGAGCGCGCGTTCGGAAGCGAGACGGCGGTGGCGGTGCTGCTGTCGCAGCGGCTGATCGGGCGCAAGGAGTGGGTCAAGTGACGCTCCACCGGCGAGAGGTAGTGCAGCGATTGCTGGCCAAGCGCGGCGACACGCTCGTCGTGGCCGGGCTGGGCGCGGCCGCGTGGGACGTGGCGGCCGCCGGCGACGACGACCGCAACTTCTACCTCTGGGGCGGAATGGGCGGCGCGGCGATGATCGGCCTGGGGCTGGCGCTGGCGCAGCCGAACCGGCGCGTGCTCGTCATCACCGGCGACGGCGAGATGCTGATGGGGCTGGGTTCGCTGGCGACGATCGCGCTGCAACGGCCGCGGAATCTGGCGATCGTCGTGCTCGACAACGCGCGCTACGGCGAGACCGGCATGCAACCGAGCCACACCGCGGGGCCGGCGAAGCTGGTGGAGGTGGCGGCGGGGTGCGGGTTCGAGGCGGTATATGACATCGAGGATGAGGCCGGCGTCGACCGGCTCGCGGCGGGGCTCGCCGACCAGACGGACTTGCTGTTCGCGCGCGTTGCCATCGCGACGGGGGAGTTGCCGAGAGTGTTGCCGGAGCGGGATGGGGAGAGGCTCAAGAAGCGGTTTCGGGCTGGGAATCACGGCCGGCGGCGACCGCCACCTCGAGGATCGGGTCCCTAGAACGCCTCCACGTACGCCACCTCTCCGTGGAGCGCGCTGTCCAGCCCCTCCGTCTCCCCGGCCTCGTCCACCTTGACGGTCGTGATCCGGTCGATGACCCAGAGCATGCCATATGTGAACACGAACGCCCAGACCGACGACAGGCAGACGGCGCCGAGTTGGACGAGGAAGAAGTGCGAATTCCCGTGGATGAGGCCGTTGGTGCCCGACGGATTGATGGCGAGCGCGGAATCGCGACCAACGTGGAGCCGGGGCCAGGAGGGCGCAAAGGAGGGGCGGCGCGCCTGGCCCGATGGAGGTCCAGCCAGGCTCCGTGGCGGAAACACAGAACGCCCGCCAGGAAGCCGGCGGGCGTTCGGTACCATCTGTGCATCTGGGAGACGTTGATGACGATATCCGAATCTGGTTGCCGAGTCAACAGGTGACGAGTTGGGGCCGTGCCCGGAGCGGGATTCGAACCCGCACGCCCTTGCGACTGGCATCAATCCGTCCTGCTATGGGCCGGCCCCCACGACCAGGTCAGCGTTCCAACGTACCTTGCTGAACCCGGCCTTTTGGCCGGCCACCGGGCTCGCCGCGGAAGATCTGCATCGCGCGGGTAATAGAAGCACTCGCCGAATCTGACCGGGCGTCTCCGGTCCAGTACGACTATGGGCCGCGGTAGATCCCTCTCAGCGAGCCGTTCGAGTGCGTTCACGTAACCTTCAAGTGATGGGGCCGTCCATTTGGCTCTGCCCTGCACCTTGCGAAGCTCGCCGATCGCAGCCGAGACCACCCCCGCCTCGGCGGAACTGCGCGCCGACATGACGCCCATCGGTTGCTCAGCCAGCTTTCCGAGTAGCAGCTGTCGGCAGGCTTCGATGGCGCGACCGCAACTGAGGAAGAGGCCACCGAGGTTCACGGCCAGCCCCGTGATCGCAACGCGCCCCTCGCGGGTGAACACGCGACCCGCGATCTCGAATGCGGACAATACCTCCTCGTCGGTCGCATTCCCGTTGATCTCGGGTACCGCCAGACCTCGCTGAAACGGTACGAGTGCGCCGGCCGCATCCAACTCGCGCCAGATGTCCAGCCCGCTCTCGCGCGGGAGAACGACTTTCAGCGCCTGTCCCTCGACGGCGTAATCGCCGCCCTCGGCGACCATACGGGCCATGACCGCCTGGACCCCGGGGACGGCCAGCATGACGGGCTCGATCAACACGGTTTCGACGCGTGCCCGAACCGCCTTTACGACTCGGACGAACTCTGGAATCCCGCCGCCGGGAGGAACCCGAAGCTCGATCTCGTCACCAGGCAGTGGCGCGGCCGACACAGGGCGTGAAGCGCCGACCAACTCAATGCGCGGGCCACACAGAACCTGAGACAATAGTCGGAACGTTCCGTTGTCCAGACGCCGAAGCGTTACCAGTTGATCGGACGCGTGAAGCCGCGGAAACCGGACCGGCGTGTTGAACGGTTCGTGACCTTCCGGGGCTCCTGCATCGCGGCCGAGGTCGTCGGCCGGCGTCTGATCCAGCGGAATGGTGATTTCGGGATCGGACGGTTTGAGGAAGGAGCGATCATTGGAATTCATCGCAATACCCTTTCGGTTGAGCGTCACGCCTCACTCGCGCATGGTTCCGGGCACTGCTCCCGGCCGGCTGGGCCACCGTCTCGGCGCCGATTTGCGCAGGGTGACGGTCTGGCGTGCGGGTCAATGAGCCGGTGCTCTCGCCGCACTCTTCATGCTGGCCGCCGAGGCGCAGGCGGCCGATACAAAACAAAAGGTCCGGACTGAACGGCAGTCGCGGACCTCGGCCGCGACTTAGATGGAAGACACGGACACCACGCCGCGAGTCATCAAGTCGGTGAAATCCCTCGCGACGTACTCATGATGCCAGGAGCGCGCTAGAATGTCAACGGCCCGTGCGCTAGTCGCGCGCCCACCCGGACACTTCCTGACTTTCTTAATGGTTTCTGCATACCCCGCTGGCGTTCACTCACAGGTCGCGAAGCCCGGACTATGCTGCCGCACGGCAGGAGCTTGCGAGTCCGTCCATCCGGGCCCATTCTCTCCCCGGCGTGATGGCCGGTTATCGAGAGTCGCTCATGACCGTGGCTATCGCCGCACCTTTCCACCGAATGAGGCATGCCACCCGATGAAAGCCAAGCGCGGTAGTCAGAAGTGGCTCCAGGTCGCAGTCAACGAGTATCCGGATGTGCTCGATCGCGCCATCCGCGATACAGCCGGCCTCGCGCCGTCCACATCGATCGAGTGGCTATCACCGCTGGCGGCCGAGGACTACGTGGAATACAGAGACCGGGCGTTCCTGAATCGCCTCGGTACGCAACTGCGTCAGCGCGAGCTATTCAGCTTCTGGCCGCCGCGTGGACCGATGTGGGATGGATTGGCGCGCACCTCCGACGGTGAGTTGCTTCTCATCGAGGCAAAGGCGCACATCGCGGAGATGGTTTCTCCCGCATCACGCGCATCCGCCAGCTCGCGCATGGAGATCGAGAAGGCGCTGGCCGAGACGCGGAAGGCCCTGGCGCCGCGCACGACGGTCTCGTGGTCGGGGACCTTCTACCAGTTCACCAACAGGCTGGCGCACCTGTATCTCCTGCGGACGCTCAACCGGAAGCCCGCCCGATTGGTGTTCATCTACTTCATTGGAGACGATGATATGGGTGGCCCGACCACCCGGGAAGAATGGGAGGGCGCGATCAAGGTGACCGAGGTGTATCTCGGGCTGGGCCGGCACAAGCTGAGCCGCTTCGTGCACCACGTGTTCGTCGACGTGAACGAACTGCGGGCGTAGAGTCCGCCGTCGCTTTAGCTGGCATCCACACCCATCCGCCACTGATCAACCGCAACCCTGCATGCGTATTGCCTCCTGGAATCTCAACCACCGCGTCGGCAAGACCCGCTTTCGTCTGGAGGCCGTGGACGCCGCGGTCGCCCTCGACGCCGACGTCATCTTCTTCAACGAGTACTTTCCCAGACGGCACGGCCCCGCATTCGAGCAGCGCCTCGCCGATGCCGGGTGGTGCCACCAGATCATCCCGGACGAGCCGGCTGTGACGGCCAATCGGACG
>CAWAHC010000004.1:0-39987 GCA_963781765.1 uncultured Gemmatimonadaceae bacterium
ATCGACACGCCCGACGCGATCTTTCCGGAGTCCCAGAGCAGCGGCTTGCCGCGCGCCAGATCGCGCTCGCTCGCGGCCACCTGCACCTCGTACGCCGCCTGCATCGTGTTGCGTACGGTGGATTCCAGCCGCCAGCTCAGCCGCGGGCTCGCCGCGTCGGTGCCGACGGGGTCGACGAGGTATCCGGTGCGCAGGCCGGTGACCGTTACGCGCGCCGGCGCCGGAACGCGGTCCGCGCGGGGTGCGGCGGCGGGTGCAACGAGAATCAACGCCGCCAGCCCGCCGAGCCCGCGCCGCACGTCAGCCCGCCGGTTCGAGCACGACGGCCGTGCCGTAGGCCACGATTTCGCTCATCGTCTGCCCGATCTCCGAGGAGTCGAAGCGCATCATGATGATGGCGTTGGCGCCCATCGCGGTGGCGTTCTGCACCATCCGGTCCACGGCGTGGCGGCGCGCTTCCTCGAGCAGTTCCGTGTACTCGGTGATCTCACCGCCCACGATCGAGCGCAGGCCGGCCATGATGTTGCCGCCGATGCCGCGGCTGCGCACCACCACGCCGAACGCCTGGCCCTTGGTTTCTCTCACACGGTGTCCGGCGACGGTCTCGGATGTGACCACGAGCATGATGGACGATTCCTCCGATGGGGGCGGGTGTCGCTGCGGCGCTGCGGGAGCGGGCGGGAGGCGCAGCAGGCCCCCCGCCGTCGTCTCGAAGTTACCGCCGCCGTGGCGGCGGCGTTACTGGGGGATCGTGAACGGCTTGAACATTCCGTGGGCCGCGGGGTCCGGCACCTCGGCGATCCAGGCGTAACGGCCGGGCTCCAGGCTGACCGTGATGTATCCGGTCGCACCGGCGGGCATCTCGTTCAGCCCACCCAGGAACTCGGCCGGCGCGGGCGTCTCCAACCCGCCGTGGTGGGTCCAGTCCATCCACGCCGCGAGCGCGGCGCTGTCGGTGGCGGGCGCGAGCCGGACGAGATGCACGTCGTGTCCCACGAAGTTGGCGTAGGCCTTCTGGTCTTCGAAGTGCACTGCCACCGTGTTCTCGCCGGGCACCATCTCGCCGTCGGTCTCGATGCCGCGCGTGCTGGAGAGCGTGAGTTGGACGCCGGCGGTGGGCGGGGACGCCGCCGCGGTATCCGCGGTGACGGTGAGTTGGCGCACCATCCCGTAGGCGGCGGTGTCCGGATTGTACGAGTGGAAGACGCCGTCCGTCTTGACGTAGCATTCCAGCAGATACGTTCCGGGCGTCAGGAAGACGGTGGAAGCCATCGTGTGGCCCGGCGCGGTCAGTCCGGGACCGCCGGTGAATACGACCTGACCGAACCATGCCGGCAGCTCGCCGAACTTCTTGAGCGCCGCGTCGGGCTGCCCGGCGTCGAACAGGTTCATGCCCGCCTGGAACACGGGCGCCACCTGTGCCTGCTGGTCGGCGATCCCCACCCCGTCGGGCAGGTGCTCCACCGCGGCGAAGTGGACCACGTCGGAGCCGTTCGTGAACCGAAAGGTCGTCCACCCGGCGCGGATCGAGTCGGGCGCCTGAAAGGTGCGGCCGCTGGCAACGAGGTTCACGACCTGGGGCGCCGGGGTGGCGTCGCGGCCGGCGCAGGCGGCGCCGGCCGCCGGGACGAGCGCGAGCAGGAGCATGGCGCGGTGCGTCACGAGGGGGCCTCCTTGGAGTTGATGGGTGCGTTCTGTCTTGCGAAACGCACCGGCCCATGTCAACCCCGCATCGGACGCCCGCGCCCGCCGCCTACCTCCCGATCATCAGGATCGTGAACGACCCCGGCACGGCCCGCCGCCGCATGTAGCCCCGCCCACGCGCACTGCCCGCCGGCTGCGGCGGCGCCGGCTCGTACTCCTGGCTCATGGCAAAGATGCGATTCGTCGTCGGATCGAGCGTGATCGTGCGGGCGCCGTTCATCGTCGCCAGCGTCTGCTCCAGAGTGAAGCTCGTCGGGCTGTTCTCCCGCACCACGGCCAGATAGCCGTTGCCGAGCGTGGCGAACGCCTCCTGCGTGGCGGGGTTGAACACGGCGCCGTCGGAGCCGCCGGGCAGCGGCAGCTTGTCGAGAATCTTCCCGTCGGTCGCGCTGAGAATCACCATCACCGCCTGGCGTGCGTCATCGCCCTCGCCGGAACTGCCGCACGCCGCGAACAGCACCTGGTGTTCCACGTCCAGCGCCAGTCCGTTGCAGCGGCCGGGTCCGCCCAGCGGGTAGTGCTTCACCGTCTTCATGGACTTCACGTCCACCACGGCCACGCTCCCCGTGGCGTCCTGCATGATGTCGTACAACGTGCCCTGCCCGTCGGCCACGCCCTCTTCGGGCACGCCGCCCAGATCGATGGTGCCCACCACGTTGCCCGTCCCGGCGTCGATCACCGTGGCACTCTTGGTGGGATGGCTGAACACATAGACGCGCCGGTTGTAGGCGTCGAAGTGGATGCCGTCCGGCCGGGCGTCGCCGACGTCGATCTCCTTGAGCACCTCGAGCGACTTCGTATCGAACATCGTCACCTTGGGGCCGCTCACGAATCCGTGCCCCGACTTGGGGTCGATCGCCACGCCGTGCCCGCCCACGTTCGGGATCTCGCCCACCTGCTTCAGGTTGTGCAGGTCGTACACCATGACGCGCTCCGCCGCCGCCGGCACCGCGGGGGTGGAGTCGGTGGCCGGAACTTCGCGCGTGGCGCCGCGCGGGATGTACAGGCGGCCGTCGGGACCGGCGTAGATGTAGTCCCAGCCCCCCTCGCCGCCCACGCGGACCTGCTGGAGGACGCGGTACGGACCACTCTGCTGGGCGAGCAATGGAGCGGCGGCGGGCGCGACGAGCGCCGCCGCGAGTGCGGATGCCAGAGCCAGGTGACGCATGGCGGGAACCTCGGATGTTGGTGCGGGCCGGCGGGGGGAGCGCTGGAACATACCGGCGGGACCTTACGGGGGCATTACGCGGTGTAACCTCCGGTTCAAACCGATTGCCGCTGACGGGCTGGCGGACCTCCCGCCGGTTACTCGCTCCGGAAGGCGACCATCGGGTCCAGTCCTGCGGCCCGCTTTGCCGGAGCCAGCGTGGCAGCGACCGCCACCATCGCAAGAACCACAGGGGGACCGGCCAGGACCCAGGGATCGAACGGTCCGATCTCGAACAAGAGCGAGCGGAGCGCGTGTCCTCCCGCGAGCGCAAGGGGGACGCCCAGGAGGGCGCCCATCCCCACGAGTGCCATCGTCTGCCGCAATACGAGTAGGAACGCGTGACGGGGGGTCGCGCCGAGGGCGACACGGACGCCGATTTCTCTGGTCCGCCGTTCGACATTGAAGGCCAGAAGTCCATACAACCCGATGGCGGCAAGCAGCAGAGCCACGGCGCCGTACGCTGTCGCGAGTCCGGCGGCAACGCGTTCCCTGGTGGTGAAACCGGCGAACACCTCTTCGAGAGTCGTGATGTGCTCGGTCCGGAGGCCGGGAAACGCCTGAGATGCGCGCAGAAGTGCCGGCTCCACCGTGCGCGGATTCCCCGACGTGCGGACGATCAGGGTCGCGATGTTCATGAATCCGGAACGCGCCTGCCCGAAAGGCTGGTACACCATCTCGACTCCGGTGTGGCGCAGGTCGCGTGCCTCGATGTCCACGAAGCTCGCGTCTCGCGCCACGCCGACGATTCGTGCCTCGCGCTCGCGTGACCGCCCCGGCCCCACGGTGAGCAGCGCACCGAGCGGAGACCTCCCCCGAAAGTAGTGTCGTGCGAAGGACTCACTGACGATCACCACTGGATCGGCGCCGAGCGTATCTGCTTGCCCGAAGTCTCGGCCGGCAGCCATGCCGACGCCGGTCGCCGCGAAGAAGCCGGGATATACGAAGTCGATCTCCGCCGACAACGGTGGTTGGTCCGGCGGAGTGCCTGGAAGACCGATCCCCGTCGTCGCCCTGGCGTCCCCGAGTCCTGGAGCAACGGCCCCGAGAGTTGCGCCGGTCACCCCAGGGAGGGCCATGACACGGTGGAGCGCCGCCTGAAGGTTCGCCCTCCGCTCTGCGGCGTGTGCCTGGTCGTAGCATCGCGCATTGACCTCTTGTACGGGCGAATAGCACTCCTCGATCGCCAACCGCGCCACCAGGATACGATCGGTCCCGTATCCCGCATCGTTGCGAGTCAGATTGTGCACGGTCGCCACACACAGCATGGCCGCTGCCACGAGCGCGACGGCCAGCGCCCCCTGCACCACCACGAACACCCGACCAGCCCTCAGCCGTCCGACGAGGAGCCTCCCGGCGCCGGTGAGCGAGGACGCCAACTCCGCCTTCCCTGCGCGCCGCACCGGGAACACCATCGCCAGCCCGATGGACGACGCGGCGGCGAGCGCAATGACACCCACGGTGGGCAGATCCGGCCAGCGACCCACGCCGGCGATGAGGCCGCCCTCGGACGGGGGAACGAGCCCCATCACCACGGACACGGTCGCCCATCCCGCGAACAGGCCCAAGACGATCCCGGCCGTCGCCAGTACGGCGCCCTCGACGAGCAGCAGGCGCGCCACGCGACCACGGCTCGCACCGAGGGCAGCCCGCACTGCGAATTCGCGCCCGCGATGCTCCCCCTTCACGAGCAGCAGCGTGGCAATGTTCGCGCAGGCGATGACGAGCAGCAGTATCCCGCCAGCCGCCAGCGCCAGCAACATCGGGCCGTACTGCGCTCGATAGTCGACGTTCCACGTCAAGCCGCGTGCGGCGTCGGTGAACGAGACCGGGGGCCCGAGTCCCGGCGTCCCGTCGAGAACGATCGCCGGCGCCGGGGGCTGTCCCGGTACGGAACCGGCGAGCCGTGCCGGCGCCGCGGTTCGCGCGTCGGGGGGCTCGATCCTGCGGTCCGGCATGCAACAGTGTTGCAGCAGGAGGTTGATACGCGCCGCGGCGCCGACGCGTTCGCCCGACCGCACGCGCGACAGAAGCCGGAGAACGAGGTTTCCAAGCCCGGCCCCTGCGGACAAACTCACGGGCATCGCGACCGAGAACTGGCGGGCGAAGTAGAGCCCCGTGTACCCTCGGGGCATGACGCCGACGACCTCGACGGTCCGTCCACCGGCGCTGAGCCGGGTGCCCAATACGTCCACACGGCCGCCAAGCTGGTGCTTCCAGTAGTCGTATGAGACAACCGCCACCGGTGCCCTGGTATCCTCGTCCGCCTGCGTGATCGGACGTCCCAGCAGCGGGTGCACGCCGACCACTCCGAAGTAGTTCCCACTCACGAAGTCGGCCCATACACTGGAGGCGCGATCCCCGGCAACCAGCGTCAGCGGTTCGAACCGATAGGCAGCCAGCCTCGGAATGCCGGTTGCCGACCGAATCTGCTGGTACTCGTAGGAACGCACGCCCACGGGCTGCGTGTAGCGCTCGAAACCGACGAGTTCCCCTGGATGCGGTACGTGGAGCCGCTGCAAGTAGAGCGCGTCGGCAATGCGGAAGATTCCACCGCAGGCGCCGATCGCGATGGCCAGCGAGACGATCACGGCCGCCGAGAGCATCGGCGCCCGACGGAGCGACCGGTATCCCTGGCGCAACTCGGACGGCAACGGTTCGAGAACGGCCCACCAACCCGACAACCGGTTCACCGCACGCCCCCGCAGGAGGAGACCCTAGCTTCGCGCCCGAGAGGGCGGCGCGCCATCCCACAACTCGGATCCGTGACACGGATGATACGAACGGCGGTCCAGGCTCACCGGCCCCCGGCGCGATGCACGGCGACGCAATTCGTGAAGTCCCCCGGTCGTCAATGGCGCCGCCTACGGCGGCAATCCCAACCTCGGAGATGACCAGTCGTGATCGAGGGTCAGAACCGATCCGCCCGCGCCAACCGCCAGGCGTGCGCCAGGTCGCCGCTGAGCGAACCCGCCCCGTCGAGCAGTGCTCCGGGGGCGATGGCCGGATACAGCTCGTGGCAGCTCCGCACCTCGCCCGACGCCGACCGCTTCATGATGTACCACGGCTTCAGGTCGCGGGGATGCCGCAGGCCGGCGGCGCCGAGCACTTCGAAGAAGCTCTTGACCGTCTCCTTGTGGTAGCGCGCCACTCGCTGTGCCTTGTCCTCCACCACCAGGCCGGCCACCAGCGCCGGATTCTGCGTGGCCACGCCGGTGGGACACCTGTTGGTATTGCACCGCAGCGCCTGGATGCACCCCAAGGCGAACATCATTGCCCGCGCCGCGTTGCACATGTCGGCGCCCAGCGCCACCTTCGCCGCAATCTGGAATCCGGTATTGACCTTGCCCGCCGCGATCACGCGGATGTCGTCGCGCAGGCCGGCGCCCACCAACGCGTAGTGCACGAAGGTCAGCCCCTCGTTGAGCGGCGTTCCCACCGAATCCGAGAACTCCATGGGCGCCGCCCCCGTGCCACCCTCGGCGCCGTCCACGGTGATGAAGTCCGGCAGGATCCCCGTGTCGAGCATCGCCTTCACGATCCCGAGAAACTCGTGCCGCTTGCCCACGCACAGCTTGAACCCCACCGGCTTGCCGCCCGACGCCTCGCGCAGCCGGGCGACGAACTGCAGCAGTCCGACGGGCGTCGAGAAGGCGGTATGGGCCGGCGGCGAGATCACGTCGCGCCCCGGCACCACGCCGCGGATCTGCACGATCTCCGGCGTCAGCTTGGCCGCCGGCAGAATGCCGCCGTGCCCCGGTTTGGCGCCCTGCGACAGCTTGATCTCGATCATCTTCACCGTGGGCAGGGTGGCCCGCCGCGTGAACTCCTCGAGGTTGAAGCTCCCGTCCGCCGAGCGGCATCCGAAGTACCCGGTGCCGATCTGCCAGATCAGGTCGCCGCCGGGCTCGAGGTGGTAGGGACTGAGCCCGCCCTCACCCGTGTTGTGCGCGAACCCGCCCAGCTTCGCGCCGCCGTTGAGCGCCAGCACCGCGTTCTTGCTCAACGAGCCGTAGCTCATGGCCGACACGTTGAACAGCGACGCCGAATACGGCTGCGTACAGCCCGCGCCCCCCACCATCACCCGCTGGTCGTCCGGGTCCGGCTCCACCGGCGCCAGGGAATGGTTGATCCATTCGTACCCCGACGCGTACACGTCGTGCTGGGTGCCGAAGGGCATCGTGTCGAGCACGCCCTTGGCCCGCTGGTACACCACCGACCGGTCGTTGCGGCTGAACGGCTTGCCGTCGTTGTTCGACTCCACGAAGTACTGATTGATCTCCGGGCGGAGCATCTCCATCAGATAGCGCCCGTGGCCGATGAGCGGGAAGTTCCGGCGCACGGCGTGGTGCGTCTGCACCATGTCGGCGACGCCGAGCAGGATCACCGGCCCGACCACGATCAGTGCCCAGAGAACGGGCGGCCAGACGAATGCAACCGCGCCGATCAGGGCCAGCGCGGCAATCGAACCGAGGACGAAGAGACGGCGCATGGGGAACGAATATGCCGCGATCCGCAGGCGAAGGCGAACTCCGTGCGCCGGATCGTGCGGCCGACCCGCCCGGCTGTCCGAATCGTGTCGGGCTCTTGTCCGGGCCGGTCAGCCGCCGCGGCGGTGCCCGCTGAAGAACTTCCAGATCACTTCGCTGGCGTCGAACGTCGTCACCGCCGGGTCGGCCCCCTCGCGGCCCGGCCGCCCGCCGGGCCAGGCGTGTCCGCTGCCCGTCACCATGTAGTACTGCACGTCGGTGCCGCTCCGGCAGCCCGTGTAGGCGATGTGCATCGCCGCGGCGGTCACCGTGGTATCGACCTTCGTGCAGCCGTCGGCGCGCGACCAGTAGAGCGCCTGCGCGATGGCCGGCGCCACGTCGCGGTCGGCCGGCGGATTCTTCTTCAGACGGCGGGCCATCAGGCGGCCGCGGAGGCCGCGACCGGAATTCCCGGCGATGTCGAGCGCGATCGGGCCGCCCGCACCGGGCACGCGGTGGTCGTTGCCGCCCACGAGAATCAGCGCCGGCACCGGCGCCCGGGGCGGCGGCTCGTCGCCGAACAGCGCGCCCACGTCGGTGGCGATCGCCGCCACCCGGGTGGAGAGTTCGCGGCCCACCACGTGCGTCATCATCGCCCCATTGGACATGCCGGTGACGTACACACGCGCCGGGTCGGCGACGCGCGCGGCCACCAGCCGGTCGATGAGCGCCGCCAGGAAGCCGACGTCGTCGGTGTGGTTGCGCATGGCGTAGGCGCAGCAGTGCGTGGCGTTCCAGGTGAGCAACTCCCCCACCCGCTCGGCGCCCGTGCCGTCCGGGTACACGGCCACGAGGTGTTCGCGCCGCGCCACCACGTCGAACTGCGTCATGTTGATCATGTTCTCGCCGTTGCCCCCGCCGCCGTGCAGCAGGATGACCAGGGGCGCGGAGCCGCCCTGCGAGAAGTCGTGCACCACGTAGCGGCGGACGCGTCCGCCGACGGTGATCGTGTCGTGGGGTTCCGCCGGCGCGCCGGACGATGCCGACGCCCGCCGCGGCGCGCAGGCCGAGCTCGCCGCGACGGCGGCGCAGAGCACGAGGGTCGTATGCAGGGGAGCGCGGCGCATGGGCGGAGGCTACTCGGGGCGGCGCGCCCTGGCAAGCGAGGTCACGGCGCCCCTACTCGTGGTCGACCTGCTCGCGATAGTGCCGCTCGCCCGTCTCGCGATTGAAGTACACCTCGACCATCTTGCCGCTGGCCGGATCGACGAACCGCTCGCCGGTGGGACGCCAGTTGCCGATGCGTGGGGGCGGCGGCGAGTACCGCCAGCGCTCAAACATCACGCCCGCCGTGGACGCGCCGCCGGCGATGAACAGGTACATCGCGGCACCGTAGGCGTGCGCCCCCACGGCCACGCCGCCCGCAACCAGCAGGCCGGCGCCGGCGATTACGAGCAGTCGCTTGAGCATGGCAGTGCGCCGGTCCGTGCGGTCACCACCTCACCCCACCTTCCCGATCGGCAGCTTCCGAATCCGCCTGCCCGTGAGCGCGAACAGCGCATTCCCCACCGCCGGCGCAATCGGCGGCGTGGCGGGCTCGCCCGCCCCGCCCTGCGCGTCCGTGCTCGGCACGATGTGCACCTCGACCACCGGCATCTCCTTCATGCGCAGCATTCTATAGGTATCGAAGTTGCCCTCCACCGCGCGCCCCCTGTCGATGTGGATCTCCCCCCACAGCGCCGCCGTGAGCCCGTACACGATCGCACTCTGCATCTGCGATTCGACGATCGCCGGGTTGACAACCGGCCCACAGTCGATGGCGCACACCACCCGGTGCACGCGCACGCTGCCGTCGCTCGCCACACTCACTTCGGCGACTTCGGCGACGTACGACTTGAATGAGAGGTGTACCGCGATCCCGCGCGCATGTCCCGACGGCAGCGGCGCGCTCCACCCCGCCTTGTCCGCGGCCAGGTTGAGCACGCGCAGGTGACGGGGCGAATCGGTGAGCAGGTCACGACGGAATTCGTACGGGTCCCTGCTCGCGGCGTGCGCCAACTCGTCCACGAACGTCTCCACCGCGAAGGCGTTGTACGAGTTGTTCACCGACCGCCAGAAGCCGACCGGCACGCCCGTGTCGACGTTCAGCGAATCGACCAGCACGTTGGGGATCGCGTAGGGCATCGCCATCGCGCCCTCCACCAACTCCGGGTCGTAGCCATGGTCCAGCGCCTCGGGCCAGAAGCGGACGATCGAACTCGGCGCCGCCACGCGATGCTTCCACAGCAGCGGATTGCCACCCGCGCCCAGCGTGGCGTGGAGCTGGTGACGCGACGCGCAGCGGTAGAAGTCGTGCTGCATGTCGTCCTCGCGCGAGTAGACCACCTTCACCGGGGCCTTCACGGCCTTGCTCGCCTCCAGCGCGTCGGTCACGAAGTCGAGTTCGATGCGCCGCCCGAAGGCGCCGCCCAGGTACGTGGTGTGCACCTTCACCTTGCTCTGCGGCACGCCGCCGATCTTCGCACCGAGCTGCTGCACGAACGTCTGCCCCTGCGTGGGCGCCCAGATCTCCACCCCGTCGGCGCGCACGTCGGCCGTGCAGTTCATCGGCTCCATCGTGGCGTGCGCCAACAGGGGCAGCTCGTACACCGCTTCCAGCACCTTGCCCGCCGGCGCCGACTCGGGGTGTCCCTTCGTCAGCGCCGTGTGTCCGGCATGCTGCGAACGCTCGGCGAGCAACTTCCAGATACCGTCGGTGCTGAGGTTCGCATTCGGCCCGTCGGCGAACTTCAACTCCAGCGCCGCCCGTCCCTGGTGCGCCGGCCAGTAGCCGTCGGCCACCACCGCCACCCCGCTCGAGATCCGAACCACGTCGCGCACGCCGGGCACGGCTCTGGCCTTCGTCGCGTCGAAGCTCGCCACCTTGCCGCCGAAGGCGGGCGGACGCGCCACCACCGCCACCAGCATGCCCGGCACCCTGACGTCGAGCCCGAACACCGCGCTCCCGTCCACCTTGGCCGGCGTGTCGAGCCGCCTGGCCGGCGTGCCGATCACCTTCCAATCCTTCGAGTCCTTGAGCGGCACGTCCTTCGGCAATGGAAGCTTCGCGGCCGCTGCCGCCAGCTCGCCGTAGGTGAGCCGCCGGTTGCTCGCCGAGTGGACCACGGCGCCCTGCTCGGCGCGGCACTCGGTGCGGTCCACCTTCCACTGGGCGGCGGCCGCCGAGATGAGCACCTCGCGGGCCGCGGCGCCCGCCTGGCGCAGCGGCGTGAAGGCCACGCGCACGCTGCTGCTGCCCCCCGTGCCCTGCGACCCGAAGTCCGAGTTGAAGTACACCTCGGCCGCCGGTGCGAACTCGATGGAGATCCGGCTCCAGTCGGCCTCGAGTTCCTCGGCCAGGAGCATGGGGAGCGCGGTGGCCACCCCCTGCCCCATCTCGGAGCGGTCCACGAGCACCGTGATGCTGTCGTCCGTGCCGATGCGCAGCCAGGCGTCGAGCGGAACGGGCGGACCGGCGGGGGTGATCGTCGCCGGCTCGCAGCCGGTGGCGGAGAAGGAGAAGCCGATGAGCAGGCCGGCGCTGACCATCGCCGAGGCTTTCACGAAGTCGCGGCGCGAGACATCCCTGGGGATCGTCATCTCACACCTCCCCGGCGGCGCGGTGGATCGCGGCGCGGATGCGCTGGTAGGTGCCGCAGCGGCAGATGTTGGTCATCGCGGCGTCGATCTCGTCGTCGGTAGGTTTGTTCTGCCGGTCGAGCAGCGCCACCGCGGCCATGATCTGTCCCGACTGGCAGTAGCCGCACTGCGGCACGTCCTCGGCGATCCAGGCTTTCTGGACGGTGTGGGTGCGGTCGGGCGAGAGCCCCTCGATGGTGGTGATCTTCCTGCCGCCGGCCTCGCTGACGGGCATCTGGCAGGAGCGCGTGGGCTGCCCTTCTATGTGAACGGTGCACGCCCCGCACTGGCCGATGCCGCAGCCGAACTTGGTGCCGGTGAGGCCGAGGTTGTCGCGGAGCACCCAGAGGAGGGGTGTGTCGGGGGCGACGTCCACGGAGTGGCGGGTGCCGTTGACGGTAATGGACGTGGAGGGCATGCGGGGCTCGCGTATGGGGGCGGGGGAACTCAGGGAGTGAAGATACCCGCGACCGCGGATCTCGATAGAGGTTCGGAAGGGTGCAGGAGGCCGGTCAGCGACGCGGGACGACTTCCCGCCCCCGCGCCCGCCGCATACGTTTTTGGTCGACCGCGTGATGGCATTCGTGAGAGGAGCGTCCATGAACCGATACCGACAGCTGGCCCGGATGGCATTTGCGGTGGGAATGATCGGCACCGGCATCCTGCCGCTGGTGTACGGCTACCAGGTGTTGGTGTTCCAGCCGGTGCCGGCGTGGGTGCCGTCGCCGCAGGTGCTGGGGATCATTGCCGGCGCGCTGATGATCGCCACTGGCGCGGGGCTGCTGTTCGAACGAACCGCCGGAGCGTCCGTGCGCGTGCTGCTCCCCTTCCTGCTGCTCTGGACGCTGACCCGCGTGCCCGCAGTGTTCGCGGAGCCGCTCCGGGAGATCAGCTGGTTCGCCATCGGTGAGGTCGCGGTGCTCGCCGCCGCCGCCCTGGTGATCGCGGCGCAGTACGCGCCGAGCGCCGCGGCAACCGGTCGCCTGCGCGCCGCGTGCATCCTGCTCGGTCTCTCGCTGGTGACCTACGGGCTCTCGCACTTCTTCGAGTTCAGACTCCGGACCATTTCTCTGGTGCCCGCATGGCTGCCCTTCCGCACGGCGTGGGCGTACCTCGCCGGCGCCGGGCAGGTAGCGTGCGGACTCGGCCTCGTGTTCGGCGTCTATCCGCGCGTTGCGGCGATCAGCGAGGCGGCAATGCTGAGTCTGTTCACCATTCTCGTCTGGGTGCCGGCGGTCATCAGCAAGCCCGGCCTGACCTCCAACTGGGTGGAGGGCGTGGTGACGGCGGCGCTGGCGGGAGCGGTGTGGGTGGTGGCGGAGGCAATCGACCGTCCGATGGTGGCGAAGCAAGGAGGAACCGTTGCGTAAGGTGGTATCGATCGCGGGGCTGCTGGCATTGGCGCTGGTTGCGTGCAACACGCCCTTCAACAACAACGTGCCGCCGGGCAGTCTGGCGGGTCCCTGGTCGGGTTCGCTCACGTCGGCCGGCTCGAGCGTGGGGACGCTTCACCTCACGATGGTGCCGCGCTCGGGAGGGCCAACCGGAGCAGGGAGCCACATAACGGTGTGGGAGGTGGACGGCGACTGGTCGATGTCGCTGCCGAGCGCCGCGGACAGCGGGACGATGTCGGGCACGGGGACGGACGGGTTCACGACCGTGAAGTTCACCCTGCAGAGCGCCGGCGGCTGCTCGATCGTTCTGAACGGCAACCTGGCCGGCGAGTCGTCGATCTTCGGCAGCTTCGCCGCGTCGTCGTGCGCGCTGCCGGATACGGGGTCATTTCGCGTCGGGAAGGTGTGAGGGGGAGGCGGCCGGGGGGTCTGCCCGGCCGCCCCTAAAACGCCTCCACGTACGCCACCTCTCCGTGCAGCGCGCTGTCCAACCCCTCCGTCTCCCCCGCCTCGTCTACCTTGACGGTCGTGATCCGGTCGATGACCCAGAGCATGCCGTACGTGAACACGAACGCCCAGATGGACGACAGGCAGACGGCGCCAAGCTGCACGAGAAAGAAATGCCCATTCCCGTGGATCAGGCCGTTGGTGCCCGACGGATTGATGGCGAGCGACGCGAACACGCCGCAGAGGAGAATGCCGAGGAACCCGCCCACACCGTGCACGCCCCACACGTCCAGCGCGTCGTCCCAGCGCAGCTTGTTCTTGAGGGCCACGGCGTAGAAGCACACCACGCCCGCCACCAGTCCGATGACCACGGCCGACTTGGGCGAGACGTAGCCGGCCGCCGGCGTGATCGTGGCCAGCCCCGCCACGGCGCCCGTGAGCAGGCCCAGGAACTTGGGCTTCCGCGTGGTCATCCAGTCCATGGCCAGCCAGGCGATGCCGGCAAAGCTCGCCGCGAGGTCGGTGTTGACGAACGCCACCGCGGTCACCGCGTCTACCCGGAACTCACTGCCCGCGTTGAAGCCGTACCACCCGAACCAGAGGAGGCCCGTGCCCAGCGCGACGAGGGGAATGGAGTGCGGCCCTCGATCGACCACCTTGCGGCGTCCCACGTAGAGCACCGACGCCAGCGCCGCGATGCCGGCGATGTTGTGCACCACGATGCCGCCCGCGAAGTCGAGCACCCCCCACTGCGCCATGATCCCGCCGCCCCAGATCATGTGCACGAATGGGAAGTACACCAGCGTGAGCCAGGCGGTGAGAAAGAGCATGTACGCGGGAAAGCGCACGCGATTGGCGAACGCGCCGGTGATGAGCGCCGGCGTGATGATGGCGAACATCATCTGGTAGCCGAAGAAGACGATCATCGGAATCGTGGGGTTGGCCGGCGAGGCCATGTCGAGCGAGATGCCGCGCAGGAAGGCCCAGTGGAAGTTGCCGATGACGCCCGCGAAGTCGGTGCCGGCGGCGAGATTGCCGCTGAAGCACATGGAGAAGCCGAACGCCCACCAGAGCACCGTGGTCCACCCCATGGACACGAAGCTCTGCATCATGATGGCGAGCACGTTCTTGCGCCCCACCAATCCGCCGTAGAAGAAGGCGAGGCCGGGGGTCATGAGCATGACGAGGCTGGAGCACAGCAGCATGAACCCGGTGTTGCCGGTGTCGATGGCCAGGTGTTGCATCAGGGGCGCTCCTGAAGGCGGGATGGTCGCGCGGAATCGCGACTAACGTGGAGCCGGGGCCACGGGGGCGCAATGGAGGGGCGGCGCGGCCGGCCTGATGGAGGTCCAGCCAGGCTCCGTGGCGGAAACACAGAACGCCTGCCGCGGTAGGCGGCGGGCGTTCTGGGTTACAGCGCACTCGACAAGTAAGAAAACGCTATTTCGAACTCGGCGCCGAGTCAAGGGGTATGGAGGCCGTGCCCGGAGCGGGAATTGAACCCGCACACTCTTTCGAGCGCGCACTTGTCGAGTGCGTGTGTCTACCAGTTCCAACAGCGGTCAAGTACGCGCGAAGTAACGCGCGGCCACCTACGCACGCCACCCCCGCAACCTCCCCACCAACGCCTCCACATCCCCTTTCGGGGCTACCTCAACCCCCACCCCCGCCGGCACCGTCAGCAACGTGAACGACACCTCCCCCCCGCCGCCAATCGCCCGCACGGCATCCGTGTACGTCGCCGCCTGAACCGCGTACCGCTCGGCAAGCACCCCGGCATCGGCCCCGCTGGTCTTCACGTCCAACACCCGCACGGCGTCGCCATCCCTCGCCACCAGGTCCAGTGCGCCGTTGATGGTGGTGCCATCGGCGAACAGGCGCGTGAACGGCAGCTCCCGCCGCGCCGACGGCAGGTTGGCGACGGACTGCCATACGGGCGACGCGGTGGCCGCGTCGATCCGCGCCCGCACATAGGCGCGATACGCGATGCCCGCGGGATCATCCGGCTCGGGCGCGTCGCTGTCGTGGTCGGCAATGGCATCCTCTATCAATTGCGCGAGATCCACCCCCTCGGCTTCGAGCCGCTCCAACACCTCGTGCACGATGAGGCCGGTGGCGATCGCGTTGGCCCCCGCGCGGCTCAACCCGCCGGGCGCCGCGCCGTCGAACCGAAGGACGTACTGGTCCCACCACCGCGCGGGGTCGTGGTCGAACGCCATCAACTGCGACGCCGACAGCCGCAGACTCCCGGTGGGCACATCGACCGGCGTCGGCGGCAACGGAAGTTCCAGTTCGGCCACCTGGCCCGCGTGCTGCCTGGGCCGCGCGCCCATCACAGAGGGTGACCGCGGCGTGGTAGACGGTGCCCGCATGACTCTGGTACTCCACATCGGCGCCTGCCTCGATGCTCGGGAACGCCTCGCGCAACATCGTCGCGGGCGACCGCTGGCCGCGGCCCTGCGTGCCCAGCGGAATACCACTGAGCACCAGGCGATGCTTGGCCCGCGTGGCCGCCACGTACCAGAGCCGGTACGACTCGGCGCGCTGCTCCAGCGCCAATGCATCCGCCAACTCCCTGTGGCCGGCGTCGGCCGGCTTTCCATCCTCGTCGACCAGTGATTCGTCCTGCACGGAGAACCGGTCGCGGCCAACCAGGTACTTGCCGCTGGTGAACGTGACATCACGCACCAGGTCACACCAGAACACGGTGGACCACTCCAGCCCCTTGGCGCTGTGAATGGAGGTGATGGTCACGACATCCGAACGCTCCCGATACAGGCGCTCGGGCGCCACACGGTCCTCCCGGTCGCGCTGGGCGGCAATCTCCCGCAGGAACTCGCCCAACGACTGATCGGGCGCCGCAGCAGCCATGCGCACGAGCTTGCGCACGTTGGCCACGTGCTGCTGCCCGTCGTCACCGTCGAGCGCGATGGCCGCCACGAACCCCGACTGGTGAAGCAGACGGCCCAGCAGTTCGTGCACGCTCACGCGATCGCGCAGCGCGCCGAGTGTCGTCAGCAACTGCTGCGCGCGGTCCAGCAGATCCCGCTCGCGCTGGACCCGTCCGAGCCCGTCCGCGAGGCCGGCGCCATGGCTCTCGAGGGCCAGGGCCAGCAGCGTGTCGTCGCGCACCCCGACGAACGGACTCTTCAGGAACCCGGCCATCGCCACGTCGTCCCGCGGATCGCGAATGGCGCGCAACGCGAGCACGCAGTCGAGCACCTCACGGGCCTGCCAGAACCCCTCGGAGCGCAGCACGTAACTCGGAATGCCCGCCTGCTTGAGCGCGGCTTCGTACTTGGCAACCGCGCCCCAACCGGCGAGCAGGATCGCCATGTCGCCGTACGCCACGCCCTCGTCATGCAATTCGGTCATGCGCCGGGCCACGCCCGCCGCTTCCAGATCCCGCACTTCCTCCGCCTTGCGCGTCTTTCCATCGTCCGCAGCGGGGACCACCAGGAACTCCACGGCGTGGTCGCCCTCTGCACCGTCGGCTCGCGCATCGAGAGGCGCATAGCCCACCTCGAATGGACGCCGCTGGCCGTCGTCCGCTACCGGCTCGTCGAGCTTCCTGCCCACGGTCGCGTCCACCATTCCCAGAATCGCGGCCTTGCTGCGGAAGTTCTCCCCGAGCGGCAGCACCTTGCCCTGCCCACTGTCGAACTGCCCGGCCACCTCGTTCCACAGCGTGACGTCGGCTCGGCGGAACCCATAGATGCTCTGCTTGGGGTCCCCCACCAGAATGATGCGGGTGGGCTCGGGGTCGGACGCCCCGATGCCGGCCAGCAGATAGGCGATATCCCGCTGCACCGGATCCACATCCTGAAACTCGTCGAGCACCAGCAGACGCACACGGTGCTGCACGGCCCGGCGAACCGCGTCGTTGCGCAGCAGCTCGCGCGTTGCCGCAATCATCAAATCGAAGTCGAGCACGCCCTCGCGGTCCAGCCGTTCGCGGCGCAGCGCCGCGGCCCGCGTGGCGACGGTCAGCAGCGCCATCTCGTGGGGGCGCAGCGCGCCTGAGCCGGCCGCCAACCGCGCCAGCCGGTCGGTGTCTTCCGACGCGCTCGCCACCCACTGGGTGATGTCTCTGAGCCTGCGCCCGCTCAGCAGTTCATCCAACCCGGGCACGTCGCCGGCGTCGATGGCGTTGCGAAGCGCTTCGTGCGCGCTCTCGACGGCCAACTCCGCGCCCTCGCCCTCTTCCACCACCCGGCGTCCCGGCGCCGTACCCGCGCGCAGCGCGAAGTCGCGCAGCAGGTCGCCGCAGAACCCGTGGATGGTGCCGATGCGCGCCGAGTCCACCTCGGCGGCGAGTTCACGGCGCTCGCCCGCACGCAGCGCGGCCCGCAGCTTGCGCTTGAGATCGGCCGCTGCCTGGTTGGTGAAGGTGATGGCCGCAACCTGATCGAACGTCAGCGGCGCGGACACGGGAGACAGCGCCACGCCGTCGACGATCACGGGAACGCCGAGATAGTGGCAGAGTGCCTGCACCACGGTCGTCGTCTTTCCGGAACCGGCGCCGGCGTGTACCAGCAGATGGTTGCCCTGGTCGGTGACCACCGCCACCTGGGCATCGGTAAGACGAGTCATCGGCCCACCTCCACCGGACCGCCGGGTATGCGGCATACGTCGCGCGCCGGACAGTAGGGCGAGCAGCCGCACGACGGCGCAGGATCGGCGGGCAGTGTGCCGGCTCGCACCTGGGCTATGCGCCGGCCGGCCGCGTCGAGCGCCGCCGCCAACTTCTCCTCGGCGTCGGGCGCGTCCTGCACCTCGCCCTTCTTCAGCGGCGCAAGCGAGAGCGAATGGACCGATTCCGGCTTGCGAATGGTGCGGTACTCCATGCGCGCCAGCAGGTCGTCGGGGCGCAGTTGCTGCAGCGCGGCGGCGTACAGCGGCACCTGCAGCACCACGCCGTCGTCCCACCCCTTCTTGCTGCCCGCGGCGGGCGTGGAGTACTTGGTGCTCTTGTAGTCGATGGCCGCGATGTACCGCTCGGCGCCCTCCACCCGCTCGTCGACGCCGCGGTCCACTCGGTCGATGGAGCCCCGCAATCGGAAATCGACGCCGTCGCCCGACAGGCGGACGTCGTTGAAGGCGTACTCGCCCTCCACGGCGCCGGTGCGGATCTGCTTGGACGCGTTGGTCCGATTGTTGAAGGACTTCTCGTTCCACTCCACCTCGAAGTCCAGGTACCCCTGGAGTTCCGTGGCCAACTCCCCGAGCGCCACATCGTACAGGGCAACCGGGCCCAGCCACTGCTGCTCGGCCACAGCCGCCTCCCATGCGGCATGCAGCGACGCGGACATGAGTGGGCGTGCCCACACGAGATCCGTTTCGCGCAGGAACGCCGGCCCTCCCATCCTGTCGCGCGCCGCCGAGAAGAAGCGGTCGAGCACGTCGTGCACCAACGACCCGCGCACCGTCGGCTCCATCAGGTCATCGGCGTCGGCCTGCGGATCCAGATGCAGAAGCCGCTGCGCGAACCAGTGCCACCGGCACTTGGCCACCAGCTCCAACTGCGTGGCCGACCAGACGAAGCTCTCGCCGTAGCGCTCGGCCAGCCATTCCCGCAGCGCGGGGTCCTCGATCTCCCCGTTCCACGGGCTCGGCTCCAGTGTGCGCAGCTTCTCGCGTTCGCCCACCTGCCGCGCATGCGACACGGCTGCCGCGTCGCGTGCCACGGGAAATCCGGGCACGAGCGCCTGGTTCGTGGGCATGCGTTCGAGCACGCCGGCCGTGACGAGTTCGTCGTCATCGTCTTCGACGCCATGCGCGCGCGCCTGAGCTGCCGCGGCTTCGTCTGCGAATGCCGACCGGGCCACGTCGCGGCCACCGGCGTCCATCACCGGCCAACTCAGCGTGAGCACCTCTCGCGCCCCTGCGCAGACGACGCGGAACAGTTCGCTTTCGCGGCCGCGCCAGGCATCGGGGGCATCGAGCGGGAGACCGGCGGCGATCAGCGCACGCCGGTCGTCCGCATCCAGAATGCCGCCGGTGGCGGAGCGTTGGGGAAACTCCCCGGCCGCCAGGCCGATCACGAATACGTGGTCGAACGCACGCCAGCCGAGCGACAGCGCTTCGCCCACCGCCACGCCGAAGTCCGTCTCGGGCGGGGTGATGAGGTCTTCGTCCAGCAGCAGCCCGAACCGGCCCGCGAATGCCGCCGCCTCAACGGGCGCGGCATCGCCACCGAACGTCTCGAGCGCGTCGTGCCACACCAGCGCCGTCTCGGCAATCAGGTCGGCCGCGCGCACGTCGGCCTGCCACACCTCACGGTCGGCCAGCGGCGTGGCCAGCGCTTCGGCCAGCCCCCACGCTCCGTCGCGCAGCGTCTCGCTCACCCAGGCGAACCAGTCGGCGAGCGGACGATTCCCCTCCAGTTCCGCGAGGCGCGGCGCCAGCGCGCGCCAGGCAGCGAGAGTGCTCGCCACCTGCTCGGTGCGGGGGAGCGTCTGCCGGTGTTCGTCTTCGCTGTCCTCGCCGCGGTCCCGGGCTTCGCATCGGACCAGGAGCTGCGCGAACGCCTCGTGCCACTCGTCGAGACTGGTGAGTTGGCGGGCGAACCCCACGAAGTTCACCACCACCGGGTCGAGGCCGGTGGCGAGGAGCGGATTCTCCGCCAGCTCGACGATGCTGTGTCGCGTGAACGATTCGCTGGCCGCGGCGAGAATGGCCTGCAACGCCCGGGCCGCCCCCGTATGCGACAGCGCCGTCCGTCGCCTGGCCGTCACGGGCACGCCGAGCGTTGCGAGCGCGCCGGCCATCTCGGTGACCAGCGGGCGGGCCTGCCGCGCCACCACCGCGATGCGCGACGGCGCCATGCCGCGGTCCAGCAGGGCTCGCACCCGCACGGCGATCGTTTCCACTTCGCGGGCGGCGTCCGGCGCTTCGATCAGGCGGACCGTGGGCGTGGAGAAGGCGGCGTCCGAGAACAGCGCGCCGGCGAAGTTCGGCGCCTGGCCGGGGGTCTCGTATTCCGCACCCAGCTCCGCCGGCAGTTCGAGCCTGAACGTGGTGAGGATCTCGATCCGGTCCAGCGCCGGGCTCGCGGCCAGCGCGGCGAGCAGCGGCCGCCATCCACCGCGAAGGTCCGCGAGCCCCACGAAGCGCACGTCGCGCCGGCCGCCAAGCCGCTGGGCGAAGCTTGTGGGGTCGGCGGCGATCTCCCGCGCCAGGCGCACCTTGCCGTCGCGTCCATCGCCGCGCTGCGTGCGTTCGAGCGCCGCGAGCCACTCCATATAGATGCGGCCCAGCGCTTCGGCCCGGTCACGCGAGAACTGGTCGTCAGCCGACGCCATTGCTGCCCGCTGGAAGGCGTCGGCATCGATGCCCTCACTCATCAGTTCGCCGAGCAGGTGATCCACCGCCGGCACCCAGGCTTCCCCGCCCTGCGCCCTGCCGAACACCGTGCCGCCGAATTGATCGATCAAGCCCGACAGGATTGCGTGGCGCTCGGCGTCGGTGAGCGGGCGGGCCGCAGTGTCGGAGCCCCAGCGCCGAGAGAGTTCACTGAACAGGCAGATGGGCGAGTCGAACCAGCCAGCGACGTCTCGCTCGGCAGCCAGGCGGTGGAGATCGTCGCGGAGGCCGCCCTGGCGGAGGACTACCCAGGCGGGGAGCGTCGGCCAGGGGTGCTCGGGGGTGGCGGCCGGGATCGGGAAGAGGCCGTCGACCGCGCGGTCGAGGAGCTGGGCGGGGTCGAGGATCGAGACGACGTGCGGAGTGGGCATTACGGCTACGACAGTGAGTGTACCGGATCATACGGCGCGGTGGCTCGCGGGGCGAGGCGTGCGGGCGGGCCGATGCTCTGGTATACCACTATCGGCAAGGAGCACGCTACCATGGGACTGTACCCCAACTGGACAAGACAGAGTCGATCGGGGGAGCACGGCGACGGCGCTATTCAATGAGATCGGCCGCTGGATCGAGGAATACAATGGGATCACGTCCCACTCTGCGGTCGGGGATAGGTCGCCATGGCAGTACCGGTGGGAACCGCACGAAGAGGGCCAACGGGTTAACCCAATCCGTCTCGCGAATCGGGCGTCAGAGCAGTGGCTCGCAGCCGGGGGGCGGCCCGGCCAGTCGTAGGCGGAGTCCCCTTCTTAGATGATCCGCTCGGGCACATCGAGAGCAGCTCGCAGCAATCGCACTTCGGTTTAGCGACGGTGCACACCTCGCGCCCATGACGTACGAGATTGACGTGCAGAGCCAGACGTAGGTTGCCAGGCACCAAGTCCTGCGCCGCGTTATGCGCGCGTTTCCTATCCAGTGAGGGGGAGAGAACCTTCAGCCGCTTCAACACCCGAAGGCAGTTGCTGTCAACGGGAAAGACGTCCCTCTCGAACGAATAAAGAAGGACACACCGAGCAGTCTTGGGCCCGACACCAGGAAGCGCCGTCAGAAAGGCTTCTGCGTCTTGGTCGGACATGGCATGCAAGGGAGCGAGCGTCATTCGGCCGAACGCATTCTGAATCACGGCCATTTGTGCGCGAAGGCGGGCGAGCTTGACGTGCGACATACCTCCGGGTCCCAATGCCCGCAACGCTCGAACATCGCTCGTGCCTTCCAGACGCGACCACCTTCCGCCGACAAGCCGCCGCAGGCGTGCATAGGACTCCGCATACGTCGGCTCGGGAGTTCGCAGTGAGAGCTGGATAAAGACGAGTTCGTCCAGCGGATTGGACTTGTTGCCCAGGACCGTACGTCCTTTGATAACGGGTCCATACTGCGCCCGCAGTGCGCGCTCGACCCGTCGAATGAACTGACGCGTGCGATTCCCCGGCAATGCTGCGATGGCTCGTTGGGATGTGGCCACGACTTAAGAGCCCAATTAGCGAGCGTTATCTTGAATCGCCGACTGGACGTACGACGCAATTCCCCAAGCCATGAGCGGCGGCACGGCGTTCCCGATCTGCCTGAACCGCTCCCCCATATTTCCGAAGAACCGAAAATCGTCCGGAAAGCTTTGAAGGCGGGCTGCCTCTCGAATCGATACTGTTCGGGGCTGCTCAGGATGGATGTGCGTGAAGCAGTCCTTGGCGAAGTGCGCGGTCACTGTTCCCGCAGGCGCGTCCCACTGAAGCTTGCGGTACTTGTCCTTAAAGATGTCATCCCTGTAGCGCTTAAATCGAGCCTCCAGCTCATAGTATCGCCCGCCCTGCGGCATCGATGCGAATGCCTCAAGGTCCTGCCGATTGTGTTTCCGTCCTACATGGTCAGTCAACATCCCATTGCTGCGCGACCGCATTAGCCGAACGTAACGGCTAACCTTACGACGAGCGCCGTAAAGCATTGGATCTTCCTCGGCCCCATGCTCGATGCTTGGTAGGTCCCCGATCGCTTGGTGAACCGTCGTGTCTTGGGCACGGAAGCCGAGTACGTCGCGTCGAAATACCTCAGCGTGCGCTTGCAACTGATCAGCCGAAAGGCGCAGCCGAAGGTCTCTGCGGACACCAAGAAAGATGAGCCGGCGCCTGTCCTGGGGCACACCGAACCAGCGGGCATTGACGTGAGCAATCTCGCAACGGTAACCAACCCCGGCGAAGTGGGATCTGATCGTGTCCGCGACGTTCATTCCCTCGATGGTGAGCATGCCGGGCACGTTCTCCATTATGCAAATCGGCGGGCGGAAGAACTCGACGAACTCCAGGAACCTTTTGTAAAGGTGGTTCCGAGGGTCCTGAAGCAGGCTGAGCCTAGGACTGCTCAATGAACGAAGCTTTCCGCGGCCAGCTTTTGACCAACCCTGACAGGGCGGACCGCCCACAATCGCGAGAAGGGACCTTGGGCGGCGACCGATCAGCGGAATCAGATCCGAAGGACTGAAATCGTTGAGATCACGTTGGAGGGACATGCAATGAGGAAAATTCGCCTCGTGGGTTCGCATTGCGGGTACGTCACTATCGATGCCGAGGCGCGGAACGAAGCCGGCATGCTCCCACCCCCACGTGAAGCCGCCGGCTCCGCAGAATAGATCTATCACGTCCGTGCGCCCGGATAGAGTATCGGATTTCATTGAGCGATGAGGAGTTGGAGTCATGATTGAGCGAGCTCGGTAGAACATCCCGCCAGCGACCAATTAGCTATGCCCAACGTGCAGATGATGTTGAGGTGGGGCGGCAACCGACCATATCCCAACCGGCGCAGCCGTTTCAACAGCCTTGCGTGAATCCGGTACTGACCGAAAGTCAAGAAGGACTTAAGATTCCAACATGCCAGTAATCCGATCCGAAGTCGGCCAAATACCGGCGGCCGATGTACAGCGACAGTTGCCACTGGATCCAATTCCCGCGCTCGCGCCGGGCGTAAGGCTCCAAGGTTTGGACCTGTTTTCCGGGATCGGCGGCTTCTCAGCAGGCTTCGCCGAACTGGGCTTCTCGATGGTCGGGCTTGACTCCGAGGCAGTGGCCTGCGAGTGCTATACGAGGGCACGTTTTGGTGAAGGGAAGGTGCGCGACCTTTCAACGGACCTCGTCATTGCCGACGTGCCGGTTGTCATCGGTGGTCCGCCGTGCCGGCCATGGTCACCTGTAAACTTACAAAAGCGCGCGCACAACCACCAGGACTATGGACTGATCGGCCGATTCGTCGATCATGTGGAAGCGATTCGTCCGGTCGTCTTCATCATGGAGAATGTGCCGGCCCTCCGAAGCGATGCTGCCTACGAGGCACAGTTGGGACGGCTTCGCGCCTCGGGATATGACATCGCGGCAAACATCTTGCGCTATGACCTCTACGGAGCGGCGAGCAGGCGCCGACGCCTATTTACCGTTGGAGTACTTGGGCACTCAGGGGGATCCAACGAGTTCTTTCGCATGCTTCAGGATGAGATGGCGGCGGGTCGCACCGTGCGTGATGCTATTCATCGCTTTCGCGATTCCGCATGGGAAGAGATCGCCGAGCACGATTGGTCACAGCTTCGGACGATCTCGAAATACCAAGAGCGCTATGCGTCGGGCCAGTACGGTTGGCGGAAACTCGACTATGACCTTCCGGCCCCGTCGTTCGGTAGCGTGGCGAAAACTTACATCCTACATCCTGAAGCGGGCTCGGAAGGCTTCCCGGAGCGGGTACTCTCTGTCCGTGAAGTAATGGCAATCATGGGCTTCGCTGACACTGTGCGTTTCCCGGCGGGGACATCTCGGGCCAAGCGCTACCAGATGGTGGCAAACTCGGTGAGCCCGCAGGTCTCCCGAGCAATCGCCTCAACAGTCATTCGCATGCTCACCGGCGTACGCCCACCACCGGGTACCGACCAATGGAAGGTCAGTCAAACGCGCTAGAGATGCTTCGGCGGAGCCGCGGTCCCTACCTAATCCGCATGGCCCACCGGCGCTAGTCAGCCTTCTTGACCGACATGCTCGCCATAGGGGCAGCCCTCGCTCCGCACCCGGCGCAAGCTCTCCATAATCACGATCGCTTGCTTCTCGCTAGGCAGCCTCGCCGGCATGTCGCCCGCCACGGCGAGAATTTCCAACTCTTTCTGGGACAGAAGTTTGTGGGACAGCGCCCAGTCCCGCACTTGCCTCCAAACCGGCGATCCCGCGTTGACGACAGCGGTTTGGGCATCGATCCCGTTCAGTATCCGTTGATCCTTGATTCCGGCACGCTCCTTCTCGTGCTGCTCACCCGCTGTGATCAATGCAGATTTCAGTGATTCGGGCCAACGTACATGGCTCGACGCCACCCGACTCCAGCACGCATCCCGCTTTGCCCATTCTGTTACGTTCTTGACGCCACTCGGCGGATTTACCAAAACCTCTTGGACCGCCTCAGCCGCGACTACGATCGCGTCTTGAAGTCCAGCCGGTACGCCCTGAGTCCGCCAGATCAGATCAAAATCGACCACTTGGCCACTGATACGCACATCGTGCGCCAACTTGGCGATTGCAAAGGCGACAATATTCGCACGGTAACCACCCTCATACCAAGGCTGGGCGGTTACCAAACGTTCGGTCTCGCGGAAGACGATGGCCTTGGCGATTGCCTCCCGAAAGTATCTCTCATTGAACTGATCGGGGCTGTCGTCCCACCGGTGCCCGATGGCCGCCGCGAAGTAGGCGAAGTTCTTCTGTGCCCCGCGACTAACGATTTGCGGGACCTCTTCCCAAACCAATATCATTTTCGCTAGGTCAGTCTTCGACAACAGCTGTCGCTTTGGATATTCGAGGTCGAACTTCTTTCTTGCCGCGACGCTCAGATTTCCTCTCGCGTCCTGATACTGGCCCCGCGCCCTTTCATAGAACCACTTCGAATCGCGGAACGCCCCATCCTGCGATGGTGCAAATATCACCTCTGAGAAGGCCTTTAGTCGCAGATGGTAAGGATGATTGGCGAAGAAATCCGCCGCATTCACCTTATTCTGACTGTTCGCAAATTCAGAGATCTTCGGAACAACCAGTTCGGCCCTCTCAGGTGGGATGACCGACAACTTCACTTGGATATATACTCGGGAGAGGTCCACGGCCTTCCGTTGGCTGGCCGCGAACACAGACGCCGTAGTCTGGCCCCCGTTGACAATCTGCAGGTTCCTAATCGCCGTGACTAAGAGGCCGGCTCCGCTCGTCTCCCCGATGACGGCTTCCGCGGTCGCGGTTACCCCATTGTTATAGGCGAAGAACATCTCCGGTTCGTTGTCCAGCGTGTTTCGAATCCCTTTGTTCACGTTACCGCGGGCCTGCAAGAAGACGCGGACGTTCTGCTCGAGTAGTCTAGCTCCCCATCGGCCGTATATAGCTGCAAGTTGGTCGCCCCGGAGAGCGAGGAGATACGCCTCGTAGTCGGCGCCCGCCAGGTTCGCCCGCAGAGCGGGCACCGCCGCTCCGTACTCGGCCATCTCTACGACGATGTCTTCCCGACTCTTACCGGAGCTGGCGAATCGCTGCAATCGCCCCAAGTCCCATACGCTGTACGTAGTAGGCCGCCCGTCTACAAGACCCGACTCCCGCCCGTCCACGCGGCTACTCAGAACCCGATTCGAAATGAGGAGGATTCGAACCCGGGTTACTCCGCTCCATGTTTGTGCAATAAGATCAGCGAGCCCAAACCCGGGCGACGTCTCCTCCAAGCTGTTCCTGAACGACTTCTGCAGCGACTTCTCCAAGAACGCCGTCGCTCGGCGAAACAATGCCTCCATATCCGAGGCAGTCAATGTGCTAACGACCCGTGACTGATTGAAATCAGCAATTATCAAGCTGAGCGTTCCGTCGGCCGTCGTCGGGTCTCCACCGTATCCGTCGATCCTTATTCCGCGAGGTGCCACGTACGGTGCGTGATCCGCCGTCTCCAGGTCACCGGCCTCTACAATCTGCTCGCAGAACAGGTCGAAGAATGCGTCTTCGTTGAATCGGCCTTCGGCTTCGGCCTCACGAACGATTTCTTGGAAGAACTCATCGTAGAAATCCTGCAGGTCATCAGCCATCGCTCAGAGTCCCCAGCGCGCCATTAAGCTCCTCGGCGGCAACAGCCCACTCCCCGCACTCAGCGAGCGACAGATCGTAGGACACCCGGTGAACCCCACTCGGAAGGCTGCCAGGAGTGATACACGGGAACCCGGTGCTGACGCGATACATCGCCCGGGTGCTCCCTCGCCACATCCAATCTCCGTACGCCTCTGACGCATCGAAACCTGCAGCCGCCAAGAGCGACTCAAACCTGCCAGTGGTGACCGCCCCACCGTCCGCGATTCTCATCCGTAGGCGCTCGGCGACGTCAGTCAGCGAGAACGATCCTTGCTCGGGCTGGTCGACTTGCTGAAAGACGGAGATGGCAAGGAACAGGGCGATGCCCCCTGACGTATCCAATTGCTGCTCAGAACTGATGCGAGCCACCGCAGAGGTAGAGGGACCGCACGCCTTTGATTCGACACGGACATCGCCATGAATGAAATCCTGTGCGGAACCGAGCGGGCCGTGCCACGACTCAATTGCGGCCGCGCTGCCAAGGGGCGGAAGGATGTATCGCTCAAGCACGAGCAGTTCGCCGAGCAGCCCGCGCTGCTCGTCGGCAGACAGCACTCCTCCGCCCCCACGCAGAAGGTGATGCCATCGCCACGTTCTACCAATCGCCCGCCTGACTGCCTCAGTACTCGACTCCGCGCCCGACGCGCTCGCGAGAATATCAAGGCACAGGCGATGGAAGATCTCGGCCAGAGACATATCCGCTAAGCGCAGAATGAGACTCTTGTGCTCATCGCCCTGAATTCGCTGGAGCAGGATGTCCACGCTCTTTAGTCGCGGCAACCGATCGTCGATGCCGTCGGCCGGACACCGGAGCACGAGCAGGAAGTCACCGTTCCAGTTACGGGCCCAATAGAAATTCCACCTGATGTGCTCATCAATGCGCCGCATGCTGAGCATATCCCGATCCGCCGGCACGGCGATGTTCACCCACGGGAGATCAGCCATCGTCGCTCTCCAACTCGTCGTCGTCACGGTCATCCCACGAATTCTCTTGGAGCCAGGTCTTCGTGACGATGTACTCCACACGCTCCTCCGGCCGTAGTGTGGGTGGAAAGCTGATACTCCAAGCCACAACCGGCTCTCGTGCCGTGGCCCTCCCGTCTCGCTCAAGGATTTCAAGCGAGTGAACAATCAGCAGTGGCCGCGTCCTCTTGGCGCGGTATATCCAATCTGGATAATTCCACGTCCCGCTTGGACTCGCCGGCTTACCCGACTCCTCCCGATACTCCCGCTCTGCTTCTTCAATTGAGGCAGCTGCCACACCCGTTCGCTCGACCCCGCGAGAGGACACCCGCTGCTTGTTAGTCACTCTGAGGACAGTAGCAGTACTCCGCTTTCCGGCCGTGCGTTGTTGGCAGCGAATGGGAAACCCGAATGTGTTGTCAATGAGCGCCTCCCCATCACCCGCCGATAGCCCCGCCACCAAGACATCCCAAAGCGCGAGTTCCGAGTCCTCCCTCTCCTCGATATACCGGGAGACTGGCACGGGCTCAGTCATTATCGACAGAGGATGATTCACAAAGGCGGCCACAAACGTACGCACGGCGCGCGCAGGAACATTCCCTATCAGCCATCCACCTGAGCTTTTGGTTCGCTTTTCGACCAACCCCGCGCGGGAGAGATCCGCAGCAAAGGTTCTCAAAGCATTGCGATTCGCCTCTAAGCTCGCGGCATCGCGCCACAGCGTCGCGGTTTCAACGAACGTCTTCCCCAGTCCGAGCCTGACCGCAATCCTAGCTCCTGAACCCATCTTGTTGCGCGCAGTCACAATCAACGTGTCGGGATGTGCGCGGACCTTCAGCCCGAACTCCTCCGGTGTCGCCCCCGCGGCAGCCATGAGCCGCAGCTCCTCCCTCAACAGCTCGATCGATTCCGCGATATGTGAGTACCAGCCTTCCGCCTCTTCCGGCATCCATACTCTACAGAGATCATCGTATCCGTCGCGGTACCCGAACCAACGTCCCATCTGCATAAGCGTGTCGTACATCATTGAATTTCGGAGAAAGTAACTTACCATCAGCCCTTCGAGCGTAAGACCGCGGGAAAGCGAGTACCCTCCGACGGCGATTACATTCAGGCCGGTGTCTTCGTAGTCATCGTAGTTTAGGGCTCCGTGCGATCGGCTGTTCACTTCCACAACACGGATCGCGGTTACCGCTGGCAGCAACCGCGCTTGGACGTCGTCCCACGAAGCGCCGCTCGACGCGAACTCTTCGCTCCAACTCGCATACAGCGCGCCAATCTGTGCATCCATCCGCGCCTCGGCCGAAGGCAGCCCGCTGTTCACCCTGACGCTCGCTTGGATGTCGGCGATTGCGCTTTCCAGGAGACCACGCACCCGTGCCTGCACATCAGTAAACCGTGACACGTTAACGAGCATCGAGCAATGGGGCGCGGTTTCCCCCCGCCATAACCTGATGGCGCGGCCGAGCACGAATGCACGGACTGCACGTATCAAGCTCGCAGGTAGGCTGTTCAGCACCACATCCTTAGGGTGCTTCAGCGGCAGCGTGTCATCATTGTCGTCGATATAGCGGACAATCGCCTTCGAGTCGGTGCGAAACACCCGGTCTGCCCCAAAGTAATTGGTCGGCGGGTCAAGACTCAGTATGAAATGCCGCGGGAACAAGTCCTCTCCGCGCATCGCATCATCTGTATCAGGGTCTATAAAGATGTTCGCGAATGGAGTCGCGGTATAGCCGACGTAGCAGCTTCGTGAGAAAAGCTGAAGCAGTTCACGAATACGTCCATTGATCCGGGATACTTCTCCGCTGCCGTACCTCACGTTGATCGATGCATTGTCCGCTTCGTCGTCGATCAACAGCATCGGCGCTTCAATTAGGCCCCCACCGCGCGACGCGTTGTGCTCTTGCAGCCATTCAACGAGATTCTTGAGGGTACTCGCGTGTTTCTTAATAACAAACACGACCGGTTCGTTGAGATTCTGAAGGGGCACTCCGACGCCCGTTGCCATTTGCTTGCTGAAGTCCTTTACCGAGTTCGTAAACGTCACGGGACGGCGAGTCGCATCGAGCCGCCCGACGCCCACATACCGTTCTTGATGCTGAGACAGTAGCCGCGCGCTGTCTCTCCCGACAAACCCTTCGTCAATACGCTTCTGGGTTTGGTTACGCAGATTGTTATGAACCCCTGCGATCACGACGATCAGGCGGTAACCTGCATCCGCCGCTTTCGCGATGACGCCGATATAGTTCGCTGTCTTCCCGGATTGCACGTGGCCGACCACCATGCCTCGGCGGGACCAAGGCGTGAGCTTTCGCGGATCCTCCAGGAGGCCAAGAATCCTGTCGGTTTCGCGATGCATTGTGTCAATCACCTGCCTAGAGAAGTGCTTCGCCCCGAGGAGACGGCGATATCGTTCCCAGTAGAAGAAGTCAATATCGGCCAGGGCCGCGTCGAGCCACGGTGCAAACCCGCGCTCAACCAAGACCGAGCCCACTCTCATCGCAACATCGTGACGAACCTCAAAGCGCCGGGCCAACCGCTCGGCGTCGTCATCAGACACGGAGAATATGGCCCTGAACCGGGCAACCCAGTCCCTGATCGACGCCGGCGTAATGTCCGCTTCAGAAGCCAGCTGAGCCTCAACGGCCCTTTCCAGTTGCTCAATATTGGGGTTTGTCATTCGTCTCTCCGGCTCACCCACGCATCCAGCATACCCTCGGCTCGGTCCCAGTTCGAGCGGAATGGTTCAATCGAGTGGAGCATACGGGGAATGAGCGTCGCGTCGATCTTTGCATCGGTCAGCTTGGCGACCGTTGCTTCGACGCACTCTTTCAATGAGTCATCATCGAGCGCTTCTGCTTTGACCGCTTCTGGGGAGCCGGCGAGGTCCGCGAAGATCGCATCCATCGGAAGCGCCGCGCTGACCTGGCGCCTTACCCGGTCGTAGGCGGCCGCCAGATCAGGGGATAAGCGGGCTCTGAAGTTGGCAAGTATGGGGTTCGCTTCGTTCAGCCGATACACAATCGCGTTGTCCTCCTGCACGCGGGACCAGATCGGAATCCGGCTATCGTGGAGAGGTTGACCTCGATTTCTGTAGATTCGACGAGACGGAGCACCGATTTCGCCGATCAATTGTTGAAGCCGTTTTCGCACCGCCAGCGGCGGCCTCGCAGATGCCTTCTTCACGTCTACTTGCCACTCAGCATCGGCGTCGTTCGGAATGTCAATGCGCACACGCGTGAGTTTCGTTAGCTCTGCTTGCCTTGCGAGACCAAACCATGTCCCATGGACGATGAGGCGCCGACTGCGGTATAGATAGAATCCTTGATTCTTGAGATACCCTTCCGTGCCTGCAAACCGGTCCCACTGGGCCGATGTCACGTTCTTGTGATGCGGAAGCGTGTATGGCGTGATCGCGACCGTATAGGATCCGACCCTTACTTCCTCTGTATGCCCACGAATCGTGGCCTGGTGTCCTGAGTGAAACGGATCAAGTGACTCAAGTGGTACACGGTTCAAGGACATCTCAACGCGGCGCGTACCGGGTTCACGAGCGAGGTACCGATGGAAGACAAGCTCCAGATGCGCCCGGGCATCGGCGAGTCGGCGAATGAAGTGTTGTCGCGCGAGGTCGGTTGTGCTCGATTCCATGGCGCGATCTAGGCGCTCCCACACCACGAGCGCGCCGCTTGGACCCAAATCGTCCACAAACGGAATTCCGCTGGCAGACCCCGGCGTCAATAGCTCCCACCGATCCGTTGCAGCGACGTGATCCAGATCCCAAACTGCGACACTCGTCTGTCCCTGTTTCCGGGTCACGACAGTAAGCCGACGGCACTGGGAGAACGAGGCCGTCTTGAGGCCCAAGCCAAATCGCCCTAAGTCATCCGACCGTCGAGCCTCGAGAGGACTGCGATTCCCTAGCCGCATCGCCTGCACGAGTTCATCTCTTGACATGCCCGTGCCATTGTCAACAATCGCCACCGAGGGATGCAGCCCGAGCGTATCGGCATGGATCGCGATGGTAGAGGAGCCCGCCGAAATCGAGTTATCCACGACGTCGGCCAGCGCAGTCTCGAGCGAATATCCGATATCGCGCATGCTCTCCACCAACGTAGATGCTCTTGGCGGAGCTTCGATGTATTCGGTCATTTGCCAAGCTCGCGTGCAGCGTTAAGGCCCGCAAACCGCGGACGCCGTGTGTCCGACGGCTTCCAGAAGTTCACCTCCGGAAACGATCGCTGTGACAGAAATTCGTACCAGCCGTAGTCCGTCAGGGCAACGACGCCGCGCATTCGCTCGTTGATTTGAGTGGTCGCTGATAGGTTCGCGACAAGTATTGCGCCTGTATCCTCGGCCCGCCACCACAAGGGGCAAATCCGCCCGCAAATCGGCCCCAGCCGGCCGCGCCGTGCCCTCCCAGCGATCCCCAGCCCCCGCCCGTAGATTGGGTGTCGGCCGAGGCGCATCCTCTCCCTCTCGCCGCCTCGGCCCTTGCCCCACCAATCCCTACCCCGCCCATCGATGACCCGCAAACTGCGCTCCCTCGCCCCCGCGATCGCCGTCATCGGCCTCGCCACTCGCCGCGATTCCGTCCCGGTCCGCCGCCCAGACGCCCACCGACTCGGCGTTGGCCACCGCCCTCCACTTCCGCTCCATCGGCCCCGCCCTCATGGGCGGCCGCATCTCCTCCATCGCCGCCGTCCCGAACGCCTCCGGCGACTTCGGCACGGTCTTCGTGATCGGCGCCGCCACCGGCGGCGTCTGGCGCACCTCCAACGCCGGCGGCTCCTGGACCCAGCTCTTCGACGACTCGGTCCGCACGGGCGGCGTGGGCGCCGTGGCCGTCGCCCCCTCCGACCCCGACGTCATCTGGGTCGGCACCGGCGAGGCCAACAACATGCGCTCCAGTAGCTGGGGCACGGGGGTCTACATGACCGCCGACGGCGGGAAGTCGTGGTCCAAAGCCATGCTCCCCACCAGCCAGCACATCGGCCGCATCGTCATCGACCCGCGCAACCCCAACGTGGTCTACGTGGCCGCGGTGGGGCCGCTCTGGGCCCCGGGCGGCGAACGGGGGCTCTTCAAGACCACCGACGGCGGCAAGACCTGGACCAACACCAAGCAGATCAGCAAGTACACGGGCTTCACGGACGTGGTCATCGACCCGTCCGACCCCGACGTGCTCTACGCGGCCAGCGAGGAGCGCGAACGCCGCGAGTACGGCTTCCTCCCCGCCGGCCCCGAAGCGGCCATCTACAAGACCACCGACGGCGCCAAGACGTGGACCAAGCTCGAGGGCGGGCTCCCCACGGGCGAACTGGGCCGCATCGGGCTCGCGGTCTGCCCGTCGCACCCGAGCACGGTCTACGCGATCGTCAGCGCCAAGGGCGACGAGAACGGCACCTACCGCAGCGACGACGCCGGCGCAGCACTGGGCCCACGTCAACAACGTGGACGGCACGGCCTGGTACTACAGCGGCATCATCTGCGACCCGGTGGACCAGCAGCACGTGATCGAACTCAACGCCGCCAGCCGCCAGACGTGGGACGGCGGCAAGACCTGGGAGGGCTTCGCCCAGGGCGGCGTCCACAGCGACCACCACGCGCTCTGGATCAATCCCGAGAACCCAGCAGCAGATTCTGCTGGGCGGCGACGGCGGCCTTTACCAGACGCTGGGACCGCGGTAAGAGCTGGGATCACATGGAGAACTTCGTGGTCAGCCAGTTCTACACGGTGGCCGTGGACGACGCGCGCCCCTTCTACAACGTCTACGGCGGCCTGCAGGACAACCAGACCTTCGCCGGCCCCAGCCGCACGCGCTACACGTACGGCCCCACCAACGCCATGTGGTTCCGCATGTCGGGCGGCGACGGCTTCTACGCCGTGCCCGACCCCAACGACCACCACCTGGTGTACGCCGAGTCGCAGCAGGCGGGGGTGCAGCGCTACGACGAACGCACCGGCGAGGCCAAGTCCATCCGCCCCACCGGCGCCCAACGGCCAGCACCTGCGCTGGAACTGGAGCACGCCCATCCTGCCCAGCACGCACACGCGCAACACGGTGTACATGGCCGCGCAGTACCTGTTCAAGAGCACCGACCGCGGCGATAGCTGGACGATGATCAGCCCCGACCTCACCCGAAACATCGACCGCAACACGCTGCCCATGCGCGGCGCGGTGCCCGACTAGCGGCGAGCTGGGCCGCAACGAGGGCACCGCCGAGTTCAGCAACATCACCACGGTCGACGAGTCGCCGCTCAAGGCGGGGGTGCTGGCCGTGGGCACGGACGACGGGCTGATCCAGGTGTCGATGAACGACGGGAAGAGCTGGTCGAAGACCGAGCACTTCCCCGGCGTGCCCGACACTACGTACGTAAGCCGCGTCGCCTGGTCGGCCGCGAGCCCGGGCCGGCTGTACGCGAGCTTCGACGGCCACCGCAGCAATGATTTCGCTCCGTACGTGCTGGTGAGCGAGGACTACGGCAAGAGCTGGAAGTCGATCAGCGGCAACCTCCCCGCGATGTCGGGCGTGGAGGTGGTGCGCGAGGATCCGCGCCAGCCGAACCTGCTGTTCACGGGCACGGAGTTCGGCGCCTTCTTCAGCACCGACCGCGGCGGACACTGGAGCCAGCTCACCGGCAACTTCCCCGCCGTCCCCGTGTGGGACATGAAGATCCAGGCGCGCGAGAACGACCTGGTGCTGGCCACGCACGGACGCGGCATCTGGATCATGGACGACATCACGCCGCTGGAACAGCTCGCCGAGGCCAGGGCCGCGAAGACGGCCTACCTGTTCCCGGTGCGCGACGAGCTGCTCTTCCAGCCGGACAACACGCACAACAGCGGGATGACGAGCTACGGGTTCGAGGGGGAGAATCCGCCGTACGGCGCCATCATCACGTACCTGCTGGCCAGACGGCCCGACAGTGGACGCGGCGTGAAGCTGGACATCCTGGACGCCGGCAACACGGTGGTCCGCACGCTGCCGCTCACCGGCGGACGACAAGACGGCGGGCATGCACCGCTGCACGTGGGACATGACGGCCGGGCCGCCGCTCACGGGGCCGGTGCCGAGCGACTGCGCAATCGACGCCCGCGCCGAGCAGGCGCGGAGCGGACGCGGTGGCCGCGGGGGCGGCGGCGGCTTCTTCGGCCGCGGCCGCGGCAACGCCGAGGTCACCTATCCCGTGGTCCCCGGGCCGCTACACGGCTCGGCTCACGGTGACGCCCGCCGGCGGCGGCGCGACCACGATGATCAACGCAGAGCTTCACGCTCACCAAGGACGCGACGCAGGTGATGGCCGAGAACGACCTCAAGAGCCTCGACCAGTTCCGGCGCGGCTACGCGAAGTTCCAGGTCTCGCTGCGCCCGGCGCAGGAGCGCGTGGACTCGATGGCGGCGGCCTACGCGCCGCTCAAGGCGGCCGCCGACCGCGATTCCGCCAAGCTCACCCCCGCGCTGAAGGCGCAGCTCGCCCAGCTCGACAGCGCGGTCACCGACGTGTACTGCGACATCGGCTCGGCGGGTGGCGGGCGCGGTGGTCGTGGGGGCGGCGGACGCGGCGGCCGAGGCGCGGCGGGCGGGATTCGCTGCCCGGGCCAGTTCGGCTTCGGCGGTGGCGGTCCGGAGGACAACACGCCCGACCAGCCGGTGAAGCTGACCATCACCCAGAAGGTTCAGGGGATGGGCTATCTGACGAACGTGACCTTCGAACCGACCGCCGAGCAGCGGAGCAACCTGGCGAGCCTGCCGGCGCGAGCTCAGCGCAGCAGGAGGCGGTGCTGGCGCGGGTGCGGAGCAAGGACATTCCGGCGTTCGAGGCCGCGCTCAAGGCGGCGGGGGTGGATATGAGCCCGCCGGCGCGTGGCGGCGGGCGGCGGGGTGGACGGGGAGGTCGTGGGGGGCGCTGACTGAGTCGAGAGTGATCAGTCGACAGCTCTCAGTTGACAGTGGAAGACGGAAGGGGGAGCGGCGCTCGCGCCGCTCCCCGTTTCGTTGATACGTCCGGGGAAGGAAGGGTGATGGACCAGGTGGAGGGCTCGCACAGATTCGCCGCGGCTGTGAATGACACTTGAATGGGCGAGGCTTCATCGTGCAGAATTACTGGAGGAATGGCGCCGCATCCGAAACGGTGAAGCGCTCATACGTATCGCCCCGCTGGAGTGACCCATGTATTACAGCGTTATGGAAGCACGCTACGTCGCTAACTATACTGTCTGGCTTCGCTTCAAAGACGGCACCGAGGGCGAGGCCGACCTCGCTCCCGGGCTGGAAGGGCCGGTGTTCGAACCGCTCCATGACGTGGAGTTCTTCCGCCAATTCTCGATCGATCCGATCGGGCGCACACTCGTCTGGCCGAACGGGGCCGACATCGCGCCCGAAACCTTGTATGAGCTCGTGCGCGTAGCGGCGTAGGGGCCGACACGCGCACCAGAAAGGCCGGTTGGCGGGGCGTAGGTTTGATGCGATTCAGACGCGTCGACGCGCATATTCTGCTGGACCGGCCCGACGCTGCACTCGATTGGAGGCCTCATGAAGTACAAGATCGTGCTCCAGCACACTGACGAGGGGTATAGCGTATCGGTACCCGGACTGCCTGGGTGCTGGTCGCAGGGGGCTACCGAGTCCGAGGCGGTGGCCAACGTGCGCGAGGCGATCAGCGAATACCTTGCCGTGCGAGACGACCTGGTCCAGGGTTCCGACGTTCGCGAGATAGAGGCCGGCTGAGCCGTGCCGCGGATCCCGGGCGTCAAACATCTTGACGCAGTGCGTGCGTTGGAGAAGGCTGGGTTCGGTGGGATCGTCCGCGATACCGGACTCACACCTGACCGATTTCGCGAGCTTGTCTAGGGAAACGGACCTGAATACCTGTACGAGCTGGTACGCGTGGCGGCGTAGGGGTGGAAGGGTGACGCTCCGGCATCCTCCCCCCCTCACCCCTCCAACACCTGCCGGACCTTGGCCAACAGCGACGACGCGGTGATCGGCTTGGCCAGGTAGTTGATGCCCGGCTCCAGCACGCCGTGATGCACGATGGCTCGTTCGGCGTAGCCGGACATGTGGATCACCCGCATGTCCGGCCGCGTCTCGAGCAGTCGCTCGGCCAGCTCGCGCCCGCCCATGGCCGGCATCACGACGTCGGTGAGCAGCAGATGGATCGGATCGGCGAGCCCGGCGCTGAGTACCAGCGCTTCACTGCCGCCGGGCGCCTCGAGCACGCGGTAGCCGGCGCGGGTCAGAACGTCGTGGACGAGTTTGCGGACCTGCGCGTCGTCCTCGACCAGCAGGATCGTCTCGGTTCCCGGCTTCGGGGCCGTGCGCGCCGCCTGGCTTTCGGGCGCGACCTGCTCCTCGGTGCGCGGCAGATAGACCTTGATCGTGGTGCCCCGGTCCACCTCGCTGTAGACCCACACGTTGCCGCCGATCTGCTTCACGATCCCGTAGACGGTGGAGAGCCCCAGCCCCGTGCCCCGGCCCTCGCCCTTGGTGGTGAAGAACGGCTCGAAGATTCTGGCCTGCGTGTCCGGCGACATCCCGCACCCCGTGTCGGTCACGGAGATCATCACGTGGGGCCCCGGCCGGGCGTCGGCGTGGCTCTTCGCGTAGTCGGCGTCCAGCTCGACGACCCCGACCTCGACGATCAGCTCGCCCCCGCCGGGCATCGCGTCGCGCGCGTTGACGGCGAGATTCATCAGCACCTGACCCAGATGCCCGGCGTCGGCCCGGCACCGCGCCGGTTCGGGGCTCAACACGAGGTCGAACTCCACGTCCTCCCCCACCAGCCGTCGCAGCATCGATTCCACGCCCTGCACCACGGCGTTGAGATCGACCACGCGGAGGTCCATCACCTGCTGGCGGCTGAACGAGAGGAGCTGCCCGGTGAGCTCGGCGGCCCGGGCGCCGGCCTTCACGATCTCGTCCACGCTCTCGCGGAGCGGATTCTCCGTTGGCAGAGCCTCGGCGAGTAGCTGGCCGTAGCCGAGGATCACCGAGAGCAGGTTGTTGAAGTCATGGGCGATGCCGCCGGCGAGCTGCCCCACCGCTTCCATCTTCTGCGCCTGCCGCAACTGCGCTTCGAGCGACCGCACCTGAGTGACGTCGCGCTTGATCGCGGAGGCGCCCACCAACCGGCCCTCGCCGTCGCGAATCGGCGACGCGGAGAGCTGGATGGCCACCGTTTTGCCGTCCTTCCGCACGCGGGTGGTCTCGTACTCGTCGATCGTCTCGCCCGCGGCGAGCCGTGCCAGGATGGATCGCTCCTCGTCGTGCAGTTGGGGCGGAACCAGTCGAAAGATGGATTCGCCGATGATCTCCCCGGCCGTGTAGCCGAAGATGCGCTCGGCCGAAGGGTTCCAGGTGCGGATGGTCCCGTCGAAATCCTTGCTGATGATTGCGTTGTTCGACGAATCCACAATTGCCGCGAGCCGGGCACGGATCACGGCGGCACCAGCATCAGGGGAATCACCTGGGCGACTCTTCATAGGCCTCCGGGCAGAGGGGCCACGCTCTTTGAAGATGGACCGGCCGGCGCGGAATTCAATGGCGAAACACTCAACATCGTGTGGCCGCGGTTGGCGGGGACAGCGCGCGCCATCTCCGGCGCGGAGCCGTGGTCTCAGCAGAAACCCCGACGAATCGATGCGACCGCTCGCAATCGGGCACCTTTGCGGCTCCCCGATTTCCGGTTGGGGATGGAACAATGTCGCGGCCGGGAGCATTCTACACTGCAGTTTCGAGTCCGGCCCTTTCGATTACCCTGCCCTCATGTTGAATCCCCGCGCCCGCGCCTACACCACCGCTGCCACCGCGTACGCCGTCGCCATCACGGCCGCCGCATCGCTTGCGTCGTGCCGGAGCTCCACCCGGCCCGAGACGTTCGGTTTTATGGGGCACCCGAACGGCGTGCTCGCCTCTCCGCTGACCGCGCCGAACGGTCGCCCGTTCGGAATCGCGGTCTCGCCTGCCGGATTGGTGTACGTCACCCTGCAGGATCTGAACAGCGTGACGCCCATAGACCTGGCGTCCGGGGTGGCGGGGACGCAGATCGCGGTCGGGGCGGATCCGGGGGACGTCGTGTTCGACGCGACCGGGAGAATGGCGTACGTCAGCGACTACAACGACGGCGCCGTGCACGCGATCAACGTGTCGTCCGGCGCGTCCGCGGGCATGGTCCACGTGGCCGCCAACGCCTACCGCCTGGCCCTCTCGCGCACGGCGCAGCGGCTCTTCGTCTCCTCCGAGGACGGCAACGTGTACGTCGTGTCCACGGCGAGTCTCACCGTGACCGACACGATCACCCTCGGCGGCGGGCTGCAGGGCATCGCGCTCAATTCGAATGGGACCACGCTGTACGTGTCGTCCATCCGGGGCATGGTCTGGCGAATCGACGCCGCCACCGGCGCCGTTCAGGATTCGGCGGCCGTCGGCGGCGGGCCTCAGGACGTCGCGCTCTCGCCGGACGGCACGGTACTCTACGTGGCCAACCAGTCCGGTTGGGTCGACGTGCTGGAAGCCGCCACGCTGGCCGTGCAGCACCAGTTCACCCTCCCCGAAGCGTTCGGGCTCCGGCCCACGCTCGACGGCACGCAGCTCTACGTGACGTCACCGGCGTCGGGCACGGTGACCGTGCTCGATGCGGCCACGGGCGCCGTGGTGACGACCTTCGACGTGGGCGGCGTTCCGCGGCGGGTTGCCTTCGATGCCGGGGGCGCGGTGGCCGTGATCTCGAACGAGAACGGCCAGGTGGACGTGGTGCAGTAGCGCCCGATCGTCGTCGAGTTGTATGCAATCCAGGACGCGTCTCACCCCACGGTGGCGCGGGATCGGATCGGGCGGCGGCCGGCACGAATACCTGCGACGAGCCGGACGACTACGCCGGCCGCCTCCCGTCCTGCACCGCGGCGATCACCTGCTCGCGCGTCAGTCCCAGCGGCACCGGAGGAACATCGAGCGGCGACGCCACGGTGCGCTCGGGCCGAAGGACGAACACCGTTCCGTCCTTGCGGCGGATGCGGACCGAGCCCTCGCGGCGCGCGCGCTCCAGCACAGCGGCGAGTTTCTGCCGGGCTTCCGAATAGGTGTACTCCTTCATGCTCCGATCTCCTTGAGCCGCACGCCGGCGGTGCGCGCGGCCCGCGCCAGGCCGGCGTCGAGTGTCAGTAGCGGTGCTCGCTGCGATTGCGCAGCGGCGACGAGATAGGCGTCGTACGCGTAGAGGCCGAGGTCGGCGGACAGCTCCAGCGCATGGCCGATGTCGACATCCACGAAGCGAAGCGGGATTTCCTCGTACGCCGCGGCGGCATCCAGCACATCCTGCCTCGTGGCGAGGCGGCGCTTCACCAGCGCCGAGAGCGCATTCCCAACCTCCCAGTGCACGGAGGCCGGGGCGACGAGTTCGGCGCCGCGAGTCGCCCGCAGCAGCGCGGGCCGGGTCGCTTCCCCGGTCAGAACGGCGATCAGCACGGACGTATCCACGATCAGCTGCATGCCATCCTCTGCGGTTGTACAATTGTACAATCTACTATCCGACGGGCCTCCCGGGCAATCCTCCCCGCCGTCACTCAATTTCCTCTGGGCTGCCCGGCCCCGCACTCCGCGTCTCGAACTTCGGGGCCCCCCTTCCGCCTTGACAGCCCAGAGCAGCCCCG